>JBJEHI010000001.1:0-26456 GCA_051875915.1 Bacteroides sp.
AATACGCTTAAATTCAAACAATTAACAGTGCGGTCTAAACGCCTATACCTAATAAAAGATATAGCAAGAACAATGGACATCGAACAAATGCCCGACTCCATTAAAGCGCAAAGTGATATGAGGACACCGAAAAGCACAAGTGTTTGTGCAAAGCATGGCAACATCACACTTCGAGCATAGTCGCTTATTTCAAGTTGGCACATTTTTTTACAGAAATACAATGAATTGCTCATTCGCATGAAATTCATAATGATGAGCAATATGTATATTGTATAGATTGGTGCACCAGCCTTATACATAATGTAACCCGTTACTAATGGAAATATCCATATTATTGAATTTATAATCGTAGTATTTTTAATCCTTCCAGTGGCTGAAATGCAAGTTTCTAAAGTAACAAACAACTGGCTTATCATCTGCCTAATAAATACCAATCTCACAAATAAAACAGACCATTCAGGAACCTCTTTAAGCCATAATCGGAGTATTGTTGGTGCTTCCACTATGAATGGAACGGCAAAGAAAGAAAAAATCAGAAACGACATTTTATTTCCAGTAAGTGCCGCTTCCAGCATCTTTTTATTATCTCCTGATCCACAACGCTTAACCAACACAGGATTGAGAGCTTTTATCATATTATTTGAAAACGCCATGAGTTGACCAGCCAACTGATTTGCTACTGCATGTGCTGCATTAACTATAACGCCTCCGAACATATTCAGAAGAATATTCATACCCTGCATCGTCAAATAAGCAGAACTAGTACTTATTAGTCCCCAGCCACCGAAAGCAGTCATTTCTTTTATCAATCTTTTATCCCAATATTTTACAGGATTTATCACACACTCTGCATAATGGCGGTGACAATAGACTTTCATTATGGTTAAGGTAACAATAGGGATGCATGCCATGAGAATAGCATAAACTATCAACTTATCGTAAGTGGTATAGACACAGGCGAAAGCTATAGACAGTTTGAGCAACGACTCAAAGATACCGATTAGGGCGTAATACTTCATGTTCTCATGAGCATTCATTACAGCGTCATAGGGAACGTTAATAACAGTAAGTACAGTGCTGACTATAAGGCTTGCATATACTACTTTGGCTGCGTCGATTCGCTCGCACGGAATATTGAGCAGTCCGTTGAAAAAGAAATATCCGGCAAAAATCAATATCAGGGCGATTATGGCAGATATCGAAGCATGAAGAACAACGCTAATATTAAAGATATATTTTTGCTTCTCCTTATTCCCTTCGCCTTCGGAATAGGACATGAAACGCTGCGTGGCACTGGCCATAGCGGCATTGAGAAAACCGAGCATGGAGATGGCACCACCCACAATATTAAATATACCAAAGTCTGCTGCGCCCAAACCGTTGAGGATAAGGCGGGTGGTATAGAGGGAGACGAACATGGTTATTGCCATCTTGGCATACAACCATCCCGTATTCTTAATCACTCTATTGGCTGTAGACATATAAGTGATTGTGGTAATATTATTTTATGAATATCGGCTGTACTCGATAAAGCCAAGCAAGTTTGGCCTTATGCTCGTCTGTACAACATTTAGCGTATGTCGGTCCGATTCTCGTTGTCCTACCGATTTCATAGCCATTTAGAGATGATTTCCTTTGTCTTGGTTGATGTATAGGGCTTGTATTGAGAATAATCAACAGATGACAAATCGGCATGCTCTCTTGAATCCCAATCAGGGAATACTGCGAGCTTCTCGGCTAACTCCTCATCTGTAAGGGACAACCTCCTGACTCTTCTTTTGGATTCACCCAAATCCTCATAAAGATGATCTGCCAACCATCTTTTATTGGCGTCAGTCAAGGATGATAACAACCTATATATACTTTCCATAGACATTTTCGCTTCCATAATCAAGAAACTTGCCTATTACTTTACGATTCCTTTCTCCAAGTATTCGGCCAGGTTGGTACGCATGACGCTGGCCACATGGTCGGCAGCTACCTTCTGCATGTCGTGGGCAACCATCAGCCGCACCAGCTCCTCGAACGAGGTGGTCTGCGGGTTCCAGCCGAGCTTTTCTTTCGCTTTGGTGGGGTCACCCCAGAGGTTGACTACGTCCGTGGGGCGATAGAAGTCTTCGGACACGGCTACCACGACCTTGCCGCTGCGGACATCGATGCCTTGCTCGTGGATGCCCTGCCCCTCCCAACGAAGCTCGATGCCGGCATAACGGAAAGCCAGCGTGGCAAACTCGCGGACGGTGTGCTGCTCGCCGGTGGCGATGACAAAGTCCTCGGGACGGTCGTTCTGCAGGATGAGCCACATGCACTCTACATAGTCCTTGGCATAGCCCCAGTCGCGCAGGGAGTCGAGGTTGCCTAAGTAGAGGCACTCCTGCTTGCCTTGGGCGATGCGGGCGGCGGCCAACGTGATCTTGCGGGTGACGAAGGTTTCGCCCCGACGCTCGGACTCGTGGTTGAAGAGGATGCCGGAGCAGCAGAACATGCCATAGGCCTCGCGGTACTCCTTGACTATCCAGAAGCCGTAGAGCTTGGCCACGGCATAGGGGCTGTAGGGATGGAACGGGGTCTGCTCGTTCTGCGGAACCTCCTCTACCTTGCCATAGAGCTCGGAGGTGGAGGCCTGGTAGATGCGGCAGGTCTTCTCTAAGTGATTGGCGCGTACGGCTTCGAGGATGCGGAGCACGCCTACGGCATCGACATCGGCTGTGAACTCGGGGGAATCGAAGCTGACCTGTACATGGCTTTGGGCGGCCAGGTTGTAGATTTCGTCGGGACGTACCTTGTCCACAAGCTTGACCAGGGACATGGAGTCGGACATGTCGGCATAGTGCAGATGGAAATGGGGGGTGCCTTCGAGATGGGCGATGCGCTCGCGATAGTCTACGGATGAACGGCGGATGATGCCGTGTACTTCATAGCCTTTGGCGATAAGGAACTCGGAGAGATAGGAGCCGTCCTGGCCGGTGACTCCGGTAATCAATGCTTTCTTCATTACGATATATTGTTTGTTTTGCTTGCATGATGTGAAAAGTCTTCTACCCTATTCTATATAAGAATAAGGCGGATATAAAGGGGGGCACGAATCTGAGGAGATTCTTATCTTCTATTTTTACCGAAAAGATCTGAATGCGAACCTGTAGCAGTCATTATGAGAAGCAGTTATACTTCATTTTGACAACAAGGTATTGAAGTAATCGTCAACACTATCCCAATGAGTTACTTTACCAGAATGAGCCTCATCAAGCGAAAGTTCAACCTCGCTCTTGGTTCTGCGCACCTTGATGTCAGTGATGCCACTGACTCTTTTCAAGAGTCTGCGGATGTCATTTGCCACCGACATGTCAGATACATTGATAGTTATCTCTGCCTGTCCTAAAATTGTTGAGGTTGCCATAATTCTTGTATTTTTGGCAAAAATACAAAGTATATCTGTAAATTCAAAGAGCCTATGAAAAAAAACGATTCGACAGTTGGCTGTTTTAAAAGACATCTATCCTATGACCGGGAATCGCATCCGCTTTCGGAACGGCTTGCAAGGTCACGAATCGTCGGACTGCGTGTAGGGCCGCAGATAGCCTCGGGGGACGTAGGCGGTGGCGATAGTGAGAATCCCCTCGATGATGACCGCCACGCGGAGCTGTCCGCAATAACGTGCTACCTTGCCGATGACTCCCTTGAAATCGCCATCGGTGATGATGACCGTCTCCCCATTTTCAAACCGATAGTCACCCTGAGGGACAAGGACGTTGTCGGCATCCTTGTGCGAACAGATAATCTTGAGCGACTCCATCTGACAGTCGGGGACGATGAGAGGCTCCCTACGGACGCGCTGGCCGAGACCGATATAGCGGTGGTAGAAGCGGAGATGAGGGAGATTGACATTGTCGTAGACGTAGGTCTTGAGAATCTGCTCGGTACTGCGGGCAAACAGGATATTGGGCAGGCGCGACTCTTTCACCTTCCGGCGCTTGCCGTTGACCATCCGAACCACACGGATGGTGGGATGGAAGGCCTCGATGCCATGCGCAGAGAGGTACTCGAAACTCTGCTCCGCACGCCCGTAGGTGGCACGAAGTACATACCAACGCGGTCCGGACTTGGAGAACACAGATGCCGACAGGGTGCATTTGGTGGACACCCCTGTTGGTGAGTTCGCTGCCTGAACGGGCGGTTGAACTTCGGGGAGGGCATCGGGGGTAAGCCCGGTGCGTGGAGGGCTTGACCCACCCTCTGGGCTGCATTGCGCATCATCAATGGTCTTGCCGTTCAATTCCATACCGATGATTTTAACCTATCCTACACAGAACAAGGTTAAAGAGGGGACAGGAGAAGAGGGCAGCAACACACTGAACCTTCTGCATGTCCCGGACTCCCCGGCAACAAGGCTGAGGAATCCGGGTGCAAAAGTATAAAAATATCTTCTGTTATTGATAAGAAAAATGGAATAAGTTTGGAAAATTGTTAATGTTATGTATTATTAACGATATCCGTTGGCGGAGTGAACAAAAGTGATTGAAACGGCCAAACACCATAATAAAACATTTTTTTAGCTTTTAATATATTGAATGTCAATAATCGTTGGTATATTTGCTGCTGAATAGAAAAACAGATGCGCACCATGTCACTTTGGGAATCAGGAATGCGTTCCTATTCCCGTCATCAAGGGGCGCAGGTGTCCGTAGGTACCATCCTTGCAGACATCAAGGCAAACGAGGCATCCGACACTACCGAGGCTACCGTCGCTTCATATATAAATGCCTTGAAACGCATCTTTGTCATCGAGGATATGGCGGCATGGAATCCTAACCTCAGGTCAAAAACAGCCATACGCACCGGCGACACCCGATATTTCACCGATTCATCTATAGCAGCGGCGGCACTGGGGCTTGGTCCTGACGACCTGTTGGATGATCCCAACACCTTTGGATTGCTATTCGAGACCATGGCAGTGCGTGACTTGCGTGTTTATGCCGAGGCTCTTGACGGACAAGTATATCACTATCGCGACAAAAATGGACTTGTTGCTTAGGAGAGGACTCAACGGGCCTCCTTGCAGAGTGTCTTCCTCACTTGCGTACGGAGTTTCTTGTCAATCAGGCTATTTGATGGTGACCAGCGTCGCACCAAAGCCGTACTCTTGGAAGGAGGCATCCTGATGGCGGCAGGCGGGATACTTGCGCTTCAACTCGTTCAGAATGGCCTTGCGCAGCACACCGTCGCCCTTACCGTGGATGAAGACGATGCGTTGCTCACGTTTCTGCTTGTACTTCTCCATCACTTCGCGGAACTTGTCGAGCTGGTAGTTGAGCATCTCGCTGTTGCTCATGCCACGGGTATCGTCCAGCAGTTCACCGATATGCAGGTCTACCTCAACGATGCCGTTCTTGCCCCCATCCCGCTTGCCGGCAGCCTGCGGCTTGGCCGGAGCATCGACGCGCTGCTTCTGCATCAAGGCTGCCTGCACCTCTTCAGCCGACACATAGACCTGACGGGCGGGCTGGTCGTCGCGTACTACATCGTAGGTCAAGGCCGGTGTCTCGAAGAAGTCGGTAGGCTGGAAGGTATGCAGCTTGTAGAACTTCACCACATCGATGCGCAGCTCTACACTCACGGCAGGCTTCAGCGCAAAAGAGCGGTTGTCCTTGAAAGCAACCAACTGCACCGCCACCCGTTCGCGGTGGTTCAACTCGGCCTTCTCAAAGGTCTCTAACAGCAGCTTGGTGTTCGGCTCGGCCAGGCCGTGCGAGCGCACACTCCAGGCCTTGCCCTCGGCACTGAGGTAGGTATAGTAGAGGTAATAGTTGCTGTCGTTCACCAGATAGGCGTCAAAGGGAGTGGTACTCACCGCCTTGATGTCCTCGGGCACAAAGGCCAGCAGCACATTGAGGACATCACCGCCCTTCATCTCCGGCTGCCGATAGACAGAGAGTTGCGGCTGCCGGGGAGCATCCGCCCTCCGAGGTGCCGCACCGTAGGCGGCTTCGGGAGCCGGAGTATGCAACGGAGCCGATGCCGGCTTTGCGGTCCGTTGCTCCTCCTCTTGCCGTCGCTTGGCCGCAGCCTTGGCGGCGGGAGTCGGAATGTTGTAGTCGTCCGTCTCTATCACCACGCACTCATTTACCGGCATGGGGATGTCAAAGCCATCGGCATCCTCAACCAACACAATATTCTTCCCTTGAAAGCCTGTCACGGTGCCCCCTCCCGTCTCGCTGAGGAAACGCACCTTATCTCCTATCTTTACCATAGTCTTTTTCTGTTTCGTGGCGCAAAGGTAGGCATAAATCGTGACTATATGCCGACAGAACAAGAAAAAAGAGATTAAACCTCTTCGCAAACGGCCATTTCCATGCCGTGGAACACCACTACAAGGCGGTGGAGCGTGGTGTGTCCGATGGCTTGCTGAACCGTATCGGTAGCGGCATAGCGGATGGCCTGCCCGATAGCCTCTTGATGAAGTTGCTCCACACGCTCCTGCGGCTCGCGTCCCTTGGCATACTTCAGCTCGATGACGTAGCTGTGCTGCATCTCCTTGTAGATTTCAAGGAGCGGATGGAGGAACAGATCGGCATAGCCCGACTGGGTATCCATCTCGGAGACGGGACGGTAGAAGGGATTTTGTGCCGTCATGGCCAGCGAGAAGCCATGTACGAAGGCTTCCCCCTTCTGCCGGTCGCGTTGCGAAGCAAAGCGGCTGAGGCACTCGGCAATGTAGTTGAAGTAGGATTTCCAATCGCCATCAAAGGCCATATCGGCCGCCAGATCGATTTGCTTTTCACGTTTGAATTGCAGGTCTATCTCGTTGTACGTGTCGAGCAGGTAGTTAAAAAGTTGCTCGCGCACCACTTGGTTGGGGATGACAAAACTGCTCTTTCCTCGAATCTCTCCTCCTATGGTCAGCATACCAAAGTAGAAAAGCAGGCTGATGAAGCAGTCGGATGCCGTGACTTGTTCGGCAGGGAAACTGGTTTTCAACTGACCGGTCACATAGCCCTGTTCGGCCAACGTCTGGATAATGGAAGCATCGTGGGCAAACTCCTTGTCCTTACGGATGAGCATACGCAGCTTCTCGTAATCAATGCGGACATTGTCTTCCAGCATACTGCAGGGCAGTTGGCCTCCGTTACGAATATAGTTATCGACGAAATAAAGCACCATGCACGTGTTGTACATCGTAGTACGACCATAACGCTGCCTGGCGAAACAGTAGTTATCATACCACGGCTTCATCAAGGCTATCAGTTCGTCAGTCGTATGGTGAAACTCGCAAGTGGTAGCGTAGTAGTCGAGCATGGCCCGCACCTCGGCCTCCGTAAAGCCGGTCATTTCGTTGAACTGAGGTGAGAGGCTGTAGTTGGTGCCTATGTTGAAACCGCTGGTCATGTCGTCGAGCGTCACCGGACTGACTCCCGTAATGAAGCAACGACGGATACCACGGTCGGTTCCACCCTTGACCGTGTCGAAAAAGAGACGAAGATAACCCGTGCCATGCGTCTCGCTTTTATAGGCTTCCAGCATCTCGGGCGAAGAGAGTATCTTGTTGGTAAAGTGGTCGTATTCATCGATGAACAGATAGATCCACAATCCCTTCTTAACGCATACTTCGCACAGATAGTCCAGTTGTGATACAGCACCGGTCTGCTGGTTCATACCCTCTTTGGTGCCTTCGGGTAACAAATCGGCATACGTGTCGCAAAAAGAGTTGAAGCGCAAGGAGCAATGTGCATCCAACGCCTGCTGATAGCTACCTAACTCCGCATTCACCAACGCGAAATTGAGGTTCAGCACCAAGTACTTTGCCCGCTCGGGTGTAGGATGGGTATAGATATAGAGTCCCTCATACCAGTCCTTGAAACGGTCGGCCTCCTTGACGTCGTAGTAGTGGCGCAACATCGAGAGTGTCAGACTCTTGCCGAAACGGCGCGGACGGATATAGAAAAAGAAACTGTTGGCCTGCTCCACCTCTTCGATGAAACGGGTCTTATCGACGTAATAACAATTGTCTCCCAGCATACGGGTAAAGTCCATAATCCCGTAGGGAATACGCTTGCGAGGGGTTGAAGTACGCATAGAGTTACAAGTTACCGGTTATTTCATGCCACAAAAATAACAACTTTCCAACAGATAACCTATGGAAACACCTATTTTCTCAGCATAACGGGCATGTTCTTCACAGACCATCTGTTTCATACTTCAAGAATAAGTTGTACCTTCGCAGCCAAAATAAGCGTTAGCATCATGACCCAAGACCCAAGACATATCCATATCAGCGAATTCAACTATCCGCTGCCCGACGAACGCATCGCCAAATTCCCATTGCCCGTGCGTGACCAATCCAAGCTGCTGGTATACAGGCAGGGCACCGTCAGCGAAGACCGATTCACCTCGCTGCCCGACTACCTGCCTGCAGGTGCCCTACTGGTGATGAACAACACCAAGGTGATACAGGCACGCCTGCACTTCCGCAAGGAGACCGGCGCACTGATAGAGGTATTCTGTCTGGAACCGATAGCACCCAATGACTATGTACTCAACTTCCAGCAGACGGAGCAGAGCGGCTGGCTATGCCTGATAGGCAACCTGAAGAAATGGAAGGGGGAAACGCTGCACCGGGAGATAGAGGTGAAAGGCCGACTGCTGACACTGACCGCCACACGAGGCGAGAACCGAGGCACCAGCCACCGGGTGGACTTCCGCTGGGACAACCCGAAGGTGACCTTTGCCGAGATACTGGAAGTGTTCGGCGAACTGCCGATTCCACCGTACCTGAACCGCGACACGCAAGAGAGTGACAAGGAGACCTATCAGACGGTCTACTCGAAAATCAAAGGATCGGTAGCAGCACCTACCGCCGGACTTCACTTCACCCCACGGGTGCTGGAAGCGTTGCATGCCAAGGGAGTGGAAACGGAGGAACTGACGCTGCACGTAGGCGCAGGTACCTTCAAACCGGTGAAGAGCGAAGAGATTGAGGGACATGAGATGCATACCGAGTACATCGCCGTGACCCGTCATACCATAGAGCGGCTGCTGGCTCACGACGGAAAGGCGATTGCCGTAGGTACTACCTCGGTACGTACGTTGGAGAGCCTATACCACATCGGCGTGGCGCTGCTGCAACATCCCGACACACCCGACGAGGCACTGCACGTCCGCCAATGGCAACCGTACGAGCTGTCTGCCGAATGGGCTGACACGCCGGCTACCGAGGCTTTGCGAGCCATCCTGACCTACCTGGATGCCAATGGACTGGAGGCACTGCACACCAGTACGCAAATCATCATTGCACCGGGATATAGATACCGCATCGTACAGGCGATGGTGACCAACTTCCACCAACCGCAAAGCACGCTGCTGCTGCTGGTATCGGCCTTTGTGCAAGGCAATTGGCGCACCATCTACGACTATGCCCTGTCGCACGACTTCCGGTTTCTGAGCTACGGTGACTCGTCACTACTGATGCCGTAGAGAGGCAGCGTCACAACGCGATGACCTTCCGGACTTCACCTTCAAAGTTGGGAGTGAAGATGCCTTTCCCCATGTTGGCTTTCAGCTCTTCGGGAGTCCAGAAACGCCCTCCATCCAGTTCATCGGAGGGACGGACAGGTCCGTCGTACACCGTCTTGTGTACAAAGACCAGTTCGCGCTCACGGGCCGACTCAAAGACGTAACGGGTCACCGCCTCGGGTGTAAAGTCGGTGATGCCCAACTCCTCGCGCACTTCACGCTTCAAGGCCATCTCCACACTCTCCCCCAGGTCTACATGCCCGCCCACGGCGGTATCCCATTTGCCGGGCTGTATGTCCTTCCACTGAGGACGTTTCTGCAGGTACAGTTCGCCCTTCGAATTGAATACATGCAGGTGTACCACCGGATGCAGCAGCTTGCTGCCGCTATGACACTCGCCGCGCGTAGCGGCTCCCGTGATGTTGCCCTGCTCATCCACAACCGGGAACATCTCCTGACTGTTGTCACTGTTCATATCTGTATTGTCCTAACGTATGATTATTCAGGCGGCAAGTATACGAAAAACATCCGTACCCGCCAAGGATGCCATGATTTTTTCATCCATACTGCTAAAAAACCGAAAAGAAAGATTCGCCATCCCAAAAGATTTTCCTATTTTTGTGGAAATGTGAGAACAACGTATCATCAACCTAATTAAGATAAGATTATGTTTGCAAAAGAAACCTATGTAGCGCGCAGAGACGCGCTGAAGAAATTGGTAGGCAGCGGTCTGGTGCTGATGTTCGGCAACAACGACGCACCGCGCAACTATCCCGCCAATGCGTACAAGTTCCGCCAGGACAGTTCGTTCCTCTACTTCTTCGGACAGAAGCGGGAGGGACTGGTAGGCGCTATCGACATTGATAACGACCGCGAATACCTGATTGGCGACGACATCGACATTGATGACATCATCTGGTTTGGCTTCGTTCCTTCTGTGAACGACCTGGCACACGAAGTGGGCGTAGCGCACTCTGCCCCCATGAGCGAACTGCAGAAGATGATTGACCAGGCACGAAGCCAGGGACAACGCATCCACTACCTGCCACCCTACCGCCACGATCACATGATTCAGATCAGCGACCTGCTGGGCATCCACCCGCTGCAGACCCGCGCCAACGCCTCGGTAGAACTGATAAAGGCAGTAGTCAGCCTGAGAGCGGTGAAGAGCGACGAAGAGATTGTAGAGATAGAGAAAGCCATGGCCATCGGCTACGAGATGCACACCACCGCCATGAAGACGTGTGCCCCCGGCATTACGGAACAGTTTATTGCCGGAAAGATTGAGGGCATTGCCAACGGACTGGGTGCCACCTCGTTCCAGAGCATCCTCTCGATGCACGGCGAGATACAGCATGGCTATCCCTCGCCCCGCCAGCTGGAAGCCGGACGGCTGATGCTGTGCGATGCCGGTGCCGAGACCAACAGCGGCTACTGCTCGGACAACACGCGCGTCACGCCCATCGGAGGCAAGTTCTCGCCCCGCCAGCGTGACATCTACGGTGCCGTAGAGGCTGCCCACGATGCTGTCATCGACATGGCCAAGCCGGGACTGAAGTGGCTGGATGCCCACCTCACGGCAGCCCGTGTCATCACCGACCACCTGAAAGCCATCGGCCTGATGAAGGGAAATACCGAGGATGCCGTACAGGCTGGTGCACATGCCATGTTCTTCCCCCACGGACTGGGACACATGATGGGTATGGACGTACACGACATGGAAGGACTGGGACAGAACTATGTAGGATTTGATGACGAAGTGCAGCCCTCTACCCAGTTCGGCCTCAACTGTCTGCGCTGCGGACGCCGGATGCAGCCGGGATTCGTGATGACTGACGAACCGGGTGTCTACTTCATCCCGCACCTCATCGACCTGTGGCGTTCGGAAGGGAAGCACACCGAATTCATCAACTACGATGCCGTTGAGAAATTCAAGGACTTCGGCGGCGTACGTCTGGAAGACGATATCCTGATTACCGAAGAGGGATGCCGCGTACTGGGCGACAAGGTTATCCCCTATCACATTGACGAAGTGGAGGCCTTCATCGCGAAGTAAGGAGCCACACGGCACCATAAGAAAATGACAGAGGCACAGAGGTACTTGGATGAGTCCGTACCTTTGTGCCTCTGCTGTATTGTCACCTGTAGGCAGCACCTGCCGCCTCCTTATCAGAACGGATGACGGCCTCCGCCAAAGCCACCGGGTCTGCCGGGGCCTCCCGGGCCAGGTCCGAAGCCGGGACCCATCTGACGCATCTTGTCACGGGCAGCCTTGCCGCCAAAGATGTTCAGGCGATAGATAAGGTGCAGCATACAGTAGCTGTTCACACCATTGTATTCGTATACCGAACGTCCGCTGGCCGTCAGCGAGCGGGTGATGTTGCTCTGCTTCTTCAGAATGTCGTACATCTCGAAGCTGAGGGTAGCGGCTCCCTTCAGGAAGGTCTGCGAAAGCTGTGCGTTCCAAATCAGTTCGTCACGGTTCATGCTGGTGTCGGCATAGCCACGACGGCTCTGGTTGGAGATGTTGGTGGATACGCTCATGCTCCAAGGCAGATTGAAGGTGGTCGTAGCACCGTAGGAGAAGTTGTAAGGTTCCTGGTTGTTGCTGGGCGTCAGCTTGTCCTTCTCCACCGAATACGAGAAGCTACCGTTCAGTCCAAACTCGAACCAGTCGTTGCGGTAGGTACCGTTCAACCGCTCGTTCAGCGTCAGGTTGGTAGTGGTATTCTTCTGCGACTCCTGGCCGGTAGAGAGGTAGCCCACGTTGTTGGCATAGTTGAAATTCGTGAAAGAGCCCACGGTGAACTTCTTGTTTTTCAAGGCCGAGTTGATGCCAAACATACCGAAGGCACTCCAGTTGCCGTTGATGTTCTCCGGCTGGCTCAACCATCCACCGGTAGCCTCGTTGTAGGTACGCTTGTTGCTGATGCTGTTCTGCGTCATCTGCCAGAAGACGTGCGAGAAGATGCCTCGTTGCTTGTCGGCATTGTAGGTATTGTAGAAGAAAAGCAGGTTGTGAGTAAATGCCGGTTTCAGACCCGGATTACCGCGGGTGATGTTCAGCGGGTTGGAGTTGTCCTCAATGGGAAGCAACTGCTCCATGCCGGGCTGGCTGCTACGTCCACGATAGGTCATACGCAACTGGCTGACCTTGGAGAAACGGATGCGCAGGTCCATATTGGGCGCAAAGTTGAAGACGTTGCGTGCGGTATCTGTCTCGTAGGCTCCCTTCTTATAGGAAAGGATCGTGTGCTGCGGCTGGAAGGAGAGACCCACATTCAACTGATAGATGGGGCGCACGAAGCGCAGGCCCAGCATCGCCTCGTGGTTGTAGTACTTGTATTCGGCGTACTTGCTCTGTTCTTCATCCTTGTAGTTCTGGTAACCGGAAGGCAGCGCATCACCCATCTGCCATCCCAGTGAAGCCAAATCAAACGTGCTCTTGTCGCTCTCGGTATACTTATATTGGAACTGATAGCTGAACTGCAGATAGGTAGCTTTGGCGATAGGTTCGCTATACGTCAGCTGGGCACTGTAGTTGTAGTTGTTGGAGGGTGAGGTGATGAAACGACGTATCAGGTTGTCGTCCTGCTCCGTCTGGAAGTAACGGGTATCGGTCGAACTGAACTGGTCGTTGTCTGAATCACCGTAACCAAACCGGCTCCGGAAGGTGATGTTACGTCCGTTGGGGCTGAGTTTGCGGTTGATTTGCAGCGTGGCATTGGTCGAAAGCGAATTGCGCTCACTGCTGGACAGGGCGTTGTTGGTATTCACCAGGATGTCTTTCAACGGGTCATCACTGTTTATCAAGTCGGCCCGTGTCAACATCATCCAGCTGCCAAGCGAATCGTTGGGGCTGGTAAACAGCTGGAAGGGATCGCTGTTGAACGTAGCCGACTTCGAGTCAGAATAAGAGTGGCTCTTTGTATAGCTTACGTTGGGACGGAAGATGATGTTGGTCAGCGTATCGGGTTTCCACTCCAAACGGAAGTCGGCGTTGAAGTCCTGTTGCGAACTTTGCGAATGCGAGTTGGAGTTGGAGAAAGAAGAGCTGCTGCCATTGTTCAGGAAGTTTTCGGAGTATCCACGGCTGATGGCATCGTTGCCCCGGTAGTTGTAACGCACACTACCTCCCAGCTCCAGCTTCTCCGTTTCAGTGGCAAAGTTAAGTCCCAGTTCCTTGGTAGCCGTCAGACCGTTGTTGCGTCGCCAGCGAGGACCGCCGCCACCACCGGAGAAACCTTGATCGTTGACGTTATTGGCACCGGCTATCAGGGACACCTGTGTCTTGTCGCGGAAGTAATTGACCATCGCACGTCCCATGTACCGGTCTTCTGTACCTCCGGAGAGGTCGATATTGCCAAAGAGGCCCTGATTCATACCTTTCTTCACGGTCAGGTCGAGCACGGTCTCTTCCTCACCGTCATCGATACCGGTGATACGTGCCAGGTCCGACTTCTTGTCATACGTCTTCAGCTTGTCTATCATATCGACAGGCAGGTTCTTCATACCGGTCTTCACGTCACCGCCAAAGAACTCTTTGCCGTTGACCATAATCTTAGAGATGTCCTTTCCGTTGATTTTCACGTTGCCGTCCTCGTCCACCTCGGCACCGGGCAGTTTCTTCACCAGTTCCTCCAGCATGGCACCCTGCGGCGTACGATAGGCCGACGAGTTGTAGGCCACCGTATCTTCCACCACCTGCACCTGGGGTGCTTCGGCAGTCACCACCGCTTCGGCCAGCATCACGGCATCGGTCTCCAGCTTCACCGTCCCCACATTCTTGGTCGGAGCCGAAGCCGCGAGCTGCAAGGGTATCAGTTTGTTTTTGAATCCGATATAGGATATTTTCAGCACATACTTGCCGGCCTTGACCTTCGGCAGGGTGAAGTAGCCTTGTGCCGTAGTAGCTATACCGGTGGTATAGGTACTGTCGGGCAGTTGGAGCAACTGCACATTGGCCTGTATGGCAGGTTCGTTGGTTTCCGCCTCCAGCACACGGCCCGACACGGTAATGTTTTTTGTTTGCGAAAATGCGGAAAGTACCGTTGCCAACAACAGTGCCATCCCTGTGATAATTCTTTTCATGCGTCTCTGTTTTTCTTCTTGAAACAATCTGTTTTACACTGTTTCATTTGACGCCTGCCGGCAAAAAAGGTTTAATCCGAATTCAACTTTTTTTGCCCAATTATCGACCTTTCCGTTTAAAAAGCCGATCAACGACCGATTTTTTTATCCCAAATTCCAGACACAGCACATTGAAGATCAGGAAGACCAGAAACGAGGAGGTATCTACAGACATGATGTCTCCTTTAGCCACCCGGTAGAGCATACCGCCAAAGACAAACAGCACGGTCAGGAACATGGCATTGCGCACCGCACGGTTGCGTATCTGTTCGGTCTCGGGACTCTCGTCCTTGGTCAGTGCAAAGATAATCATCAGGGCACCCATCATCATCAACAGTTTGGAGCACTCCTTATAGAACAGCAGATTGGAATCGGTCACGCGCCCCATCATCAGCATCAAGAAAGGCATGAACAGGGCCAACGCAATCACAAAATAGCCCATCGGGCGGCAAAATACAGGTAATAAAGCTTTCATATTGCTATATTCAGTTTAAACGGTTTACAAAAAAACAGTTCGCAAAGTTACGGCATCTCCGGCGAAAAAACAAATCACGCTTCCCCACTGCAACGGCAGAGACCCGCAGGTCAATAGGGGGAGATGTTGTCCAGCTTGCCTATTTCTCCTTCCACCACCTCCATCGTCATCAACCGACGGAAATCGGAGAGGGAGACGGAGGTCGCCGGAGCGAAGGCATCGGAATTCATGTAACGGAGGATGCTCAAGAGCAACTGCTTGCCTTCAGGATAACCGGAAGCCTGTTCCAAATCGCTCATCACAACAAGGAGTCTGCCCTTGCCGACGGAGAACTCAAAGATAAGCCCCAACTTGTGATTGCGCTCCACATTGTCCACCACCTGCACGATGGGACGGTAGTTGCGGCCTGTATTGTCCAACATCAGCGGATGGCTGGCACGAATCACGGGATACCACTGCCAGTTGGTGTGCATCTCGGTAGGGAAATCACGGAACAGCGGATGGTCGGGCCGGGTAAGGATGCCTAAGGTACCCGGTGACACGCGCTTCCCGTTATTCTCTGAGATAGTCTTGAACATACGATAGTTCCAGTAGTCAGTCGTGAACAGTGGTCCCACCGTATTGCGGCCATACTGGGTAGAGTCGGGCATCAGGAGTACGCGGGCACCGGCCTCCAGCTGACGGCCGACGGCATCGGTCAGCTGACGGGTGACAATCACCTCCCGACGGGCCTCCTCCACATCCTGCACGACGGGATAGACCCAAATGGGCCAGCTGTTGCGGGCGATGAGACCGGAAGCATCCGTCAGCTCGATGTGAAGATTCAGACGCCGGGCCTGCTGTTCGTCAGACGGGACACACTGCAGGGAGGCATTCCCCACCTCTATCAGACCCATATCCCCGGTAGCTACGGTGAGCAGCTGCTCCTTCATCAGCTGCTCCTCTTTTTCATCATACAACGCGACACGCACCTGCTTACCCTTCAGCGACTCGCCTCCATAGTTGGCCACCTGTACGCCTACCTCCAGCGGTTCGTCTGCCCGATAACAATACTTCGGCAGAATGGCAAGAGGCACTACAGGCGAGCACCACTGCCGCCACGTTTCGGGTGTACAGAGTCCCTTGGTATCCATAAAGGCGTCGAGTATGCCTACGTAGGCACTACCCTGACCGGGATAGTCCTGCAGGTCGAGCAGCTGGAATCCGGCCATATCCCTGGTGCGAAGGTCGAGTTCGATGTCTGCCTTATAGAGCTGCAGCGACCAAAGTCCGGAAGCAAGATGGAAATCCTTGGCCTGGTCCGGCATACCGGCTTTCTCCAGACGGCTGCGGAATACCTCCATATTATAAGGATAGAGCGCACCCGTGTATTTCTGTATCTCGTCATAGTCGGGATAAGTCTGAAACTGTGCCGTCTCATGACTGATAACAGGCACACTGCTCAGCGAGCACCCCTCTTGCAGAGTAACCTCTGTATTGGGATAGAAGTGGTTCAGTATGCCGCCATCCTCTGCATCGGCAAAGGAGAAGGAGCCGCGCGTGTGCGTGTGATAGTTGCCCCACCCCTCTCCGCCTACGCGGCAGGTCACGAAGTAATCCATCTCGGGTTTCACCCCCTGATAGCCCAAGTAGTAATTGGAACCGAGCGTATAGCATTTCTCCGGTGCCATCCGGCGGAAGTCGGCTACAAAACGACCCATGGCCGCGATGTCACCCCACAACTCGTTGCCTAATGCGAACATGACGAACGAGGGATGGTGACCGAAGGTACGCAGAATAGCCTCTCCCTCCTTGTGCAGAAAGTTCATCAGAATGGTATCCTTTGGATTGAAATCGCCCCAGAAAGGAAGTTCGGGCTGCATATAGATGCCCAACTTGTCTGCCGCGACGAAGGCCGCTTCGGGCGGACACCAAGAGTGGAAACGGAGGTGATTGATGCCGTACTCCTTACAGATGCGCAGGTAATTGGTCCACGAAGGCTCATCCATGGCTACATGGCCGGTAAGAGGCCACACGCAATTGTCCGTCTTTCCGCGCAGAAAGATGCGCTTGCCATCGGCATAGAAGTGTTTCCCTTCGATGTGGAAGTTGCGGAAGCAAGGCAGCACCTCGTACGTCAAGGCCGGTTTGGCCGGGGTTCCCTTGTGCAGATAGATTTCGCCAATAATGCCGTTCCAGTTGGTCTGCGTATCTTCGGTATAGGCATGGCTGCTGGCATAGATTTGCCGGGGCACGCGGCTGGAGTTGTCCACCATGACGGTCAGCTTATGCCGACCGGCCGAGAGCCTGCCTATACAGTGAATCTGCGGTGTGGAGATGTTGTCGGCCTGACTCAGCAGACTGTCGTCTACATATACATCTGTCGGTTTGGTGCGCTCCAGGAAAAGGTAGATGTCTGCATCACTCCATCCCTGCGGGATTTCGATATCCCGGCTATAGAAGGCCTTTCCTTTATAGGAATAAAGACGCGACAGGTGCGTTGTCTCCGTCTTGTCAGCATTGGGCACCCCTTTCCGATTCGTGTCTGTAGTACCCGGCAGCGATACCACACACGACTCTTCCTCTCCGTCGAGCGTCAATCTCCACTCACCGGACAGATTCATCCGGTTCTCTTCCTGACAACCGGACAGACACCATACACATGCCATACTGAGGCACATCCACCAACCCTTCAACCACCGAAACGGGAATCTTACCTTTTTCATACCATTATATTATATAAGGACAAACTTCCTGCAAATATAGAGTGAATTGTCCATTATTCAAAATCCCTACTTCCTAAGTTGAAAAAACTGTCTAAAAAATAGGAAGATACCAAAATAAGTCGTAGATTTGCGAACCTTAAATGACAAACAAGCACTAAATAAGAACCATCAAACATATAAGTAACATGAACAAACAGATTCTACTTGGCTGCATGATGCTGGCTTCACTACCTATCACTGCACAGAAAGCCATCCTTACCGTGGATGTCAATCACCCTGATCACCCCGTATCGCCTATCCTATTCGGTATCTTTCTGGAAGATATCAACTTGGCAGTAGACGGAGGACTCTATCCCGAACTGGTACGCAACCGCTCATTTGAAGACGCGGACACCCTCTGCTTCTGGCAGTGCCAGCCCGGACGGAGCCACATAGAGGTGGCCAAAGCAGACCTGAACAAGATGGAGGCACCCGAGATGCCGCTGAACCCCAACAACCGACAGTTTCTGCGGATAGAGGCCAATGGTGCATTTACGGTGACCAACCCCGGATATTGGGGGATGAATATCGAGAAAGGAGCTACCTATGACTTCCAGATAGCACTGCGCAAGAGCGACCAGACGCCTTACGAAGGTTCGTTGGGCATCCGACTGACAGGTGCCGACGGACAGGTACTGGCACAAAGCGCCTTATCTGCGCCGACCAATGTCTGGCAATATATACAGATGCCTCTGACCGCAACAGCCACCCATCACCAAGCCCGACTGGAGATAAGCGGCAACGGCAAGGGTACGCTTTACCTGGATATGGTCAGCCTGATGCCACGCGACAAGTGGGGGAAAAGCGGTGTTCGCCGCGATTTGGGCATGGCCCTGAACGACCTGCGCCCTACCTTCTTCCGCTTTCCCGGTGGCTGCTGGGTAGAAGGCGAAGAGCTGGCCACACGTTACCAATGGAAACAGACCATCGGAGCACAAGACCACCGCATCCCGCTCTGGAACCTGTGGGGCTATAAGGCCTCGCACGGCATTGGCTACCACGAATACCTGCAACTGGCCGAAGACCTGGGTGCCGAACCGCTGTTCTGCATCAATGCCGGTGTATCGCACAAAGAGACGATTCCTTCCGAGCAGCTTGACCAATGGATACAGGATGCACTGGATGCCATTGAATATGCCAACGGACCCGTCACCGGCGTATGGGGAGCTGCCCGTGCCCGAAACGGACATCCCGCGCCCTTCGGATTGAAGTACATCGAGATAGGAAACGAGAACTACGGACACATCTACTTCCGCAACTTCGAACTGATGTCCCAGGCCATCAAGGCCCGCTACCCCGAAATGCAGATTGTGGCCAACGACTGGGCCGGCTCACACCCCACCCTGCCGACTCCGGCCTTAGTGGACGAACACTACTACAACACGCCCGACTGGTTCATCCTGAACGCCAACATGTACGACAAGCGCAGTCGCGAAGAGGGTTCGAAAATCTTCATCGGTGAATATGCCGTGACAGGCGGCACCGGACGGGGAAACCTGCGCGGCGCAGTGGGCGAAGCCGCCTTCATGACCGGACTGGAGCGTAACTCCGACCTGGTAGCCATGGCAGCCTACGCTCCCCTCTTCTGCAACGTAAAGCACCAACGCTGGCCCATCAACCTTATCAACTACGACAGCCACCGCTGGTACGGACTGCCCAGCTACTATGTGCAGCAGCTGTTTGCCGAGAACCAGGGCACGCAGAACCTGCCCGTCACAGTAAAGGGCGGCCCTGTGGTCAGTCTGCCCGAGAGCCGGGGAGGCATCGGTCTGGGTACCTGGAAGAACAGTGCCGAATTCAAAGATTTGAAGGTCACCACACCACAGGGGAAGGTACTCTATGCCAACGACTTTCAACAGAACATCAACGATTGGGAAAAGATAGGGCAAGGAGACTGGAGCGTGAGCAACGGTGTGCTGCGTCAGGCCTCTTATGCCACAGGAGTAACCGCCTTTACAGGCAGCGACCAGTGGACGGAGTATGTCATCACGCTGAAGGCCCGCAAGCTGTCCGGTGAGAACGGATTCCAAATCTACTTCCACCATCGGCACGGACAGAACAACCGTGTCCGCTGGGACATCGGCGGATATACCAACTCCATCAACGAACTGAAGACGCTGATGGACTCGAAGAGCCTGACCTACCAGATAGAGGAAGGACGCTGGTACGACATCCGTCTGGAGGTATCACCCATGCGAGTGCGCGGCTACATTGACGGAGAACTGATACAAGAGAGTTCGCTCGCCGACTGCAACCGGCAAGCCATCTGCAGCAGTGCCGCCCTGGACGAGCGGACGGGCGACATCATTGTCAAGGTAGTCAATGCCGGAGAGAAGGCAGTCAGCACCTCCATCCTGCTGCAAGGTGCAGACCGATTGTCACCCCAAGCAGACGTCACCGTACTGACCTCGGCCAACGCTACCGACGAGAACTCGTTAGACGAGCCGCACAAAGTGACTCCCGTGAAGGAACAGATGCACGTCAGCGGTCCCCGTACCACCCGCACACTCCCAGCTAATTCCGTAACCATTATCAGATTCCATACCTTATGAAAAAAAACATTTTATCCCTGTTATTCTGTTTAGTTGTTGCCACAATGGGGGCACAGACATCGCGTGACCTGGGCAACGGAACATTCCAGAATCCCGTATTGTGGGCCGACGTACCCGACGCATGCGTGATTCGCGTAGATGACACCTTCTATATGGTGAGCACCACCATGCACTTCTCCCCCGGTTGTACCATCATGAAAAGTAAAGACCTGGTCAACTGGTCGGTAGCGGGATATGCCCACGACCAGCTGGAGGAGACGGATGCCTTCGCCCTGAAGAATGGCCAAAACGACTACGCGAAAGGCTCGTGGGCAGCCAACCTGCGTTATGACAAGTACGAGGGGCGGTTCTACCTCATCGTATCATGCAATACCACCCAAAAGTCTTACATCTTCACTACCACCGACATCGAACGGGGTCTCTGGCACCGCAACGTGGTGGATATGTGCTACGACCCCGGATTGCTGTTCGAAGACACCGGCCGGGAGTGCAAGAAGTACGTCGTTCACCCCAACTACAGCCTGCAGGAGCATCAGGCCTATCTGTGCGAAATCTTCTCGGACGGAAAAGGAGGCGTGAAGCTGGGCGAACGGAAGAAGATACTCGACTATACTCAAGCCGACAACCCCTCACGTGGACTGCGTGCCGAAGGATATCACGGCTATAAGATAGGCGATTACTACTACATCTTCATGATTCAAGGCTGCGGACGCCAGCGCCAACAGATTGTGTGGAGAAGCAAGTCGCTCTTCAACGACGTGTGGGAGGTACGGAAGGTGTTTGCCGGCGACATGGTCAATTCCGACGGTACGCCCTTCCAGCAGAACAACGGAGTGGCACAAGGCAACATCGTGGATACCCCCGACGGCAAGTGGTATGCCCTCTTCTTTCAGGATCAGGGTGCTGTGGGACGTATGCCGGTACTCCTCAATATGCGGTGGGACGACGAAGGGTGGCCCATCATCGGAAATGAAGGGAAGAGCGTAGACGTCGTCCAGCCGATGCCGGTAACCGTACAGGATGACGGCCGGAAGGGGTCACGTCCCTCCATCGTGGTGTCCGACGAGTTCGACAACGGAGACCCTCAGAACCGCTACCTCATCTCTGACAAATATGCCGAATCACTGGGTCGGGGAGGTGAATACGACCTCACCCCCTCTGTGCTGAAGCTGGAATGGCAATGGAACCACAACCCCGACAACCGCTACTGGTCGCTGACCGACCGCAAGGGATGGCTGCGGCTGAAGGGCGGACACCTGGCTCACCACATCCGCGATGCCCGCAACACCTTGACACAACGCACCTTCGGCCCCACCTGCCAGGCCACCGCACTGCTGGATACCCGTGGCATGAAGGAGGGTGACTGTGCCGGACTGACTGTCTTCCAGAACCGATACGGCTATGTGGGTGTAGAGGTCATCGAAGGCACCAAGTACATCGTGATGCGCCGGGCCACCGAGAAGGGGGATGCCGCCGGTGCCATCATCGAGAAGAAAGCCTTGAAGGGAAGCAAAGTCTACCTGCAACTGAAGTGCGACTTCACCGACCGCAAGGACAAGGCCTGCTTTGCCTACAGTCTGAACGGAAAGACGTGGCAAACCATCGGCGACGAACTCTCCATGTATTTCGACTGGCCCGACTTCTGCGGCAACCGGATGGGACTCTTCTACTTCCCCACCCAGGAGACAGGCGGATATGCCGACTTCGACTACTTCCGGGTTCAGTAAACGACATCCCGGATAGCAGTTTCAAACCATGTAGGGCGGATTTTTCCGCCCTACACTGTTTTATCTCATCCGAATGTTCGCCTTGTCTCACGAATTATTCCTACTTTTGCCCCATCCAAACAGATACGAAGTATGAACAAACAAGAAGTTATCATTTGCGAAGAGCTGAAAAGCAGCCTGACGCAAGCCATCGGCCGCTGCCCGCACGACCGCCTGTTCCTCCTGACCGACGAACATACACACCGTCTCTGCCTACCCCTCGTGCAAGGCATAGCGGCCACGGACGAAACCGAAGAGATAGTAATCGGTGCCGAAGACGTACACAAGGACCTGGACACACTGGCTGCCGTGTGGCAGGCATTGAGCCAACGGGGGGCTACACGCCACTCGCTACTTATCAATCTGGGCGGCGGCATGGTGACCGATCTGGGCGGATTCGCCGCATCCACCTTCAAGCGCGGCATCGCCTACATCAATGTGCCCACTACCCTGCTGGCCATGGTGGATGCATCGGTAGGCGGAAAGACCGGCATCAACTTCAACGGACTGAAGAACGAAATTGGCTGCTTCTGCCCGGCCAAAAGTGTATTGATAGAGACGGAATTCCTGCGCACACTGGATGACCGCAACTTCTTCTCGGGCTATGCAGAGATGCTGAAGCATGGACTCATCAGCAACCAAGAACATCTGGACGAACTGCTTGCCTTCGATACCCGGCACATCGACTATACGCTGCTAAAGCAGATGGTGGGACGCTCGGTAGAAGTTAAAGAGCAGATTGTGGAACAGGATCCGCACGAGCATGGCATCCGCAAGGCACTGAACCTGGGGCACACCATCGGTCATGCTTTCGAGAGTCTGGCACTGGCCCAAGAAAGGCCGGTACTGCACGGCTACGCCGTAGCCTGGGGACTGGTGTGCGAACTTTATCTGTCGCACATACGATGCGCCTTCCCCAAAGAGCTGATGCGTCAGACCATTGCCTTCATCAAAGAGAACTACGGAGGATTCGCCTTCACCTGCAAGGAGTACGACCGCCTGTACGAACTGATGACGCACGACAAGAAGAACACGGCCGGCATCATCAACTTCACCCTGCTGAAAGGCACCGGCGACATCTGCTTGAACCAGACTGCCGACAAAGAGACAATATTCGAGACATTCGACTTCTACCGCGAGTGTATGGGGATGTAACTCCTCCCCATACCTCTCCCCTCGTGGCTCTTATCCGAGGCTTCTGCGCACGAATGCCTCTACAAAGTCTACCGTACCTTCGATGCCCAGCTGCGAAGAGTTGACGCACAGGTGATAGGAAGAGGCCGCTCCCCACGTCTTGTTGCTGTAGTAGTTGTAGTAGGACGAGCGGCATTTGTCGGCCTTCTCTATCATCTCCGCCGCCGCCTGTTCCGTCACCGCATGGATGCGGCAGAGGCGTGCAATGCGGTCCTCGGGCGAAGCAGAGATGAAGATGTTCACACAGCGGGGATGGTCGCGCAGGATGTAATCGGCACAACGTCCCACAAAGAGGCACGACTGCCGGGCAGCCAGCCGACGGATGACATCGCTCTGCACCTTGAAGAGGGCGTCATTGCTCAGGCAGTTGCCCATAGGCATTGCCCCCTCGTTGATGAAGGAGAAGCGCATCCCCAGCCATCCGCCCAAGAAGCCCTGTGAGGCACGCTCATCGGCTTTCTCAAAGAAGGTACGGCACAGGCCGCTCTCCTCGGAAGCCAGGTTAATCAACTCCTTGTCATAAAAAGCTATCTGCAAGCGGGCGGCCAGCTTTTCGCCCACCTCGCGTCCGCCACTGCCCAACTGACGGCCTACATTGACTACAAAATTCTGATTCATATCTTACTGTAAGTTATTTAATCTACGGAGTTGCCACCCCAGCATGGTGGCAGCAATCAGACTGGCCAGCAGGTCGGAAAGCGGCATACTGTACCATACACCCCATACGCCGAAAAAGCGGGGCAGCACCAGCAGTGCAGGAAGCAGAATCAGCATCTGCCGGGAGAGGGAGAGTAGGATAGCCTTACCCGCCATGCCGATGCTCTGAAAGAAGTTAGAGGTGACCATCTGAAAACCGATGATAGGGAAGAAGATGACCGTAATGCGCAATCCCTTGGCCGCCAAGGCTGTCAGCTCCGGATCGGAGGTGAAAAGACTCACCACCCACTCGGGCACCAGCATCCCCACCAGGAAACCGGTCGTGGTGACGCAGGTGGCATAGGCAATGGTCAGCTTCAGCACCTTTGTCACCCGGGGATAGAGCATAGCTCCGTAGTTGTAGCCCGCAATGGGTTGCATACCCTGATTGAAGCCCATCACAATCATCACCACCACAAAAGCCAAGCGGTTGACAATGCCATAGGCACCGATGGCCAAATCACCGCCATGACGCTTCAACCCCTGATTGATAAGGATGACAATCAGGCAGGAGGCCACATTCATGAGGAAGGGCGAAAGGCCGATGGCCAGCGAGTCGAACACAATCTTACGTTTCAACCGGAAGATGCCCCGATGGAAATGGAGCAGCTCGTTGCGGTTGCTGAAGAGATAAATCTGCCACGACAGCGACAGCATCTGCGCCACCACCGTTGCCACAGCCGCTCCACGGATGCCCCAGCCGAAGCCATAGATGAAGAGAGGGTCGAGCATGGTATTGACCAGCACCGTTGCGATGGTAGCATACATGGATTTCTGCGGATGGCCCGACGCACGCAACACGGCATTCAGGCCAAAGTAGAGATGGGTCACGATGTTTCCCATCAGGATAATCTGCATATAGTCGCGTGCATAGCTCACCGTCTCGTCACTGCCGCCAAAGAAGTAGAGGATAGGGTCGAGCAGGGGGAAGACCACCAGCATGAAGAGTCCTCCCAGCAGGATGTTCAGCACGAAGACATTGCCCAGCACCCGCTGCGCCGTGTCATAGTCTTTCTGTCCCAGCTTGACAGATACCAGCGTAGCGGCTCCTACGCCTACCAACGAGCCGAAAGCCGCCGCCAGGTTCATCAACGGGAAGGTCAGTGCCAGTCCGGAGATGGCCATCGGGCCTACTCCCTGGCCGATGAAGATGCTATCCACCATATTATATAATGAGGCAGCCGTCATGGCAATGATGGCCGGCACGGCATATTGCATCAGCAGCTTTCCGATGCGCTCTGTACCCAACGCTGTGGGCGTTCTCTGTTGTGTCATTATCTATACTTGTCTGGTTAATGGTGCAAATTTTCTGCAAAGGTAGTGCAAATCTTAGTGCCAAAAAAGATTCTTCCACCCGTATTTTTGGTGGGAAACACATCAAAAAACGTAGATTGCAGGGAATACTAAAAGAATGAACTGATAAAAAGGTTTAAAACCTTTTGCCCGTTTCTTTAAAACTTTTGCCCGAAAGGTTTAGAACTTCTGCCGAAGAAGTTTAGAACCTTTCGGGCCACTCACCCGCGCACACATCTCCCTCTCGCACACGCGCGCGCGTGAGAAGTTTTGTTTATCTGCCATCTGCCACACGTTGTTCTTCAAATCCCTCTATATAAATGGATTAAGCATCAAAAAAGTGTGGCAGATATTTTAAGATTTACATACATTAACACAAAAACAGGCCATTTTTGAGCAAAATGACGTCATTTCAAGCTCGCTTTTACGCATTTTTTCATGCAAAATTGGGCTTTTCATCGTAGAGGAGGTGCAATTTTCATTCAAAAACCGCACGTAACGCCTCATTCCCCAACGGCATTCACGCACGAACCGGCACGTAACGCACCGTCACGAACAGCGTTCACGGATGACAGATAGCCTCAGTCACATCATCCCAACAGTTGCTTTCCCTACATCAAGAAGCCGGTTATCATAGCATGAGATAGCGGCTTCTGCAAACGTAATGCAGCTTGAAATGGTCGTTTCATGGCATGAAATGACCATTTCATGGCTTAGTACCACCATTTCATGCCATGATACGATGATTTTTCAGATGTAGAGCCTGTTTTAATTACATTATAAAATCAGCCATACAAGCAACGGGATACTGGCTATCGAAAGTAAGGTGGAGAGGCAAGTACCCAATGTCATCAAGGAATCATCGCAGCCTGCCTTGTAACAGAACATTGTTCCGTAGGTGGAAACGGGCATGGCCATCAACAATGTGTTTATTTGGTTTACAGACTTGTCGAAATGCAACATCTCTGCCAACAGATACAGAAGCAGGGGAAGTAAAAACAGGCGAAGGAACGAAATGGTATAGAGGGATTTCTCCGCCAACACCCTGCCGAACGGCACCTCGGCAAGCGACGAACCAATGACGAGCAGTGCCATGGGG
>JBJEHI010000002.1:0-26082 GCA_051875915.1 Bacteroides sp.
GCTCGTTTTCACTCACAAAGATAGTCTCGGTCTTAACTTTCTTAGAGGAAATATACTCATTTCTGCGTAGTTGATAACAGGCCGAAAACAAACAAAAAATGAATTCATTAAAATTTTCATAAAAACGTGGCGGGAATCATTCGTTAAAAACAAAAAAACGTAATTTTGTAGGCGATGATTGAAATACAGAATGCATCAAGTGCATTCAATGAGGATAATCACAGTAAATCAACTCGTTTTGAATTTTTTTGTAGTCTGTATGGCCTCCTTTGGAGACCGGCAACAGATGAGAGAAAATGGTAATTGATTGTTTGCCTTTCTATGATGAAAATTAAAGTAGGATTGATAGGATTCGGCAGGATGGGACAGATGTATGCCGCCGAGATGCAGCGGAGCGGTCGTTGGGATATAGCCTATATTTGCGATACAGACCCTGCCTCGTGCCAGTTGGCGAGAACGCTCTATCCCTTTGCACGAATCGTACAGGATGCTCAAGACATCTTCGATGACGACAGCGTGCAGGCCATGGGGCTGTTTGCATTGGCCAATTCACGCCCGGAACAGATAGAGAAAGCCGTGAAAGCACGAAAACACATTTTGACCGAGAAACCCATAGCGGACACTGTGGAGCGCGAGTGGAAGATAGTGAAGCTGACGGAGAAGTACGACCGGATGGCGACTGTCAACCTCTATCTGCGTAATGCCTGGTATCACCAGACGATGAAGCAATTCATCAATGAAGGTGAACTGGGCGAATTGGCCATCATCCGTATCTGCCACATGACTCCCGGACTGGCTCCGGGTGAGGGACACGAATACGAGGGACCCGCCTTCCACGATTGTGGTATGCACTACATTGACATTGCCCGTTGGTATGCCGGCAGCGAGTATAAGAGCTGGCATGCACAGGGTATGCGCATGTGGAACTACAAGGAACCATGGTGGGTACAGTGTCACGGCACGTACGAAAACGGCATCGTGTTCGACATCACGCAAGGATTCGTCTATGGACAACTCTCCCAGAAACAGACTCACAACTCGTATACGGACATCATCGGTACGAAAGGCATCGTACGCATGACCCATGACTTCCGCACAGCAGTGGTGGAACTGCACGGTATCACCCGTACCGAGCGCATTGAGCGCCCCTTCGGCGGGAAGAATCTGGATACCTTGTGTAACCTGATGGCCGATTCGATAGAGAGCGGTGTACGCGACCCGCGTATGCCACAAATGCGCGATTCGGCCATTGCCTCGCAGTATGCTTGGACCTTTCTGGAAGATGCCCGCCGCAACGATTTGCCCGCTATCGGTGATTTGCAGACGCTGGAGGAAATCAGGGAGCGACGCCGCAATATGACGGAGGGATATGGCTTGCTCAGACCCAAGAGGACCGGTGTCTGATGAATGAAAGAATGAACAGAAACTTAGCATAATTAACCGTTTTAATTAAATCTTTAAAACCATGTCAAAATTTACAAGAAGAGAATTCCTCAAGACAGGAGGAATGGCTTTGGCTGGTCTGACTATTGCTCCGAGCAGCATTCTGGGTAAGAGTCACGGACACGTGGCACCCACAGACCGACTGAACATTGCCGCCGTAGGTATCGGCGGTATGGGACACACCAACATCAATAACGTAAAGAATACAGAGAACATCGTGGCACTGTGCGACGTAGATTGGCGCTATGCCAAAGGTGTGTTCGACGAGTTCCCCAATGCGAAGAAGTATTGGGACTATCGCAAGATGTACGATGAGATGGGCAAGAGCATTGATGCCGTCATCATCGCTACGGCTGACCATACACATGCCATCATTACAGCTGATGCCATGACCATGGGCAAGCACGTCTATTGTCAGAAACCGTTGACACACTCGGTATACGAGTCGCGTCTGCTGACCCGTCTGGCAGCTTCGACGGGTGTAGTCACTCAGATGGGTAACCAAGGATCGTCGGATGAAGGAACCGATCTGGTGTGCGAGTGGATATGGAACGGCGAAATAGGTGACGTGACGAAGGTGGAGTGTGCTACCGACCGTCCCATTTGGCCGCAGGGACTGAACGTGCCCGAGCGTGAAGACCGCATCCCCAAGACTCTGAACTGGGATCTCTTCACCGGTCCGGCCAAGCTGAATCCCTATAACGAAATCTATCATCCTTGGAACTGGCGTGGATGGTGGGACTATGGTACAGGTGCCCTGGGCGACATGGCTTGCCACATCCTGCACCAGCCCTTCCGTGCCTTGAAGCTGCTCTATCCCACCAAGGTGGAAGGCTCGTCTACGTTGTTGCTCAACGCTTGTGCCCCGCAGGCACAGCACGTCAAGCTTACCTTCCCGGCTCGTGAGAACATGCCGAAGGTGGCTATGCCCGAAGTGGAGGTGCACTGGTATGACGGTGGCATGATGCCCGAACGTCCGAAGGGATTCCCCGAAGGCAAACCGTTGATGCAGAGCGGTGGTGGTCTGACCATCTTCCACGGAACGAAGGATACGCTGATTTGTGGCTGCTACGGACAGAACCCGTGGTTGCTGTCGGGACGTGTGCCCAATGCACCGAAGGTATGCCGCCGGGTACCGAAAGCCATGAACGGTGGTCACGAAATGGACTGGGTACGTGCCTGCAAGGAGAGCCCGTCGAGCCGCGTGATGCCCAAGTCGGACTTTAGCGAAGCCGGCCCGATGAACGAAATGGTGGCTATGGGTGTATTGGCCATCCGCCTGCAAGGTCTGAACAAAACGCTGGAATGGGACGGCGCCAACATGCGCTTCACCAACATCGGCGAGAACGAAACACTGCGTACGGTCATCAAGGACGGATTCAAGATTCATAACGGACATCCTACTTTCGACAAGACGTGGACCGACCCCGTGAATGCACGTGCCTTTGCCGAGGAACTGGTGAAACACACCTATCGCGAAGGCTGGAAGTTGCCCGATATGCCACGCTGATATATCGGATCTATGCAGTGATTGAATGCGTGTAAAAACTGTAGGGGCACAACATCTTGCGCCCTAAACCCACTGTCGTGTGGCTTTGGGCGGAAACTATTCCTCCCCTACAATAAACTTAAAAACTCAAAAACTTAAAAACTCAAAAACAATATGAAGAAACTGTTTTTCCCCTTGGCTTGCTGCCTCGTTGGCGGTGTGCTCGCTTCATGTGGCGGTGCAAAGAAGCAGGAGGCTGCACAGGATGTAGCTCCCACAACCACTATGTTGTCTTATTCCAAATCGCTGAAGGCTGCTGAAACGGACAGCCTTACACTGCCGGTAGATGCCGACGGCTATATCACCATCTTCGACGGCCAGAGCCTGGACGGATGGCGCGGCTATGGCAAGGATAAGGTGCCCTCGCGTTGGATTATTGAAGACGGATGCCTGAAGTTCTGCGGTACCGGTACCGGTGAAGGACAGACAGGTGAAGGCGGCGACCTGATTTTTGCCCACAAGTTCAAGAACTTCGAGCTGGAACTGGAGTGGAAGATATCAAAGGGTGGCAACTCGGGTATCTTCTATCTGGCGCAGGAGGTAACCTCTACGGACAAGGATGGCAACGAAGTGTTGGAACCTATCTACATCTCGGCTCCCGAATACCAGGTGCTGGACAATGCCAACCATCCCGATGCCAAGTTGGGCAAGGAAGGCAACCGTCAGTCGGCCTCGTTGTACGACATGATTCCGGCCGTTCCGCAGAACGCCAAGCCTTTCGGCGAGTGGAACAAGGCCAAGATTATGGTATACAAAGGTACTGTGGTTCACGGACAGAACGACGAGAACGTGCTTGAATATCACCTTTGGACCAAGCAATGGACTGATATGCTGCAGGCCAGCAAGTTTAGCGAAGAGAAGTGGCCTTTGGCCTTTGAACTGCTGAACAACTGCGGTGGCGAGAACCACGAAGGTTTCATCGGCGTGCAGGATCATGGCGATGACGTGTGGTATCGTAATATCCGCGTAAAGGTACTCGACTGATTCCCTCGATAAAGAAACATTCCTATGAGAATCAAGTATCTACTGATCCTGTTGACACTCTGTATCGCTATGCCACAAGCTGCTGAAGCCCGCAAGAAGGCGAAGAAGGAAGTCGCTGTACAGCTCTATTCCGTTAGAGACCTGCTGAAGGATAATGTCCAGCTGGAACCGGTGCTGAAGCAACTGGCTGACATGGGGTATACGGGTGTAGAGGCCGCCAGCTACAACGACGGTCGGTTCTATGGCAAGACTCCCGAGGAGTTCAGACAGCTGGTGGAAAAGTATGGACTGACCGTACTCTCCTCGCACACCACGCGCGGTCTGTCGGAGCAGGAACTGGCTTCGGGTGACTTCACGGAGGCGCTGAAGTGGTGGGACCAGTGCATCGCAGCCCATAAGGCTGCCGGCATGGAGTACATCGTCACGCCCTGGATGGATGTGCCCAAGACGGTGAAAGACCTGCAGACCTATTGCGACTACTTCAACGAGGTGGGCCGTCGCTGCAAGGCGGCCGGCCTGAAGTACGGCTATCACAACCATGCCCACGAGTTCCAGAAGGTGGAGGGAAAGGAAGTGATGTACGACTATATGTTGCAGCACACCGACCCCGAATGCGTCTTCTTCCAGATGGATGTCTATTGGGTGGTACGCGGCCAGAACAGTCCGGTGGACTACTTCAACCGTTATCCCGGACGTTTCACCATGCTCCATATTAAGGATCATCTGGAGATAGGACAGAGCGGTATGGTAGGTTTTGATGCCATCTTCAAGAATGCAGGCTTGGCAGGAACGCGCCATCTGGTAGCCGAAATCGAACGATATAGCTGTCCTGTGCTGGAGAGCGTGAAACAGAGCTTAGACTATCTGTTGAAAGCCCCCTTCGTGCGGAAGTCGTATGCCAAATAATCATTGTACCCGCTGACGGCGGAGATGCATATTTCTCTCTCGTTGCATGATACACAGAAAAACCGTGTCCCGGTCAGGCTTTCCTGACACAGGACGCGGTTTTTTTTGACTGGTACATATCAGCCGCTTCCTCAATGTGCAGCAGGGTCACCTTCTTCCGCCGACGGTGTATCGGGTGTAGCGGCGGGACGTATCTTCTTAATGTATTCCGACGGCAGCTCGCCAAACTCCTCCTTGAAGCATTGGCGGAAGTAGAACAGGTTGTTGAAGCCTACCTGATAGGCAATCTCCGAGATATTGTATCGGCCCTCTATCAGCAGCTGTTCTGCCCGTCTCATACGTACTTTGCGCACATACTCATTGGTAGAGAGGCCGGTGAGGGCCTTCATCTTGCGGTAGAGTGTAGAGCTGCTCATGCAGAGCTTGTCCGAGAGGTAGCCGATGTCAATCTTGTCTTGAGCCAGCCGCTCCTCGATGAGGTGGTCGATGCGTTGGATGAAGTCGTTGTCTAACTTGTTGAGTGATTCTGCCATGATAGCGGCTTTCTGGTCGGTGGCGGCGTGCGTGCCGAAGTGGTGGGCCAGCTGCTGTCGGCTATGCAGCAGGTTGTCGATGCGGCTGCGCAGTAGGCTGGCACTGAACGGTTTGGTGAGGTATGAGTCGGCTCCCATCTGATATCCCTCTTCCTTGTCGGCCAGTGAGTCCTTGGCGGTGAGCAGGATGATGGGGATGTGGCTGGTGCGTATGTCCTTCTTCAGGCGGCGGCACATCTCTCCGCCGTCCATCACCGGCATCATGATGTCGCTCACAATGATGTCGGGAATCTCCTTTTGTGCCTTTTCCAGTCCCTCCTTGCCTTGCGAGGCAGTACGTACGTCGAACTTGTCGGCCAGCGACTCGGCAATGTAGTCGCAGATGTCCGGATTGTCCTCCACCACCAGCAGAATGGGACGGTTGGAGGCAGGACGGTCGGTAACGTTGTGTTCGGTCTCCTTCTTTTCCTTGGTGTCAGTCGGGTCGGTATGGAGGGCATTGGGATAGCTGTTGTCCGACAGCAGACGGAAGGTGAAGGTGCTGCCCACGCCGGGCTGGCTCTCCACGTGGATGTCGCCTTGGTGCAGCACGACGAGGTTTTTGACCAGCGACAGACCGATGCCTGTACCCGATGCCTGATGGCTGCCTCCCTCCTGATAGTAACGGTCGAAGATGTGGGGCAGTGCTTCGGGTTGGATGCCGAAACCGGTGTCTGTCACTTGGATACAGGTGTAATTGACACCCATCTGCTGTTCGCTGCTCATGCGCAGGGTGATGCTGCCTCGTTCGGTGTACTTCATGGCGTTGGAGATGAGGTTGTCCAGAATAATCTGCACCACCTCTTTGTCAAAATAGAGCTGGTGCTCGCTGGAGGCGATGTCAAACCGTATTTCTACGCCCGACTTCCGGTTCAGTTCCTTGTATTTCAGCCCGATTTCGTACAGCAGCGGTACGATGTCGGCGCGGCATACGCACAGCTTCCGGTTCTGGGTCTCGGTTTTTCGGAATTCCAGTATTTGGTTAATCAAGTTCAGCAGGCGGATGGCACTCTGGTGGATGACCGATATCTTCTGGGCATCCTTGGGCGACAGTGTGTTCTCCTTCTGGATGTCCTCCAATGGTCCCAGTATCAGTGTGAGCGGGGTACGCAGTTCGTGGGTGATGTTGGTGTAGAAGCGTAGCCGCTCGTCGTTCAGTTCCTGCTCCTGCTCACGACTCTGTCGCTCCAGCTTGTAGCGCGACTCTGCCACCAATCGTTCGCGGTAGGCGTAGAATAGGATGAACACCAATGCGCAGACCAGCAGGGCATAGATGCTCTTGGCCCACCAGGTAAGGTAGAAGGGAGGCGAGATGACGATGGAGAGCGAGGTGAACTCGTTGCTCCACGGTTGGTTGTGCATACGGGTTTTGAGCAGCAGTTCGTAGTGTCCCGGCTTCAGGTTGCGGAAACTTACTGTGTTGGGGCTGTATGGCTTGTACCACGAGTTATCCAGCCCTTTCATCATGTAGGCATACTCCACTTCCTGCATCAAGGCATAGTTGGCAATGTTGAAGTGGATGGAGAAGCTGTTCTGCGTGTAGGGCAGGTGTATCTCCTGCTGTTTGCCGTTCAGTGGCAGACGCTGGGGGGCTTGTGTAGGCTCGTTTAGTGGGTTGGTCATCTGGATGTCGGTCAGTACGGCTGGAGGTGATAGACGCTCCTGCAGCACCTGTTCGGGCTGGAAGTAGCAGACACCGTTGATGGAGCCGAAGTAGAAGGTGCCGTCCGTGGAACGGGCCACGCATCCTCGGCTGAAGCTGCCGATGGGCAGGTTGTCGCTATAGTCGTAGTTGTAGACGGTACCCTGTGGTTCGTACAGGCAGCTGATACTTTTGTTTGTACTCACCCAAATATGGCCTTGGCGGTCTTCGGCAATGGCCTGTATGTGGGTATTGGCCAGGCCGCTCTCACGCCGGTATACCCGGTAGGTGGTGTCGGCGGGCTGCGGGAAGCAGACCAGTCCCTCGCCGGTGGCTACCCATAGCCGGTGCTTGCTGTCCTGATACAGGGCGTTGATGGTGTTGGAGGGAAAGCCGTCTGACACCATGAGGTAGCGTATCTCGTTCATCTGCTGGTCGTACAGTCCCAGTCCACCTCCGAAGAGGCCTATCCACAGTCTGCCTTGGGCATCCTTCAGTGCGCAGCGCACCAGGTTGTTGGAAAGGTCGTAGTGCGCCTTCACCTGCCGGCTGTCACGCTCTATCAGGTAGATGCCTTCGCTGGTGCTGACGTAGAGGATGCCTTCGCTGTCCTCGTAGAAGGAGCGCACATCGGTGTGGGGTGCTTCGGGGAGTACCCGCTGGAAACGGTCGGTGCGCGGATTGTAGCAGACGATTCCTCCGTAGAACAATCCGAACCACAGTTGTCCTTGCGAGTCGCAAAAAGAGGTCTGCACGTTGTTGCTGGGCAGGTGTCCGCTCTGCACGTTGTAGGTGGCTATGCGTCGGTCACCTTCGAACACGTCGATGCCGCCTCCGTCGGTACCTATCCACAGCCGTCCTTTCGAATCGAAGCAGAGGGCAGAAGCTATCTTGCTGCTCAGGCGGTTGTTGATGGAGGGGAAGGGCGAATATTTGTAACACTTGAAGAGGGGTGGTTCGCGGCGGATGAAGTTGATGCCGCCACCCCAGCTGCCGGCCCAGATGTTGCCGAAGGAGTCTTGCAGCAGGCAGCGGATGCTGGGGTTGGAGAGTCCGTATTCGTTGTCTCCTTCGTGCAACAGCGTGATTTTCACCTTCTCGGAGGGTTGGTAGAGCGATTGCGAAAGGTCCAATATGGCGATGCCTCCCAGTTCCATGGCTATCCACAGCTTGTTGTCGTCCATCTGGCGGATGTCGTAGATGCGGTGGCACAGATGCCCGTCGGCATCGTCCAAGGCGATGAATTCCTGCCGTTCGCGGCAATAGAGGGCCAATCCCTTGTTGGTTCCTACCCAGATATTGCCGTTGGGGTCGTTGTACAGGCAGGTCACTTCGTTGCCTGGCAGACTGCGAGGGTCGCCCGCTTCGTGGCGGAAGTTGCGAACCTGTTTCTCTTTCAGAGAGAGGATGCTCAGTCCATGGCTAACGTGGCCGATGTAGAGCAGTCCGTCGCGTCCGTCGGCAATGGTCCAGATGTGGTCATTGGGTAGGGTGGGGACTGTCTCGGTATTGTAATGGGTGAATCGACCGGTGCGTTTGTCCAGATAGTCCACTCCTTTCCAATAGGTGCAGACCCACAATCCCTTTCCTTGGTGGTCGGGGAAGACTTTGGTAATGTCGTCTGTAATTAGGCTCTCCGGGTTGTTCGGATCGTTGCGGTAGGTATGGAAGGTGCAGTGCTTGTAGTCGAAGCAGTTCAGTCCGGCACGTTGGGTAGCTATCCACAGCAACGAGTCGCGTGGGTCGTCCAGCAGGTGGTTCAGTTCGTTGCCGGACAATCCTCGGCGCTGCGACTCCTCCTCCTTGAAAAAAGAGATGAACTGCAGGCCGTCAAACTTGTTCAGTCCCTCTTCTGTGGCAAACCATAAAAAGCCCTCTTTGTCTTGGGCAATGCTGACCACATGGTTGTTGGACAATCCCTCGTGGATGCCCAGCTGCTTGATCATAAATGGCTGTCCCGATACGTTCACTGAAAGGAGCGTCAGCAGGAAGATACGGAGAAAGATTCTTGCTCTCATGGTATATGTAAATTCGTTAAGTGCTTCAAAATTACATAGATTTCTGAAATTGTAGGTATATAAATCGTGCATTGAAGGATTTGTGTATCTCTTCTGAATGATTTGTGACGGCATGTGAACTGTTGAAAGACTACTTTTGTCGTGCGAACCGTCCATCGGACGCGGAGTCGGGGTGTAGCGACTCCTCTTTCCTTCGCCTTCGGATGGAAGGTTCGGCAGCAAATTTTTATTGTGTAACTTTAATAATAATATGTATGAAGAAGCAATTCTTGAATGCCACACTTTGGGCATTTTTATCATTGGCTTTATGTACGACAGGATGTAGCGATGACGATGGCTATCCTGATGTAGACGGGCAGAACCCGACCATGGCTTTGGCGGAAGATCATATCCAGTCGGGTGCCGGTCATGCGTTTACCATCAAGGCTGCCTTGAGCGACCCGGACGGTATATCCAAAATCAATCTGAAGTGCGCCGACCTCTACTTGGACAAGACCATCGACCTGGTGGAGATTTATGGCGAACCCCAGACTTCGTACGATTTGAGTTACGAGTATAACCTGAAGCGTGACGAGATAGGCGAGCGCTTCACGGTGACCGTTACCGTGTACGATGTGGGCGGACGCAGCACGTCGCAGGATGTGCTGGTGACGATGGACGGCGACTTTGCCGACCCGGTATTTGCCATTGCACCCGACAAGGAGGTGACGGTGCTGATGAAGAATGAAACGAAGTTCAAACTTAGTTTCACCGTGACCGATGACCGCGCACTGGACTATGTCATCATCAACATACCCGGTGTAGAAGGATTTGACAACCGCCGTGTGGAGGCCAACGGCAAGACTTCGCTGAGCTTTGTAGAGCAGATTATCTTCCCCAACGAGGTGAAGAGCTACAACCTGACCGTAGAGGCAGTGGATGCCAAGGGCAACAAGAAGACGGCAACCAGCGTCATCAGCGTATCAGAGATGCCCGACTTTCCGAAGATGTATCTGGCAGACGTGGCTACCGTAGAAGAGCTGAACAGCGACGTATTCGGTGTGCCGATGGTCATCAACCATACGGGTGAATATCAGTATCGGGCACGTTACTACAACAAGACTGCCGGTACCGAAATCTTCTTCCTGCCGCAGAAGACCGACTTCACCCCCATCTGTTTCGGTCTGGATCCGGAAGATGCCGACAAGCTGACCGATGACCCCGATACCGCCAAACCCATCGTGCTGAACGAGGCTGGTGTGTATTACGAAATAGACATTGATATCCTGAACTCAACCTATAGCATGCGTACCTACACGGTAGACGAGGCTACTGACCCCATCAACTATACGTATGGCACGAAGTGCTTCGACCGCTGGGAGAATGGCAATGAGGCCGACTTCATTGACTTCTACCTCGGCTGGGGCGGCTCTCCGCAGGATGCAGGCAATCACCTGTTTGTGCAGGATGCCCACAACCCGCACCTCTTCTATTACCCCGCAGAAGGTGAGACTTGGACACTGGATGCCGGTCAGAGCCTGAACTTTATCATCACCAACTACCATCCCGACGGCTGGTGGGACCATGTAGAGTGGCGTGGCGATGACTCGAGCGAAATAGAGAAGTTTGGCTACTTCAGCAAGAAGAACGATGTCAACCCCAACTGGGAAGGCACCAACATGAAGTGGGCTGACGGCACCAACGTGATGGACAACTGGCTGAAGCCTACCGTGACCAACTACGGCAACTATCGTTTTGAGTTCGATGCTCACCTGGGACGCGGCAAGATTGTGCCTGCCAAATAAATAATGTATAACATTAGATAGAATAGGATATGAAAAGACAAATGATATTCCTCTGCCTCGCGCTGTTCAGCCTGTGCGGCTTTGCGCAGCAGATTACAGTAAAAGGTGTGGTGACTTCGGCCACCGATCAGGAACCGTTGATTGGTACAACGGTGCAGGTGAAGGGTGCCGGTGCAGGTACGATTACCGGTATTGACGGTGACTATACGTTGCCGAGCGTTGCGAAAGATGCCGTGCTGATATTTTCCAGCATCGGTTTCGAGACACAGGAAATTCCCGTCAACGGACGTACGGTCATCAACGTGGTGCTGAAGGAGAACAGCGAGTTGCTGGACGAAGTGGTGGTCATCGGTTACGGTGCCGTCAAGAAGAGCGACCTGACCAGCTCCATTTCTACCGTAAAGGGCGAGCAGATTACCGAAGTGACTACCGGTAACGCCATGGATGCCTTGCAGGGCAAGATTAACGGTGTGCAGGTGGTCAGCGGCGGTGGCCCGGGCGCTACGCCGAAGGTGTTGATACGTGGTGTCACCACAGTGAACGGTAGTGACCCCCTCTATGTAGTAGACGGTATGCCGGTGGGTAACAACATCAACTTCCTCAACTCCAACGACATCGAGTCTATGGAGGTGTTGAAGGATGCTTCTGCCGCCGCCATCTACGGTACCCGTGGTTCAAACGGTGTCATCCTCATCACTACCAAGAAGGGCTCTGCCGGACAGACCCGCTTTAACTTTACGGCTTCTGCCGGTTTCCAGACCATCGGCAATCCAAACATGGCCGGTGCAGCCGAGTACGAGCAGGTGTTCAAGACTCGCTATACCAACGAAGGCCGTCAGCCGGTATGGAACGGCAAGGATGGATTCACCGATGCCGAAGGCACCGACTGGTGGAACGAGACGGTGAATAAGACGGCATTGGTACAGAACTACGCCTTCACCGTATCGGGCGGCAATGAGAAGCTGGTCTACAACTTCAGCTTGGGTTACTTCCGCAACAATTCGCAATTCGACTACGGTTATTGGGACAAGATCAATGCCCGCCTGAATACGGAGTACACCTTCAACAAGGTGGTGAAGATGGGATTCGACATTGCTCCGCGCATGGAGTCGTGGGACGACACGCCTAACCAGTTCAGCAGTGCCATGGCTATGGACCCCACTACACCCGTGATGCGCGACCAGTCAGAATGGGTGGACAACGAGTACAACAACTACTCACGTTCGCACAACAACCAGACTTGGAATCCCGTGGCCTCTATCGCCCGCATGGATTCGCACAGCCGCGAATACGGTGTGCTGATGAACCCCTATCTGCAGCTCACTCCCATCAAGGGTCTGACCCTGCGCACGCAGTTCGGTGTCAATGCACACATCCGTCGTTCGGACAGCTTCACACCGCAGTTCGAGATTGACCAGCTGGAGAAGTCAACCTATAGCAACGCTTCACGCTCGTATAACGAGTGGTTAGACTGGAACTGGACCAACACCGTGAACTATATGACCACCCTGGCTGAGAAGCACAACCTGAACGTGATGGCCGGCTTCACTGCCGAGCGTTTTGCCGACTATTGGCTGAGCGGCTCACGCGAAGATACGCCGAGTAATGCCGAGACACTGCACGAGGTACATGCCGGTACCATCAACCAGAAGGCCGACGGCAACACCGCCTTCAACACGCTGCTCTCTTACATTGGCCGTGTGATGTATAACTACGACAACCGTTACTACCTGACCGCCTCACTCCGTGCCGATGGTTCGTCTAAGTTCCCCAAGGGAAACAAGTATGCCTTCTTCCCCTCTGTATCTGTGGCTTGGCGTGTCATCAGCGAGAAGTTCATGGAAGACCAGCAGATATTCAACAACCTGAAGATACGTGCCGGCTGGGGACGTGTAGGTAACCAGAGCATCAGCAATTCGGCTTATCTCTCGCTGCTGGAGACGTCGGATGCCGTGATGGGCGTAGGACAAGACCGCGTGACGGGTACCACCATCAGTTCGGTAGGCAATGCCAACCTGAAATGGGAGACGGTAGAAGACTATAACTTAGGTATCGACATGTCGTTCCTCGACTCCCGTCTGGACGTGACCTTCGATATCTATCAGAAGAAGTCGCACGACATGCTCTACTCCAAGAACAACGTGTTGGCCTTGGGTTATCCCGCATGGAACAGTGCCATCGTGATGAACATCGGTAAGATGCAGGCTACCGGTTGGGAATTCAGTGCCAACTGGCATGACCAGATTAACAAGGAACTGAGCTACAACGTAGGTGTCAACCTCTCGGCTGTGAAGAACAAGGCCATCAAGCTGTCGGGCGACGGTCCTGTCTACTCAGGCGACTTCAACGGCGACCAGATTCTGCGTGCCGAGGACGGATGCGAAATCGGCCGGTTCTACGGCTTTGTGGCCGACGGCCTGTTCCAGAACTGGGAAGAGGTCTACGCCCATACCGGCGAGCACGGTGAAATCCTGCAGCCCAATGCCGCTCCCGGTGACATCCGTTTCAAGGACCTCGACCACAACGGTGTGCTGGACGAAAATGACAAGACCTATATCGGCAACGCTTATCCCAAGTTGATGATGGGTCTGAACCTGGGACTCACCTATAAGAATATCGACTTTACCGCCAACTTCTACGGCACTTTCGGCAACGATATCTACAACAAGACCAAGAGCCGCTACTCGGGCATCAATGGTGAGAACGTCTACGCCGGTACGCTGAACAAGGCTTGGCATGGCGAAGGCACCAGCTACGACATCCCGCGTCTGACGGCTAACGACAACAACCAGAACTACACGCGCGTGTCCAGCTTCTATGTAGAGGATGGCTCTTACTTCCGTTGCAAATTGTTGCAGGTAGGCTACACTTTGCCTAAGAGCTGGCTGGGCGGCAACGAACTCCGTCTCTCCTTCTCGGCACAGAATCCGTTCACCATCACAGGTTACTCCGGTATGGATCCCGAACGTCCGCAGTTGGGTAGCAGTGTACTTGAGACCGGTATCGATGGGGTTGCTTACCCCAATCCGCGTACCTTCTTATTCGGTATTGACTTTAAATTTTAATTCGTCGCAATTATGAAAAAGATATTTACCATCGTGGCCATGTTTGCCACCTTATCCTTCTCCGCTTGTTCCGACTTCCTGGAGGAAGATGCACGAGGACAGCAGAACCTTGACAACTACTTCCAGAGCGAAGCGGATGCCGAAGACTTCCTGACGGGATGCTACAATGCCATCACCTACCATGGCTGGTGGCAGATTGAGAACTTCTGGATTCTGACCGACATGTGTACCGACGACTACTGGATGGGCAATACCACTCAAGACCAGAGCGGATACCTTTCGCTGGCACACTATCAGGGTGTGGGCCAGAGCAACGGTACCATCTCCAACTTCTGGCAGTATCGCTACAAAGGCATCCTGCGTTGCAACATCGCCATCGAGCGCATCCCGCAGGCCAACATTCTGGACGAGGCCAAGCAGGCCCGTCTGGTAGCCGAGGCCAAGTTCCTGCGTGCCTACTTCTACTTCGAACTGGTGAAGAACTTCGGCGGTGTACCCGTCATCGACGGTTTCCTGCTGCCCGAGGAGGTGAGCGGCATCACCCGTTCCTCCACGGAGGAGGTCTATCAGCTTATCGAGCAAGACCTGAAGGATGCAGCTGCCGTATTGCCGCAGCGCAGCAAGTACAGCGCCAACGATATGGGTCGTGCCACCCGTGGTGCCGCACTCGGCCTGCTGGGTAAGGCACAGCTCTACCAAGGCAAGTTTGCCGATGCCAAGACTACGCTGAATACGGTCATCACCGAGGGCGAATACAGCTTGATGGACGATTTCGGCAAGGTCTGGAACATTGACTACGAGAACAACGAGGAGTCACTCTTCGAGGTACAGAACCGCTACGACGATGTGTACGATCTGGGTGGCAGTATGTCCATCGTATCGGGTAACCGCTCGGGTGGTGATCAGGACGGATGGGCTTGGGGTCTCCCTACGGCCAATCTGGAGAACGCCTTCATCGAAGCCGGCGACTACGAACGTCTGCAGTGGACCATCATCAAGAACGGTGCTCAGGAGATTGCCGGCGAACCCGACTTCGCAACGTTGGTCGAGAAGCAGGGCAACCAGAACGGCGACGGCTCGTATGCCGTTGACCCCGCCAAGCATAAGTCGGCCCGCATCAACCGCAAGCTCTACATTCCGTTGGCCAAGCGTCCCGAACACTACGACCAGCCGAAGGTGCCTCTGAACCACATCATCCTGCGCTACGGCGACGTGCTGCTGATGTATGCCGAGGCTTGTAACGAGACGGGTGACGATGCTGCGGCTCGTACCTACCTGAACCAGATCCGTCAGCGTGCTCACCTGGCCGATGTCACAGCCAGCGGTTCGGCGTTGCGTGATGCCATCCGTGCCGAACGTCGTCTGGAGCTGGCGTGCGAAGGTCATCGCCTGTATGACCTGCGCCGTTGGAAGAACGATAGCGGCAAGGCACTGATTTGCGACATCATGGGTCCCAACGGCTCTTTTGTACGCTGGAACACCAACGAGGCCACTGCCGATCCCTACGAATGGGAGAACCAGTATGAGTCGAGCGATAAGGGTGCTACTTTCCAGGAGAACCGCGACCTCCTCTTCCCCATTCCGCTGTACGAAATCACCATTTCCAACGGAACCATCGTTCAGAACCCGGGATGGAATTAATGGGAGATTCATAACCGTTCAATAGGTATATTTTATAATTTTGTCGCGGGTATGCCCTTCCTCCGAGGGGTTGCCCGCGACTTTTTCTTAGTACTTGTAACCATGAATATGAAAACCTATTTATCAATAGCAACTTCTCTCCTGTTGGCCATCCAGCTGATGGCTTGCGGCAGTGATTCACCCTCCACCCCCGATACGCCGGACACACCAGACGTGCCGGAAGTACCCGATGTACCGACTGGCAGTGTGGAGAAACTGGTGACGATTGATGCCGGACAGAGCTATCAGACCATTGCCGGATTCGGTGCTTCGGATTGCTGGATGCCGGCCACGGTAGGCCGTGAGTGGACGAAGGGACGGGCCGGCATAGCCGAACTGCTCTTCTCGTCCGAGATTGTTGCCGGCCAGCCTAAGGGCATCGGCCTTTCGCAGTGGCGTGTCAACCTGGGCGGCGGTACGGCTGAACAGGGCGCGGCCAGCGGCATTGACGACGAATCGCGCCGTGCCGAATCTTACCTGAAGGATGACCTTACGCTGGACTGGAGCCGCTGCGAGGGACAACGCTACTTCATGCAGCAGGCCAAGGCATTGGGCTGCAATAACTTTATCCTCTTCAGCAATACTCCGCCCGTGCAGTACACCTATAACGGCAAGGGCTACTCCAACCGAGGTGGTGTCAGCAACCTGAAGGACGACTGCTATGACGACTTTGCCGCCTATATGGCCGATGTGGCCGCTCACTATGTGGCCGAAGGCTATTCCATCAGCCACATCTCACCCGTCAACGAACCTCAGTACAACTGGGACGGCGGACAGGAGGGCAGCGGATGGACCAACGAGCAGGTAGCCCGGCTGGCAGGCGAGCTGGATGCAGCCTTGACCGCACGCGGACTCACTACCGACATTCTGCCGGGCGAGGCTGCTTCCTGGGAATATCTCTACAAGATAAAGGATGGGGCCGACCGCAGCAATGTCCTCTCCGCCTTCTATACACCCGGTACCTCTACCTACATCGGCGACCTGGCGCATGTCAAGAAGCTGGTGTGCGGACATAGCTACTGGACCGACGGTACCTGGGACGGAATGCGCAACGTGCGCAAGCAGGTGGCGCAGAAGGCTGAATCGCTGGGCGTAGAGGTATGGCAGAGTGAATGGAGCATGTTGGGCGACGGATATAGCTCCGCTGAGTTTGTAGGTTATGACCAGGCTACCGAGATGGACATTGCACTCTATATGTCAAAGGTCATCCACAACGACCTCACGGTAGCCGGTGTCACCTCGTGGAGCTTCTGGACCTCCATGGATATGCCGCGCTACGGACACAAAGACCGCTTCCTGCTGGTAGCACTGACTCCGGCCGGAGGCGAGTACGGCGACATCCATCAGGAGGGCACTTATCAGCCCATGCCCACCTTGTGGGTGCTGGGCAATTACAGCCGTTTCATCCGTCCGGGCTATCGCCGTGTAGCTTTGTCGCTCAACGAGTCCAATCTCTTCTTCGGGTCGGCCTATCTCTCGCCTGCGGGAGACAAGTTAGTGGCTGTCTACACCAACCTATCCGAGCGGGCCATCCGCCTTTCGGAGACCCGTACCGGCTGGCCTGCTGCTCCGAAGTCCATTACCACTTATACCACCACCAGTAGCAAAAAGTTGCAGGAAACCACCCTCGCTGCCTCCGCTCAGGTGGTGCTGGATGCCGGCAGCGTCACCACGGTGGTGTATAGTTTTTGAGAAACAGTATCCTATATAAATGTATGTTGCTATGAGAATCATTTCTTTGTTTTTGTTCACCTGCCTCCTCTCGCTATCCGTGCAGGCGCAGGTTTCTTTCGGTGAGGCATCCCGCTTCAACGACGGCTGGCTCTTCCTGCTGCAGGATGACTCTACCGCATTCTCTCCCCAATATGACGATGCCGGGTGGCGTCGCCTCGACCTGCCTCACGACTGGTCGGTAGAGGGGCACCTCTCTCCTTCGTTGGCCAGCTGTACCGGCTATCTGCCCGGTGGCATCGGCTGGTATCGCAAGCATTTCCGGGTAGACGATGAGGCGGCCCGCCACTACATCTACTTCGAAGGCGTGTACAACCGTAGTTCGGTCTATCTCAACGGCCATCTGCTGGGCCATCGTCCCAATGGGTACATCTCCTTTCTCTACGATATGACGCCATACCTCAACCGCGAGGGAGACAACGTGCTGGCCGTGCGGGTAGACCACAGCCGCTACGCCGACTCCCGCTGGTACACAGGCTCCGGCATCTATCGGGATGTCTGGATGGTGACGTCCGGCGATACACACTTCGCCCAGTGGGGATTGGGCTGGAAGGCTCTTTCCCTGACCGACGCTCAGGCAACGCTGCAGGTAGACCTCTCGGTGGAACAGCATCAGGCAGCTTCGCAGAACCTGCAGGTGCGTGCTTCGCTCTTCGATGCCGACGGCCGGCAGGTGGCTACACGTTCTGCCCGGGTGACGGCCCGCGAAGGGCTGACGCAGACACAGCTCTCCCTGAAGCTCTCGCGCCCCCGTCGATGGGATTTGGAGAGCCCCTATCTCTATACCTTGAAGAGCGAACTGCTGGCCGGCGGCCGGGTGATAGACCGCGCCGAGACCACGGTGGGATTGCGTACCTTGCAGTTTGACGCCAACAAGGGCTTTGCCCTGAACGGGCGATGGATGAAGGTAAAAGGCGTCTGCCTGCATCACGATGCCGGTGTGCTGGGTGCTGTGGTACCTCCCGAAGTATGGGAACGCCGCCTGCTCGGCCTGAAGTCCATCGGTGCCAATGCCATCCGCATGAGCCACAATCCGCAAGCCCCCGTGCTCTACGACCTGTGCGACCGTCTGGGCTTCTTGGTGATGGATGAGGCTTCCGACGAATGGGAGTTCCCCAAACGCAAGTGGGTGCAAGGCTGGAACGTAGGTACCCCCAGCTTCGACGGTTCGTTCGACTTCTTCGAAGAGTGGATTGAACGGGATGTCACGGATATGGTCCGTCGCGACCGCAACCATCCCTCCATCTTCCTGTGGAGCATCGGCAACGAGGTAGACTATCCCAACGACCCCTATTCACACCCCATATTGGACGGTGCCAAAATTAACCAGCCCATGTTTGGCGGTTACAAGCCCGATGCCCCCGATGCCATGCGTATCGGACGGATAGCCAAGCGGCTGGCTGCCTGTGTGCGTGCCATCGACTCTTCCCGTCCCGTCACCGGTGCCTTGGCCGGCGTGGTGATGTCCAACGAGACGGAATATCCCGATGCAGTAGATGTGGTGGGATACAACTACACCGAAGACCGCTACGACCTGGATCATGCCACCTATCCTTCGCGCATCATCTATGGCAGCGAGACGGGTTCGGGCATCGAGGCCTGGAAGGCTGTGGAGGAGAAAGAGTTCATCTTCGGCCAGTTCATCTGGACGGGTACCGACTACTTAGGTGAATCGGGCCGTTGGCCTTCGCGCGGCCTCTATACCGGCCTGCTCGATTTCGGCAGCTTCCCCAAACCCCGCGGACAGATGCGTGCCTCGTTGTGGAGGGAAGACCCCGTTTGCTACATCGGCACCTATCCCTTGCCGGAAAAACCGCAGCATCGTCGCTGGCTGTCGCCCGATGCCTGGGACAGCTGGAACTACGAGCCCGGTCAGACCGTGCGTGTGGTTTGCTATACCAATGCGCCTCAGGCACGTCTTCTGCTGGACGGTCGTCAGGTAGGAACTATGCAACCCCGTCCTGCCGACAGTGGCATCATTCACTGGGACATCCCCTATCAGCCCGGCTTGCTGGTGGCCGAGGGATGCAGTGCCGATGGTCAGCCCGTTGCCTCCTATTCCATCCGCACTTCGGGTCGTCCGTATGCCTTGCGGGTGACAGCCGACCGTAGCACTCTCTCTGCCCAAAAGGCTGTTGCCTGCCTCACGGTGGAGGTGGTAGACGAACAGGGCACCGTGGTGAAACTGGCCGACAACGACATCACGTGCCGCGTAGAGGGTCCTGCCCGTCTGCTGGGACTGGAAGGCTCGGACAACAGCGACATGAGCGACTATACGGCTCACCATCGCCGTGTGTTCCATGGCCGCCTGTTGGCCTACATCCAGACCACGGGTGAGGCCGGTGAGGTGCGTGTGCGCTTCACCTCACCTTTGCTGCAGGGTGCGGAGACGGTGATTTCGGTCTCTCGTTGATGCCCGTATAATGTATCATTCCCACAGATGAGACAGAGTGATGTGCCGCTGACGCTTGTGTGCGGTGTGTATCTGTGTCATCTGTGGGAATTGTCGTTTCGTATATCGAGGACTCCTTCCACTGCCTTTGCTCCCTTTTCAGGATGAAGCTTGGATGGTAATGTTACTTTACAAACTGAGGAGCTTCAGAAGCCCGTTTATAGAGAGCATGATTCAGAATACGACTGAATGTGTTTCATGATACGACTGAATGTATTTCATGATACGACTGAAACCTATTCAGAATACGACTGAATGTTGGCACTTCTATACCATTGATTATCAATTGGTTACAAAATGTGTTTTTCGATTTGCTCTCCGTTTTGCTGACGGTAAATATACTTGACATATTGCAGTCTGCTGATGGCTCTGTTTGTGCCGCTTTCGCTTGGCTTCACAGGCATCAGATGACATACTGCACCTCTTTGAAGAGGTAGCTGCGCTCCTGCCCCTGCTCATCTTCCAGCACAAAGCGGCCGTCACCTTCTACACGGAGCAGGCGGGCTTGGAAGAGGCCCTGTGCATCCTGGTAGGCGTGATAGCCCCGGCGGCGGAAGAGGGAACGTGCGTAGCGGGCTGAAATCTCGGCCGAATAGGAGGGCAAATCTTCCAGTTTCAATCCCTCGTAATAGATAGCGAGCCGATGGAGGATATGGCGCAGTATCTCTTCCGGCTGATGTCCTTTCCCCGTAATCTGCTTCAGCGATACCGGGTTGGGGGCATCGCTTACGAAGCGTTCCTGGTTGATGTTGAGCCCCACACCGCAGATGCAGCGTCCGATGTGATGGCCGGCCAGGTCGTTCTCTATCAGTATGCCGCAGATTTTCCGCTCTCTCCAGTAGATGTCGTTGGGCCACTTGATGGTTATCTCATCCGACCATCGGCTCAGTTCCTCCTTGATGGCCAGCGACAGAATTTGTGAGAGGATGAACTGGTTGCGTGCCGGCAGGAAGGTGGGGTATAGCACCACGCTGAAGAGCAGATTCTTGTCCCTCTCCGCCTCCCAGCTGTTTCCCCGCTGTCCCTTGCCCGCCGTTTGGTAGCGTGCGGTGACGGTGGTAAACTCGGCTATCTGCTCACCCTCCGTGTCACAGAGGGTGGTGAGGTATCGGTTGGTAGAGTCGGTCTCTTCCAGCGCAATGAGCGGGAAGTGGTATGTTTCTGTTTGATTTTTCATACTGTACATATTCATTAAGCATAATTGGCCGCAAGATACAATGAAATCCCGAAACAGGCAAGCGTCTTGTAGGGTTGCTCTTTTCCTTTACGATAAAATTCTGAGGATTTTGATGTTTATATGAGATAATTTATGTAATTTTGCGGTACAGATATTAACGTAAATAAGTGGTATGCCGCAAATAAGTTTCTTCTACGGGATAGTAATCCTAATGAATTTTGCAGATCATGCTCCTGCTCATTTCCATGCTTGGTATGGAGATTATAAAGTGATTATCGGCATTAAAGACGGTGTTGTCAAGGGGGAAATGCCAGGTCGCGCGTTGAAAATGATTCTGGAATGGTTAGAGATTCATCGAGAAGAGCTTCTTCGCAATTGGGAAAAAGCCCAAAATGGAATGCCATTAGATAAAATTGAACCACTAACTTAATTTTTGAACTATGTTTATTGAGGTTCTTAAAGCAGAGTACGTTGATGGTTACCGCATCAGATTGTGGTTTAATAATAACGTAAATAAAGTGGTTGACTTACAGTCATCGCTTAAAGGAATCGTGTTCGAACCTCTTAAAGATTTGGATTTTTTCAAGAGGTTTTCGGTGAAATACAATACGGTGGAATGGGAAAACGGCGCCGACTTTGCGCCCGAATACCTGTTGGCATTACCGAATGTATTATGACCTGGCCTCGGAAATAATCATTCATTTAAGTTTCGGTTTTACATCAACAGATGGATTGTATACGTGTTATAACTGTAGGGGCGCAATATTTCACTCACCCTATTCATTTCCATCTATCTATGTAAATCCGAAACTTAAGTCATTCATTTCCCTGATTTTGCTACTCCTGTCTCCCTATCCTTCAAGTTGTTGGTGTTGCGTTCGATGCCCTTGAACTTGCGTCCCTTCGACAAGGTCCACGTCAGTTTGATGCCAATGGCATTTGAGGTGTCGCGGTTGCGCACGACAAGGAGCTTGTGGACGAGTTGGTTGTGGTTTTCAACTTCTTCAATCTTGCCGTTGCGCTTGAACAGGTTCTGGCAGAACAGGCTTGCGGTGAGATTCTTAAGTTTATAGGATACACTGATGTAGTCGGAGAAGATGTTGCGGCTTTCATATTCGTTTTCCATAAAATGAAAGCCGTTGTCCATTGTTGCCATGATTGTCCAATTGCCGAGCCAAGCTGTGAGTCCCACGTTGAAGTTGAATGACGTGAGGCGATGGCTGTAGTCCTGTCCGTCGTTCCAGATGTTCAGCATTTCTGCCGACAGGTAGGCGTTGAGATGCTGTGGAATGATGTCGTAGTTAGTGTAGCTCTGCAGCATGAGCATGTCGATGCGTCGGCCTTCGAGGAAGGTCTTGGCGAAACGTCCGTCCTCCGTGCGATATACGTGCTGCATGGCGGGATGGTCGTTGTGGCGATAGAATGTCATCAGTTGGGAGTAGAGGCGTGGCGACTGATAGCTCAGGGTGAGAGTGTGGTCGTCGCGCCTTGTCATGATGAGGTCGGGGTTGCCTGCCGAATATTCCATATCATTGGTTACAATAGACATTCCACTCATATTCTGCAGCTTGGACGAGGCTGGTGAGGAGGTGAGGGTGTAATTGAGCCTGAGGCTTTGGGAGAGAGGTAGGGAAAGGTTGAGTTTTGGACGAAGCCACACCCGGTCATACATCGTCTCGCCCTGACGATAGTATTCACGGCTAAGTCCAAGGCCCACCATATAACCGATTTTCCACAACGAGCCTTGGATTTGTGAGAAGGCATAGATGTTGCTTGCATGGATTTGCGACACCAGAGTGGCATCGCCCGAATAGTCGTTTTCGATATATTTCTGCGCATAGCGGACTCCTGCCGAAAGGGTGAAGGGTTTCATCCGGTTTTCGTAGATTGCCTCCGATTGGAGCGACCACGCTTTGCCGAGGGTGTTGTAACCGAATGAGGCATCATCGGATGCGTACAGATAGGTGTAGTCGGTATGTGTGTATGCGCCCGTGGCATTGGCGATGAGGCTTTGGCTCTTGCCGATGTGGGTCTTCATATACAGGTCCAGCAGCGGACTGACGCTCTTTTCGCTGTTGTCGGTGGTTTCAGTTGCATTTCTCCCGTCAGCGTATGACACATCGGTCTTTTGGAAGTCTCGCGGATTGTTGTCGATTGCTGTTGAGAGGGTTGCAAGGAAGGCTGTACCCTCTGTATTTATTCTGCTGTATCTTGCCTGTACCTCGTGACTTGTGTTCCTGTTGGTGATGTCATTGGTATTTCTCTTTACCTTATTATATATATTGTCCTCCATCAGATAGTCGGCCTGTTCTACAGTGGTCATACCGTTGGAATGACTGTAATATCCAGAATAGTTCAGCGACAGTTCATTTTTCCCACTATTGAGTTTTGCGTAGGCATTACCCTTCGTCATGTCTGCCTTGGGTACAAGTGTACCGCTTGCCCCGATGACATATCCAGAGGATACTTTTCTCGTGATGATATTGATGACGATGCCAACGTTCTCGCCATACCTCACGCCAGGTCGGTCGATGAGCTCCACCTTTTCAATCTCCGTTGGCTGCAACGCTTGGATGTCGGCGGTAGAGGCCTCCACATCGTTGATTCGCACCTGCACAGTGCCGACGAGCGGGTTGGCAGCCGTTATACTCTCGTTGATGTCATTTACCTTGACGTTGGGCAGGGGCAGCATCTTCAATAGGCTGTAGCCCGAAGATGCCGATTTGGCTATTTCTTCAGATGGGAAAATCAGCTTTCCGTCGGTGCGATTAATAACCCGTGCCCCTTTTACCACCACTTCTTCAAGTTGCACACTGTCGTTCGGGGTGTCGGTCTGCGCTTTCAGTCCGGACATTGCCCCCATTGTCCATACTACTAAAATCAATGTTCTTTTCATCTTTTGCATTTCAAGTGTTATCGTTTTGATATGCAAAAGTAGCATGTAGGGGCAGTAGCTGCGGCAAGAAGTTACTGACATTTGTCTGACAACCGGCAAATGTCAGCCAAATGTCAGATATCTGTCACCTTGGGCAATCGTTGTCAGTCATGTTGCCGTCTCTTCAACTCGTAGCTTTTCCCTCGTTCTGACTCTATCTCCCAGTCAGACGATTCGTGCAGTTCGTTCCGCAGTCTGCGCATGGTTGTGTAGAGGGTCTCGGCGGCATTATCCTTGTTCGGCCAGAGGGTGTCACATATTTCCTGTTTGGTCAACTTGTGATTGGGGGCTTTCATGAACATGTCCATCAGCCTTTCTTGCATCGGAGTGAGGTGCAGCGTTGTCACGGGGGTAGCTGCCGTAGCAGCCTCTCTTCGTTTTATCGTCAGCAGCAGGGAGAGGAGTGTCCCTAAGCAGAGCCAGAATGTCAAGCGCTGGTCGGACACGCTCCATACAAAGGCCATCGTATAGTTGGCCCGTCCCTCTATTCTCACTTCATAGTCATCGTCGCGAGGCGTGATGTGGTAGGCAATGTATGCTTTGGGGCGTAGCGCTTCCGTCTTCAGGTGCTGTTGCAGCGTAGGGTCGTTTATGGTCAGCACCTTGCTTCCGGTTGCCCAGGCTGATGACTGTGCCAACAGCCGGTAGGCCTTTATGGAGTCTTGTTTCATTCGCTCATAGCCTCTGTCCCTTATCGTCAGCAGCACTGCTCGGTTCAAATCATTGTCCAGACACTGTCTTGCCCTGTCATAACCGACAACACTACTCGTGACAGTCATCACAAGCAGTATGAAAAATGCGATTAACGGAAGTCTTCTCATAACTATTGTTGTTTTTACCTATTGTCCTTATTTCACACAGCAAAATTAGCAATTAGTTTCCATGGAATGATGCTTTTTTCATTCTTTCTACAGAATTATGCACTACCTTTGTGGCTGCAATAGATATAACAAGACTGGTATGTGGAAATATTATGCTTTGCTGTCGGCCTTCTTTGCCGCTCTGACAGCCATCTTCGCTAAAGAGGGGGTCAAGGATGTCAATTCTCATCTGGCCACCGCTATACGCACCACGGTAATCCTTCTGTTGACCTGGGGTATTGTCTATTTCAACGGTCTGTGGAGCGGAGTGAAGGAGGTGAGCCACCGCACATGGTGCTTCCTCCTCCTTTCAGGCCTCTCTACCGGATTGTCGTGGCTCTTCTACTTCAAGGCTCTTCAGACAGGAGACGTGTCGCGTGTAGCACCGGTGGATAAACTGAGCGTGGTGATTACCATCCTGCTGGCCTGTCTTCTGCTGAAGGAGCCTGTCTCGGCCAAGGTCCTTATCGGTGCCCTGCTGATTACTGCAGGTAGCATGGTGATGCTGTGGAGGTAGACCGAAATATAAAGCGGGTATGAGCGAATATAAAAATCATTAAATCTCTCTTCTTCAAATTCTTGAAAGACAGCGATTCTTACTTTTTGGTAACTATATGACAAGAAAGTACCTTCTTGTACAACATAGGTTGTTGCAGTAACTTAGCAGCGCAAAAGCAAGTATATGTCTAACAAATAATATGCAAGAATTATGAAGAATGTAACATTGATTGGTGCTACAGGATTTGTAGGTAAAGCCATCTTGAACGAGCTGTTGCTGAGAGGTCATAAGGTGACAGCCATTGTACGTAACCTCCAGAAATTGGAAACAAAACATGAGAATCTGAGTGCCATCGAGGGAGATGCAACATGCCCCGACACGTTGGCATTGGCTGCAAAGGGTGCTGATGCCGTCATCAGTGCCTATAACCCCGGTTGGCAGAATCCCCGTCAGTATGAAGAGACCTTGGAGAACTATCCGAAGATTGTAGAGGGTACGAAGCGTGCAGGAGTGAAACGTCTGCTCATCGTTGGAGGAGCTGGAACACTGTTCGTTGCTCCGGGTTTGCGTCTTGTAGATACAGGCAATCTGCCTGCCGAATGGTTGCCGGGAGTAAAGTCGATGGGTGAGTTCTATCTTGGTTACCTGATGAAGGAAAAGGAACTCGATTGGGTATTCTTCTCACCCGCAGGCAATCTCGGCAACATGGGACAGAATGGTCCCGGCCAGCGGACGGGCAAATTCCGTCTTGGCAAGGACGATATGCTCTTCGATGAGAATGGCGA
>JBJEHI010000003.1:0-25453 GCA_051875915.1 Bacteroides sp.
ATCTCGAAGGTCCCTTTTTCAATTATTCTAATAAATCATTTTAGAGGAAAGGTAGACAAAAACATTCTGTTATGCAATCACCTGTCGCTTGTTTCCTCTATTCGGATAATCAGCGTTGCCGGTTCAGCTCTTCGGGTGTGGGGCACTCGTAGTTGCTGATGGGCAGTTTCACCCGTTTCAGCTCGTCCAGCGTGTGGATGGGACGCTCCATGTCGGCCGGGAAGGGCATGCCTGCGTATTGCTGGAAGTAGAGCAGGCAACCGTCTTTCCACCAGATGGCATCGCGCATCTGCGTCTTCAGCAGTGTCTGTACCTGAAGGAAGCGTTCGCGGTCGATGTACGGTTCGGCTTGGTCCCAAATCTTCTGGAACGCCCTGACCTGCTGTACACCTTGGTCGTAGTGGCGGCAGAGGGATTCCCAAAGCGTGCTGCCATCGGGCATCCGGTGGGTCCAAGGCACATGGTGGAACCAGAGCAGGTATTCGTCGGGACAGCGATGGACGTCGTCGAAGAGGGCGGCAATGGAGTCGGGATATTGGGCGGTGGCCTGACTGCCTGTGTGGCTGCGGTCGAAGCCGATGCCGTCTGCACCGGCCTTGTGATAGTAACTGGGCATCCAGTCGGGACGGGCACCTGGCACGTCGCACCATGGTTCGGGCCCGTAATGGTGTCCCCAGGCAAACTGATGGTGCAGGCCCAGTGGCATCATGTAGTCTACCACGGCTTCACGGCTCGACAGCATGAGATGCCGTAAGTCTGTGTGCAGGGTGGGGGAGGCGGCCTGCCTTGTATCGAACGTCTGGCTGAGCCATTCGTCGGCTATCGCTTCGGATGTGAGCTCTGCATTCCATGCCAAGCGTCCGAAGGCGTACCAGTTGGCGGCGGCAAAGGGATGTCCGCACCAGTTGGTGTCTGTACCGATGTTGCTCACTCCGGCAACGGCCTGCAGTGAGGAGGGGGCTACAAAGCGGAAGAACTCTTTCCACATAGGAGCCAGATAGGCTATGTGGTTGGAGTGGCCCAGATATTCCTGCGTAATCTGAAACTCGGCCATCAGCGGCGTGTGCTGCATGGCACCGAACAGGGGACTGTATGGCTCGCGGGGCTGGAAGTCTATCGGGCCGTTCTTCACCTGGATGATGACGTTGGAGCGGAATGTCCCGTCCAGCGGCTTGAACTCCAGGTAGGCTTGCTTGGCACGGTCGGCATCGCTGGGGCTGTAGACAAAGGCACGCCACATCACGATGCCGTGGTAGGGCTTCAGCGCATCGGCCAGCAGGTTGGCACCGTCGGCATGGCTTCGTCCGAAGTCGCAGGGACCGGGCTGTCCCTCAGAGTTAGCCTTCACTAAAAAGCCTCCGAAGTCGGGTATCAGGCTGTAGATTTCCTTGACTTTGGCCTTCCACCAGCGGATGACCGTCGGGTCCAGCGGGTCGGCCGTGGAGAGATGATCCAGCACCATGGGAGAAGCGAAGTTGACCGACAGATATACCCGAATGCCATAGGGACGGAAAAGATTGGCCAATGCCTGTACCTTCAGCAGATAGTCGTGAGAGAGTATCTGCGGGGAGGCATTGACGTTGTTGAGTACCGTTCCGTTGATGCCGATGGAGGCGTTGGCACGTGCATAGGCCTCGTAGCGGTCGGAGAGGGTGGCAGGAAGGGCCTCCCAATCCCACAGCGAACGACCGGCATAGCCACGCTCTACCGTACGGTCCAGGTTATCCCAGTGGTTGAGGATGCGAAGCGAGTAGGAGGGATTCTCTATCACTTCGTCAGGCCAGTTGGCCGGACTTGTTGCCTGTAGGCGCAGCAGGTGGTAGGCGGCATAGAGCAGACCCGTTTCGCTGGCAGAGGTCAGCACCACTTTCCCCTCCCGGCGACGGATGCTGAACCCTTCGGCAGACATCCCCTTCTCCTTCTTCAGCCGGAGAGTGACCAGTTGTCCCTGCCAGCCCTTTCGCAGTTCGTCGGCTGCTATCTGCAGGGTTTGCGACTGCTTCGGTATCTCTACCTCAACCGCAGCCACAGCCGACTGGCGCAACCAGAGGCGGTTGCCGTCTTCGGCCTGCATTGTCGGGGTCAAGGTCAGCCAGAGGCATCCGACCCATAACCATTTTCTCCATCTGCTTACCATCTTACCTTGTCTGCTTTAAATCCGCCGTCAATTGTCTGGATGCGTCCGTCAGCATCGTACTCTAATTCGCACACCTTCAGGCTGCGCAACCACGACTTACCGCCCGAGGGTACACTGTCGTGGTGGAACAGGTACCATTTGCCTTTGTACTCGACGATGGAGTGGTGTGTGGTCCAGCCGACGACAGGCGTCATGATGACACCTTGGTAGGTGAAGGGACCATACGGATTGTCGCCGATGGCGTAGCAGAGCATGTGGGTATCGCCGGTAGAGTAGGAGAAGTAGTACTTGCCGTTGTACTTGTGTACCCAGCTGGCTTCGAAGAAACGATGGGGATCGTTGGCCTTCAGCGGTTCGCCGTGCTCGTCTGTCACGACAACGGGACGGGGCTCTTCGGCAAACTGCAGCATGTCCTTGCTCAGCTTGACAACGCGGCTGGGCAGTGCAGGCTGGTCGCCTTCGGGCAGTTCGGGGAACTCCAGTGCCTTGTTGTCCTTATAGCGTTGCAGCTGTCCACCCCAAAGACCTCCGAAGTACATGTAGTACTCCTCGCCATCCTGCAGCACGGCCATATCAATGCTGTAGCTGCCACGGATGGGGTCGGGTTGCGGGATGAAGGGGCCTTCCGGGCGGTCGGCAACGGCTACGCCTACGCGGAAGATGTCTGTCTGGTCCTTCAACGGGAAGTAGAGATAGTATTTGCCATCCTTCTTGGCTACGTCGCTGTCCCACAACTGGCGGCCGGCCCATGGAATGTCGGCTATGTCGAGTGCCTTGCCGTGGTCGATGACTTCGCCATGCATGGGGTCGTCGGTAGAGAGTACGTGACTGTCCTTCATGACATATTGGTCACCGTTGTCATTTTCTACGTTGGCACACTCCCAATCGTGCGAGGGATAGATGTATATACGTCCGTTGAACACATGTACGGAGGGGTCAGCCATATAGTCGGCCGGGAACAGGTATCTTTTTTCTTTTTCCATAATGCAGTGGTAAGCTAATAATTAATAGTTTAAAATTAATAATTTAAAATTAACAACTTAAAACGAACAATTTAAAACGAACAATTTAAAACGAAAAACTCGTCACTCGTTCATCAGCTCCTTGAGGAAGGGCTTCATCTGATAGTCGCGGTCGAAGAACAGAGGGTACTCCTTGCGTCCGCGCATGGGGAAGTCGTTTTTCCAGGAGTCGGCATCGGTAACGCCCCATGCCGTGACGCGCGTAATGACATCAGCATGCTTCAGAAAGAGGTGGAAGAAATCTTTCATGCGTCCGTTCCACGCCTGGCTGACAGAGTCGGGCAAGGCATCGGGGTAGGGATTCATGGCCTTCCGGAAACCTACGGTATCGGAAACGTTGGCGGTGAAGCTGACGGTAGGCAGGGCACTCATGTCCCATTCCGTAATCATCACTTTGACACCTGTAGACGAGAAGGCCAGAATGCTCTCTTCAAACTCCTGCAACTCGGGGTAGTCCATACCCATGTGCCCTTGCATACCTACGGCATCAATCCGCAGGCCTCGTTCCTGCAGCTGCTTCACCAACTTGACCACACCCTCGCGTCGGCCGGCCACATTCATGCCATAGTCGTTGTAATACAACTCTACGTCGGGGTCGGCTTCGTGCGCATATTGGAAGGCCAGGGGAATGAACTCTTCGCCCAGAATCTCATAGAAGGGTGTCTTCCGATAGGAACCGTCCTCCAGAATGGCTTCGTTGACAACGTCCCACCCTTTGATGCGTCCCTTGTAGTGGGATACCACGGTGGTGATGTGCTCTTTCATGCGTTGCTTCAGCACCTCGGGCGTTACAGGCCGCCCCTCTTTGTCCTTGCAGAACCAGTGGGAGAGCTGGGAATGCCAGATGAGACAGTGGCCGATGACGGCCATGCCGTGCTGCTCTCCGAAGGCAACCAACGAGTCGCCTGGGGCAAAGTTGTACCGGTCTTCTTCCGGATGGATGATGGCCGACTTCATACAGTTCTCGGCCACAATGGAGTTGAAGTGCTTGGCCACGAGGGCCAAAGCGGCACTGTCGTGTCCGTTGATCTGTCGTTGGCTGACGGCTGCTCCTATCAGGAACTTCTCGCCGAAGGCCTCCTTCAAGGTGGGTTCGGGTTGCTGTGTCGCTTGGCTGGCGCAGGCCGTCAGCAGGACGATGGAAACGGCACTGGCGATGATGGTCTTGAATGGGGTCATGTTGAAAATAAGTTTTAAGTTTAAATTTGGAGTATGTTAGTATGTTTGGTTTGCATTATTTATTACGTGCTTCAATCTCTTTGTTGATCTTGTCGATGGTGTTGTCATCCAGTTCATATTTCGAGATGATATACATGGCAAGCAGCAGCAGGATGGCCGGAATGACACAGACCAGCCAGAGAATGCCTTCTTGCGCCATCGGAGTCTGTGCTTCGAGGTCGTTCATATAGTAGGCACCGGCTGCGTTGCCCACTGACATCATGGCGAAAGCGGTGATGAAGAAGAGGGCGATGACACGCAAGGGGCGGTTACGCAGGAACTCTGTCCAGAGGTCGCTTACCTTGACGTTCTCCATCTCTTTTTCGTCCATTACGACCCGTTCCTTGCACTGGCTGAAGCAGAAGACGAGCAACGCAAGGCCTACCAGGGCATAGAGCAGCATGGTGTAGAACCAGGCACTGGGGTCGGTAGGCAAGGTGCTGGCCTCTTCGGCTGCTGCCTGATATCCGGTCCATGCCAGTACGAATCCGGGTACCACACCTCCCAACGCCATACCGGCCTTGAAGAAGATGCCGGTCAGGGCATTCACAATGCCCGAGATGCGCTTGCCCGTAGTGAACTCGCCGTAGGAGATGACTTCGGGAATCAGTGCCCACATATAGCCTGTGGCTACGATGACACCCGTTGACTTGATGAACTGGGCGATGTAAATCAGGGTCATGTTCTCCTTCATGTCCATGAATTTGCTGATGGCATAGAGCATCATCATGCCGAGGATGGCAACTGAGAGGAAGATGTAGAACATGTTTTTCTTACCTACCGCTCTCTTGATGGAGGGCACAAGGGGCATGAAGATGAACGACGGCAGGGAACCGAGTCCCATGAAGAGGGCCATCTCTAAAGGCAGTTCACTCTGGGCAGCCAGGATTGCTACCAAGATGGGCACACCGGCCGATACGGCCAGACCGCCGCAGTTGGCCATGAACATACGGACAGAGGTCAGGATGGTGATTTCGTTGGTGTCGCGCGTCAGTGAACTGTTGAGTGCTCCATAGGGTACATTGATGAGCGTATAGAGCATAGACAGGCCCACGTAGGTGACGTAGGCGTACAGCAACGAGCCGGAGAAGCCGTTCCAGAAGCAGAGGATGGCGAGGCCCGTCAACGGGATGCCCGCCAGCACTAAGTAGGAGCGGTATTTGCCCAGTTTGGGGTTGTGTTTGTCTACATAGGTTCCCACCAAGGGGTCCCACAATACATCAATCAGTCTGACTACCAGAAACATCATGGCGGCATCGCCGGGGTCGAGTCCGTAGATGTTGGTATAGAAGAACAGCAGATACATACAGATGGTCTGGTAGATGAGGTTTTGCGCCAAATCTCCAGAGCCGAAACCGATGCGCTGTAGCCATGTTAATTTGTAGAATCCTTTCGATTCTTCATTGGAATGTGTTGTTTCCATGTCTATTAGTGTTTTAGTTGTTAATATTCTGATGTTATTTCTCCATCTCTCTCCAAGCAGCATCGGCCACTCGGTTTCCTAATGTTTTTTTATCCAACGGATGGATGTCGTTCCATTCTCCCAAATCACTGTTTTGAATCAAGGTGGCATAACCGTCGGATTGGGCAGCTTTGGCTTGCTCCTGACGCATCTCTGCCCAAGCCTGTCGTCCGCCGATGTCCTCCTTCGCCAAGAAGTCGGCCAGCTCTACGATATAGAATGGCAGCGTGGGGTTGTGGAGGGTACGTCGCCAGTCGGCCATCATGGTGGTGAGCAGGGAGGCGTATTCGTTGCGTCGTTCCACATTGCTCTCTCCTTGGTACCAGATGGCTCCTCGGAAGGTGTAGTTCTGCAACGGGGCTATCATGGCATTGTATAGGCAGACCGGCTTGTAGCAGAAGAACATCATGGCGGGAGCAGCCGGCATGGAGGCTCCCAGGCGATAGCGCCACTCTCCTTCCAAACTGACCTCTTCGGTACCGCAGATAATCTTATAAGGCTTCTCTTTCACAAAGTGGGGGCATCCTCCGTTGCTGATGATGCGTACTGTGACTTGATTGGTGCCGGCCTTCAGTACGCCGGCAGGAATGCGGTAGATACGTGGCGGATATTGGTAGCCGGTGGTGCCTACGAAAGTGCCGTTCACATAGACGGAGTCGGCATCGACAATGCACCCCAGTCGGATAATGCCCTCTTTTCCTTGCCAGGAGGCAGGTACCTCTACCTTCTTGCGCAACCAGTGCGAACCGCCTATCGGGTTCAGTCCGTTGGTACCCCAGGCGGGGGCCGTGCTGCCTTGTGCAAACATGTCTACGGTCTGCCATTGGCTGTCGTCGTAGTCGGCTGCATACCAGGGCGTTGCGTCATGCAGACCGGCATCTCCCCGATAGAGTGACTGGTTCCAGCGGGCGAAATTCTCGTTCTCTACCTCCTTGATGTGTGCCCGATAGGTATCGTCTTCGTAGATACGTTTGTCATTGATGTAGGCAGGGAACGCTTTCAGCCCTTCTTCACTAATCCATGCTTCTACAGGTGTGCCGCCCCAACTGGCATTGACCAGGCCGATGGGTACACCGCTCTTTTCGTACATGGACTTGGCAAAGAAGTAGGCCAGTGCGGAGAACTCCATGACATGGTCGGCAGTCAATGCCTTCCATTCGGCTTTGGGCATATCGGCTTGGGGGGCCTGGAAATTGAATACCTTGGGTACGATGAAGTGGCGTATCTGCGTATTCTCATAGGATGCAATCTCTTCGGCAAACATATCGGTCACCCGTCGTACGGGCAGTTCCATGTTCGACTGGCCCGAGCAGAGCCAGACATCGCCAATCAGCAACTCCTTCAGCACGATGTCGTTCACTTGCATCTGGTAGGGTCCTCCGGCTTTCAGTGCCGGCAGGGTGATGCTCCATTGCCCTTTCTCATCGGCTGTCACACGATAGGTGGCTTTCAGTTTGCCTCCTTTGACCGTGGAGGGCAGTGCGGAATGCTTGCTTGCCGCAGAGGTGACAAAGCGGATATCCACCCTCTCTCCTGCATCGGCTGTTCCCCATATCGTTAACGGCTGCTCGCGTTGCAGCACCATCCCGTTGGTAATCAGTGCCGGCAATTTCACTTTAGCCTCCATCTGTGTGGTAAGGCAAAGCAAGGCCAGTATGGCTAATCCTAACTTGAATCCGTTTGGTGTACTCATTCGTTTAGTGCTCTATATATTATAATATGGTATATGTATTCAACGTTTATTTATATTCATACAGCTGTACATGCAGTATCTTCCAGTCGCCTACCGAGATGCGTACATGTCGTCCCTGATGGTCCTGGTCGCCGTTGAGGCGGCGCAGGTAGCTGAATGTACCGTCCTCGTTTACCTTCACTTCGTCCACATGGCCAATGCCACAGCGAGTTCCCTTCCACTTCTCCTCTTGCCGGTTGGCGGTAGTCCCTTCACCGGCTTGTGCAAATCCGTCCTCGCCCAATACCTTGGGAGTGGTGCTTTTCTTTTCACCGCTCTTGGCAAACTCCACCACGATGCCGCTGCCTGCTACGATGTATTCGTTCGGGGCCAGTTTCATCAGAATGCCTCCTCCTTCGGGCCAGACAGAGCCGTCGGTAGCACGCGGATCCCAAGGCAAGGTGAAGTTGTGGCGGCAGGTGATGGTCAGATCCTCATCCGTCAGGATGCGTTCCTTGTGCTGCTGGTCGAACAGCAGGCCCTTGGTCCAGCAGGATGGTTGGCGGGTAGTCAGCAAAGGCATCAGTTCGCGCAGCTTTCCATAGCCCTGTACCAGTGGATTGAGGGGCGAGTCGCTACCGTCCTCAATGGAGAAGGGGCTGAAGCCGACGGCTGCGTGTTCGCCAAAAACATAGAAGGCCCGTACGCCATCATTATCCGTCAGACGGATTTCGGGTATGAAAAGCGGATTGTTGGGACGATGATATTGCGCTACCCAGTCGGTGAAGCCATCGTCATACAGGTCGGGTGCCAGCATGTCGATATGTGGTGCGGCGCAGTGCCATACGTCTATCAGGTGCGCCAACGGACCTGCAGAAGGATATTCACCCGGTTTGCGTCCGCGGCTGTTCATGGCAGCGTTGACATAGAGCGGCACGTTGTAGATGGAGCGAGCCGTCTGTGCCAGCCTTTCCACATAGGAGGCATAATGCCAGGCCATGAAGATTTCGTCGGTATAGATGTCGTCACCAAACAGTGCTTGCCAATTTCCCTGGGAGGGGCATCCTTGATTCTCCCATTTCCGGAGCAACTGCGGATGCAGTTGTTTCTTGTTCTGCTGCAGATAGCGGACCAACTGTTCGGGAACAGGAGACTGGAATGCTTTTTCGGCTTCGGGTGAGTGGTCGCGGGCATCTTCCAGCATACCGATTTCGTTTTCAATCTGTATCATCAGCACGGTACCCCGGTCACGGTCTGCTTCTGCCAGGTGATTCATCCAGCGACTGAAGGCTCTATGGTCTGCTTGAAAAACCGGTTCGGAAAAGGCACTGCCTATCTCCAGCGGCTTCCCTTGCCGGGTATAGGCCCGTGGATAGCGCTTGTAGTCGCTCTTGAACCAAAGAGGGGTGTAACAGCTCATTGAATTCTTCCAAACACCGAACCAGAGGAAAACGACCTTCAGGTTGTTGTTGCGGGCCTCTTGCAGAACGGCATCGGTCAATGTGAAGTCAAACTCTCCTTCAACAGGCTCCAGTAAGTCCCAATAAGCAGGTACCAATACCGTGTTCAGACCCATACGCCGCAACTTGGGGAAGATGGTCTGGATGTCCTCTATGCAAGCGGCCGACGAATTACCCAGTTCTCCACCTAAGATGAGAAAGGGCTTCCCGTCCACCTGCAGACGGGTTATTTGCGCTTCCTTGCGCAGTGAACTTTTTTGGGCAACTGCAAGGGTTGCCATCAGCAGACCAAGGGTCATGAGTGTGAAAATCCGTTTCATGTCAAATGCGTACTAATTACGTATGCAAAGATAGCAAACTGTTTGTTACAGACAGCGGCTTTTTGTATCATAGAGTTTTCTGTAGGTTACGTCCGCGTTTCTCTGTGTTACATTTTCTTTCGTATAGCGAACATTTTATGTTATATAGCAGAAAATTCTCCTTGACAATCGAAAAAAATGTTCCTTGTAGCCCATAGACTCCATCGGAAACTCGTTTTTTTCGGTTGTTCTTTGTACACTTTCCAATTTTTGCTTATTTTTGTGCATCTTTAAATTAAACGCGATGAAAAGACACACCTATTTATTATATTTAGTTTGGATTGCATTATTCGGCTTTTGTCCCGTTTTGCCTATGGTTGCACAGAGAGGACAGTTCTATTCCACTGAGAATGGCCTCTCCAGTAGTTTGGTTAACCAAATCTTTCAAGATAGTCACGGCTTTATCTGGATTGCTACAGAATATGGATTGAACAAGTTCGACGGTCTTCATTTCACTACTTATTATGCGCAACCTACCGATTCCACGTCGTTGAAGAATAACTATGTACGTACGGTGTTTGAAGACAATCGGCATAATCTGTTGATTGGCTGTATCGGTGGTCTGTGCCGTTACGACCGTTCTACCGATTCGTTTGTGGAGATACCTATGTATCGGGATGGCGCACAGGTCTACTCCCATGTGACCCGTATTACCCAGTTGCGTAATGGTGAAGTGTGGTTGACGACCTCCGGACAGGGCTTGTTCACTTTGGACAAGAACATGACAAAGGCTGTTTGCAGACAGGAAATCGTTGACCAACTGGATTTTCACAATTTTCATAGCCTCTATGAGGATCGTCACGGCTACCTGTGGATTGGTTCCGAACAGTTCGGACTGGTTCGTTATCACTTGAAGGAGAAAACGTTGAAACTTTATCAAAGTCCGGCACTGACCGATTCCCATATCTCGTGTATTCGGGAGAGTGCCGAGGGCACTTTGTTTGTGGGCACTCAGAAGGAGGGACTGATGCGTTACGACCGGGAAAATGATACCTTCATTCCGCTGAACTTGTCTGAAGGCCAGCGGCGTTACCCGGTTTTCTGTCTGTCGATGGTAGATGGACGATTAGTGGTAGGCACTGATGGAATGGGAGTGAAGGTTTACAACGTGCGTCGGGATTGTCTGGATAACTTCCCTCTTAACTCGGGGGCGCAGGATTTGTCTGCAGGCAAAGTCCATTCTATCTTGTCAGACAGAGATGGTAACCTTTGGCTGGGCTTGTTTCAGAAGGGAATCGCCTTGTTCCCGACCGGACAGAACCAGTTTGGCTACTACGGCGAGCGGATGAACCGCAACAATCCCATCGGGACAGGGAGTGTCATGGGTTTCTATCGGGATCAGCAACGTCATCTGTGGGTAGCAACGGATAATGACGGTCTTTTTGAACTCGATGCAAGAGGTAAACGGGTATGCCACTATGCTCCGTCGGATGCTCCCGATGGGGTTCCCGTTGTAGTGACTTGCATTCATCCTGCTTCTGAAGGCACTCTTTGGTTGGGTTCGTACGATCGGGGATTGGCTCGATTGGACAAACGGACGGGGCGCTGCTCCTATCCGTTGAAGATGGATAATGACAAAATATTCTCGATTGTAGAAGATTCGTGTGGTGACCTCTACATTGCGACTTTTGGCGCAGGTTTCTATCACTATAAGCAGAAAAGCGGTGAGCTTGTACATTACAGGGCATCCAGGGATGACGGCAATGATTTTCGGCGTGACAATCTGCCTAACGGCTGGCTGAATTCTCTCTATTGTGACAGCGAAGGACTTATCTGGATAGCCCACTATCGGGGTGTCAGCTGTTTCGATCCGAAGAAGGAGACGTTCTTGCGCTTTGGCGGTACCAACCGGCAGGTGCGTAACTGCGTTGCGTATGCCCTGCAGGAAGACATCTCCGGCAAAATATGGGCAGGAACGACTGATGGTCTGTTCTGCTTCGACAAGCAGACCGGTGAACTACATAAATACACAACAGCAGACGGATTGCCCAGTAACGTAATCTGTGGCATATTGGAAGGCCCTTCCGGTGAATTGTGGTTGAGTACCTATATGGGACTCAGTCGCTTCGATGTCAAGAACAGACGTTTTGCCAACTATTACCTGGGCGATGGACTCCAAGGCAATGAGTTCGCTCATGGCTCCTACTACAGGGATAGCGACGGCACTTTCTATTTCGGCGGTGTGAGCGGTATCACCTTCTTCCGTCCGCAAGATATTGTCAACGTCTCCAAGGGCTTGCAAGTCAGCATTACGGAGTTCTCCATTTTCAACCAGCCTGCTCATCGGAATACGTTGTCGGGAGGAAGAGCGGTCATGGATGGCGAAGTGGACGATGCCGATGAGTTCCGCTTGTGCCATAGTGACAATACGTTCAGCATCAGCTTTACGACCTTCCTTTTCAATGCGCCTGAGCAGATATCCTATCAGTATTGCATCGAAGAGCTTGGTAGGCAGTGGCACACTACCGATCCGGGTGTCAACAGAGTTACCTACAACAATCTGCCACCTGGCAAATACACCTTCTCGGTGAGAGCTGTCAATCGTGGAAACGTATCACCTGTACGTACCATCAGCATTCTCATCTCACCTCCTTGGTACCAGACTGTTTGGGCCTATTTTATCTACTTGTTGTTGGTCGGCCTGTTATGTTGGGGCGTCGTATCTACTTTCTTGTCGCGTATGCGCCATCGGAGGGAGATGATGAAGCGCGAACATGCCGAGCAGCTGAATGAAGCCAAGCTGCAGTTCTTCATCAACATCTCTCATGAGATACGTACTCCTATGACGCTCATCATCAATCCGCTGGAGAAACTCTTGCAGGAACATCCGGAAGGAGAGATACAGAAGACCTATATTTTGATGTATCGCAATGCCCAGCGCATCCTGCGATTGATTAACCAGCTGATGGATATACGGAAGCTGGACAAGGGACAGATGCACCTAAAGTTCCGCGAGACGGATATGGTTGGTTTCATTGAAGATGTCATGCAGACTTTCGACTATGCGGTGCAGAAGAAGCACATCCGCTTCACTTTCCTGCACGAAATGCCGCAGCTGAAGGCGTGGGTCGATTTGAACAATTTTGATAAGGTGTTGATGAATATCCTCTCCAATGCCTTTAAATATACGCCTGACGAGGGAGAGATTCAACTGACGTTGGCTACCGGTACCGATCCGAACCGCAGGGATGCTCTGCACGACTATTTCGAAATAGTGGTGCAGGATAGCGGCATCGGCATCGACCGTAGTAAGATAGACCGCATCTTTGAGCGTTTTTATCAGATAGACAATGATATCACAAAGTCTAATTTCGGTACCGGTATCGGCCTTCATCTTTCGCGCTCGTTGGTAGAACTGCATCATGGTGTGATTCGGGCAGAGAACCGTACCGATGCTGCTGGCAGTCGCTTCATTATCCGCATACCGATGGGGTCAGACCATCTGCGTGCCGACGAACTGGAAACAGTGGACGAGGCTCATCTGTCAACAGCCAAAGTGCAGTCGCATGAAATGCCGCTACCGGATGGGAATCTGTCTGAAGAAGCTAATCCGGACGAAAAACAGGCCAATGGAAAAGGGCATTTCCGACTGCTGATAGCTGAAGACGAGGAGGAAATACGCAACTATTTGCGCAGTGAACTGGCTGATAAGTACCGAATACTGACCTGTACGAACGGACAGGAGGCCTATGAACAGATTCTGAAAGAGATGCCCGACCTGGTGATATCGGATGTGATGATGCCAGAGATGGATGGTATGGCACTGTGCAGCAAAATCAAGCAGAATACGAATATCAACCACATCCCTGTCATCCTGCTGACGGCCAAGACGCGCAACGAAGACCAGCAGGAGGGATTGAAGGCGGGTGCCGATGCCTACATAGTGAAGCCTTTTAGTACCGAAGTGCTGAAGAGTGTGGTCTCCAATCTGTTGAGCAACAGACGTATGCTCCGCAATAAGTTCAGCGGTGCCCAGCAACAGGTTGACAAAATAGAGAAGCTGGAAGTGCGTTCGGGCGACGAGCAACTGATGGAGCGTATCATGCGTGTGGTGAACGAGCACCTGAACGATCCCCATTTCAGTGCCGAAGACCTGGCGGCAGAGGTCGGGTTGAGCCGTGTGCATGTGCATCGGAAGCTGAAAGAGCTGACCAACCTCTCAACACGAGACTTCATCAAGAACATTCGCCTGCAGCAGGCTGCCTCCTTGCTGGCCAAGGACAAGAAACTGACCGTTTCAGAGGTTGCCTATACGGTAGGGTATACCAACCCTTCCCATTTCTCCAGTTCGTTCAAGGAGAAGTATGGGGTATCGCCCAAGGACTATGTTGTACAGCAGTCGGAAGAGGGCAAAGAGTAATTTTTTTAATTACAAGAACGTTTATTTCCTTTTTTTGATAAAAATTGCATTATCTTTGCGTCAGTAAATCGGATAGCCATGAATAGTATACGGACATACATCTTCGTTTTCTTTCTTCTCTTGCTGGCAGATGCTAAGGGAGTAGGCAATGTGCCTACCTTGCGCAGTCTGTCTGTGGATAACGGACTGTCCGACTTGGTGGTCAATGCTCTCTACAAAGATACACAGGGCTTTGTTTGGATGGGAACAGGCACGGCTTTGGACCGTTTTGACGGTGTGCATATCAAGAACTATTTCATTGCCGGCTCCGATGAACGTCTGAAACGGGTAAATGCAGTGACCGAGACAGAGGGGCATCAGATATGGATGGGCAACGGTATGGGACTGTGGCGTCTCCATCAGGACAGCGACAAGTTGGAACAGGTGGTTCCCGACCTTATCAACACTCCTGTCCGTGCACTTCTTTCCGATGGAAAAGGGACTCTTTACATCGGTTCAGAGCAGGGGCTTTTCATCTGTCACGAGGGCGTTTTCGAGCAGGTCACCATCAGCAACCATCAGTTTGCCTCTGCCAATATCATCTACGGACTGGCTTTCGACCGTCACGGCTTCTTGTGGATTGCTACCGAGCAGGGGCTCTACTCCATGCGCCTCACGGACAGGAAACTGGATGCCTATCATTACGAAGTAGAGGGCGAGCATCTCTGTTCTTTTCAGTGCATCAGTTGTATCGGTGACAAAATCTATTTGGGAACCATGGATTTGGGCATTCTGCTTTTTGACATTCCGACGGCCCATTTTACTAAATATATAGATGTAGGATGCAATGTCATCTCCTCGCTTTCGTGTGACGACAACAAGACTCTCTACGTATCGACTGACGGAAATGGTGTACACTTTATCGATACAGAACGAGGCTGCATCGTCCGTTCGTTCTGTCATGGCACCGACCAAGGAGGAATCCGCTCCAATTCAGTCTATTCGCTGCTGGTCGATAAAGAAGGATTGGTGTGGATAGGTTTTTATCAGAGCGGCCTCGACTATACGCTCTATCAGAACGAACTGTTCTCCACCTATGCTTTTCCGCCCTATTTCGACTCCAAAGGCAAGGCGGTACGGTCATTGATAATAGGGAAGGGCGAGAAACTGATAGGGACACGAGACGGCCTCTACTATATTGACGAGCAACGCAAGCGTTTCAAATGTCTAAAACAACCCGAGTTGCGTTCCAACATAGTGTTCTCACTTCTGCCTTGTGGTGATGAGTATTATGTAGGTACCTATGGGGGAGGCTTGCACATCTTCAACCCTCAAACGATGCAGGTACGCGACTTTGAGACCAAAGATCCGCATCCTTTTCATGTGGGACATATTTTCTGCCTCCGATACGATGACGAGGGTACCCTTTGGATAGGTACATCCGACGGTCTGTTCCGATACAAGAATGGCCAACGGATAGCCCATTACACCAGTGCCAACTCACAACTGCCTTCGGGTAATGTCTACGAAATCTATTTTGACTCCACCCGCAAGGGGTGGATATGCACGGAAAATGGTCTCTGCATTTACGAACCGGCCTCAGGCAATCTGCGTGCCGACATATTTCCGGAAGGCTTTGTACACAAGCAAAAGATTCGGGTGGTGTACGAAGACTCCGCCCATCAACTCTATTTTGTACCCGACAAAGGGATGCTCTTCGTCTCATCACTCTCCATGAACAGTTTCCGCTATCTGCCCTCTTTGCTCTCGTTGCAGGGAGCAGACGGTGTCTTCATGGTCGAAGATGGAAACCAATGGCTATGGATAGGTACCAACAACGGCCTGTTCCATTACGACAAGAAGGACAACTGTATTCCCTACACCTTTGTCGATGGCATTCCCATGCCTACCTTTACATTCTGTCCGCCGATATGCGACGAACGGGGAAACTTCTGGTTTGGCAATACCCAGGGACTGCTCTATTTAGACATCGCCAAGCTGAACAACGAGCGGCATAACGCCTATCCGGTGCAGCTGACAGATATCAAAATTAACGGAGAGTCTACCCTTACGCCCATTGTGCGGTCGGCATCCGGAGAGAAGAAGGTGCATCTCAGCGCTTCGCAGCGCAATATCAGCATCTGCTTCTCCGATTTCTCTTACACATTGCCCGACAATATGTCTTATGAATGTAAGTTAGAGGGAGTAGACAAGGATTGGGTGGTGCTGCGAGGCCGTTCGGAGCGGATATATTACGACCTTTCATCAGGCAGTTACCTGTTTCGGGTGCGTCATCGGGGTGAGCCGGCATCCGAAGTGCAGGCCACTATCTCCGTAGCGGCCACTTGGGGACATCGCATCTTCATGGGCACGCTCATGGTCGTTTTGTGTCTGCTGATTGCCTTGTGGTACTTTATGCGCAGGCGTCGTCTGGTATTGAGGGTTGAGCCCGAGGAACTTCCCCAATCGCAGGAGTCCATTTTACCAACCGATGTTTTCTCTCCTGTTCCAGAAGCGACGGATGTTCACCTTCCTGTGGAAAAAGAGGAAGTAATTGCTGAAGCGGTTGATGCCGAAAGCAAGCCGGTGGAAGAGAAGAAGTACAAGACATTGAAAATTTCAGAAGAGGAGTGCCGTCGTCTGGCTGTCAAGCTGGATGAAGTCATGCAAAACGAAAAGCCTTACATACAGGCTGACCTGAAGATTGCTGACTTGGCTGCTGTTGTCGGTACCTCTGCACATACGCTGTCGTACCTCTTCAACCACTACCTGGAGCGCAACTATTATGACTATATCAATGATTTCCGCATAGCCGAATTCAAACGTCAGGTAGCGACTACCGATGACATTTCCAAATTTACGTTGACCGCCTTGGCGCAAGAGTGCGGATTCAATTCGCGGGCCTCCTTCTTCCGTTACTTCAAGAAGGTGACAGGCATCACCCCCAGTGAGTATATCCAGCAGCAGGAAAAGTGAGGATAAGCCTCCATTCAGCCGCCTTTGCAGTCTCACTTAATAAATTGAGACTGCTGTATCAATCTCTTAACTCATTGATTTTTATGTTGCCTCAACTTTCGTAGTCTATCTTGATTAGTTGAGATTCATTGCGGGTCTTGTGAGACTGCTTTTTCCATCAAACCCACTATTTTTGCAGCGTTGAACAAATGTAAAACCTGTAAAAATGAGGTCTGATATCATGGAAAATATTCATCAATCATCCGCCCGACTGATAGCCGATGCATACGAACACTATCGTCCGCAGGTGCTCCGATATGCCTATAGTAGGATAGGTAATACGGCAGATGCCGAAGACCTTGTCCAAGATGTGTTTCTCCGTTTGATGGACTATCAGCAGCTGATTTGTCCGGCAACCGTTCGCAGTTTTATCTTCACCATTACACGCAATGTGGTATTCGACTACTTACGGCGCACCTATCGCCGGCAAGAGCTTTCCTCTTATATGTACGACACGCAGCCTGCTCTGTCCGATGACATCGAGTCCCGTCTGATTGTCCGTGACTTGCGTCAGCACGAACTGAACCGTGTGTCTCAGCTTCCGCCGCAGCGTCAGAAAGTCTATATGCTGACTCGTTATGCCGAGAAGCCCGTTCCCGAGGTAGCCCAGATGCTACATCTTTCCGTGCGTACGGTAGAGAACCATCTGCATATCGGACGCAAGGAGGTACGTGCCTACATGCAACGTCTGATCGGTTGAGATTAACTATAGAAATAAATGAGTGAATTACAATAACCTTAGTATTAATTTAAATCTGAAAATTATGAAGCAAAGATTCATGCAATTTTCAACGAGAGGAGTCTTCCTCTCCACTTTGGTAGCCTCTGCATTGGCAACAGGCTTCCCGCAGTCGGCATGGGCTGCCGGTACCAGTGAGGTACAGTCCGTCATGCAGACAGGCACAGTGAAAGGACAAGTGGTGGATTCCACAGGTGAACCCGTCATCGGAGCCAACGTTCAGGTGAAAGGTACTACCAACGGTACGATTACCGACATCGACGGTAACTTTACGCTCAACAATGCCAAGGGCACATTAGTTGTCTCCTTCATCGGTTACAAGTCGCAGGAAATCGTGGTGAAAGGCAACGAAACCAACCTGCGGATTGTGCTGAAGGAAGATACCGAGATGCTGGACGAAGTGGTGGTAGTAGGTTACGGTTCGGTAAAGAAATCGGATTTGACAGGTGCCGTTGCTTCCGTGTCAACTAAGGATCTGACCATTACAGGACGTGCCAGTGCCGTAGGTGCCATGCAGGGTGCTGTACCTGGTGTCAATATCCAGCGTTCATCCAATAAGCCGGGTGGTGCATACAATATTTTGATTCGTGGTTTGAATACCATCAGCGGTAGTACCAAACCATTGATTGTGATTGATGGTGTGCCTGGTGCAGAACTGGAGAACATCAATCCCGATGATATCGAGAAGATTGACATCTTGAAGGATGCATCCTCCACAGCCATCTACGGTTCACGTGCTACAAATGGTGTTGTCATCGTCACGACGAAAAAGGGTGCCAACGGAACACCCCGAATTTCATACGATGGCTCGGTAGGCTTCAAGAACTATACTCATAAACCGGAGATGATGAATGGCCCGGAATATGTGCAGTTGGCCCGTGAGTATGCCCGTGCTACGAAAGGAAAGGGTGAATATGTGGATGACAGCCAGATTTTTTCGGCATCGGAGTTGAAAGCTATTGAAGACAACAACTACATGGATTGGTTTGATGCCTTAACCTCTACAGCTTGGATGACCAGCCATACCTTGTCCGTATCGGGTGGAACGGATAAAATGAATTATGTGGCTTCTGCCGGTTACTACGACGAGGACGGTCTGCTCCAGCCTCAGTATTACAGACGTTACAATCTGCGTGCCGGTGTAGATGTCAATCCCAACAAGTACATGAAGTTTGGCGTCAGCTTGTACGGAACTTTCTCCGATCAGGAAACTGGTAACGAAGACGGTTTGCAGACCATCTATCGTCTGCGTCCTACCTATCATCCTACCAACCTGGTGACTGGTGAACAGGAGTTCAAGTATGGTAGCGGTCAGTTCAATCCCTTCGTTACCCAGCAGAACCAGTCGTGGAACTATAAGAAGTATGACATCCTGAGTAACGTCTACTTGGAGATTGACCCCATCAAGAACCTCTCCTTGAAGACCACCTTCTCACCCGACATTCAGTTTATTGATTATGGTATGTATGCCGGAGCCTATACCAAACGTAACCAGGGCTCGCAGGCAACGGCTTGGTATGAGAAGACAACTCTGACCAATTGGGTATGGGATAACATGGCATCTTATAAGTTCGACCTGATGCAGGATCACCATTTCGATGTAATGGGTGTATTCTCCATGACACAGTATGAGAACGAATGGATGCGTGGTGATGCTGCCGGTCTGGCTTACGACTCCCATTGGTATGCCCTGCAGAACGGTGCCAAGACTAACAAGGTGCAATCCAAATATACGAAGACCTCTCTGATGTCTTACTTGGCTCGCTTGAACTACAACTACAAGGGCAAGTACCTGCTTACGGCCAGTATGCGTTACGACGGATCGTCTAAGTTGGCCGAAGGCCATAAATGGGGCGGATTCTTTGCAGGTGCTTTGGCATGGCGCATTACAGAGGAAGAGTTCATGAAAGGTATCGACTGGATGAACAACTTGAAGCTGCGTCTTGGTTTCGGTCAGTCGGGTAATGACAATGTCAGTGCCTATCAGACGCAAGGTTCTATCAGCGGTGCTCAGTACTATTCGTTCGGTACCAGTGACGTGATAGGTTATGTCCCCAACAACCTGCGTAACATGGAACTGGGATGGGAGCGTACTACCGAGTACAACATCGGTCTTGACTTCGGCTTCTTCGACAACCGCATCTCGGGTTCGGTTGAGTATTACAATCGTAAGACAGACGACTTGATTATGAACAAGACCGTTCCTGTCACTACCGGATACTCTTCGGTGAAGGACAACGTAGGTTCGGTTCGTAATACAGGTTTCGAATTGCTTTTGAATACGGAAAACATCCGCACGAAGGATTTCTCGTGGAGAACTTCCATCAACTTGGCCTACAACAAGAATAAGATTGTAGACCTGCAATACAAGGAAGACCTGACCTCTCGTGGTCAGTCGTTTGCCGGGATGACAGGTGACTACAGCAACCTGTGGGTAATCGGACAGCCCATCGACATCAACTATAACCTGATAACTGTTGGCGTATGGCAGCTTGATGAGGCAGAGGAAGCAGCCAAATACGGTTGCAAGCCCGGCCAATATAAGGTATTGGATTTGGACCAGAACGGTAAGATTGATGATGCCGACCGTGTGATTGACGGCAAGCGTACTCCGGACTGGACAGGTGGTATGAGCAATACCTTTACCTATAAGAACTTTGACCTCACCATCGGTACCGCCTTCCAGCTGGGTGCCCGTATGCGTAACCAGTTCTATGTTTCGTACGCATTGGAGAACAACAACATGAACCTGAACAACCTGAAGAAGGACTATTGGACTCCGGAGAATCCTACGAACGCATCGGCGCAACCGGGTAACATGGGAACTTACCGCGACAAGGCAGGTCCCTGGGGCAACCAGAAATCGGCCATGTCTCACGTCATGTCTGCTTCCGACTACTTCAAGGTAAGTCACATCAGTCTGGGATATACATTCGACAAGTCATTGATTGCAAAGAGTTTCCTGACAAATCTGCGCTTGTATTGCACGGTTCAGAATCCGTTCATCATTTGTGCGGACTATGTAGTTGATCCGGAACAGTTGACTTCCAGCATTTCCAATACCGATGTTCGCACGCGGAACGTATTGTTTGGTGTGAATGTTTCTTTTTAAATAACAAATAGTAAAGCATGAGTAATATGAAAACCAAGAATCTATTTGCAAAAGGTATCTTCCTCGTTTCCATGACCGCATTGGTCAGCTGCTCGTCCTTCTTGGATGAGGAGAACTGGACCAGTCAGTCTGCCGAAGATTACTATAAGACCGCTTCCGGATACGAAGCATTGGTCAACGGAGCCTATTCTACGCTAAAATCGGTGTACAATAACTATAACTATCTGAAACTAACCCAGCTCGGTACAGACCTTGGTACACAGTGTCTGGGTACCAGCACCAGTGATTTGAACCAGTATGTGGTGACCTATGACAATGCTAATTCGGACGTATATAGCCAATGGAAAACCCTGTATGCAGCATTGAAGAACGTCAATGCAGCTATCGACCGTTCGGAGCAGGTGGTTCTGAAAGAGCAGGATGCCATGAATGGTATCGACCCCAAGACGTTGGCTACCCGTGTGGCTGAGGCAAAGTTCCTGCGTGCCTTGTACCTGTTTGAGATTGTGAAGAACTGGGGACAAGCTCCGTTGGAGCTGCATGAACCGATGTCTGCATCCACTACTTCGCAGCTGAACAGCGGATCTGAATTCTATGCTCAGATTTTGTCTGACCTCTCCGACGTAATGGCTTCATCCTTGCCTGAGAAGCAGGGTGCCACCGACTTTGGACGTGTATCGAAAGCGGCAGCCAAACATCTGCGTGCTTTGGTTTATCTGACACGTGGCTACCAGAGCTACGGTGAGTCGTCAGACTTCAAGAATGCCTACAACGATGCGATGGATGTAATCAACAATTCAGGCCACAAGCTGCTGAATGATTATGCCTTGGTACATCGTCAGTCCAACGAGGCTAACGACGAGGTGATTTTTGCCGTGAACTTCAACAACACAACCAACTACAATAACAATCACCAGAGCGAATATTACCTCTTCTCCTATCGCGAAGGATGGGAAGGTCTGGCCAAGTGTAACTTCTATGCCAATGACTATGGTACGGTGATGCCCACCAAGTATCTTTACACTGCGTTTGATTGGAAGAAGGACCGCCGTGCGGAAGTTACCTTCATGAGCCCGTTGAATGGTGACCCCGCTACGTCGGTGGACGGACGTACCTACGGACGTAATGCCTTCATGAACACTACCCAGTTGGCTACTTCCAGCACAGGTGTGGCAGATACCGTCATCTACTTCCCGGTACCGAGCGAAGAGGGATTCCGCGTCTATACCCGTGAGGAGCAGAAAGCTGCGAACTCCTCTTCACCTATGAAGTTCATCTACAACTATCCCTCGGGATCTTACGATGACTGTGCCAACGAAGACTATTACATCACCGGTATGCAGGGCAACAGCTCTATGACACGTGCTTGGTTACCTGTCTATAAGTTCAAGGATGCCAACACGCTGTATGGTGAAAGTGGTGGCAGCCAGTATGGCTCGCGCGACATCGTTCTCTTCCGTCTGGCCGAAACTTATCTGATTGCTGCCGAGGCTGCAGTGAAGTGCAATGACAATGCCAATGCGTTGGTATGTATCAATACCGTTCGCGAACGTGCCATGAATCATGCACACGAGGCAGGCCTTCCGAAGTATTCGGGTACGGTGACTATTGACGATGTGCTGGATGAACGTGCATTGGAACTCTTTGGTGAGGCTCCTCGTTGGAACGACTTGACCCGTACCGGTAAGTTGGCTGAACGTGTGTTGAAGTACAATTGGGATGTAACGAACATTACGGGTGGTCTCATTCAAACGCAGTTGAGTTCTTCGACCAATGCCAAGTACAGCCTGCGTCCTATTCCGGTTTCATGGCTGAATACGTTGTCGAACGGACAGGAATTGGGTAACAATCCTGGTTGGGAATAAAGTTCAGGTATTAGGCCAACCTCTTAGGAAAAAAGGTTGATAGGTAAGATTGTTTAGGGACAAAGGGTCTGCCAATTTCTCAATTAGGAAAGATTGTGCAGACCCTTTTTTATAAACTCCTATATATGGGGAAATGTTTGTTTGTTAGAATGTTGTTCTATTAATGATAATGCAATGAAAGTATTTGTGTATTTGGGTTGTCTGTTGGTAAGCGTTGTGGCTGCTTCTTGTTCGTCTTCGGCATCCGATTTGTCTGTAGACAAAGAAATCGGGTATTGCCAGTCACAGGCATTGAAGACGTTGGCATCCATACCTTCTGTGGACAGTATACCCAATTCCATTGACAAGGATGCCAGTGGCTGGCGGTACACATCGAAGGGTTCGTGGACTTGTGGCTTCTGGCCGGGTATTTTGTGGTACCTCTATGAAGCGTCTCATGACTCTACCTTCATGGATGCTGCAAAGCAGGTGACGGATGTGATTCTGCCAAAGGCATATCAGAAAGCGAGAAGTCACGACATGGGTTTCATGATGATGCCCAGCGTGGGACATGCGTACCGGTTGACCGGTAACGAAAAGTATAAAGAGGCATTGATGAATGCGGCCGATTCGTTGGCGGTATTGTACAATCCGAGGGTAGGCACCATCCTTTCCTGGCCTGGCATGGTGCGAAAGGAAAACTGGCCCCATAACACCATCATTGATAATATGATGAATCTGGAACTGCTCTTCTGGGCCGCCCGCCACGGAGGTAGCCGGCATCTGTATGATGTAGCATATCAACATGCACGGACAACGATGGAACACCATTTCCGTCCAGACTATTCGTGCTATCATGTGGCTGTATACGATACGATTGACGGACATTTCATCAAAGGGGTTACGCATCAAGGTCTGTCAGATGATTCTATGTGGGCACGCGGACAGGCATGGGCCATTTACGGATTTACGATGTCCTATCGGGAGACACAGGACAAAGACTTTCTGGAAGTAGCCTGCAAGGCAGCAGACACCTTCCTTTCTCGTTTGCCCGATGATATGATTCCGTATTGGGATTTTGATGATGCATCCACTCATCCTTTCCCACCAAAGGATGCATCAGCTGCCGCTGTCACCGCTTCTGCTTTGCTGGAACTGTCACAATATGCAGGTGCCGATAGAGGAGGGGAGTATTACGCGAAGGCCATCGACCTAATGAAGCGACTCTCTTCATCGGACTATCAGGCTCGTTCTGCATGTTCGGCATTCCTGCTCCATTCCGTTGGTCACAAACCTCGTGGGACGGAGGTCGATTCTTCCATCATGTATGCAGATTATTATTATCTGGAGGCATTGATTCGTTTGAAAATGCTTCAGCAAGGGAATAGAATTAATGGATTTTAGAATAACAGCTATATGAAGTGTAATTTGTGGAATTTAGCGTGTCTCGGACTGCTGATGACTGTCCAGATATCCTGCAAAGAGGGTGAGCCCGGGAAAACTGATGTGATACCCCCAGCCGACAAGGAAGAGGTAAATCCCCCGACTTGTGCCGAATACAATTTCAGTCATCCATGTGCCATGTTTGCCCAAGCCGATTTCGACCGTGTGAAGAAAAGCCTGGAGGACGGTACGGCTCCGCAGCCAGTGAAGGATGAATTTGCGGCATTGAAGAACAGTGTGTTTACAAATCCCGGCTATCAAGCCTCTCCATTGGAATATATTGTCCGGGGTGATGGCAAAGGAATCACAGCGGATGGTAAAGAGCATTATCAGGAGGCGATGAATGATGCAGCTGCTGCCTATCAGTCGGCGCTGTTGTGGAAGTTGACAGGTGACAACACGTATGCAGACCTCTCCATTGGTGTGATGAACGCCTGGGTAAAGGGATGCAAAGGCATCAAAAGCAACGATGCCAATCAGATGTTGGCGGCAGGAGCGCAGGGATATACTTTTGCAAATGCCGGTGAACTGATGCGTGATTATGAAGGATGGAAAGCCGATGACTTCACCAATTTCAAGGAGTGGATGCTGGCTGTTTTCGCTTCGAAGAACAAGGAGTTCCTGACGACTCACCGAAACACATGTGATGATCACTATTGGAGTAACTGGGATCTGGTGAATATGTGCTCTTACCTCTCTATTGGCATTCTGACGGAGGACAGCGAGATGGTCAGCTATGTGGTTGACTACTTCTATACAGGTGCGGGAAACGGTTGCATCAACAAACTGGTTCAGGGTGTATTCGATGACCCGTTGGGCAGTGGCGAGCGGATAGCGCAAAATCAGGAAAGCGGACGCGATCAGGGACATGCGATGATGTCTGTTGCCGTAACGGCTAATCTGTGCCAGATGGCATATACTTTGTTCCAATGTAATCCTGCGGTGAAAGAGCTTGACTTTTTTGCAGCGAAGGACAATCTGCTGATGCAGATGGGCGAATATACGGCGTTGTTCAATTTGCGTGACGGTGCCGACCAGTTGAACCAAACAGGTTCGTGGTTGGTGAATGCCGTTCGAATGCCATTCAAAGAGTATAAGTATTGTGTGGACTGTTCATGTTCCAACAGCAGTAGCCATTCTGCCATTCATACGGTGGTATCGGATGATTCCGGTCGTGGAAAGCTCCGTCCGGGTTGGGAGATTTTCTATACGCATTATGCGAAAGTGAAAAAGCTTAGCAATGGATATCAATATGCCAAGATGGCTGCTGATAAGATGCGTCCCGAATGTGGGGTAGACGGGAAAAGCCGTTATGGTACCAAAAGTGGTGCTTTTGACCAATTAGGTTGGTGTACGTTGATGCTCTATCGGGAATAAGTTTTCAAAGAGAACTATCAACCATTTTTGTCTGCTTGACAGAAAGGGTTGATAGCTCTCTTAATTATGGATGTATGCAAGAAAGCTCTTATTGTTTCAGTATCGATTGAATAGTAGCAATGCTCAGGCCTGTGATGCCGGCTATGGTCTCTACGGTGAATCCCTGCTTGGACATGGCTTGTACAATCTCGGTATCTCTTTCCGCTCTACCTTCCGCTCTACCTTCCGCTCTACCTTCCGCTCTACCTTCCGCT
>JBJEHI010000004.1:0-25249 GCA_051875915.1 Bacteroides sp.
CTTTGCAAATAGAGTTGTGAGGCGTAGTAAATCACAGAATATCAGTGCACTTGCACTTTCGCTAAATCGTTACCATAAATCTGCAACTCCTTCATTCTACTCTGATACCCAATCAGATATAAGTTTTTTGATTATCCTTGGCAAAGATAGTGCAAATCGAGAGGATAACTTTCATGCTTGCATGAAAAAGTTTTCCCGAGATGCCGCCTATCTTATTTAAAGATAGTGCAAAAAGCCGATTAAGCGAGCGGAGAGGAAATTTTATTTGCTCTTCCGAGCGTGAGGCTTTTATTCAAAAAGCCGATTAAGCGAGCGGAGAGGAAATTTTATTTGCTCTTCCGAGCGTGAGGCTTTTATTCAAAAAGCCGATTAAGCGAGCGGAGAGGAAATTTTATTTGCTCTTCCGAGCGTGAGGCTTTTATTCAAAAAGCCGATTAAGCGAGCGGAGAGGATATTTATTTGCTCTATTTCACTCGGCACGCATACGAAACGTGTGTCACAAAAATCCTCTTTATAATAAATAACCAATAAATATTTTATTGTATCTTTGCCCGAAGTTAGCTGCATTCGGCATAATATTCTTTTCCACAGATTAGGTAAAAATGGACAAACAGAAAGAGATAATCAAGCAACTGTCTTCAGTCCTGTTTTGGGATGTTGACATGGAGCAGGTGGATCTTGACCGACAGGCAGGTTTCTTTATTCAGCGCGTACTTGAATATGGCAACCTGCACGATTGGTCTCTCATCCTGTCCTATTTCGGTTTGGATGTCATCGTGGCCGAATGCAAAAAGTTGCGGACACTCGATCCTGTCTGCCTGTCGTATATCGCTGCCATCAGTCACACAAGAAAGGAGGACTACAGATGCTATCATACTGCACAGTCGAACCCCACACACTGGAACTCTTAAAACACTATTCCCTCGGAGAGATTCTCTCATTTTACAAGCAGAAATATCCCAATCACAATGTATTCAGAGCACTGATGAATCTGACCTATTTTGAGGATGCGGAAACGCAGCCAATGCCTTTCCTCTTTCATTCGACAGAGTGGAATGAGATGAAATCCGAGATTGTCAGAATTGTCGGTGAATACCCGCATCATGCTTGATACACTTCCTTCAGCTTCTCTTTTCATCTCCCCGCCGAGGTGCAACGAGTGCTTCCGCCCCTTCCTCAGATGAAGCTCCTTAGGGACGGAAGTTCATTCAGTCCTATAGGCAGCTATATTCAGTCCTATGGTTATATTAGTTCAGTATACGACTTATATACCGTTCACCGAACGGTGAACGCTCGTTCATCGAACGTTGAACGCTTGTTCACCCCGGGGTGAACGCTCGTTCACCGAACGGTGAACGGTAACTAAGTATACGACTGAAATAGGCTCGGTATACGACTGAATCTACCTAAGGATAGGACTGAAGCAAGCTCCGGATGGATGCCTGCGATAAGGTGAAATTTTCCGCCGGTAGTTCGCCTGCTGATATCCGTCAATTCTGCCAATTCTTCCTCTCATATCACCTTTTACCGCGTCCCCCTTTTTCGGAACTTTGCGTCTGTCACAAGCTACGGGTGACATCTTTCCCCGATTTGAGTAACTAACGTTAAAACAGAAAATAGGATGAATAAAGTGAATTTGGATGACAAATGGAGTGAAGTCTCTTTCAGGCAGCTGTCGGCGTATTCCATGACCAACTGCGTAGAGGATAAGGTAGTGCTGGTGGACGACCTGAAACAGCTGCCTTGGAACCGGACGGGAAACGAGGGCATTGTAGCGACAGACTTCGTCGCGTTGCTCTTCTGCACGAATGGCTCTATGGAAATGAGGATGGATGGCAAACACTACAGGCCGGGCAAGGGGGACATTCTGTTCTGCAGTCAGGGAGCTGTCTTGTGCGATGTCCAGATACCCTCCTCCTGTCAGGGTAAAGTGCTTTGCCTGGCATGGAAGTACGGACAGAAACTGTTTCTGCGCAGTACCTGTCAGTGGGACAGCATCCTGCAGCTGCGGCACAATCCGCTGTTGCATCCCGATGGCAACGAACAGGAACTATACAGAGCCTATTACCGCCTGTTTGCGGCCAAACTGAAGTGCTACTGCTATGCCAACGACGTAGATTGCATTTTTCAGGGCCTCTTCTATGACCTCTACCGGATGGCCGACCGCTACATGATGCAGAAGTCCCGGCAGAAGAATCCGCAGGTGTCGCTCCGTCAGGAGGATCTTTTCAAGCGCTTCATCACACTGCTGAAGGAGAAGCATACCCACGAACGCCTTTGCCTGTACTATGCCGATCAGCTTTGTGTCACACCCAAGTACTTGACGATGGTGGTGAAGAAGGTGAGCGGCCAAAGCGTGTCACAATGGATCAATACCTATCTCATGGATCAGATAAAGTGTCGGCTGAAGACCACCAGCCTCACCGTTTCCGAGATAGCCAATGAACTGAACTTCAACCCCTCCTTCTTCGGAAAATATGTAAAGACGCATACGGGCGTATCACCCCAAAAACTGAGACAGGCGCTGAAGGAGGCCTGACGAAAGGGCTATTGCTCGTCCTCGTCGTGCGTGCCGGTGCGGTAGCATTTGGGGCCTATGCCGGTTTGCAGCTTGAAATACTTGCCGAAGGCCGACTGCGTGACGAAGTTCAGCCGGTAGGCAATCTCCTGGATGCTGAGGTCCGTGTTCTTCAGCATGATCTTGGCCTCCAGGATGACATACTCGTTGATCCACTCCACCGCACTCTTGCCGCTGTACTCCTTGATGACACCAGACAGGTAGTTGGGCGTGAGGCAGAGACGTTCGGCATAGAACTTCAGGCCCCGTTCCGTGGTGTGGTGCAGCTTCAGCAGTGCCATGAACTTGTCAAACAGCTGCTGGTTGCGCGGCACGGCCTCGGCGGCAGGTTCGTCATCACCCTTCCGATAGAGCTGCATGAGGGATATGACCGTACACGAGAAGGCCTTCACCAGTCCGTGCAGTATTTCGGGGCTTTCGGGTCGGTTTTTCTCGATGTTGGTCTTCAGCAACGGATAGTAGGGCACTATGTTCATCAGTTCGGCGTGAGGTATGCGGGCGATGGCGTTGTGGCGTGTGTTGATATAGAAGTTGGTGCGTTGTCGGAAGTCTATCTGCAGGTCGTTCAGATAGTCGGACGAGAGCAGGATGGCGTATGCCTCCAGTGCCTCGATGTGGTGTATCTGCACGATGTCACCGTCAAAGGCCACTACCATCGTGTTGCTGCTTATGGAGTAGTGCTTCAGGTTGATGCTGAAGTCCATCTCACCGTCTACGCAGAAGAATACCAGGGTGGCAAACACCCTGCAGGGATAGCGGAATGGCTCCAGCCGCTCCACGTGGTTGCTTAGCAGGATGTCGTCGCGGTAGCAGAGGCTCTGTGCCGACATCTGCTGTTTGAATTGTTTGATTGATATGCTGCTTAGTTCCATTTCTGTCATTGGATTTATCCCTGCAAAGATATATAAAATCCATGTGAATGGATAATAGCAGCCTCTTGATTTCCCCTTTTTCCCCTCACTGAATCCGTCAAAACGGACAACTTATCCTTCTAAACATCCTTTTATGGGTACCCTTTTCAGTCGAACTTTGCAGGCGCATTTTTCATCCGAGAATTGGATGAATAATTTAATAATGTATCAGAATAGCATGAAAAAAGTAACGATTGGATTCATTTCATTGCTCCTTGCCGGGAGCGTCAGCGCACAGAAAGCTGTGACAACCCTTTCTATAGATAGTTGCCGTGCCCTGGCCATCCGCAACAACAAGGAGCTGCGTATGGCGGATATGAAACAGCGTGCCGCCTGGTACGAGCGCAAGGCAGCATTTACCAAGTACCTGCCACGGGTATCGGCAACGGGGGTCTATCTGCATACCAGCAAGGAACTGTCCCTGCTCAGCGACGAGCAGAAGCAGACGCTTGATGGGATGGGCACAACCATTGCCGGGCTCGTCCCCTCGTTAGAAGGCATGGCAGGCGCACTGAACGGCGTAGGTCACGGACTGGTGGAAGCCCTCCATACCGATACGCGCAACATGGGGGCGGCAGCCGTGATGCTGACGCAGCCCCTCTACATGGGCGGCAAGATTGTGGCGTACAACCGCATCACGCGCTATGCCGAGCAGATAGCCGCCCGCCAACAGGACCTGACCCTACAGGAAGTCATCGTAGAGGTTGATGAAACCTATTGGCAGATTGTCGCCCTGCAGCACAAAAAGCGGCTGGCGGAAAGCTATCTGCAGTTAGTGAAGCAGCTGGACAGCGATGTGCAGCAGCTGAAGAACGAAGGATTGTCCACGCAGGCGGACGTACTGAGTGTGAAGGTGAAAGTAAACGAAGCGCAAGTCGCCCTTCTGCAGGTGGACAACGGGTTGGAACTGTCGCGGATGCTGCTCTGTCAGCTCTGCGGACTGAATCTTGACACGCCTGTGGCTCTGGCCGACGAGAGCGACGAACAGCTCGCCGTTCCCCGGCAGAATGCCGAAGCGGACGTGGAGACCGCCTTCCGACTGCGTCCCGAACTGAATGCCCTCCAGCTCTCCGCCCGTCTCTACGACGAGAAGGTGCGCCTGACCCGGGCCGAATACCTGCCCACTGTAGCTTTCAGCGGTGGCTATCTCGCCTCCAACCCCTCGGTATTCAATAGCTTCGAACGGCAGATGAAGGGGATGTGGAGCGTAGGAGTCGTAGTCAGCGTCCCCCTTGTCACGTGGGGGGAACGCTTCTATAAGGTACGGGCCGCCCGTGCCGAAGCGGATAGAACCCGCTGCCACTTGGACGAGACCCGCGAGAAGGTGGAACTGCAGGTTCACCAGAGTCGGCAGAAGGTGGACGAGGCTGCCGAACGCCTGATGACCGCCACCCGCAGCCAGGCAGAAGCCGACGAGAACTTGCGCCATGCCCGTCTGGGACTGAAAGAGGGTGTTATCCCTGTGAGCAACGTACTCGAAGCGCAGACCGCCTGGCTCTCAGCCCGTTCCGCTCGCGTCACGGCACAGATTGACCTGCGTCTGGCAGACCTCTACCTGCGCAAGTCGTTGGGACAGCTGACGAGGTAACTCATAAACTATAGAAACTCATAGACTTACATTATGAAAAAGAACAAGAATCTCACCGTTATCCTTACCGCTGCTTTAGTGCTGGTCGGTATCATTGTCATCGTCATCATCGTTGGCCTGTCACTGCCCGAACACCCCGACATCATCCAGGGACAGGCCGAGACCACCGACTACCGTCTGTCGAGCAAAGTGCCTGCCCGCGTGCTGGAGTTCCGCGTGCAGGAGGGCGACCCTGTGCGCCGGGGCGACACGCTGGTCATCCTCGAAGCTCCGGACATTCTCGCCAAGCTGTCGCAAGCGGAAGCCGCCTACGAAGCCGCCCGGGCACAGGAACAGAAAGCCCTGAACGGCTCCCGGCAGGAACAGATACAGCAGGCATACGAGATGTGGCAGAAGGCACTGGCCGGCAAGGAGGTGGCCGAGAAGACCTACCGACGCATCGACCGCCTGTTTGAGAACGGCGTGATGGCGGAACAGAAGCGCGACGAGGCACGGGCGCAGTACGATGCCATGGTGGCGACCGAAAAGGCTGCCCGCTCGCAGTATGAAATGGCGGTCAACGGTGCCCGTATCGAGGACAAGACCGCTGCCGGCGCACAGGTGCAGCGGGCACAGGGAGCCGTGAGCGAAGTCGCCTCCTATGTCAACGAGACCGTCCTGCTGGCCACTGCCGATGGCGTAGTGACCGAGATATTCCCCGAACCGGGCGAACTGGTAGGCACGGGTGCCCCCATCATGAACGTGGCACGGACGGACGATGTGTGGTTCACCTTCAACGTGCGCGAAGACCTGCTGCCGGGACTGAAGGTGGGCACCGAGACCGAGGTCTATCTGCCCGCCTTCGACCGCCGCATCCGGGTGCGCATCACCAAGATGAAGGACGTAGGCAGCTTTGCCGTATGGAAGGCCACTAAGGCCCTCGACGGCTTCGACCTGAAGACCTTCGAGGTGGAGGCCCGTCCGCTGCAGCCGCAGGAGATCGACGGCATCCGTAGCGGTATGTCCGCTGTGTTGTACCGATAAATTCCCGCCTATGAGAGAATTGTTTTTTCGCCTGCGTCTCATTGCCCGGCGCGAGCTATGCATCTTCGCCCACCGTCCGCTCTTTCTGTTCACGATGATTATCGCCCCGCTGCTGTGCCTCGTGTTCCTGACAACGCTGATGGGCAAGGGGCTGCCCACCAAGTTGCCGGCAGGTTGGGTGGACGAGGATGATACGCACATCACCCACATCGTCAGCCGCATTCTTGGCTCGATGGAGGAGACCGACCTGGTGACCCGCTACCCCGACTTCAGCTCCGCCCGCAAGGCGATGCAGCGAGGAGAGATTTATGGTTTCTTCTACATCCCCGACGGACTGACTGAAGAGGCCATCGCCAACCGACAGCCCCGGCTGTCGTTCTATACCAACGACACCTACTTTGTGCCCGGCACCCTGCTGATGAAGGACCTGCGCTATGCCAGCGAGCTGGCCGGACTGGCACTGACCCGCGAGAACCTCTACGGCAGAGGACTGACCGAACAGCAGGCAATGGGCATCATCCAGCCCATCGTCATCGAGACACATCCGCTGAACAATCCCCACTTAGACTATTCCGTCTATCTGAACAATATCCTCGTGCCGGGCATCCTGATTCTGCTGATCATGCTCTCCACCACCTACACTATCGGATTGGAGTGGAAACGGGGCACGCAGCGCGAGTTGTATCAGATGAGCGGCTGTTCGTCCACCGTCGCCCTGTTGGGCAAGCTGCTGCCGCAGACGCTGCTGTTCTCGCTGCTATTCGCCTGCTACGATGTCTGGTTCTACCGCTTCCTGTACTTCCCCTGCCATTGCGGCATCGGCATGATGATGTTGCTCGGGGTGCTCACGGTGCTGGCGGCACAGTCGTTCGGTGTCTTTCTGTTCGGTGCCTTCATCGGACAGATGCGCCTCTCCATGTGCCTTTGCTCGCTGTGGGGCATCCTGTCGTTCTCGCTGGCAGGCTTCACCTATCCCGTGCCGGCCATGGACGGTTTCCTGCAAGGATTGTCGTGGCTCTTTCCGTTGCGCCACTATTACCTCATCTACGTCAACCAGGCACTCGACGGCTTTCCTCTGTCCTACGTCTGGCCGTCGGTAGTAGCGTTGCTCGCTTTCCTGCTGCTGCCCTGCACAGTGCTGTGGCGCTACCGTGCGGCCTTTCTGAAGTATAAATACATCCCTTAACCGAACGTCAATGAATACGATACTCAACATCATCCGTATATGGTATTACGAACTGAATACCATCCTGCGCGACAAGGGCATACTCATCTTCATCCTTTTTGTCCCGCTGGCCTACCCGCTGCTCTACTCCTACGTCTATACCAACGAAGTGGTACGCGAGGTGCCGCTGGCCGTGGTCGATGAGTCGGGCACGGCCCTGAGCCGCGAGTTTGTGCGCCGTACCGATGCCTCACCCGATGTGCGCGTCCAGGCCCGTTGCCCCGACATGGCTCAGGCGCAGGAGTTGCTGCGCCGGCAGCAGGTGTACGGCATCCTCCGCATCCCCTCCACCTTCACTCGCGACATTTGGCTGGGCAAGCAGACGCACGTAGGCCTCTATTGCGACATGTGTTCCATGCTCTATTACAAGAATCTGCTGCTTACCGTCACCAGTGTCTCATTAGAGATGAACAAGGAGATAAAGGTAGAACGTTATCTGCCCGCTACCACCGACCGCCAGGCCGAGATTACCCGTATGCCCATCGAGTACAATCAGACGGCTCTCTACAATCCGCAGAGCGGATTTGCCGCTTTCCTCATCCCGCCGGTGCTGATGCTCATCATCCAGCAGACACTCTTTTTGGGCATCGGCATGTCGGCCGGCGACACGCGCGAGAGGTACCGTGGCAGTGCGCTACCCTTTCATCCGGCCTACAAGCATCCCCTACACATCGTGCTGGGCAAGGCCCTGTTCTACTTCCTGCTTTATCTGCTGATGGGCATCTATATGTTCGCCTGTGTCACCCGACTGTTCGCTCTGCCGCAACTGGGGCACTACACCACCTTCCTGGCCTTTCTGGTGCCCTATCTGCTGGCGTGCATCTTCCTGGCCATGACGCTGTCGGCGTTAGTGTGGCGGCGCGAGGACTGCATCATGCTCTTCGTCTTCCTCTCCGTGCCGCTACTCTTCCTCTCGGGCATCTCGTGGCCGGGTGCTGCCATGCCTATCGGCTGGAAGTATGTGTCGTGGCTCTTCCCCTCCACCTTCGGTATGAACGGCTATGTGCGCATCACCGGTATGGGAGCCTCGCTGAGCGACGTGGCCTTTGAGTACCGCGGCCTTTGGGTGCAGACGGTGGTATACGGCCTGACGGCCTGCCTCTTCTACCGCCGGCAGATAAGGCAGCTACTCCAAATGTAAAGAACGTTTACTATGCTCAAATCCCTGCTGAAAGAGAAAAATTGGCGTTTGTAAATGCTTGGCTATCAACCTGTTAAGATAGCTAACATTCAGTCGTATTCTGAATGTGTTTCATGATACGACTGAATGATGCTCCCCTTAGGAGTGACCCTCTGAGAGTCCATTTTTGTCCAAAATGATTACTATCCTTCCTTTCAGCTGTGATGTTTTGGAAACCATCCGATGATGACATTGTAAGGGCGGACCTGCGTGTCCGCCTGAATTCCGTTCGCGAAGATGCCTTGCGTGCTGTTTGGGCAGACACACAGGTCTGCCCAAACAGCATTATCAACGATAGGCGAATGGCTTTTGACACCCTCTTGGCAACATACTTTTCGGACTGACCCATTTTCTCATACTCAGGTAGTACCCAGCAAAAAAAAACTAAAAAAGGCACCCACTGCGTGTGGATGCCTCTCTTATATCATCAAAGTGATAGGATGCTTTCTTACTTTCTGCGGTTACCGTAACGGCTCATGAACTTATCTACGCGACCGGCGGTGTCAACCAACTTGGACTTACCCGTATAGAAAGGGTGAGAAGAGCTGGAGATTTCGAGCTTAACCAAGGGATAAGTCTCGCCTTCGAACTCAATGGTCTCCTTCGTATTGACAGTAGAACGAGACAAGAACATGTCACCATTTGACATATCTTTAAATACTACCGGACGGTAATTTTCAGGATGAATACCTTTTTTCATTTCAATATTTGTTTTTTTAATTATTACTCGGTTACTATTTGGTAATGATAGTGTAATGGTCTTCTTTTTCAGGGCGCAAAGATAATGTATTTCTGTGAAACAAGAAAAAAAGTTGCCGAAAAAAATAGGTTTATCGAGTTTAATTTCTGATTTTTGCATCATTGAATCAGCAAATGACGTATGAAAAGAGCACTTTTACTATGCTACAGCTGCCTGTTGGTGCTGGCTGTAGAGGCACAAAAAGCCGAACGCAAGCTGTACAGCCTTGCGTTTTACAATCTGGAGAACCTGTTTGACACCCATCATGACCCAGGTAAGAACGACACCGAATTCCTGCCCGATGGCAGCTACCGATGGACAACCGAACGGTATGAATCAAAACTGAAAAACATGGCACGGGTGTTGGCCGACCTGTCACGCGACCAGGTGGCCGAAGGGCCTGCACTCATCGGAGTGGCCGAAGTGGAGAACCGACGGGTGCTGGACGACCTGACCCGACAACCGGGCATCGACCACCTGCGATACATCCACTACGAAGGGCCTGACAAGCGAGGCATTGACTGCGCCTTGCTGTACGACCCGCAGCAGTTTGAGGTGAAGCGCTCCAAGCTGGTGCTGTCGCAACCCTACCAAGGCGACACCATCCATCTGACACGGGGATTCCTGATTGTAGAAGGACGGCTGGCCGGCGAACGCTGCTGTGTCATCGTCAACCACTGGCCTTCCCGAGGGGCGACCAGCGACGTGCGTGTACATGCAGCGCGGCAGGTGAAGGCACTGAAAGACTCGCTGATGCACCGGCACCGCAAGCTGAAACTGGTGATTATGGGCGACCTGAACGACGACCCGATGGACGAGAGCCTACAGGCATTGGGTACCTGCAAGCATCCGCACGAGGTGACAAAAGGCACACTCTACAATCCCTGGTGGGAGACGCTGGAGGACAAAGGCATAGGCACCCTCTCCTATCGCGGCAAGTGGAACCTGTTCGACCAGATTATCCTCTCGCGCCCCCTGCTGAAGTCTAAACGCGGCCTGCGCTATGACCATCACGAGGTCTTCCGCCGTGACTACCTGCTGGAGCAGGAAGGCAAATACAAAGGTACTCCCTTCCGCACCTTCGGCGGACGCAAATGGCTGAACGGGTATAGCGACCACCTGCCCACCATCGTCTATCTGAAACGAAAATAGGGAAGACGGTTCGCATCGGCACAGCAAATGGCCGTAACGAAACAACTTTTGATAAAAAAGACGATTTTATTCGTTCACTCATTGCTATATTTTTAGAGAATGTGTAACTTTGCGCAGAATTTTAATTCACTAATCAATAAACTTTAAACAAAATGGTTAATTACAAAGATTTGGGTCTCGTGAACACCAAAGAGATGTTTGCGAAGGCAATCAAAGGCGGATATGCTATCCCGGCTTTCAACTTCAACAACATGGAGCAGCTTCAGGCTATCATCAAGGCTGCCGTAGAGACAAAGTCTCCGGTTATCCTGCAGGTATCCAAAGGCGCTCGCAACTATGCCAACCAGACTTTGCTGCGCTACATGGCAGAAGGTGCTGTAGAGTATGCCAAGGAGTTGGGTTGCGAACATCCTGAAATCGTACTTCACCTGGACCACGGAGACAGCTTCGAGCTCTGCAAGTCTTGCGTAGATATGGGCTTCTCTTCAGTTATGATCGACGGTTCTCACCTGCCCTATGAGGAGAACGTTGCGCTGACAAAGAAGGTAGTTGAATATGCTCACCAATATGATGTAACAGTAGAAGGCGAACTCGGCGTGCTGGCCGGCGTTGAAGACGAGGTTTGCGCAGAGCACCACACCTATACCAACCCCGAAGAAGTAATCGACTTCGCTACCCGCACCGGTTGCGACAGCTTGGCTATCTCTATCGGTACTTCTCACGGTGCCTATAAGTTCAAGCCCGAACAGTGCCACGTTGACCCCGCTACAGGTCGTCTGGTTCCTCCTCCTTTGGCATTCGACGTATTGGATGGCGTTATGGAGAAGCTGCCGGGATTCCCCATCGTGCTGCACGGTTCTTCTTCCGTTCCCCAGGAGTATGTAGACATGATCAACCAGTACGGCGGCAAGCTGGAAGCTGCCATCGGTATCCCCGAAGAAGAGCTGCGTAAGGCTGCCAAGAGCGCAGTATGCAAGATCAACATCGACTCTGACTCTCGTCTGGCCATGACAGCTGCTGCCCGCAAGGTATTCTTCGAGAAGCCGGGTGAATTTGACCCGCGCAAGTACCTGGGTCCGGCTCGTGACGAAATGGAGAAGATGTACAAGCACAAAATCATCAACGTGCTTGGTTCTGACGGCAAATTGGCTGAATAATATCCAATTGGCAGTATAGTCAGTCCGTCCCTGTGACGGACGGACATCTTTGACAAGCGGCACGGATGACACGGAATTCATGCAGAGCAAACACGCCTCTGTGGCATTCCATGTAATCCGTGCCTTTCTATTCACTACATAGAGATTGATGAGCTATGTTACGGCATCGGATTGTGTACGTTATGTGCCTGTTGCTCGCCAGCGAGTGCCTGTTTGCGCAACAGAGCGGAGAGCGAAGTCTGTGGGACCGCTTCTTCGACTTCCTGTCAGCGTCAAAGGCCGACTCTGCCTATGCCGTACGTCACCCCTACCGCTTCAGCATCAAGCCCAAGTTGGGTACTTCCATCGGCATCTACGACATCTCTTGGAAGGGCGACGGCAGCAGCAACCGATATAGCTTGCGTGCCCACCCGATATGGAAACTGGGAGTCAACGTCAGCTACCGCAATCTCACCATCGGCATACAGCGCAACATCAGCAGGTTCTTCGACAACGGCGGAAGCAACAACACGGAGTACAGCGCCAGCTCGTACGGCAACAAATTCGGAGGCGAATTCTCTTACAGCCTGATGGGGCGATATACCCTCTGGAACGAGAACGACCGTGAATGGCACAAACGGCTGAGCAGCATCCAATCGAAACGTCTGTTTGCCAACGGCTACTACGTATTCAACCACCGGCACTTTTCCTATCCCGCCGCCTTTACCCAGAGCTATCACCAGAAGCGCAGTTGCGGCAGTGCCCTGATAGGGCTGTTCTTCAGCAACGAATGGATTGATATAGACACCTCCCTGCTGCAGGAGGAGGCGGGCGAGCAGCTGGGCGCCGTGCGCTATCCCCAACAGATTACGTCGCGCAGCTTCGGCATCAACGGCGGCTATGCCTACAACTGGGTGCTGGGCAGCAAATGGATGCTGCACGGCTCGCTGGTCCCCTCCGTCTCCCTGCACAAAAAGGGCACCATCACCTTCGACGAGACCCGACAGAAGCTGAAACAAGAACCGATTGACCTGGGATGCATCGTACGTATGGGAGCCCTTTGGGATCGCTCCCGCTACTTTGCCGGATTCACAGCCGTGCTGACACTCACCGAGTTAGGCAAGGGACTGGTCAACGTCACCGACTGCTATGTACGCACCCGCCTATTCTATGGCTTCCGATTCTGAACAAAACGCGCTACGTATGAGCGTGTTACAATCGGATGACAAGCCACCTTACTCCCTTCAAAAACGACTGAAAAACGTCACTTTTCTTTCCCAATTGAGATTTTTGATGTACCTTTGCCGCCGTAATCAAAAACCAAACCGAATGGACGCACTATTGAAAGAGACTGTAACAGCAGCTGTCAATTCGCGCTATCCGGGCATGTCGCTGGATAGCCGCAAGCTGATTGAAGAAGTGCTGATACGCAAGGAACTGGAAAAGGGCGAAAAGCTTCTGGACGAAGGACAGGTCAGCCATCACTTTGTACTGGTGGGCAAAGGCATGATACGCCAATTCTATTACAAGAATGGAAAAGACGTGACCGAACACTTCTCATACGAAGGATGCATAGCCATGTGCATCGAAAGCATCTTGAAACAAGAACCTACGCGCCTCATGATAGAGGCTCTCGAACCCAGCACGGTCTATCTGCTGCCTTACAACAAGCTGATGGCACTGACGGAGATGTCGTGGGAAATCAACCTCTTCTACCGCAAAGTACTGGAATTTTCACTGATTGTATCGCAAGTGAAGGCGGATGCCTGGCGGTTTGAGACAGCCCACGAACGCTACCGCCGTCTGCTCGAAACCCATCCCGAGGTGGTGAAACGTGCCCCTCTCTCGCACATTGCCTCCTATCTGCTGATGACACCCGAAACACTGAGCCGGGTACGGGCCACCATCTGATTCGCCATCTGCGTGTCCGCCCGGCACACCGATGGCTGATGCATGAAGGGCAGGCACACAGGCCTGCCCCTACAAGTATTTACTTAATTGAACGTATTATTTGCCGTTCTTCAGCTCGTCATCTACTACCGCCAGCATACCTTCTACCTGTGCCAGAGCCAACATACGGCCATGGAAGGAGTAGCCGGCATTGTAGCCCTTGTCTTCATCGCCTAACATGGTGCGGCCATGGTCCACACGCATTGGCAGGCCGGGGTTCTCCTTCTCGAAGATGCGAATCAGGTCAATCAAGTGGCCACGTCCCTCCAGGTGCGAACTCTCGATGAAGTTGCCGCCGGGCATCGCTGCCGTGCTGCGCAGGTGCACGAAGTGCGTACGCTTGGCAAACTTGCGTGCCAGCTCGCGTGTGTCGTTGTGTTCGCCTGCACTGAGCGAACCGGCACAGAAGGTCAGTCCGTTGTGCGGATTGTCCACAGCTTGCAGGAACCATTCGATGTCGGCCTCGTCCGTCACGATACGCGGCAAGCCCAACAGCTGGAAGGGAGGATCGTCAGGATGCACGCACATATTGACACCATACTCCTCGCACACAGGCATGATGGCACTCAGGAAATAACGCATATTCTCGCGCAACGCATCACGGTCGATGTCCTTGTAAAGGGCCAGCAGTCCTTTGAAGATGCTGACGGGATTCTTGTCACCCTCCTTGATGTTTCCGTTCACAAAGCCCTGCGTCTTCACAATGATGGCATCCACCAGTTCGTCCTTCTCGGCTTCGGTTATCACCTTGTCCAGTTCGTCCACCTTGGCAATCTCCTCGGGTGAATAGTCCTTCTCGGCTCCCTCACGCTTCAGGATGCGCAGGTCGAAGTAGGCAAAGCGGATGCGGTCGAAGTAGAGCGAGGAGGAACCGTCGGCCCAAGGATGCTGCAAGTCGGTACGCACCCAGTCGATGACAGGCATAAAGTTGTAGCAGACCGTCTTGACGCCACATTTACCCAAATTGGCCAGACTGACTTTATAGTTTTCAATCAAGCGGTCGCGGTCCGGGCCGGCATACTTGATGGCTTCGCACACAGGCAGGCTCTCTACGACCGACCAGCGCAGTCCGTGCGCCTCGATGTAGTTCTTCAGGTCAAGGATGGCCTCTTCGGTCCATATTTCTCCGTTCGGAATGTCATGCAGGGCGGTCACAATTCCCTCCACCCCGATTTGTCTCAGCATACTAAGTGTGATTTGGTCTTTCTTACCAAACCATCTCCATGTTTTCTCCATATAAAATACTTTTTAATCGATGTTTTCCATTTGTTTTGCCACAAAAGTAAGGGATTCGGAAGAGACTTGCAACGAATTTGCAAACAAATCACTATCTTCGCGCCCGAAAAAATAACTCACAGAAGAATGAACAACCATAAATTATGCTGCATCGGGTTTATCACCCAAGATAAAATAGTCACACCGCAGAGTACGGTATACATGCCGGGCGGTACTTCGTATTACTTCGCACATGGTATCAAACATCTGAATACGGAAGGTTTCCTGCTGGTCACGGCATTGTCCGACAGCGATCTGCACGTAGTGGAAGAGATGCGTCAGGAGGGCATCGAAGTGAAGGCGCTGCACAGCACCCACTCCGTCTGTTTCGAAAACATCTACGGTGCCAATACCAACGAGCGCAAACAGCGGGTGACGGCCAAAGCCGACCCCTTCACTCCCGAGGGTCTGGCCGACGTGAAGGCAGACATCATCCATCTGGGCAGCCTGCTGGCCGATGACTTTTCACCGGAGGTCATCAAGGCGCTTTCTACGCAAGGACAACTGTCAGTCGACGTACAAGGTTTCTTGCGCAAAGTAGAGAACGAGCAGGTGTTGCCCATCGACTGGACGGAGAAGCGCGAAGCCCTGCGCTACATCCATACCCTGAAAGCAAACGAAGGCGAAATGGAGGTGCTGACACAATGCAGCGACCCGCACGAAGCCGCCCTGCGCATTGCCGACTGGGGCGTGAAGGAGGTGCTCCTCACGCTGGGCGACAAAGGTTCGCTCATCTATGCCGGCGGCCAGTTCTACGATATACCTGCCTACCCCACTCTGAACATCGTGGATGCTACAGGATGTGGCGACACGTATATGGTAGGCTATCTGTACATGCGCAACCAAGGCGCATCCTATCAGGAGGCCGGTTGCTTTGCCGCAGCCATGTGTACCCTGAAGCTGCAGTCGCACGGTCCGTTCAAAAGTACCGAAGCGGCCGTACGCAATATCATCGGACAGACGTTCTGAGGCCAGGCTGTTTTGAAGCAGCCCGGCCTCAGCAGGCCTACTCCCTGTTCATCAGCCGCTGCTCGGCCATCTGCTCGTACTTGGTACCCGGACGGCCATAGTTGGCATAAGGGTAGATGGAGATGCCTCCGCGCGGCGTAAAGATGCCGGTCACCTCTATGTATTTGGGATCCATCAGACGTATCAGGTCGTTCAGGATTATGTTGACACAGTCCTCGTGAAAAGCACCGTGGTTGCGAAAGCTGAAAAGATAGAGTTTCAGACTTTTGCTCTCCACCATTTTCACATCGGGGATGTAGCAGATACGTATCTCTGCAAAGTCCGGCTGGCCTGTAATGGGGCACAAGCTGGTAAATTCCGGACAATTGAAACGTACCCAATAGTCGCGTCCGGGGTGCTTGTTGTCAAACGCTTCCAGCACCTCGGGCGCGTAGTCTTGTTTGTACTCGGTCTTCCGACCCAGCAATGTCAGTTGTTCTTTCAGTTCTGCCATATTCTTTCTTTTTATAGATTTTCACTCCTTGCCTACGCGCTTCAGGTATTGCTCCAAGCCCTGCCGGCGCAACCTGCACGCAGGGCAATGGCCGCAACCGTCTCCCGGAATGCCGTTGTAGCACGTCAGCGTGTCGTGCCGCACCAGGTCGAGCACACCCAGCTCGTCAGCCAGTGCCCATGTATCGGCCTTGTCAATCCACATCAGCGGCGTATGAATCACAAATTGCTCGTCCATAGCCAGATTCAGCGTGACATTCAGTGACTTGATGAAAGCATCCCGGCAGTCGGGATAGCCGCTGAAGTCTGTCTGCGAAACACCCGTCACGATGTGGTTGATTCCCCGCTCGCGGGCATAGACGGCAGCAATGCTCAGGAAGAAGAGATTGCGCCCCGGCACAAAAGTATTAGGATAATGGTCAGCCGGCTTCTCCTGATCCATCACCATGGACGTGTCCGTCAGCGAATTGTGTCCCAACCGTCCGATGAACGACACATCCATCACTTCAAATTCCACCTCGGCCTTGCGAGCTATCTCTCTGGCCAGTTCCACCTCTTTGCAATGCTTCTGACCATACATGAAGCTGAGCGCATACACCTTCTTGAAAGCACGCTTCGCCCAAAAGAGGCAAGTGGTAGAATCCTGTCCACCACTGAATACCACCAATGCTGTTTCCTTGTTCATACTCTATGATTTTATTTTGTTTCAACCCTAACAACACGACGGTCCGTCACATATCGCCAACGTGCCATATCTTGTATGACACCCCCTCATCGTACACATCGCACCCGTCTATACGCTTCACAGCACGTACCACCCGAATGGTGACCGGTAATATCAGCACCTCGTAAAGCGACTTCAGACAGACCTGTGCAAGCATCATCGAAAAAAGTTCAGGCACTCCAATGATGCCGCCGAAGGCAATCGGAAAGAAGAGCAGCGAGTCGGCCGTCTCACCTGCCACCGTCGACCATATAGCACGTGCGGCAAACCGCCGGCCGCCATCCTTCAGCTTCATACGGCTCATGACGTAGGCGTTCAGAAACGAACCTGCCAGAAAGGCTATCAGGCTGGCCACTACAATACGGGGAGCCATGCTGAAGATGTAATTGAAGTGTGCTTCCCCCTCCCAGAAAGGGGCGGCGGGTAGTGCCACGGCTATCAGTCCGAGCATCACCACCAGAAAGTTCATCAGGAAGCCGCTCCATATCACCAGACGAGCCTTGCGATAGCCCCACACCTCGGAGATGCAGTCGTTGATGATGTAGGAGACGGGGAATACCAGCAGACCGGCTGTCACCGTCAGTCCACCCAGTTGGATAACTTTGGTTTCAAGGAGATTGGCTGCAATCAGACACACATTGAAGAGTATGCCCAGCAGCATGAACGATACAGATACTTGTTGCTTCATATTTCCTGTTTTTTACGTGGTGTTCTGGAATACACGGCTGTCCGCGGGGAGACAGCTCCGCCTGTTTTGGGCGCAAAGATATATAAAACTTGCGAGATTCTCTACCGATGGGGCAAAGAATCTGTTTTTCTTCTGCGAAGACAGACCGTCAAGAAGCTGTACCCTACAGCTGGTCGGGACGGATGCCCCACGCCTGTGCCAGCGAATAGAAGACAGAGTCGTGACGGCACAGCGCAGCACCATCGCGTACAGGAGCCAATCCGAACCAGATGACACGGTTGCTCTCCTCCGCCCCTTTCTCCTCCATGAATTTCTGCAGAACCTCCTTCAGCTTGTCATCGTATCGCATGGGAGCCGGCAACAGTGCCAGACACTGCACCCCGGCGGAATCCAAAGCCAAAGTCGCCAAATCCAAAAAGAGTTCCTCCACCGATACGATGCCTTCGGGTGTCACACAATGGAAAGCAAATTCGCCCAGCGGTGTCCTACATGCCATACCCTGAAGACTCCGCAAGTCGGCAGGTTCGCACCCTTCCAATACACGCACCTGCCCGTCATGAATCAGGACGACCTGCACCTCGTTGTCTCCCTCCTTCAAGCCGGCATCCAATGCCAGGTAGCTGAGCCAGGCAGGCAGGTCGAGTGAAGGGATGGAATGTCCCAACCGCTCCTGCAACATACGCCGCAACGAATTCACCGTCTCATTCAGCAAAGCGACATCAACCAGCAGCACGTTGGCCGCCCACTTTATCTTTTCTTCCATAGCAATCCAATTGTTTGATTCAGCCCACAAATGTAAATAAAATCCGCGAGTTTTACACCGGCAGGATAAAGAAAGATGTTTTTTCTTTAGAGGAAAGGTACACCATTGGCCGGAAACATACAAGAGGTTTCATGTGTATTGCGCGTCTCTGCACGCGCATACGCGCATCTGACAAATTTTGTTTATCTGCCATCTGCCACATACTTTTCATTATTTACCTCTATATAAATGAATTAACCGTCAAAAAAGTGTGGCAGATATTTCAAGATTTACAGTCATTAACACAAAAACGGGCTCTTTTTGTGTTAAAGCGCATCATTTCATCCCCGTTTTTTGGCGTTTTTTTGCACGTTATAGCAGATTTGTGGCAATGAAATCTGAATAGAACTTTAGATTTACCTTCGTCTCTGCCTGCAAGTACATCAGCATATATATGGGCATGTAAATCAGCCTCTCTCTCCCCCCAAAATTTGCATTGGAAAACACAAAAGCTTTCTCAATGCCATACGCTGAATCTGAAAGCAGATTGGTCAATGCATTGTGACGCTTATAATCTTTGCCGGACTTTACCTCAATAGGACAGGCCTTGCCTTCATGCTCAATGATGAAATCCACCTCTCCTTGACGCTTACTATTAAAGTAATACAGTTCAAAGCCATTAGCAGCCAATTCCTGGGCTACAAGATTCTCGTATACTGCTCCGTAATTCACGCTCCCTTCGTTTAAAATCAAGTTGAGTGCAGATTGAGGTGAATAGAAGCTGGACAACAGGCCCACGTCATTCAGGAAAAGCTTGAAGAGGTTGCGCTGTTGATTCAACTTAAGTGGTACGCGGGGCTCTTCCACATTGTAAGTCGGCAATGCAACACCCGCATCAGAGAGCCACAAAAAAGAATTCCTAAAGCGGTCAAACTTTGCATGCTCATTCAGCGACTTCAAGATAAACCGTTTGTTTTTAGCATTGAGTTCGGAAGGTATCAAATCAAATACATCCTTGATGTATAGCTTGTTTTCGCTGTCATATTTGGCTATATCTTTGTAATACATCTGAATAATTGCATGCTGAGCATCACGAACCGCCTGAAGGTCGTTGGTCTCTAAGAAGCGTACCACCACATCAGGCATACCGCCAATGACCATATATTGCCGCAAAAGTTCCAGCATCTTTTCATGGACTACACTATCCACAGGAGTTAGCTGACGATAACATTCGCTCAGGTGGTTCATCACCTGGGCACTCATCCCCATAGCCGATGCAAATTCATGAATGTTCAACGGGTACATCCGCTTTTCCGTCAGATATCCCACTGGAATACTACGGATATCCTTCAGTTGAACGCCAAGCAACAAACCGCTGAGTACATACCTGTAACTTCCTTCATCCACCAGAAACTTCAGTGCCGTCACCATATCAGGACACTCCTGGACCTCATCAAAAAAGAATAGTGTACGGTCTTTCTTCAATTCATCTCCAGCAAACGCAGATAAGCGCAACAGCATTTCACTACTGCTTCTCGGATGCTCAAAGACACTCTTCAGCTGAGGCTGCTCGATAAAATTCAACTCAACGACCTGATCAAAAAGCTCACGTCCCACATGCCTTATAGCATAAGTTTTTCCTACCTGTCTGGCACCAGAAATAAGCAACGCCTTCTTCTCCGTCTGGAAGAAGTGGCGCATAAACTGATATATATCCCTGTCTATCTGCATAATAGATTACAATTTAGATAGAGGAAGAGGCCGTCTTGCCGCTTTTCCAACCAAAAACCGATTTGTTTGTGCCGCTTTTCCAACCAAAAATCGGGTTGTTTTTGCCGCTTTTCCAACTTTACTTGTTGCAAAGCTACATCGTTTTATCCAAATAGCCAAGGAATAATCCAATAAATTTACTTTAGTTTTGCATGTCTGCTACAACCTATAACAGCTCTTGGGCTTGCTATTTTTGCTAAAACAGCTCGAAAAGTAGAATTTTTGCCCTGTTCAACTAAGAAAAAACGCGAAAAACCACTTAATCTCAGAAGATCTGAGTACCTTTCCTCTAAAGAAAAAAATCTTTCTTTATCTTGTCGGTGTAGAATCTCGCGGATTTTATCTACATTTGCGAGGTAAAGTATAATGTTGAATAGTTAAAAAAGAAAAGACATGGCACTGCCAATAGCATCCATACCAGTACTGACAGGTGAAGTGGCTCAGCGATTCGAAGAGCGTGCGCAGGCTAATTACCAGCGATACCTCAATCGCACGGAAGAGCAGAAGAAGGCAGACGAGGCAATTCTTGAAAAGAAGTTTGCCGAGTTGTATAGCATGTTGTCAAAAGCCCATTTAGGAAGAAGATGAGTTTTTTGAAAGAACATTGCTCGCTGTTTTCTGTCAATGAGCCAAAGGAACTTGAAGGCTTCAATTGTGGAGACCTTGACATAGATGAGTTCTTTGCATTTCCTCATATTGGTCAAGTGCTGTTTTCCTCATTGCTTTAATGTGTGGTTAGATACCATTAAAGATACTGAAAATCAGTCACTTGATTTATTTTTGCTAAACTTTATCAATTAACTTATTTGTCTTCAATGGATTAACTATAAGACTAACGAAGTATTAGCTAAATATCAATATAAGCGAATATGGGGAACCATGATTCGAATAGACAGCGTCACAACTCCTAGAAAGAAATGGAACGTACGGAGCTGATGCGTATGCCTGATAACTTATAACAGAATATAAGCATGAAGCAAGAAGAGATAAGACAACTGTTTCAACAGTTTGAAGAGGTAGCATGTGTTTCCGATGATGTAGAATGCTGGAGCGCAAGGGAACTTTGTGAGCTGATGGGCTACACCCAATGGCGCAACTTCGTGAATGTCATTGACAAAGCCAGAGAGGCCTGCATAAATGCTGGTCAAAACTTAACAGACCATTTTGCTGATGTCAGCAAAATGATAGCATTAGCAAAAGTGCTGAGCGTCAAACAGATGACATTATGCTCACGCGCTATGCCTGCTATCTTGTGGCGCAGAATGGCAACCCACGCAAGCCGCAGAATGTATCAACTTATGTATGAATAATATGTTTCAAAATCATTCTGGAATAAAGCATCGTGAGGTGCAGCTCTTGATTACAGACTTACGCAAAATCATCGAGCAGGCACGAGCTCAACTTGCCGCCGCTGCAAACTGTGAACTCACTATGATGTATTGGCATATTGGCCAACGAATAAACAGTGATGTTCTGGACAATGAACGTGCAGCGTACGGAGAACAGATTGTAGCGACAGTGTCACGACAATTGTGGTGTACACGAAACTGTTTCCTGTACTACCCTTACGTAAGTAATATTGTAGAGAATCACTTTGTTGAACGTAATAATCATTAATCACATGGCAGTATCTGACGATAGAAAATTCACAAGCGATTATGTCTATCAACTCCTTGAAGGTATTAAGGGCAAAACTCTTGGTGAGGTTGATAAATCCCACCAGTTTGCCCGTACAGAGAGGAGCGAGAAGATAACAGGTATCGCCGGTGATGTAATCGAGCAATCAGTTTTTGGATATGAACGTGACAGCAAACAGGAATGTGACATTGAGATAGATGGCGTTCTTACCGAACTGAAGACAACAGGAGTGCGTGTGCCTAAAAGTGATTTGAAGAATGCCAAGAATAAAGTAGGTGCTGCTTATAACGTGTATCTTGGTGCTAAGGAAGGTATCAGCATTACAGGAGTCACCTTTGAACCAACTATTCAAACAGATTTCCAAACCTCTCACTTTTGGGAGAAGGCTGAACATCTTTTGATTGTGTTCTACGAGTATAAATCTTATGATGTGGTACCAGCCTCCTCGTATGCTCAATTTCCAATTGTTGACTATTGCTACAATTCATTTTCAGATGAAGAAAAGGCTAAACTTCGAAATGACTGGGAAATAGTACGTGACCATCTGCAAATCATATATTCGGCTTGTCCAGAACAGGAAGCCAGAAACGAACAATTGGTGGGATTTACCCATATGCTTCGCCCCAAGCTGTTGCTGATAGAATTGGTTCCTGGTTTTAAGAAGAGACCGAATGGTACCTATCAGAAACCACGATATAGACTGAAGCAAACGTTTGTTGATTACATTGTCCGCGGCCACTTCGACAAAAGCAGAATAAGCACGGAGATCTCGCTGAAAGAATCATTCTCCAGTTTTGACCAGTTGGATGCAAGATGCCACATGCTGACCGCCAAATATAAAGATAAGACATTGTCACAATTGAGGCAGATGTTGAATATTGATGCTGAAACAAAGGATATTGCAGCCAAGTGTATTCTTCGCATGTTTGATGCAGACTGCAACAGGTTGAACCAAATAGCAGACTTTACCAAAGCAGGTATCATTGCGAAGACCATTACCATCACTCCTGAAGGCGGTCGAACAGAGGATATGAAACTGAAGCATATCGACTTTGAAGAATGGGCAGATAGAGATATTGATTTTGAGGAATCGGAGGTTTACAATTATTTCTGTGAACATAGTTTCCTATGCCCGATTTTCTGTGAATATGATAGTTCAGATTCGAACAAGACAGTATTTAAAGGCTTTAAGCGTTTTTCATTTGATGATAAGTTTATTGAAGACGAAGTTCGGCGTACATGGGAAAACTCAAGAAAGTTAATTCATAGGGATGAACTGGAGTGGGAGTACGTGTACGACCCGCAAGGCAACAAACGCATGAATAAGAGTGGCGCGTATATGGGTGCTCCAAACTTCCCTAAAAGTTCTGAATATATCGTATTCTTCCGAGGAGGTGCAGACATCTCAACTGAGAAAACAAGAACCGAGTGTGTAAACGGCATCAGAATGTTGCCACAGTTCTTCTGGCTCAAAGGTTCGTATATAGCAAATAAATTACAAGAAATTCCATACATCTAAATAAATATGCCAAGAAGAAATGATAATAAGATTAGAGTAGTTGAACTCTTTGCCGGTGTTGGAGGTTTCCGCATTGGTTTAGAGGGTGCTTCAAATGCTTACGAAACTATCTGGAATAACCAATGGGAACCTTCCACCGTTCATCAGGATGCGTCATTGGTTTATAGAGCACGTTTTGGCTCTAAGGGACATTGCAATAAAGACATAAACACAGTAGCAACCAATGACATTCCTGATCACGATTTACTGGTTGGTGGATTCCCCTGCCAAGATTATTCTGTAGCATCTACCCTCAGTCGGTCAGGTGGAATTGAAGGAAAGAAGGGGGTTCTTTGGTGGCAGATTTATCGCATACTTAACGAAAAGGGTGAGAATCGCCCTAACTATATTTTCTTTGAGAATGTTGACCGCCTGCTTGGTTCTCCTGCAAGGCAAAGAGGTCGTGATTTTGCTATTATCCTTGCATCACTTGCTGACCTTGGATATACTGTTGAGTGGCGTGTCATCAACGCCGCAGAATACGGTATGCCACAGCGTCGTCGCCGTACCTATATAGTCGGCTATCGTGAGGAATCACATGTAGATGAGAAAATTGAGAGTCTTAACAATTGGATTCTCTACGAGGGCGTAATGGCAAAAGCATTCCCATTTGAGCAGAAGGAAGGGACAACTTCTGATTTTGTCATTGAAGGGACAATCAAGGAAATCTCTGATAACTTCAATAAGGGACAGAGATACAGTCCTTTTGGGGATGCAGGAATCATGCGCGAACGTCATGTCTTCTCTGTTGACACTATATCTAAATATGAAGGTACGTACATGACCCTTGGTGGAAATCTGGTTGATGAATCATTAGTTCCAGAAGAATTCTTTATTCCTACAGATGAAGTTGCTAAGTGGGAATATGAGAAAGGTGCAAAGAAGATAGAACGTACGTCCAAAGAAGGATTCAAATACATCTTCTCGGAGGGTGGCATGGCTTTCCCTGACTCGCTTGACAAACCATCACGCACAATCATTACAGGAGAAGGCGGTACTTCTGCTTCACGTTTCAAGCATGTGGTTCTTACTCCTTCTGGACGCTATCGCAGATTGATACCGTTAGAATTAGAACGACTCAATATGTTCCCTGACAATCATACTTGTCACCCAGATGTTACCGATGGTCGTAGAGCTTTCTTGATGGGTAATGCACTGGTTTGTGGAATCGTCCAGAAAATAGGCAAGAGTCTATATGAGTTCATATACGACAAAGCACCGGTTTCAACACGCCCTATTGATATGCAGCGTGATGCTTTCCCGAAACTGAGTCTTGACTTGTTTACTGAGATAGATACCCGACTCAAGTGCAATCCGGTCAAGAAGAACTTTAAGTTAGAAATGACAAAAAGCGTATTGATTGGTTATGTGAAGCCCGACAACACAGATTACTTTCTTGATGGCAGTCAATCGAAGATTTACTATACAGGCAAGACAAAGTCATTCCCTTCAACAGTTGCTTTGAACAAACTTTACTATTTCATGCCATACATCAAAGGAAAGGGTATTCGCGATCTTTATCTGATACGTATTGCTCGTATTGGTAACAAAGCAGAGATTCATCCCGAATCAGAAGATACAGAGCCACGCCTCGTGTTTGAGCTTGAGTTCTTGCAGAGCATGCCTGAGTATATACCTATCAAGCTGAATATCTTCAATACATACAGAGATACGTTGCTTGGAAGAATTATGGGAGAAAATCTATAATTGTTCTTTGAATTATGGCGAGTTCGCCACAATTAAAAGTCAAGCCAGTCTGAACCGATTCGAAATCAGTGTTAAGAAATTTGTGGAACGCACTAACGCGATTTCCTTACAAGCTGAAGCAGGATGTTATGGCAGTGCATATGCTTATAAATTTAAGTTTCGCAAGTTCAACTTGCTGATTTCAGGTTGTAAAATTCAGCGATA
>JBJEHI010000005.1:0-25196 GCA_051875915.1 Bacteroides sp.
GGCAAAGTTACATAAAACAATCGAATTTAGTGCGGTCTAAACGCCTATACCTAATACTTATTTTATTTCAGCGCATAAAACGCCATGCAAAGATACATTATTATTTGAAAAATATGCAACCACAATAGTTTTTTGTGTAATTCAATCAAGATATGTGCCGACTGAGATACAGCCAAGGAACAAGATACCCATGGCAGCCCCGTTTCTGTCAGCGTCTCTTTTATGCCTGATTTTCAGCTGCTAATCTGCTGACAGAAAATCAACCGGCAATTATCTGTCTTGTCCTTTTAGCCCTGAAGGATTCGCCGTAAGTTTGCCACCGTTAACAAGCGAACAACAGGACAGCCGGCTGTCCCATTCATTCATCTTAAAAAAACGAAAGGAGAAAAAAGAAATGGGACAATCTATCCAGTATACCGACGAGGCCGTGGCAACCCTCGTAAAACAGCTGCCACTGAAGCTGCGGGCCCGACTGCGCGTAGAGGTGCTGGCCCGCGCCGTGCAGGCGGGGCTCATCGGCCTCTGCGCCGACGGACATCTGCTGTGGATGGGCGGCAACAACACCCTGCTGGCCTACTTCTGCGGCAAGATGTGGTGCGGCGACAGGGGACGTTACAGCCGCCGCAAGCAGGGACACATCTGGACGATGGGCAACCGCACCTTCCCCGCTGCCGAGCTGAACCGCCTCTTCGGTCTGACCACGCTGAAGCAGACGCGCAACCGCCGAAAAGACCGCCTGCTGCCCCAGTGCTGGGAGGTGGTTGACGAACTGTGGCAGAGCGCGTTATGGACAGACGTCGGGGACGGACGGTAAACACACGGTCAACCCCATTTTCACCCCATCGGCGTATAACTGTGTACAAGCTACGAGCTACGAGCTACAAGCTACAAGCTACGAGTGACAAGTAACGAGATACTGATAGCAAGTACTCGTAGCTGGTAGCTCGTAGCTAAACTAAAAACTCAAAAACTTATAAACTGAAAAACTTATAAAATCAAAACTGTTATGAAAAAGAAAACAACGAAAGAAAAGCCTCTCACCAACATCCAGCGCCTGCTGGTGGAACAACACCTGCAACTGGCCGTCACCCTGTCACGCCGCTACGCAGGACTGGGCAGATGCAGGGGCATAACCGTAGAAGACCTGCAGCAGGAGGCCTGCTGGGGACTCTGTATGGCCGCCCGCCGCTACGACAGCCGGCACGGCGCCGCCTTCCCCACCTACGCCTACGAGTGGTGCCGCAAGTTTGTCCTGATGGCCATCGACGGCGAACCCCTCACCACCGCCGCCGATGTGGAGCTGCTGGCCGATGAGCTGCCCGACGCCACCGCCGACGAGGCCGACGAGGCACAGCTGGCCTGCCGGCGGAGGGCAGAAGCCCTGATGGCCCGCTTAGAGGCCAAGGAACGGCAGGTGATAGCACTCGTCTTCGGGCTGGACCGCCACGGACGCCCCTCCCAGCCGAAGGGATTCAAGGAGGTGGCCGCGTCGATGCACCTCTGCCTCTCGCGGGTACGCGCCATCTACGAGAAGGCGATGACCAAGATGGAATTTGCGGAGAACATATACTGAGAATTTACCAACCATAAACGGACAGAAATTATGGAAAGAATCAAGATTGAAGGAATCGCTACAATCAGCGAAAAGGGCTTCCACTTTGACAGCGGAATGCCGAGTGACGAACCGATACTGGACAGAGCCATCAGGCTGCACGGTACGCTCAAGGTCAGGGAGAACGCCTGCGTGGACTTTGTGGGTAACGGACGCATCTATCTGCCGCCCGAGGTTCACCCCGTTTGTCAGGGCGAGGGCTACCGCGTGAAGCGCACCTCGCGCCACTACATCATCCAGCTGAAGGTACCTGTGGTGGAGAAGCGGGCCGATACCTGGCAGCGGCTGGCCGACATCATGCCCCGCGTGATGGGCGAAATCACACTGGACCGGAAGGAGGTGCTCGATGTATAAGTTCAGCTACGTACAGAGTGTGGCCGGCCAGGCCGTGGTGGTGGACAGGACGCTGTTTGCCCGCATACTGGACGATGCCCGGGTGAAGGACATCTGCCGGCAGATAGCCCGGCTGGCCGACACCCCCGATGCCGCTGGCACCCTGGCACGCCTGAAACGCACGCTGCCCGCCTTCTGCTGGCACGCCTGGTTCGACGGAGGCAAGCGGAAGAACTATGCCGCCCATCCATCGGGGATGGTGATGATAGACGTAGACCACGTGGAGCAGCCGCGCCGCCTGTGGGACGAGCGGAAAGCCCGCTGCCTGGAGCAGGGGCTGCTGGCCGCCCACGTCACCCCCTCTACCCGGGGACTGCGCCTGGTGTTCCCCCTCCCCGCAGGCATGGATGTCGTCCAGGCACAGGGCCACTACGTCCGCCTGCTGGAGCTGCCGCACGTGGATGCCTGCACCAAGGACCTGGCACGCCTCAGCTTCTGTGTACCCCGCGACTATTTCCTCTACCTGGACGAAGAGCGGCTGCTGGGCGGAGGGGAGGAGGTCGTCCCTCAGCCTGCCGCATCGCCCGAAGCCCCTGCCGCACCGTCCGCCACAGCAGAGACATCGCCTGAGCCTCTTGCCGCACCGCCCGCCACAGCAGAGACACCGCCTGAGCCTCTTGCCGCACCGCCCGAAGCTCCTGTAGCACCGCCCGCCGCACCGCCCGCCGGCACGCCCTATGACGAGGCGTACGACGGCATCCCCTACGGCCTGCTGGTAGAGTGCCTGCAGGAGCAGCTCGGCGGCATCCCGGCTCACGGCTCGCGCAACAACTTCATCTTCACCATGGCGGCTTACCTGCGCTACGTGTGCAACGACAATCCCGACTGGATTGCCTCCATCCTGCCTACCTATGGCGAAGAGGCTGCCAGGTGGCGGCGCACCATCGACTCTGCCTGCCAGCGTGCGCAGTACAAGGTGATGCCCCAGATAGTGAAGCGGGCCATCGCACAGGCCCGCCGCCGAGCAACCCTGACAGCCGCAGGCGAAGAGCCCTGCCAGCTGCCTCCGCCCATGCCAAGCCGGCTGCCCCGGCTGATAGCCCATCTGGTGAAGAACGTGCCCGAGGTCTGCCGACCCGCCGTGGCCAATGCCGTGTTTCCTGCGCTGGCCGCACACCTGAATGGGGTGAAGTTCTGGCTGATAGACGGCACGGAGAAGGAGGCCACCTTCATGTGCGTCACCATGGCCCGCCAGTCGTCGGGCAAGTCGGCCGTCAACAAGCCCATCGAGTATATCGTGGCCGACATGGTGGAGCGCGACGAGCTGAACCGCCGCCGCGAACAGGAGTGGAAGGAGACCTCGGCCAACCGCGGCGCCAACAAGGAGAAGCCCAAGCGCCCCGACGACCTCTGCGTGCAGGTGCTGGTGTCTGACATGACCAATGCGGCCTTCGTGCAGCGCATGAAGGATGCGGCCGGACGCTACCTCTACACCAACCTGGAGGAGCTGGACCTGCTGAAGCAGCTGCAGACCAACGGCACCCGGGATGTGGGCAAAATCATCTGCCTCTGCTTTGACAACGGCAAGTACGGACAGGAGCGCGTAGGCACCCAGTCGGTGACGGCACGGGTGGAGATACGCTGGAACTGGAATGCCTCGTCCACCATCCGGAAGGGGGTGCAGTTCTTCAAGGGACGTATGGTGGACGGCACGCTCTCGCGCATCAACTTCTGCACCATCATCCCCGACAAAAGCAAACCTTTTGTCTACGGGCGATACGACGAGCAGTATGCCGAGGCACTGAAGCCCTACATCGCCAACCTCAATCTGGCCAACGGCCACATCGAGTGCAGGCAGGCGCTGGAGCTGGCTCGCCGCATGAGCGAGGCGTGTGCCGAGGAGGGAGCCCTCACAGCCGACGACAACTTCCTGGAGCTGACCCATCGGGCCGTGACCATCGCCTACCTGAAGGCCATGGTGCTGTATATCGCCCACGACATGACATGGACGAAGGAGATTGCCGACTTTGCCGAGTGGAGCCTGCAGTACGACCTGTGGTGCAAGATGCACTTTTTCGGCCAGACGGTCAGAGAAGAGCAGGCCAAGGAGCAGGTGAAGCGCATCCCCGGCCGGCGCAACCTGCTGGAGCTGCTGCCCGCCACCTTCACCCTGCAGGATGCGCAGGAGGTACGCCGGATGCAGGGCATGGACGATGCCGGCTGCCGCCAGATGATCAGTTCGTGGATGTTCCGCGGCTACATCGAGCAGGACCCCGCCCTGGACGTCTACATCAAGACACCCAAATACCGGGATCGCCCTTCTGCTACGAGTGATTAGCTACGAGCTACAAGCTACGGGTGACGTGTAGGGGCGGACCTGTGTGTCCGCCCACCCGGTGCATTCACAATGTAATTCATGTCAGCGGCATTCAGGGCAGACACGCAGGTCTGCCCCTACGCGGCGGGGGAAAATCATGACATGAATGAAGAGGATTGAATGCCTGCCTGCACGTCATTACAATCATTACAATTATTACAGCTGTTTTGGGCACACACATACATACCCATTACAATTATTACAATTATTACAGCTGTTTTGGGCACACACATACATCCGGCCTCAGAGCACCGGCAACAGGTATTCCCATATCAGGTCGAGGTAGGGCTGATAGAGGCTGGAGCGGGTGGTGAGCACCAGTACGGCATCGCGGTCGGGGAAAATCATGATGTACTGGCCTGCATAGCCGTCGGCGCGGAAGGCGTTGTGACGGCAGCGCCACATCTGGTAGCCGTAGCCCTGTGTCCAGTCGTTGTTGGCAGGGGTGATGTTCAGCTTCTCCAGGTCTTCGAGCGGCGTACCGGCAGGTCCGCACGGAACCTGGTACGAACTCATCTCCTTCACCCATTCGGCCGGAATGAGCTGCCGGCCGTTCCACTGTCCGCCCTGCAGCAGGCACTGGCCCATCTTGGCCATGTCCTCCGTCTTGAGGTTCAGTCCCCAGCCTCCGCAATTGATGCCCTGCGGACTTTCATCCCACACGGGACGCTCGATGTGGAGGGGCTGGAACAGCCGTTCGTCCAGATAGTCTACCAGCTTCTGGCCGGTGACTTTCTGCAGAATGGCCGAAAGCATGTAGGTGCCGATGGAGTTGTACACGAAGTAGGTGCCCGGCTGACGTACCACCGGATGGGCCAGGAAGCCCTGCACCCAGTCGATGCTGTCGGCGTTGATACCTGCTCCCGGCTCCACCTCGTGGCCGCACGTCATGGTGAGCAGGTCGCGTATGCTCATGGCGGCCAGGTTGTCGCTCACCTCGGCAGGAGCTTTGTCGGGGAAGAAGGACACTACCTTGTCCGTCAGTGCCAGCCGGTCTTCATGGATGGCCATGCCGACGGCGGCGGCTGTAAAGGTCTTGCTCACAGAGTACATGGGGTGCGGTTTTTGGGCCGATTCGCCGTTGAACCAGCGCTCTATCAGCACCTGTCCGTGCTTCAGCACCATGATGCTGTGCAGCTGGATGCTGTCCGGACGGACGGGACGCTGGCGTGTGGCAGCCACAAAGGAGTCGACGGCGGCACACAGTTCGGCATTGGCTTCGCCGCGTGGCAGGTCGGTGGCGGATACTTGTCTCTTGGCCGATGAACAGCCTGTCATCAGCAGTGAGGCGGTACAGAGAAGGGTCATACAAATGCTTTTCATGTTCTTAAAAGTTTTAATTTATGATTCGGTTTACATCAGCAGATTGATAGAATGGTTGTTATAGCTGTAGGGGCGCAATATTTTGCGCCCTGAACCCCGTTGTCGTGCGGTTTGGGCGGAAAATAGTCCGCCCTACACGTCACTCGTAGCTCGTCACTCGTAGCTCGTAGCTTGTAGTTTGTAGCTCGTCACTGAAGGGCGGAAGATGTTCCGCCCCTACAGGCCGCTCGTAACTCGTAGCTTGTAGCTCGTAGCTCGTAGCTCGTCCGGAAGATGTTAGCTACGCTCAAAACAACATCTATTGTTTACGCTAAGGTATAGTCCGCCCCTACACGTAGCTATTTCAGCAGGAATACCACCGAGCTGTAGGCTCCCATCTTGAGCAGTGTCTTGCCCTCGTCCGTCCGCTGCTGTACGTCGCCGTTGAGGCCCACGGCCTTCTCGATGGCATCCTCCAGCGTAATCTGGGTGGCGGCGCCGAAGTTGTGTACCACCAGCATCTTCTCGTTGCCCTTCGTCATGTACCAGGCCGCGATGCTCTTGCTGGAGGTGGTGTTGCTGTCGTTATAAGTGGTGTGGCGGCTCATAGTGCCTTCGGCCAGCGCGGGATAGGTGTTGCGCAGGCGGGCAAAGGTCTGGTAGACGTTCAGCAGCGACCCGTTGTCGGTCTGCTGGTCGGCCACCGACTTGACGGCCGACTTGCTGATGCCGCTCAGATAGTCGGTGGTATAGCTGTCGCCCCATTGCATAGGCTCGCGCACGTTCTTGTCGTCCTGGTTCTTGTTGCCATAGTAGCCCAGCTCCTCGCCGTAGTAGATGTAGGGATGTCCGGCACTGGTCAGCAGCACGGCGGCAGCCAGCTTCTCCTTGGCCTCGCTCTTGCCCAGCTTGTAGCCGGTGCGGTCTTCGTCGTGGTTGGACAGTTTGGTAGCCTCTATGTAGTTGGAGCGGTAGCCGGCATAGAGCTGCTGGTAGGAGAGGATGTCCTTGGCGAAGTAGCACCCTGTGCCGTTGTTGATGGCCCACTCCAGGCGGTACCAGAAGGAGAACTCAAAGTAGGCAGGCAGGCCGGCATAGTAGGGGGCCACCTCGTTGGCCTCGGAAAGCACCTCGCCCACCATGTAGAGGTCGTCGGTACGTCCGCCCTGCTTGTAGTAGTTGTTCAGGTCGTCGTAGAAGAGCTTCAGGAAGCGGGGATTCTCGTTGGAGCCTGCATTGTGATAGATGTGCTTCACAGCATCCAGCCGGAATCCGTCCACACCGCGGTCTATCCATCCCTTGGCAGCAGCTACCAGTGCCTGATAGGCCGGCGACTGGGCAGCCTGGTCGATGGGGCCGTAGTTGAGGTCGGCAAACCAGTCGGTGCAGAAGTGGGAGTGGTAGTACCAGATTTCTTGCCAGGCAAATTCGATGTTTTTGGCTTTGCTGTTGTCCAATGCAAAGGATTCGCCCAATTTCAACTTAGTGGTCTCAGTGGGAGCACCATACTTGGTGCCGCCTTCCCACGTAGTGTTGCTGGTGCGGATAAGGAAGCCCCACGATGTGTCGAGGTCTACGGTCAGTTCATAAATGCCGTTGCCTTTATCGTAAAACTTCTTGCAAATGTCATTTCCATAATAGAGGTATTTGGCACCGCCGGTGCTCTTGTCGGGGTTGTCTGCATCAACGCTCCCTCCTTCCGTAACAGTGACGGTGGGTTTTGAGGCATTGCTCCAATCTAACTTGAAGGTATAAATGCCCTTTACCGTGCTGCCGGTCGAGGGCCATTCGTCCTTATTGTAGCCGCTGCTCTCTATCATGGCTATCTTGCCGGCCTTGATGTCGGCTTGCGGATCTTGCGAGAAGATGTAGTAGTCCCGGTAGGGGCTCTCCACCGATGCTTTGGCATCAACAAACCAGGGATGGTCCTTGCCGGTGTGGTTCATCACATAGTCCAGATAGACTTTGATGTCCAGGGAGTGCGCCTTGGCTATCAGCCGGTCGAAGTCGCTCAGGCTTCCCAACTGAGGATGGACGGCGGTATAGTCGGTGACGTCATAGCCGTGGTACGACATGCAGGGGTGGATGGGCGACAGCCAGATGGCTTTCACGCCCAGGGTGTTCAGGTAGTCCAGTTTGTCGGTCACTCCTTTCAGGTCGCCATACTTGTCGCCGTTGCTGTCGGCAAAGGCATATACCAGCAGTTGGTAGGTGATGTCGGCCCGCTTCTGTCCGTCCCAGGTGGTGGCTTCTGCTGTGACGGCCTTCCATTCCTCAGGCTCGGGCGTAGGTTCGGGGGTAGGGTCGGGTGTAGGCTGCACAGGCGTTTCGGGCAGGGGGTCGTCACCGCCTCCGCAGGCAGTCAGCATTCCCAGCGAGCAGCATGCGGCCAGGAGGAGGATGTAAAGCAGATGTTTGTTCCAGTGTTTCATGTTGTTCTATTTAAGTTTTTTAGTTTTTTAGTTTTTAAGTTTTTTAGTTTTCAGTTTAGCTACCAGCTACGAGCTACAAGCTACCAGCTACGAGTACTTGCTACCTGTATCTCGTCACTTGTCACTTGTAGCTCGTAGCTCGTATCTCGTCACTTGTATCTCGTCACTCGTCACTTGTCACTTGTAGCTTTTAGCTCGTAGCTTGTAGCTCGTAGCTTGTAGCTGGTAGCTGGTAGCTCGTAGCTTGTAGCTCGTAGCTTGTATCTCGTCACTTCTCTGCAAAGATAGTACGATGCGGGGGCTTTTTTCTTGCGAAGTACGAAAGTTTCCCTCCTCTCGCTTGCAAACGTTTGCATGGCACGCTACCGCCGCTCCTTCTTTCCGTAGAGCTTGTCTATCAGGTCGCTCCGCCCGATGCGTTTCAGTTCGTTCACAATGTTGCGCCGCTCCTCGGCCTTGTACCAGAAGAAGAACTGGCGTTGGGCCAGCTTCTCGCGAGGACTCTTGGCACTGAATACAGGTTCCAGCGTGTAGGGGTGGAAGCCCGTGTACCATGCCTCGGTAGATACGGTCATCGGCGTGGGGGTGAAGTCCTGCACCTGTTCCAGATGGAAGTCCAGCCGTTTGGTGATGACGGCCAGTTCGGCCATTTCCTCTTCGCGGCAGCCGGGATGGCTGGAGATGAAGTAGGGGATGAGCTGCTGGCGGAGCCCCTCCTCGCGGTTGATGCGGTCGAAGATGCGCTTGAAGGCTTCAAACTGGGCGAACGGGGGCTTGCGCATGATGTTCAGCACGCGGTCGGAGGTGTGCTCGGGGGCTACCTTCAGCCGCCCGCTGACGTGGCGGGCTATCAGTTCGCGCGTGTATTGGCGTGCTGCCTGGTTGATGGCACCGTCCGGACTTTCGTGCAGCAGCAGGTCGTAGCGCACGCCGCTGCCGATGAACGAACGCTTGATGCCCGGCAAGGCATCTACGGCATGGTAGATGTCGAGCAGCGGACGGTGGTCGGTATTCAGGTTGGGACATATCTGCGGGTGGATGCACGAGGGCCGCTTGCACTTCATGCAGCGGCTCTGGTCGTGGCCATGCATGCGGTACATGTTGGCACTGGGGCCTCCCAGGTCGCTCAGGTAGCCTTTGAAGTCGGGCAGCTGCATCACGGCTTGCACCTCGCGCAGGATGCTCTCTTTGGAGCGGCTGACGATGAACTTCCCCTGATGGGCCGAGATGGTGCAGAAGGCGCACCCTCCGAAACATCCGCGGTGGATGTTGATGGAGAACTTTATCATGTCGTAGGCCGGAATGCGTTTGCCCTTGTACTTGGGATGGGGCAGGCGCGTGTAGGGCAGGTCGTAGGAGCGGTCCAGCTCGGCCTCGGTCATCGGCGGATAGGGCGGGTTGACCACCACCGTCTCCTTGCCTGTGGCCTGCAGGATGCGCGAGGCGGCATATTTGTTGCTCTCCTCCTCAATGTGGCGGAAGTTGGCCGCCTCCTTCTTCTTGTCGGCCAGGCACTCCTCGTGCGAGTAGAGGCGGATGTCGCCTTCGAGCTCGGTAGGGTGGCCGGTCAGGTAGGCCACCTGCGGCAGTTGCGGGGCTATCGCTGTGCGCACGTCCAGTGCGGTGGGCAGTGCGTCGTCGTCCCGCCCGGCCTGCCATTGACGCATCCGCTGTACCAGTTCGGTCATGGGCTTTTCGCCCATTCCATACACCAGCAGGTCGGCACCGCTGTCCGTCAGGATGCTGGGGCGTACCCGCTCCTGCCAGTAGTCGTAGTGGGTGAGTCGTCTCATGCTGGCTTCAATGCCTCCCAATACCACAGGCGCATCGGGAAAGAGTCGTTTCAGTATCTGCGTATAGACAATGGATGGGTACTCCGGCCGCATGTCTGGGCGGGCGTCGGGCGTATAGGCATCGTCGCTGCGCAGCCGCTTGTTGGCCGTGTATTTGTTCACCATAGAGTCCATGCAGCCTGCGCTGACCCCGAAGAAGAGGCGTGGGCGGCCCAGCTTCTTGAAGTCGCGCAGGTCGTCGCGCCAGTTGGGCTGGGGCACAATGGCCACCCGCAGCCCTTCCGCTTCGAGGATGCGGCCTATGACCGCCGCGCCAAACGAGGGATGGTCTACGTAGGCATCACCGCTGAACAGGATGACATCCAGTTCGTCCCATCCCCTCAGCTCCACCTCCTTCTTGGTAGTGGGCAGCCAGTCGGTCAGCCGATACTCCTTCATGATTGCTGCTTGGTGAATTGCACACGCATCTCCTCGCCGTCATAGATTTCGCGAAATCCAATGCCCTGTTCGGCCAGGTACTCTTTCAGGTCGTTGAAGGCGTCGGCATGATCCATGACAATCTCCATCGGCTCGCCTGCAGGAGCTTCGCAGAGTGCCTTGATGGCGGGTATGAGCGGACTGTAGTGTGACTGGTTGCGTCGTGTGTCGATGGTTCTCATTCTTCCGTATTCTGTTGCGAAAGCCACTGCAGGTAGAGTCTGATGAGCTGCTGCAGCCCGAAAGCCTTCATGTTGTTGTGATAGATGACGTCGATGCAGAGGTCCAGCAAATCCTTACTGTTCTCCACCTGTGCGGCGATGAGCGATCGGATGTTCAGTTTCAGTTTGTCGAGCACCGTCTCGTCCACAATGCCGTTGCTGTCGATGAGGTGACGGAACAATCCGTATTTCTCGATGGTAGCCAGGTTCTCTTCAGATACCTGCAGGCTACGTGTGCCGGTGGGGTTGGCTTGTATGGTATACATGATTACTGTTTGGTTAGGGGTTAATGGTTATACTGTTCTCTTTTGTCCCTTCGGAACAAATGATATGCAAATATAGGGCAAAGAATTGATACGAGCAAATGTTCGTCCACTTTCCTCCCGATGAAAAAATAGGGGTCTCTGCAGGAAAAAACAGACGATTTGTTTACGGAACAAAAAAAATGTACTATCTTTGTGCCGTTGAAAATGTGAGTTTCCTCCCTATTCACAGCGGGAGAGCTTCAGAAATACAACATTATTTGTTTCATAAATAGAATAACCCGTTTTACAATTGCGCCCGTGCGCCGGATGTGGAAAAAAGAATGTAACTTTTTCCCCCGCCCACTTCAGGTAACAGCCTGTGCGCACCGTCCGGAACAGAACAGTAACAGCCGGGAGAACTCGGAGATTCATGGATGCTTCCGGCTTCATAAAAGAGAAAACATTAACAAACTATTATATTGTATGTATAATATCATCCAATTGAATGACAAAAGTTTGTCTGAACTGCAAACTATTGCCCAAGAACTGGGTATCAAAAAGACAGACGCACTGAAAAAAGAGGAACTTGTTTACAAAATACTTGACGAACAAGCCATTGCAGGCGCAACCAAGAAGGTGGCCGCCGATAAGTTGAAAGAGGAACGCAAGGCCGACAAGCAGAAACGAGCCCGCTCGAAGAAGGAGACTTCCGACAAGACTACTGCACCCAAGGCTGCCGCCGACAAGGCAGGAACGAAGGAACAGAACAAACCGGCCGAACAGCCGGCCAGCCCTGCAGACGAAAAACAGGAGGAAGCCGCTGCCAAGACAACCAAACGGAAGCCGGGACGTCCGCGCAAGACAAAGGCAGAGGCTGCTGCCCAAACGGCCGAGCTGCCCTTTGAAGAGAAAACAACGGCTGCGGAAGAAAAGGCTCCCGAGCAGCCCGCTGCAGCTGAAGAGAACGTAAAACCTGCACCTGCCGCCGAACAACCCGTCCTGCCGGAGGCAGCGGATGACTTCATCCCCATCGAGGATCTGCCTACCGAGAAGGTGGAACTGCCTACCGAACTGATAGGCAAGTTTGAAGCTACCAAGGTGGAGACTCCTCAGCCGGCTGAACAGCCGCAGCAGCCTCAGGGCAAACAACCCCAGCCGCAGCAGCCCCAGCAGGGAGATGCCTTCCAGCAGCGTCCGCGCCGCAACCGAATCAACGTCAACAACGGCCAGAACAATACGATGCCGCAGAACAACAACCGAAACAACGGCACCTTCCAGCAGCGTCCTGCACAGCCGGCGAATGCTGAGGCCGCTCCGGCCTACAACAACCCGCAACCCGACCGCCGTCCGGCCGAACGTGAGAAGCCATACGACTTTGAGGATGTGCTGACCGGCACAGGCGTGCTGGAGATTATGCCCGACGGATATGGCTTCCTGCGCTCCTCGGACTACAACTACCTCTCTTCGCCCGATGACATCTACGTGTCGCAGTCGCAAATCAAGCTGTTCGGACTGAAGACGGGTGACGTGGTAGAGGGCGTCATCCGCCCGCCCAAAGAGGGAGAGAAGTATTTCCCCTTGGTGAAGGTGTCAAAGATAAACGGACGCGACCCGGCGTTTGTACGCGACCGCGTCCCCTTCGAACATCTCACACCCCTCTTCCCCGACGAGAAGTTCAAGCTCTGCAAGGGCGGATACAGTGACTCGCTGTCGGCGCGTGTCGTCGACCTGTTTGCCCCCATCGGCAAAGGCCAGCGTGCCCTCATCGTGGCACAGCCCAAGACCGGTAAGACCATCTTGATGAAGGATATTGCCAACGCCATTGCTGCCAACCACCCCGAAGTATATATGATCATGCTGCTCATCGACGAACGTCCGGAGGAGGTGACCGATATGGCACGCACCGTCAATGCCGAGGTGATTGCCTCTACGTTCGACGAACCGGCCGAGCGTCACGTCAAGATAGCCGGCATCGTGCTGGAGAAGGCCAAGCGCATGGTAGAGTGCGGACACGATGTAGTCATCTTCCTTGACTCCATCACCCGTCTGGCACGTGCTTACAATACGGTGTCTCCGGCATCGGGCAAGGTGCTTTCGGGTGGTGTAGACGCCAATGCCCTGCACAAGCCCAAGCGTTTCTTCGGCGCAGCCCGCAACATCGAAGGTGGCGGCTCGCTCACCATCCTGGCAACGGCACTGATTGACACCGGCTCAAAGATGGATGAAGTGATTTTCGAGGAGTTCAAGGGCACAGGCAATATGGAGTTGCAGCTCGACCGCAACCTCAGCAACAAGCGCATCTTCCCTGCCGTCAACATCGTGGCCTCCAGCACCCGCCGCGACGACCTGCTGCAGGACAAGACCACGCTGGACCGTATGTGGATTCTGCGCAAGTATCTGGCGGATATGAATCCGATGGAGGCAATGGACTTTGTGAAAGAGCGTCTGGAGAAGACCAAGGACAACGACGAATTCCTGATGAGCATGAACAGCTGATTTTATGTAATCATCCAGATAAAAATAGGGAGGGAGTGTTTCTGCATTCCCTCTTTTTTTAGAGCCGTGAACAAAGCAAAACTGTCTGTTTTGTTCATATTTGGCTTTTTTTTGTTGCAAATTGCCAGAGTTTGCCTATTTTTGTAGCCAACTAACCGAAAAAAACAGAATGAGAGAAGGCGTAGTACATAATTATACAGACATCCGGCTCAATGAGGAGGGCTTTCAGGATGTGTTCCAAAGGTATTACGTCTCGCTGTCTCTCTTTGCCAACCGCTACGTAGACGACGAGGAGGTGGCAGCCGACATTGTGCAGGATGTCTTTGCCAAATTGTGGCAGATCCGAACAGATTTCTTCTATCTGCATCAGGTCAAGTCGTTCCTCTACACCTCCGTCCGAAACAAGGCACTCAACGAGTTGGAACATCGCCATGTGATGTCGGAATATGCGCAGCGGGTGGTGGAGAAGCAGAAAGAGGCCTTCTTTCACGATGCCGTCATCGAGCAAGAGACCTACCGGGTGCTGGTGGAGGCCATCGACCGGCTGCCCAGTCAGATGAAAGCCATCATGTTGCTGGCGCTGGAGGGGAAAAAGAATGCAGAGATTGCCGACCGCCTGGAGATTTCTGTCGAGACTGTGCACACCTTGAAGAAAATGGCCTATAAGAAACTCCGACATTTCCTGAATCACTACTATTATACCCTCCTGTGGATGCTTTGCGTCTGAAACACTCAATTTTTTTAGATTTCGTTCACCCATTTTTTCAAGTGACCTGTTTTAATAATAAATAGACAACTTTATGATAGAACAGGATTTTAATATGGCCCGTCTGATAGCAGGATATTTGGCCGGCGAACTGAGCACAACGGAACGGGAGGAGTTGGACCGTTGGCGTCAGGAGTCGCCTGCACACGAAGCATTGTTCCATCGGCTCTGCGACGAGAAACGGCTGGAGGAACATCTCCGTCTGCGTCGGTCGTTCGACACCTCTACGGCATGGAACCAGCTGCAACAGCAGATCCGACGAAACCACCTGCACCGTATTTATATACGTGTGATGGCTGTGGCAGCCTTATTCCTGCTGCCCCTCCTGATGTTTGGAACCTTCTGGTATCTTTCTTCGCAAAAAACAGATGCGGGGCAGGCAAAGCCGATGGCCACCGTCATCCAACCTGGCAAGCCACAGGCCGTGCTGACCCTCGACGACGGTGAGACACTGGCCTTGGGAGAGCAGGCCGACACCTTGTTGCAGCAGGCCGATGAAGCGATACTGCAGATGGACTCGGCCCGCGTGAGCTACCACCGCTTCGCCACGGATGCACAGCCCGGCAAACAACTTTCGTATAATACATTGGAGACTCCCCAAGGGGGTGAGTATACACTGGTGCTGAGCGATGGAACCAAGGTCTACCTGAATGCCATGAGCCGTCTGCGTTTCCCCGTCAGCTTCGGAGAGGGGAGCCGTGAGGTAGAGTTGGAAGGAGAAGCCTTTTTCCATGTCAGCAAGGCAGGTACTCCCTTTCGGGTTCATACCCAGGGCATGGTGGTAGAGGTATTGGGTACCTCGTTCAATCTGTCAGCCTATCCCAATGAAGTGTATCAGACCACACTGGTGACAGGAGCAGTAGAGGTGTGTACCGACGGAGGAGAACGTTGCCGTTTGTTGCCCTCTCAGCAAGCCTCCTTGCTGCCCGGCAGGGAAGGCATTGAGGTGCATACGGTTGACACCCACTTCTACACGTCGTGGATTGAGGGAAAGATACAGTTCCGGGACCAGCGTCTGGAGGACATCATGAAGACGTTGTCCCGCTGGTATGACATGAAGGTGGTGTATGCTGACAACGCACTGAAGGAGTTGCGGTTCGGCTGCAATGTAGACCGCTATGCTGATATTGCCTCCTTCGTACAGCTGCTGGAGCGTACCGGCAAGGTGCGCGTACGCATCCATGAGAAGACAATTACTTTTTTTATTAACCATAGTTCTTAACTAAAAAACACCTTTTTATTATGGACAAAGAACACAATTACACCGATCGAGGGAAAAGTAGCAGACGACTTTGTGCGGTCTTGCTCTTCTTCTGCATCATGACGACGGGCTTCATGCAGGCAGCCAATGCCGTATTTGCCCAAGCTACGGTCACGGCGCATTTCAAGAATGCGACTTTGAGCGAAGTGTTGTGGGAGATTCAGAAACAGACGGACTTTACATTCGTGTACAGTACCAATGATGTGAAGTCTGTGAGAGTACAGAATCTGAACGTGAACAACGAGTTGATAGCCAACGTGCTGGACAAGTGTCTGGCTCAGAGCGGACTGACCTATCAGGAGAAAGATGGGGTCATTGCCATCATGAAGGCGGAAGAGAGCCTGAGCATGGCTCCGCAACAGAAGCATCAGGTGCAGGGTGTCGTAGTCGATGAGGTGGGCGACCCCATTATCGGTGCCAATGTGGTAGTAAAAGGTACTACCATCGGTGCATCGACCGACGTGAACGGACGCTTCTCGTTAGAGGTGGTGCAGACAAATGTCACCCTGATTGTTTCGTATGTAGGCTATGTGAAGCAGGAAGTGAAGGCCGCAGCCGGCCGGATGCAGAAGATAGCTTTGGTACCAGACAGCAACCTGATGGACGAAGTGGTGGTGACCGGTTATGGAACGTTCAAGAAGTCGGCCTATGCCGGTTCGGCCTCCAGTGTCAAGGCGGAAAAGATGCAGGATGTACCTGCCGTCTCTTTCCAGGACTTGCTGCAGGGTAATGCACCGGGCGTACAGTTCAGCTCTACGTCAGGACAGCCGGGTGCCTCGTCATCCATCAACATCCGCGGTATGGGTTCGTTCAACGCCAGCAACTCACCCTTGTATGTCATTGATGGTGTGCCTGTACGCTCAGGTTCCATCAATACACTCACTTCTGATGCCGGTCTGGACATTATGTCTACCATTAACAGCTCGGACATCGAGAGCATCACCATCATCAAGGATGCCGCTGCCGCTTCGCTGTATGGTTCGCGTGCAGCCAACGGTGTCATTCTGATTACCACCAAGCAGGGTAAGAGCGGTAAGGCGCAGGTGTCGCTGAAGGCCGACTGGGGCTTCTCTGACTTCGCCATGGATTATCGTCCTGTCATGAGCGGAGCCGAACGCCGTGAGTACATCTACAATGGTTTGGTAGCAGGTGCGCTGCGCGACGGCGACTCGCAGGAAGAGGCCATCGCCTATGCCGACAAGAACATCGACGACTATGCCCCCGTACCTTGGTGCGGTTACGTGGATTGGGATGACATTCTGTTCAAGAAAGGAAGCCACCAGACGTACGAAGCCTCTATCACCGGAGGTAGCGACCGCTTCAAGTACTACTCGTCCATCTCTTATCTGAAGCAGGATGGTATCGCCATCAACTCGGGACTGGAACGTATCAGCGGCCGTGTCAACGTAGATTTTCAGGCTACTGACAAGCTGAAGCTGGGTGCCAACATGCTGTTTGCTACGGTCAATCAGGATGTCTATGGCGAAGGTACTTCATACACCTCTCCTTTCTACTCTTCGCGCAACGCAGTGGTTCCTTCCGACCCTGCTTACAACGAAGATGGTTCATGGAACCGCGATTTCATCCGCAACGGCGACCGCAACCCCTTGCTCTCGGCTACCTACGACTACCAGCGCGAGTATGTGAACCGTGCCTTCAACACGCTGTTTGCCGAATATGAGTTCATCAAGAACCTGAAGTTGAAGTCCACCTTCAGCTACGACTACACGAATACGAAGGGTAAGGACTGGAGCGATCCGCGTACCTCTAATGGTGACGACATCAACGGCGGTATGAGCAAGAAGTTCTATGAATACAAGAAGATGGTGTGGGCCAACCAGTTGAGCTATAAGTTTGATGTGGCACAAGACCACCACTTCGACCTGCTGGCCGGCTACGAGATTGACGACCAGTATCGCGACTATGTGTCGGGTTATGCTACCAACTTTGCTACAGCCAACAAGGACGACCTGAGCAACGGTATGAAGACGGAGTCGGTAGGCGGCAGTTCGACCGAGACACGTATGGTGTCTTACCTGACGCGCGTCAACTACGACTACAAGAACCGTTACTATCTGGGCGGCAGCTTCCGTACCGACGGCAGCTCGCGCCTGCATCGCGACAACCGCTGGGGCAGCTTCTGGTCGGTATCGGCCGCCTGGCGTATGATGGAGGAGAGCTTCATGCAACCCTTGAACGGTTGGCTGACCGACCTGAAGTTGCGTGCTTCCTACGGTGTGAACGGTACGCTTCCCTCTGACTACTTCGGCTATATGGGCTTGAGCAGTCTGACAAGCGGTTACCTGGAGCAGCCGGGTATCGTGCAGTCGCAGATTGCCAACCCGAACCTGAAGTGGGAGACCAACTACAACCTGAACTTGGGTTTGGACTTTGCCCTCTTCAACCGCGTCAACGTGACGCTTGAGTACTATACACGTACCACCAAGAACCTGTTGATGGATTGTCCCATCTCCATGACGACCGGCTTCAGCAGCTACCTGATGAACATCGGTGAGGTGAAGAACAAGGGTGTGGAACTGGAAATCTCTTCCAACAACATCAAGACGAAGCATTTCTCTTGGAATACCACCTTCAACATCTCGCACAACAAGAACGAAATCGTGACGCTGGACGGTACGCAGACCGAAATCATCAGCGGAACGCAGATTCACAAAATAGGCAAGCCCTATCGCACCTTCTACATGGTTGAGTTTGCAGGTATCAATCCTGAGACAGGCGCCCCCCAATTCTATACCAACGACCTTGACGAAAACGGAAACTATATCAAAGAGATTACAGAGAAATACAGCGAGGCCAATGCCGTGGTACTCGACAAACATGCCGAACCTGTCGTTATCGGCGGTCTGACCAATACGTTGCGTTACCGCTGGTTCGACCTCAGCTTCCTCTTCTCCTACCAGTTTGGCGGCTACTCGTACGACAACTGGGCACAGAAGACCGAGCACGGTGGTAATGACCTGGAGGCCAATATCCCCATCTACTACCGCGACAACTGGAAGCAGCCCGGCGATGTGTCGAAGTATGAAATCTTCATCGAGGCTCCCGACAATGCCATGAACAAGTGTACCACCACCCGTCGTCTGCACAGTTCGGACTTCATCCGCCTGAAGACGTTGACCTTTGGCGTCACGCTGCCTAAGAACTGGACCTCTAAGGCCGGCATCAACAACTTGCGTCTGTATGCTTCGGCCAATAACCTCTGGACATGGGCCGCTTACGACTACTACGATCCTGAAGCTGTCCGTGCGGGTTCGGCCATCTGGGGAACACCTCCTTTGAAGACTGTCACCTTCGGTCTGAATGTGAATTTCTAATCTATTCCTACTATAAATACTCAGAAAATCATGAAAGTAACTAAATATATCTACCTCAGTTTCGCGCTGCTGACAGCCACCTCTTGTGGCAATGATTGGCTGGACCTTGAACCCTCTACATCTGTGGAGACCGAGACCAGTATCAATGTGCTGTCCGACATTGAATTTACATTGAACGGCATCTATAGTATCATGAAGGATCCTTATGCCTATTCAGGTCGCTTGGTTTACTATGGTGACGTGACGGGCGACGACATGCAGGCAGTCAGCTCAACCAAGCGTACGGGCAACTACTACCGCTTCAACTTCACGAAGGACAGCGGGCCTTCCACGCACTGGTCTTATCCCTATTCCATCATCCAGAGCTGCAACCTCATTCTGAATAATGTAGACAAAATCAGTGTCGCTTCAGGTGAGGAAGCCTATCGGGATGACCTGAAGGGACAGGCATTGGCTATCCGTGGTATGGCTCTGTTTGACCTGACGCGCATCTACGGATATCCCTATCTGAAGGATTGGGGGACGTCGTTGGGTGTACCTATCGTCAAGACGACTTCAACCATCGACAGCAAGCCTGCCCGAAACACTGTGGCTGAGTGCTATGCTGAGATTATCTCAGACTTGGAGAGCAGTACGCAGTTGTTGAGCGGCAAATTTAACAAGGGCAAGATGAACCGTTGGGCAGCCATGACGCTGCTGAGCCGCGTCTACCTCTACAAGGGTGACAATGAGAATGCGCTGAAGATGGCAGAGGAAGCCATCAAGGGTGCCGAGAAGAACAAGTTCGCACTCTGGACCAATGAAGAGTATCCTACTGCATGGGGCAACGATGCATCGGCCTCCAAGCCGGGTGAAGTGCTCTTCGAGATGGTCAACCTGACTACCGACTCGCCGGGCAAGGAGAGCATGGGTTACCTCAGCTCCTACGATGGTTACGATGACCTCTGCGTGACGGTCTCTTTCTATCACCTGCTGAAGCAGGACCCCGATGACGTTCGCCTGAAGCTGTTGAGCTTTGACAAGACCTATTATGCTTACGTCAACAAGTACCAGCCGCAGGAGGGTGAGAACATTGCCGATGCCAACATTCCGCTGATTCGTCTGTCGGAAGCCTATCTGAATGCAGCCGAAGCGGCTGTGAAGGAGGGTGACAATGCAACGGCTGTGAAGTACCTCAATCCCATCGTGCAGCGTGCCAATCCGGACAATAGTGTGGAGGACAAGGTGCTGACACTGGACGACGTGCTCAACGAGCGTCGCAAGGAGCTGGTAGGCGAGGGCCATCGCATGTATGACCTGATGCGCAACGGACTGCCTGTGAAGCGTGTCAACGAGACAGACAAGGCCATCAGCAAGACCAAGCACAATACATCCTATATGGAGTATGACTGGAACTTCTTCCGTATCGTCCTTCCCATTCCTAAGGCTGAGATTGATACGAATCCCAATATCCAACAGAATCCAGGATACGTAGAATAAGTACGTTATGAGAAAAATTCATACATTCTCGATGCAATATGCACTGACACTCTTTGTAGTGTGCTTCATCAGTTCCGGCCTCATGGCCGGAACTTTTGGTTCAGAAAAGTGGGATGAAAAGAAGAGAAAAGAGAAACCGCGTGAGGAGGAACCGCTGACGGCAGACGGCCCTTATCTGCTTCGCCGGCCCGACGGCTCTGTCCGCTGGGTAGAGGTGGATGTGCAAGGTCGGGTGGTAGATACACTCTACACCGCACTTCCTGCCGACTATACGTTCCGTGTTACCGACCATCGGGGGAGGCTGGGTTTCGACGTGCAGCTGCATCCTGTTCAGCGTCCGGTAGCTGTCAGTCGGCAACCGGACAAGCTATTCGTCATGTCCGACCCTCACGGACGCTTTGACTGTGTGGTCAGCCTGCTGCGTGGCAACGGCATCATTGACAAAGAGCTGCGCTGGTGCTACGGAAAGAATCATCTGGTGGTAATCGGTGATATTTTTGACAGAGGAAAGGATGTCACCCAAATCTGCTGGTTCTTCTATAAGCTCGAAGCGGAGGCTGCCCGTGCCGGTGGTTGTGTCTCCTTCCTGTTGGGCAATCACGAACCCATGGTGCTGGCGGGCGATATGCGCTACACGAAGTCGAAGTATGGACGTCTGGCCGAGCAGCTGGGCACTTCCTATCCCGCCTTGTGGGGACCTGATACCGAGCTGGGGCGTTGGCTGGCTACGCGCAATACGATGCAGACCATCGGTCGGCACCTCTTCGTTCATGCCGGTTTGAGCCGCGAGTTCTACGAACGTGGATTGGACATCTCTCTGGTCAATGAGACCATGAGCCAGACCCTTTTTCTGAGTCGTAAGGAGCGTAAGGCGCATTCATCGTTGTCGGCCTTTCTCTATGGCAGTGACGGTCCCATCTGGTATCGGGGACTGGTACGTACCGACGCCAAATATCACCCGCTCTCGGCGGACACTCTGCAGCTGATATTGGACCGCTATCAGGTGGACAGGCTGATTGTGGGGCACACCATCTTCAAGGATGTGTCTACCTTTTACAACGGACGGGTGATAGGTGTCAATGTAGATAACAAAGAGAATCGCGAGAAGAAGCGCGGGCGTGCATTGCTGATAGAGGGGAACCGCTACTGCGTAGTGGGTGACAAAGGTCCTAAGCGGTTTCTGGATTTTTGAGAGGTTAGGGCGACTGTAGAGCAAATAGATTTTCTCTTCTCTCACTTACTCGGTTTTTTGCATTATCTTTGCACCTGCAATGATACTATTCCGATTTGACCAGACATTTGAAGGTGTGCTGACGGCCGTGTTCGAGGCGTATGCACGTCGTTCCTTTCCCGACCTTCTGTTGGGAGAGGACGAACCGTTGCCGCTCTTCTATGACGAACTGTTTACCGTCGTGACGGATGTGCAGAAGGCTGACAGGGTGTGGCGCGGGTTGCAGAAGCGCCTCTCGGCATCGGCCTGTTCGGCATTGGCACAATCCTGGTTGGCCGAGGAGGCAGAGACTCCCATGCTGCTGTTCCGCTACATCCGCAAGGCCATTGATGCACCGCGCTCCATTGAGTGTGATTTTGCCGACCCCGATGTGCTGGCCCTTTCGCGTATGTGGAAACGGGTGGACTGGGAGCGTCTGCGCCTGATGCAGTTCATACGGTTTCAGAAGACGGCCGATGGCCTTTATTACGCAGCGGTTGAACCCGAGAAGAATGCCCTTCCGTTGATTACGCTTCACTTCCGTGACCGCTTCTCTGACCAACGCTGGCTGATTTATGACATTCGCAGGGCTTATGGCTATTACTACGATGGAGCGGGTGAGGTGCGGCACGTGACGTTTGACGAGGCCGAACGTTGCGGCGCATTGCAGTCGGGCAGGCTGGAGCAGGAGCGGATGGCAGCCGATGAACGCCTTTTCCAGTCGCTTTGGCAGACCTACTTCAAGGCCATCTGCATCAAGGAACGGCTCAATCCGCGCAAGCATCGTCAGGACATGCCTGTGCGCTACTGGAAGTACCTCACCGAGAAGCAGGGCTGAGACACATCGGCCTGCTCTCATCTATGGTTGGGAGTAAATCAGCTTGTTCTCTCCGTTGTTGCCGAACAGATTGTCACCTAATGTGGTGATGCGGTTGCCTGTGGCCAGTACGTGGCGCAGGTTGTCGCACCCCAGAAAGGCTCCGTATTCGATGGCAGTTACCCCCGACGGGAGCACCAGCGTACCACATAGCCTGCCGCACCCGCTGAATGCACGCTGCCCGATGCTCTTCAATCCTTGGGGCAGGGTAGCCCTGAGCAGGTACTTCTTCTGGCTGAACGTGTAGTCGGGTATGGCTGTGGCGTTGCATTGCGTCAGGTCAATGGCTACCAGATTGGGCATGTAGTCGCGTATCAGGGTGAAGTCGGCTTCATCCAGCTTGCCCTCTACCGTCAGGAAGTTGACCGCTTTGGGCTGCACGCCGCTTCGCAGCAATTCGCTGGCCAGACTGCCCATCTTGCCCACCTGTACCGTTATCTCCGTCGGCTCTCCTTCGATGAAGGCAAACGTTTCCCATCTCCTCTTTCCCCGGTAGGCATCGCTGCTTCCTTCAGGCACGAAGATGGCTGTCAGGCTGTCCGCCAAAGCCTCTTCAAAAAGGTTGGGGGCTGTACTTTTACGTATCTGGCACACCTTCAGATGGGTACAGCCTTTGAAGGCTGCGTTTTCAATGTTCTTCGTCTTGTCGGACAAGATGATGCGCTGCAAGCTCTCCTTGCCGATGTAGGAAGAGTCATCCTGTTGCCTGCAGAAGGCGTAGGCCGGAATGCAGTTGGTGGGATAGACGTAGAATCGTTCGGGGTAGGTGCCTCCCTTCCCTGCATAGGTGGTGATGCTGGCCTGCGAGATGTCCAGTATCTGCAGACTTTGGAACTCGTCGCGCAGGTGGCGGAAGTCAATGGCATTCAGTTTGCCCTGCAGCGTGAGGTGTGTGATGCGGTTGGCTTCCTGCAGCGTGAGCAGTTCTACCAATGTGCCTGCTTTGGGAACGAACAGGGTCTTCTTGACAGGAGACGTTGGTGAGGTGCCCTGTGCCAGTGTATGGCAGGTAGCGGTGAGCAGCAGAGCTGTAAACAAGAGTGTTATCATCTGTTTCATGGCGTTCGGTCTGTTTGGTTGTACCAAGCAAAAGTATGGAATTATTTCGGGAAATGCAAATCCTGCCTGATATTTGTAGAATTGCGTAATACCGTATGTCCTGTACAATAGTCTCTGATGAGTCCCATCAGGGTGTCCGTCGCGTTCGGATGGGGGAACAGGACGTAGCGGTTGGACGATGGCTGTGGCGGGTTGTAGCTGAGAACCATCTCTTCGGACAGGGAGGTGTCGTACGGCCCGTGGAGATGGAAATGTTCGGGATGCAGCCAACCCAGCAGCGTCATGACGTCCCACATGCGTTGGCCTTCGTCGCAGGGGTGGTGCCGGTAGACGTGGTACAGCGGGCTGTCGGTCAACCCTGCGGCTTCCAGGTCGGGCTCGCACATCTTCCAGTAGTCTATCCATACGGTGGCATTTTGGGGGCCATCGTGAGTTACTCCAATCTCCACCTCCGGGTGGTTGTAGTAGGTGTTCATGATGTCGGCCATCTTGGCATTGACCTCTCCGTTACGGTTTATCATGACGGCAGCCAGCCGGATGGTGTTGGCTTCTGCAAGGTGGTAGAGACTGCTTAGGAGGACCAGATCGTCGGTAGAGGATGCGATGTCTGTATCTAAAATCACGACGAGCTTACTCTGCTCTTCGGTCTCTATGCCTTTGTGGTCGCTGCACGCGGCCATGAGTATCAGCAGCAGCGTCAGGAACCATTGGCTTCTGACGGAACAGCATGTGGTGGTGGTGGTGTCTATATGGCTCATATTCGTCTATTGTCTGCTGGGGTTGGTAACTGCTATCTCCGAATGCAAAAATAGGGGATTGTTCTGAGATATACAAGCACTTTACTGATTGCCTCTCCATACATCGTCCGATGGGGCAGATAAAATTAATTCAACCAGGGTTAAGCGGTTCAAGTTGTCTTTTCTCATCGTTGTTCCTCTCCCGTCCCGCAGGGGTTGTTGACTGCTGCACAGGGTGGGGACAGAGAGGGCAGGGATTAACCCGTGCGGCAGGTTTTTGATATGGTCACTCGCACCTCGTAGCTCGTCACTCGTAGCTTGTAGCTTGTAGCTCGTAGCTTGTAGCTCGTAGCTTGTAGCCCGTAGCTTGTAGCTCGTAGCTCGTAGCTCGTAGCTTGTAGCCCGTAGCTTGTAGCTCGTAGCTCGTAGCTTGTAGCTTGTAGCTAAAACAGCTCGTAGCTCCTCGCAGTTCGCAGCCACTCCCCACGGTTCTCCACGTGCGTGCGCAGCATCCTGCGGGGATGCCCGCAGGATGGTAAGGGCGCAGACGGTTGTCCATCCTTCCTTTCGCTGACAAAGGTACGGCGGTGCGGTTGCGGTCTGAAGCATCCTGCCAAAAAAAAATTTTTTCTTTTTGATTTTGTTGTAACACATTGGTTCATAATGTTTTGAAAACTGCGTAGGGCGAACCTATGTGTCCGCCCACCCGTCCGCATACTATTCCCACGCCATCGGCATTCAGGGCAGACACATAGGTCTGCCTCTATACTTGTGGGACATAACAGCTTGATTGAATGTGTGTTTGCAAATCTCCGTAGCTTGTCACGTTGTCATTGTTGTCATGTTGTCATCTTGTCATTTACGTTTCGGGCTGTTTTTAGGTTTATAATAAATAATATATTAAATATATTATTTATTATAATACGATTTCCCCCTCGCATTTGAAAATGACAAGATGACAAGATGACAATGATGACAGTGTCGCTCGGATTTTCTGCTACTCAGTGCTGAAAATCAGTTGTATAGCCGAAATGTATAGATGTAATACGGGGGAGTGACCCGGAAACAGGAAGAAGAAAAAGAGAGAGAGGAGAACTGTCTTTTGATGGCAGAACTCCTCTCTTTCGTCTTTTGAGCCTCTTGTCGGATTCGAACCAACGACCCCGAGATTACAAATCACGTGC
>JBJEHI010000006.1:0-25115 GCA_051875915.1 Bacteroides sp.
TTTTCAAACGTATTCAAAAGAAAGTAAACAACATGTGGTATCCCCAATCCGTAACGTGGGGAAAGGCAATCAGCACACGTGAGGTAGCAGACGAACTGGCCATCCTGTCGACGGTGACCAGAGGTGACGCATACGCCATCATGGGCAATCTGGGACATGTGCTGAGTACATACATGTCGATGGGACGTACCGTGAAGCTGGACGGTGTGGGTACCTTCTACTACACGGCCATCTCAAACAAGAACGGAGTTGAGACGAAGGATGAGGTCAGCGCCTCCCAAATCAGAGGCGTGCGTGTGCGCTTCATTCCGGAGGTAACACGTAACTTCAACAAGCAGGTTACCACCCGCAGCATGGTGGATTCCAACATCGTGTGGGAAGAGTGGGGAAAGAAGAAAACGGCCTCTGCCGGCAACGGCGGAAGCACTTCGGACGACTCCGGCAGCGGATCGACCGGTGGCGATGGCAACAGCTCGGAGAATCCGTTAGGCTGATCCGGCACAGCCGCTCCAGCCGTGCGCTGATGTAGAGAGAATGAGAGGGTACATGCCTCCCCCCGAACGGGAAGCGTGTACCCTCTCTTCTATGGTTTGCTTGAGAACGCCCGGAGTCAATCGGCTGCCTCAACACGACCCCACGTGCCGGGCGTGTTCCCCATCTGCAGCTCCAGCACACCGCCCTGCATGATGTCCTGGTAGGTGATGTAGGAGTGGGAATAGGGTTCTCCGTTCAGCGTGGCAGCACAGACATAGATGTTCTCCGGACTGTTGTCGCGAGCCACGATGCTGAACGTCTTGCCCTCGCCTACCTGCAACGATACACGCCGGAACAGCGGCGAACCAATCTGATAGATACCACCGGCCGGCTCTACCTGATAGAGTCCCATGGCCGAGAGTACATACCAGGCGGACATCTGGCCCACATCTTCGTTACCGCACAAGCCGGCAGGCGCATCGTGATAGAGCGTCTGCATCACCTGCCTCAGGCGCGGAGCCGCCTTCCAGGGCATCCCGGCATAGTTGTAGAGGTAGATGACGTGGTGGCTCGGTTCGTTGCCATGGGCATACTGCCCTATCAGGCCGGAGATGTCGGCAGACGCATTCTCTCCCTCCAAAGTGGAATCGACCCGGAAGAGGGAGTCCAGCTTCTCCACAAAAGCCTCCCGTCCGCCCATCAACTCTATCAGCCCCTTCACGTCGTGAGGCACCATCCAGCTCCATTGCCAGGCAGTGCCCTCGCAATAGTCATCGTTCCCATGGCTGGACGAACGCGGGTGGAAGGGTTCGCGCCAACGGCCCTTGCTGTCACGTCCCCGCATGAAGCGGGTCTGCGGATCGAAGTAGTGACGATACGAGCGGCTACGGGTCTCGAAATAGGCGGCTTCGTCATCCCAACCCAACCGATGGGCCACTTGGGCCACACAGCCATCGGCTACGGCATACTCCAGTCCCTTGGCCGTGGATTCGTGAGTGGGGTTCAGGTCGAACGGGATGTAGCCGTACTGTATCAGCAGCCCCTGCGCCCGCTCGTCCAGCATGGCCGTCTTCAGCATGGCCAGCAGGGCCTCTTTGGTATCCATCTCTACCCCCTTCAGCACCATATCCGCCAGGACGGGGATGGCCGGATTACCCACCATACAGTCGGTTTCACACCCCATCAGATGCCATACAGGCAGCTTGCCCTGCTCCTGAAAGATGTGCAGCAGGGTCTGTGCCCAGTCCTTCTGCCGTTCGGGATGTATCAGCGTGGCCAGCGGGTGCAGTGCCCGATAGGTATCCCACAGAGACCAGGTGGTGTAGTTGACGAAATCGGCCTGCCGATGAATCTCGCCGTCGGCCCCGCGATAGTCGCCATTGACATCGCAGAACACGGAAGGTGCTATCATGGTGTGATACAAGGCTGTATAGAAGATATGGCGCACCGTCTCGTCGGGGGTATCCACCTCTACCTTACCGAGCTGCCTGTCCCAAAGGCGGTCGGCCTCCTTGGCCACCGCATCAAAGTTCCAGCCGGGATTCTCCGACTGCAGATTGAGGGAGGCATTCTCCTCGCTCACGGCCGAAAGGCCTACCTTGACCAGCAGCTCCCTTCTGGAAGGCACGAAGGTGAGTACCGCCACACTATCTCCTTGACAATCGGCCTGCACGATCGGTGAGGAGAAGTGAGCCGAGAAAAAGAGCTTCTGATTGTTGGCCCATCCCTTGGAGTGGCGATAGCCTGTGAGGAGCTTCTCGCCCTGCCGGGTCAGCCCTGCCTGCTGCATGGCATCCCAACCGATGCCCTGCACCAAATCCACCCGGAGGCGCAAGGTGTCCCTCCCCTCTAACAAGCGGTAACGGTGGAAGCCCGTACGGGTAGTGGCTGTCAGCTCCACCTTCACCCCTTCGTCGGGCAGCGTCAAGGCATAATAACCGGGACGTACCGTCTCGTCCTGATGGGCGAAGCGCACCGTGCGCTGCCGACCATCGGTCACCGGCAGAAAAGCAACATCGCCCAAGTCGCCGATGCCCGTACCGCTGAGATGGGTATGGCTGAAACCTATCAGCACCGAATCGCTGTAGTGATAACCCGAGCACCAGTCCCAGCCCCGGCAGGGTTGCGTAGGCCCCAGCTGCACGAAGCCGAAGGGGACATTGGCTCCCAGGAATACATGCCCATGGTCGCCCGTTCCGATATAGGAATTTACATACCGCGTCAGCCGATGCGATGCATCGGTGGACGATAAGGAGGTACAGGCTGTCGTCGCTGCCGCCAACAGGCAGACACAAGCCCAACTCTTCAGATAATCAGTTGCCATATTCTATACTTTTTGTTGCGTTACGAGTTTTTATATACACAGGATTAGTGGTTCCGCCCACCTGTGTTATGTGGCGTGAGACAAAGGTAAGGGCTTTTTCGGTATTTACAAGAAAATAAAGAGGAAATATACGTTCAAAAAGTTTGGAAAAACATTTGGCCATTCAGAATAAAAGCCGTACTTTTGTGCCCGATTATTCCGAACCGGGTCTTACAAAGAGATTTCTAAGTGATTAGAGACCACCCGACGGAGCTAACTTATACATTATATATAAGCAATGTACGCAATTGTAGAAATTAACGGCCAGCAGTTCAAGGCAGAAGCTGGCAAAAAACTGTTTGTTCAGCACCTGCAGAATGCAGAAGCCGGTGCAACAGTAGAATTCGACAGAGTTCTTTTGGTAGACAACGAAGGCAACATCACCGTAGGTGCTCCTACCGTAGAGGGTGCCAAAGTGGTTTGCGAAGTAGTATGCGCACTGGTTAAGGGCGACAAGGTACTCGTATTCCACAAGAAGAGAAGAAAAGGCTACCGTAAGTTGAACGGTCACCGTCAACAGTTCACAGAGCTGACAATCAAAGAGGTTGTAGCTTAATCATTAACCAAAAAACAGAAGAAGAAATGGCACATAAAAAAGGTGTCGGTAGTTCTAAGAACGGCCGCGAATCAGCAAGCAAGAGATTAGGCGTTAAAATCTTCGGTGGCGAAGCCTGCAAAGCCGGCAACATCATCGTTCGTCAGAGAGGTACTGAATTCCACCCGGGCAAAAACATCGGTATGGGCAGCGACCACACCCTGTATGCCCTCGTTGACGGAACTGTACAGTTCAAGGTAGGTCGGGAAGACAGACGTTTCGTATCTGTAATCCCCGCTGAAGCAGCAGAAGCATAAGTTACTCACACTTATACATCCTTATCGACAGGAGGCATCACTTCACCATGTGTATGCCTCCTGTCTTATTTTCCCAAAGTCTATCTTCCAACCGATTGCACAAAAATACATCCATTCCGTGCACAACCTATCATTTATTTTCATACCTTTGTTCAATGTGAGCATGAATACATGACAATGCTACATGTCTGTACCTCCAGAAATCAGGTTCTGCATCATCAGTCATGAGCATTATACCATGAATTAATAAGCAACCAATCGGATTCGATTATGGACGACACCTATATCATTCAAGGGATTCGGCAAGGAGATGAGTTGGCTTTCCGTCATATATACGAGGAGCACTATGTGCTGTTATGCCATTTTGCCAACCAGATGCTACACGATGCCCCCACAGCAGAAGAGATGGCTCAGGATGTTATCTGCTACTTGTGGGAACACCATGATACAATAGACATCCAGCATTCCATACGTGCCTACCTCCTACGAGCTGTCCGCAACCGCTGCCTGAAAGAATTGAAAAATGATCCCCGGATAGAAGAAATCTGTTTCTCTGCATTTTTCGGCGAAGAGAACCTCTCTTTCATCGAATCGCTTTTTGTAGACGAAACTCATCCGTTGGGTAGTCTGTTGGAAAGGGAACTGGAAGAGAAAATACGCAAAAGCATCGAACTGTTGCCAAGCGAATGCCGGACCGTTTTCAAGAAAAGCAGGATAGAGAACAAAAAGTATGAGGAGATAGCCGTTGAATTGGGCATTTCGGTCAACACAGTCAAATACCACATCAAGAACGCATTATCTACACTTCAGCATCATCTGGACGATTACCTGAAACTGCTGCTGATTTACTTTTTCATGGGAAAATAAAAAAAAGTGGCATATGCCACTACCCGCAACCATCATTTTTTACTCTTACCTATAAAAGCACCCCAAATGAAGAATGAGAATCCATACATTGATGCCCTGATACAGTCCTATGTAGCAGGAACGCTGGACAAAGAGGCCTTTGACCAACTTAAATCGTGGACAATGGCTTCGGAAGAACACATGCGTTATGTCCGAAAGCAATTGGAAATATGGTTTTCATCCGGAGTGGTATTAGATACGACCTTATTTAACAAGGAACAGGCGTATCAGCACTTCAGAAAGCACCGGAGAAGTGGCAGACATAGCAAAATGAACAGCCCGTACCTGCCGTGGAAACGCAGCTGGAAGATAGCCGCCGCCATTCTATTACTGCTTCTGCCCTTTGCCGGAGGTTACTGGAGAGGAAAGGAATCACGCAAACATACCTTTACCGACATCATTTTGGAAGCACCTTTGGGTTCCAGAACCAAAACGATACTGCCCGACGGAACAGCTGTCTGGCTCAACTCCGGTTCCAAAATGAAATATTCACAAGGATTCGGGATGAATGAAAGAAGAGTTACCATGGAAGGAGAAGGCTATTTTGAAGTAGCGCACAATGAAAAGATTCCCTTCATCATCCATACCCACGAAGTAGACCTGCAAGTGTTGGGAACCAAATTCAACTTCTGCAATTACCCTGACGAGCAAGAAGCCGAAGTCTGCCTGATGGAAGGAAAAGTGCGATTGCAGAATCAGATAAAAACGATGGAGTCCCTGTACCTGCTACCCGATGAAAAGATGATACTGAACAAGCGTACAGGTGCCATGACCAAATGTTCCATCAGTACCCACAATGCAAACACGTGGATCAACAACGAGCTCTTCTTTGACGAAGAGTTATTGGAAGACATAGCACACAAGCTATCCCGTAACTTCAACACACAGATAGAGGTGGCAGATTCATTGAAAGAAAAACGATTCTTTGGAAGTTTCAGCATAGCCGGAAATAATATTGAAAGTGTACTTACTACGCTGACAGCAACCAATAGAGTACATTACCGAAAAGAGAACGGAAAATTCATACTTTATTAATAAAGAAGAAACAGATAAAACGATTGTCTAACCAATTAAACCATTGAGAAACGCCATGAACAACATCAGTCCGTAACCAACTCCTCAAAAGGTGACAAAAAACGGGAAGTGCTGGCACACCTCCCGCCTCACAATCCAAGTCACCTTATTGCAAAATGACTCTATTCTGATTGGACAAAGATAGCTACATCTTGCCAATCCGAGCCTTACATTCCAGTTATTTAATTATAAATTTTGAAATTTATGATACAAATCAAGAAGGCTATTTTTATAGTCGTGGCAGCGCTTTGCTATAATTTATCCATTTTTTCACAAAACATTACCTTCAAAGTGAACAACATCACCGTGAAGGAAGCGATAAAGCAGTTTAAACAATCGACCGGCTACACATTCATCTTCTCCTCCACAGACCTGAATACGCAGAAGAAGGTATCCGTATCTGCAGAAAACAGCACCATCAAAGATGTGGTAGAGCAGATATTGGCAGGACAAAACCATATTGCCTACGATATTCAAGAGAAAAACATCATTATCAAAAAGAAAACGGCAGACAGCAACAAGAGAGGGAAAGTGACCGGACGTGTCATCGATGAGAAGGGCGAAGCCATTATCGGTGCCACCGTTATGGAGAAAGGGACATCCAACGGTACCATTACCGACTTTGACGGTAACTTTACGATTGAAGTTTCTGCCGCATCCACATTGGAGTTCTCATATATCGGATATACTACCCAGCAGCAGTCTGTCCAATTGGGGAAAACCATGGCCGTAACACTGAAAGAAGACACAGAAATGCTGGACGAAGTGGTAGTAGTAGGTTATGGCGTGGCAAAAAAGAGTGATTTTACCGGTTCATTGACCACGGTCAGTTCTGACAACATCGTAAGTTCGCACAAGCAAAGTGCGACCGCCGCCCTGCAAGGAACCATTGCCGGTGTTGACATCATCAAAAACGGTAACAATCCCGGTTCCGGATTCAACATCATGGTACGTGGACAAAACACCATCGCCTCCAGCGAAAAAGGGTCCATGAACGATATCAACCCGCCGCTCTACATTGTGGACGGCATCATGCTCTCCTCCATCGCAGACATTGCTCCTGACGACATCGAACGCATTGACGTACTGAAGGACGCTTCTTCTACAGCCATCTACGGTTCGAGAGGAGCCAACGGTGTGGTTATAGTAACTACTAAAAAGGGCTCACAAGGTGAAGGTAACTCATACGTTGAGTACAACGGATTTGTCAGCGCCTCACAAGCCATGAATCTGCCGGATATGATGACCGGACAGGAGTGGGCTGACTACAAAGTACAGCGGTATATGGGCGAGCACTGGAAAGACTACCGCAACGGCGAGGCAGCACCCACGTACCAGCAGGTGCTCACCGCTCAGCAATATAACAATCTGTCCGCAGGGAAAAATGTGGATTGGGTTGACGAACTGTTGGGGACTGCCATTTCACAAAACCACTCGTTGCGTGCCTACGGAAATGCCAACGGACTGGTCTACTCCTTTGGTTTAGGCTATACAAACGAGGCCGGTGTGACAGGAGCCGACGACTACAAACGCTATAACTTCAGTTCATCCATCGACAAGACCATCAACGACAAACTGAAATGTGGCATCAACATCTATACTGCCTACAGCAAACTGATTTCCAGTACAGAAACAGTCCGACAGGCTTACCGCCTGAATGGATTGGCTGACAAATACAATGAAGACGGCAGCCTGAGAGTGTTTCCGGATGACGCATTGAAGAATGTTTCCAACCCGTTAGTGGAACGGGAGAACAACCAGACCGAACAACTGAACCTGCATGTATTCGGTAATGTGTACTTCCAGTATCAGCCATTCAGCTTCCTGACTTTCAAAACCACATTCTCACCCGATGCCTCGTTCCAACGCATCGGCATGTATGCCGGACGCGATTCCAAAAACGGCAAGGGATCGGCTGCGAATGCCACAGCGCAGAACAACTGGGAGAACAGCTTGTCATACACATGGACCAACGTAATGACATTGGACCAGATATTCAAAGACATCCATCGCATCAACGTTACAGCCGGTACCGAATGGGTTAAGAATACGGGAGACGACCTCTACGCTACGGTAAAGGGGTTCGCATCCGACCATTACAAATTCTACAATCTGGCGGCCGGTACTTCCATCAACAAACTGACATCAAGCTATACCCAAGACCAATGGATGTCTTTCTTCGCCCGTATGAACTATACACTCAACGAAAAGTATATCCTGACAATGACAGGCCGCTATGACGGAAGTTCGCGTCTGGCTGAAGGACACCGCTGGAAATTCTTCCCCTCCGCAGCCTTGGGTTGGAGAATCTCCGAAGAGAACTTCATGAAGAATTGTCAGTGGGTCAACAACTTAAAATTACGCTTAAGCTATGGACTTTCAGGCAACAACTCGAATGTGGCTCCCTATATGACACAGGCAAACATATCGAACATGTACTACATCTTCGGAAACAACACACCTCACACAGCCTCGGTTATCGCCAACATGCCAAACACCAGTCTCTCCTGGGAAACGACCAAAGAGTGGAACTTAGGTATCGACTTCGGATTCCTTCAAGGACGCATCAACGGTACGGTTGACTTCTATAAAAGACGCACCGACAATATCCTGATGAACAGGGTCATGGCACGCTTGAATGGGTATGACAGCGTAATAGACAATGTCGGCATTGTAGACAATAAGGGTATTGAGCTGGGACTCAGCACCCACAACATACGAACAAAAGATTTCAATTGGACCACTAACATCAACTTCACCACCAATCACAACGAGATTGTGGCACTGTCTGACGGAAAGCTCCGTGATGAAGCCAACGGATGGTTCGTAGGTGAATCTGTCGGTGCCATCTGGACCTATAAGCAGATTGGATATTGGGGAATGGACGAAGCGGAGCAGGCTTCCAAATACGGATTGATGCCAGGTTCGGTCAAGGTTCTCGAAGTGGATGGGAACACCAATTCCACAAATGCCGACAAACTGATAATCGGTAACCGTTTCCCTGATTGGACAGCTGGTATCACCAACACCTTCACATTCAAGAACTGGAGTCTTGCCGCCTTTGTGTATACACGTCAGGGACAGAAAAGCTATTCTCAGTTCCACTGGACTGCTGCCTTGAACGACAATGCCAACTTTAACCACATGAACCTGAACTACTGGTCGGTAGAGAACCAGAACAATGCCGAATGGCACAGACCGGGCATATCCAACCCTGGTGAAATTACATCCATCATGTGGCAAAAGACCTCATTCTGGAAGGTTGGCTATATCACGCTGGGCTACGACCTGCCCAAGAAGGCCATGAGCAATCTGGGATTGAAGAAATGTCACCTTTACCTGTCATGTCAGAATCCGTTCGTATTCACCAAGTATAAAGGATGGGATCCTGAAGCAGCCGACAAAGGGACGGACACCTCCTATTTCATGACCAGATCCTACGTATTAGGTTTGAATATCAGTTTTTAATCTCAAAAGGGTATAATTATGAAAAATATGAAGAATATACTATCAATCGGCCTTATAGGCATAGGATTGCTGACAGCATGCAGTCTGGACGAAGTGAACTATTCAGCCGAAACAAGCTCCAATTACATCCAGAGCGAAACTCAATACAATGAACTGGTCAATGCCACCTACATGAAACTTCGTCCTCTGGTAAGTACGACGGCAACCCACTGCATGTGGTATGGCACAGACATCTATTCACGTACAGGTGAGATAAACGACTCGCAACTGGGATTGGATGACTACTCCTATATCAACCCGACAGACTGGGGCGTATATCAATTCTGGTGCAAGAATTATGACATCATCACCAAAGCCAACACAGCCTTTGCCTATGGCGACAAGCTGACGTTGCCTGACGAAGTTCGCGTCAAACGGACTGCCGAACTGCAGGTTCTACGGTCATACGCTTACTTCAATCTGGTAGAGACATTCGGCGGAGTTCCCCTTCTGCTCACACAGATCAGCTCTCCTCAATTCGCCTTTGAACGTGCATCCGAAGAAGAGGTCTACACACAAATCATAGCCGATTTGAACGAAGCCATCCAAAGTGGCGGACTTGCATCATCTTTGGCAGCAGATGAGTTTGGACGGGTTGATTTAGGAATGGCCAAACATTTATTAGGCAAGGTGCTGCTGACGCGCAGCTATAAATCATTCGCAGGAAGCGATGACCTGAAGAAAGCCATCGACTGTTTTGAAACAGCGATTTCGCTACACCCGTTAGTTGACAACTGGGACATCCTGTTTGATACACAAACCGGAGCATACGTATACAACAACTCTGAAGTGATATTCTCTGTAAGATTCTCGACCAATCTGCTGTACAACACAGAACTATGCAGCGGCCTGTATCAGCATTTCCACCCACAGGCATTGGACAAATGGCCGGGACATACACATCGTGGAGCCCCATACTGGCGTGGTGATCTCTCTTATCGAGCATCGGAAGATTACATGAACTCCTTTGAAGACGATGACATCAGAGCCAGCGAGAAGTATCTGGTTCGCCATGTGATAGCCGGATCTGCAGGAACTGCAAACGGGCATGACTTCAAGGCAGGTGATGAAATCATCTATATGCCTAAATATGCCATGAGCGAACAGGAAAAGGCCGATTACCAAACGGGACATCCCACTGTTTACCTCGTCATCAATCCGGATGAATATACCAAGCTGTTCGCGGTCGGCAATCAGAATGTTTGCTATCCCTTCATCTTCAAATTCTACGATCCCAACATATCCGAGTATGCGGGCAGCATCATCGACAACGAAGACCCCAGAGGCACGCGCGATGTCTATATCTTCCGCTCTGCAGAAAGCAAATTGCTTTTAGCAGAGGCCTATCTGAAAAATGGTCAGGACGCTGCCGCCTTGAAAGAGGTCAACGATATCCGAAAAAGAGTAGGTGCATCCATGCTGACGCAGGTAGACATTGATGTCATTTTGGATGAATCGGGTCGTGAACTATTCGGTGAAGCCAATCGTTGGATGGATTTGAAGCGTTGCGGCAAGCTGTTCGAACGAGCATACAAGCACAACATCTACGTCCGTCTGCATCATGCAAGTGCATCAGACATCGACTCCTATTTCTTGTTGCGACCCATTCCTCAAACAGAAATCGACCGTTCAAACAATACGCTTGAACAGAATCCTGGATATGCATCGAACAAATAAGTACTAATACATTTATCAACAGGCCATATCAAGTCATCATCCCTTTCACTTGATATGGCCTTTACATCTATTGACTCCCATGAAGAATAGTTATATCGGATTACTCTGCCTTTGCCTTTCGGCATGTTCCACACCTCATAGCCAGCCGATTGACAAACTGACCCCTTACGTAGACACCCGCATCGGAACAGGACTGAACAAAGAGAGCCTGGCAGATGGAGATGCACAATACGGGCAGACTATTCCTGCCGTATTAGAGCCTAATGGCATGAACTTCTGGACGCCACAAACCGAAGATACAGAAAAGAAGAGTGTTGCACCCTACTACTATTACCGACACAAAATCCAAGGATTCAGGAACTCACATTGGATTGTCGGCGGATGTACACAAGACTATGGTTCAATGACCCTCATGCCGCTATTAGACACTCTCAAATGTCAACCAGCAGAACGCGCCAGTCACTTCTCTCACGACACGGAAGTAGCCTTGCCTTACTATTACAAAGTTTCATTGGACGATTACCATATCAATGCCGAAATGACCGGAACTTCCCGCACGGCTATATTCCGGTTTACTTATCATCAGGCAGGTACTGCTTATGTAGTCATCAATCCCAATAGTGACGAAAACGAAGGTACTATCTACTACGACTCCGTCAGACATGAAATATGTGGTATCAATCCGGTCCACCGCATCTACCAAGGATGGGGAGAACATGCAGGTTTTAACGGATACTTCACTGCTACCTTCTCAAAAAAGGCTTCAAGTTACGGTACCTTCGCTAAAGATACCATTTTTGAGCACTCCCTTCATATAGAGCATCAGCCAAACATAGGAGCTTACGTAAGTTTTCCCGTAGAAAGCGGAGAAGAAATATTGGTAAAAGTAGCATCATCATTCTGTAGCATTGATGGAGCCCGACACAATATGGAAGCGGAAAATCCATCCTGGGACTTTGATGAAAAACGGAATCGATTGGAACAGATTTGGGAAGAGCGGTTGAGCGCAATACAGATTGAGACAGAAGACAAGCTGGCAAAAAACAAGTTCTATACATCGCTTTACCATGCCTCCTTCTTACCCCACGCACTCAATGATGCAGACGGGAGCTATCCCTCCTTCGCAGGAGGCAAGGAGATACGCCATAGCGAAGGAACCTACTACGATGACTTCAGCATGTGGGACACCTATCGTGCCCTGCATCCCCTGCTGAGTATCCTTTATCCTACACAAACCGGTGAAATGATACAGTCGCTTATCAACAAATACGAAGAGGGTGGATGGCTCCCCATATTCCCATGTTGGAACAGCTATACCTCTGAGATGATTGGTGACCATTGTGCTTCCCTCATCAGCGATGCATATCTGAAAGGTATCCGAAACTTTGATGTTGAAAAGGCTTATCAGGCATTACGCAAGAATGCTTTCGAACAACCTGCAACGTACCAAGAATATAAAGACGGGAAAGGACGAAGAGCACTGGATTCATACAACAAATACGGGTATATTCCTTTGGAAGACTCTGTTAAAGAGGCATTCCATACAGGAGAACAGGTATCTCGCACATTGGAGTATGCATACGATGATTATGTCCTCTCGTTGTTCGCCGAACAGCTGGGGTACAAGGACGATGCCGCGATACTGAAAAAACGTTCAACTTCCTACAAGAATGTGATTGACCCCACTACCGGCTATGCCCAAGGGCGGTTTGCCGACGGACATTTTCTGCAAGAACCGAATGCCTTCGAATTCTGTAATTTTATAACAGAAGGATATCCCTGTCACTATACCTGGTATGTGCCCCATGATGTGTATGGGCTGATGGATTGTATGGGCGGTAGAAAGAACTTTGAACTCAAATTAGATTCCATGTTCACCCAACATTATTATTGGCATGGGAACGAACCTTGCCACCAAGTCGCCTTCCTGTACAACTATATTGGGAAGCCATGGAAGACGCAGAACATGGTAAGGGATATTCTGGACACAGAATACCGTTTCAGTCCCGACGGATTGTCAGGGAACGATGATGCCGGACAGATGTCCGCATGGTATATTTTCTCTTCCATAGGGTTCTATCCGGTTTGTCCAGGTACACCATATTACATATTGGCGAGCCCCTCTTTTCCCAAGGCCACCATACGACTGGAGAGCGGAAAGGTCTTTACCATCATAGCCCGTCATGCCTCTCCGAATAACCGATATATTCAATCGGCCACATTGAATGGGAAAAGCTATACCAAAAATTACATCTCGCATTTCGACATTGCCAACGGAGGTGTAATGGAATTCGACATGGGTAGCCAACCTAACGAGAAATGGGGTAGCAATCCTGATGATAGCCCACCAAATCTGTTTGACTAATCATTATTATAGAAACCATGAAGCATTTTATTTTATTATTCTTTTGCCTCCATTGCGTCTTTGCAGCGGGCAATCATTTACAAGACTGGAATGTAACAGAGCACAACATCGTGGGCGATGGGCAGACGCTTAATACCGTTCCGCTCCAATCACTCATTAATCGGGTAAGTGCGAAAGGAGGAGGACGGCTGATTTTCCCTATAGGGAACTATTTGTGTGGAAGTTTACAGCTCAAATCTGGTATAGAACTCTACTTAGAAGAAGGGGCTGTCCTGCTGGGGAGCACCAACCCATACCACTATGCCAACGAAAAGGGGAAACTGGAAGAAGCATTTCTTGTAGCTTCTGAAGCAACCGGAATTCGGATTACAGGGGCAGGAACCGTTGATGGGCAAGGATTAGGATTAGCTTTAACGATAGACAGTCTACATCACACGGGCGAATGGATAGACAGCACCTACAATTACAGACGGATGCGACCAGGCAACCGACCCAAGCTTTGCTGTTTCACGCACTGCAACGATGTACGTTTTGAAGGCGTGACGTTCCGCAACAGTGCCGGTTGGGGACTCTCGTTCCACGAAAGCAGCCATATTTCAATCCATAATGTTACCGTATCCAACCGGGCATATTGGAACAATGATGGCATTGACCTGACCGATTGTAGCGATGTACACATTTGGGAATGCGATGTCGATGCTGCCGATGATGGCATCTGCCTGAAATCAGAGAACAAACATGCAGACAACCGAAACATATCAATAAATGATTGTACGGTTATAAGTAGTGCCAGTGCCATTAAGTTCGGTACATCCTCATGGGGTAACTTCCGAGATGTGACAATCAGTCGAATACAGGTAAAAGACACCTTTCGTTCAGCCATAGCTATCGAATCTGTTGATGGAGGGAATATAGAAAATATCCAAATATTTGATATCTTTGCCACCAATACGGGGAACGCCTTGTTCATCCGGCTGGGACATCGCAACGGAGACAAAGCCGGCTCAGTAAAAAATGTGACGGTCAAGAATCTATGGTGTGAAGTGCCTTTCGGAAGACCGGATATAGCGTATGACCTTCGAGGCCCGGAAGTGAACTATTTCCATAATCCATTTCCTTGCGTCATCAGCGGTATTCCTGAAGCAATGATACAGGAAGTCTTGTTAGAAGACATAGAAGTAGTATTTCCAGGTAGAGCCTCTAAAGGAATGGCATATATCCCCATAAGCAGACTGCAAGCTGTACCTGAGAAAACCGACGAGTACCCAGAATTCACTATGTTCGGTGAACTGCCTTCATGGGGATTCTACACCCGTCATGTAGAAGGATTGCAGATGAAAAACATACGACTCATTCTCAAAGAAGATGATCACCGACCCTCACTGGTTTTCGATAATGTAAAACAAGCAAGCGTCCGGTCAGTGCGGTTTTATCCCATCAAACCGACAAAGGATCAGATTGTTATGAAAGAATCAGACGTATGTATAGAATGATCATATATAGTTATTAAATAGAAAACGGTTGACACAATGAAAAGAAGATGGATATGGGCTATCGTTTGCTCACTCATGACGACATACTGTATGTCGCAAAAGGTAGAAAATGCAGCTAACTTCGGCATCATCGGCGACGGAGCCACACTGAATACCGAAAAGATACAGAGAGCCATTGACCGGCTCTCCCGACAAGGAGGGGGACGGCTCTTGTTCCCGCCGGGCATCTACCTGACTGGCAGCATCGTAATGAAGGATGGTGTGGAACTGCATCTGGAGAGAGGGGCTACGCTGCTGGGCAGCGACAACCCCTATCACTACTTCAAACTGGAACAGAAGGAGACTGCGCTGCGCAACGACAACTCGCAGCTGGCTCTGCTGCTGGCCGACCACGCAAAGCAGATTGCACTGACGGGCGAAGGGACAGTTGACGGCAACGGACGTGCCCTGGCACTGCACATCGACAGCCTGCACCACACGGGTGAACGGACAGACCCTCACTACAACTACAAACGGATGAGGCCCAACGAGACGATGCGTCCCAAGCTGTTCTACTTCACGTCATGCAGCCGCATCGAGGTAAAGGGATTGACACTGATGAACAGCGCGGCCTGGGGACTCTCCTTTGACCGGTGCACACACCTGACATTAGAGGGAGTGCGCGTGGTGAACCGTGCCTACTGGAACAACGACGGCATCGACCTGACCGACTGCAAACAGGTCAAGGTCAGTCGCTGCGACATCGACTCGGCCGACGACGGCATCTGCCTGAAATCGTATCACGCCGACTCGTGCAACGACAGCATCACCATCAGCGACTGCACCATCTGTAGCAGTGCCAGCGGCATAAAGTTCGGTACTGCCTCGCAAGGCGGCTTCAAGCATATTGACATCCGTCGCATACGGGTAAGAGACACCTTCCGCTCGGCCGTGGCCATCGAGTCGGTAGATGGGGGCGTGATAGAGGACATCCACGTGAGCGACATCATCGCAACCCGCACGGGCAATGCCCTCTTCATCCGACTGGGACACCGCTCGGGCGAACGGCCGGGTTCCATCCGCCGTGTCCGCATCAGTCGCCTGTGGTGCGAAGTGCCCTTCGACCGTCCCGACATCAACTCGGACATGCGAGGGCCTGAGGTCAACTTCTTCCACAACCCCTTCCCCAGCTCCATCACAGGTATACCGGGTGCTGCTGTAGAGGATGTCTGTCTGGAAGACATCGAGATAGTCTGCCCCGGCCGGAGTTCAAAGGGAATGGCCTACATCCCCTTGAGCCGCCTGCATCAGGTACCCGAACAGGAGAAAGAGTACCCGGAGTACACAATGTTCGGCGAGCTGCCCAGTTGGGGCTTCTACGTGCGCCATGTACGCGGCCTGCAACTGAAGCGGGTACGCCTCTTCACCCGCGAGGAGGAGTTCCGCCCCGCCATCGTGCTGGACGATGCACACGACGTCACACTGGAGAACGTGGAAAGCAACTTCCAGGAACCGTGGATAGTGAGGCACGAAGAGTGAGCGGAAAATGAAAAAGCGGGGCACGAATATCAGATTATTGGGGATGCAAAGATGTAATCTCACAGATTTTGTATAAATTTGTCGCCCAAATCAGAGTATTCCACAAAAATAAGATAATTATGCTTACCATCAAACAGATTACGGACAACACCGAGGCAGTGGTCCGCGGACTGGAAAAGAAGCACTTCAAGAATGCGAAAGAAGCCATTGAGCAAGTGCTGGCCCTCAACAACAAGAGAAGAAGTACACAAGCCGTATTGGACAACAACCTGTCTGAGGTGAACTCCCTCTCCAAGTCCATCGGTGCCTTGATGAAAGAAGGCAAGAAGGCGGAAGCCGAAGAGGCCAAAGGACGTGTTGCCCAGCTGAAAGAGGCTAACAAAGAGTTGCAAGCTACCATGGACAAGGCTGCCGAAGAGCTGCAAGCCCTGCTCTATACCATCCCCAACGTGCCATACGATCTGGTTCCCGAAGGGGTAGGAGCCGAAGACAACCTGGTGGTGAAGATGGGCGGTATGGAGACGGAACTGCCCAAGGATGCCCTGCCCCACTGGGAGCTGGCAAAGAAGTATGACCTCATTGACTTCGACCTGGGAGTGAAGATTACCGGAGCCGGTTTCCCCGTCTACAAAGGGAAGGGTGCCCGCCTGCAACGTGCCCTCATCAACTTCTTTCTGGACGAAGCACGCAACAACGGATATACCGAAATCATGCCGCCTACGGTAGTGAACAGCGCATCGGGATATGGCACCGGACAGCTGCCCGACAAGGAGGGACAGATGTATCACTGCGAGGTGGATGACCTCTACCTGATACCCACCGCCGAAGTGCCCGTGACCAACATCTACCGCGACGTCATTCTGGACGAGAAGCAGCTGCCTATCAAGAACTGCGCCTACACGCAATGCTTCCGCCGCGAAGCAGGCTCGTACGGCAAGGACGTGCGCGGTCTGAACCGCCTGCATGAGTTCTCGAAGGTAGAGCTGGTACGTATCGACAAGCCGGAGCACAGCCAGCAGAGCCATCAAGAGATGCTGGATCACGTGGAAGGCCTGCTCCAGAAACTGGAACTGCCCTACCGCATCCTGCGCCTCTGCGGCGGCGACATGAGCTTCACGGCAGCCATCTGCTACGACTTCGAGGTCTACTCGGAGGCCCAGAAGCGCTGGTTAGAGGTAAGCTCCGTCTCCAACTTCGACACCTATCAGGCCAACCGTCTGAAGTGCCGTTACCGCACGGCGGAGAAGAAGACCGAACTGTGCCATACGCTGAACGGCTCGGCACTGGCTCTGCCGCGTATCGTTGCCGCCTTGCTGGAGAACAACCAGACACCCGAAGGCATCCGCATACCCAAGGCACTGGTTCCCTATTGCGGATTTGACTTGATTGATTGATACAGCATATTTTTGCAACGGAGTAGGACAGTTGCCAACGAAGGGACTCTTCCCTTCCTGCACTGCCCTACTCCGTTTCTATTTGATTATCAATCGACTCAGCCATAGAACCATTAAATATAGTTAAAAATCGAGGGGGGGGGAATTTTAAATGTTTGTTTTCATTTAGAAATGAATACTTTTGTACCGAATATATACGCGGGTGATATGGCAAACAAAACATTAGGCGACCTCGCCGAACAACATTTAAATATGGCCAACTGGCTGAACACGACCAAATCTACATTGGTTGTAGTAGACGACACCCTCAATGTGCTTTATCTGAACACGAGCGAACTGAAGACCGACGCTGGCAGTCCGCACCAACCGGGCGACCTGCTGCACTGCAGCAATGCGGCCAAGAGCGAGAAGGGATGTGGCACCACCGAAGATTGCGCCTTCTGCAAGCTCCGCCTCTCTGTGAAAGAAGCCCTCCACACCAACAAGGCCATCAATAAGGAAGTTACCCTCACGCTGGATGACAACAAGACTGTCGTCTTGCAGGAAAACGCCACGCCCTTTGAGTTTGAAGGGAACAAGTATGTAGCTATTCTGGTAATGAACGTCTCTGAACGCAAGCGCGAGCAGATGCTGGAGCACGTTTTCTTTCATGACATGATGAACCTGACAGGAGCCTTGAACAGTTTTGTCAATATCCTGAAGGAGCAGCATGACCCCGCCATTCTGGACGAGGTGAAGAAGCTGACCACCCAAATCATGGAAGAAATCACGACCCACAAGGATCTGATTTATGCAGAAAAAGGAACCCTCTGTCTGCAAGCCAGCGACATCACCGTGGCCGAATTCATGAAATATGCCGACCACTCTCTCTGTCCGTTGGCACAGGCAGCCAACCGCCGGTTGGTCATCAGCAACGACTGTCCCGACGGAACGACCCTCTATACCGATGCCAACCTGCTGCACCGCATCATTCTGAATATGGTAAAGAATGCCGTAGAAGCCTCTGCGGAGGGTAGCGAAGTCACCCTACACGCCTCTCTCACCGGAGAGAAGGTGCAGTTTGCCGTCCATAACGACGCCATGATTCCCAAAGAGATACAAGCCGACATCTTCCGCTATGGCATCTCCAGCAAAGGCGAAGGGCGAGGCATCGGTACCTATAGCATGAAGTTGTTCGGCGAAAATTACCTGAAGGGAGAACTCCGCTTCACCTCCACTGAAGCAGAAGGTACCACCTTCTACTTCAGTCATCCGCTGCATCCGCAGTTAGGTTAAGAGCGGAGCCAGGTCAGCTCTCTCCAAAGCCCCTCTAACGGTCCACGTTTGTGATGAGCCAGCCACCAACGGCAGAAGAAGAACTGCAGCAGCACACACACGGCTCCCAACAGCAGGCTCATGGCATGTCCACTGTACTGATAGAGTCCCAGTCCCCATCCGTAGAATACGAAGCCTCCGATGACCGACTGTCCCAGATAGTTGGTCAGACTCATCTTGCCATAAGGAGCAATGACTATCAGCCGTTTTCCCCGCTCTGTGCAATGGAACAACCATGCCACTGCCGATACGATGAAGAGCATCATGGCCAGATTGCGCCACATAGTCAGCATCACCTGCAACGAATGGGACACACAGCGATTCTCTATCAATCCGGGCAGGGTCTGCTGTATCGGCAATATCAGCAGCAATGCCATCACGGCACCCACCATGGTACGTACCCAACGTGTAGGATTGTCACCCTCCTTATAGAGATAGCGGGTACGGCCCATCAGAATGCCGAGTAGGAAGAGGAACACCGTCTGTGTCATTCGTCCGTTCTCAATGGCCCACAAGAAGTTGATGGCAAACCCATACTTGATGCCACCTACGGCCACATCGCCCCACGAGCCGTGGCTCTGGGCATCTATCAAAGCACCGAAAAGGGCACCGGAACCTAAGTTGAGCGGCTGTACCGAAGGATCCATCAGTCCCCACACGATGTAGAAGAGTTCGATGGGCTGAAGAGCCAACAGCAGAGCGATCCAGAACAGTGCCTTGTTGCTAAGCCGTATGAGCGGAAGCACCAACAGTCCGCAGGCTGCATATACCGTCAGGATGTCGCCGTTGAAGAAGAGCAGGTCAAGCAGGCCGAACGCCATGAGCCACATCATGCGCCAGGCAAAACGCAGACGGAAGTCCTTGCCCTTCTGCGCCTGATTGTCGTGCTGGATAAAGAAACTCAATCCGAACAGCAGGGAGAAGATGGCATACATCTTTCCGCCACAAAGGAAGAACATGGTGTCCCACACCACACGGTCGAGTACCGTCAGTTCGGGGAAATCATAAAAGTTCATGTGTTCAATGAAATGAAGCATCACAATGCCACCGATGGCAATGCCACGCAAGATGTCTGCCGCATCCACACGGGTATTGGGCAGGGAAGAGGGTGTGTAATGGTACATGATTCTGGTTTTTATTACTATTTGGGGACAAAGATAATGCAAATCGAGAGAAGAACTTTCATGCTTGCATGAAAAAGTTTTTCCGAGACACAGCTTATCTTATTTAAAGATAGTGCAAAAAACTGAGAATGAGGGAAGAATGATGAAAAATCTGTGGAAATGAGCGGATTAATTGATTTAGTTGGATTTCTTGTGAAAACAACGGATGCCACAAAATAGTCAGTTGAAGCAAAAGATACATTACTATCCCGTTACTCTTTTCACTGACGAAGAGGTCTGAAAAGCCTGTTAGGAAATGGCTGTAAACTATTGGAATAAGGCGTTTCAGAAGGCAAAATTTGGGTAACACCTTAATTCCGCAGTGTTTTTCCTTGTGCGATGATTTGACGTACTCAGATGACAATTTTTGTGCCGAAATATTCCACCGAAAGATGTGATGTTTTCATTTTTTTACTACCTTTCCTCTAAAGAAAAAAATCTTTCTTTATCTTGTCGGTGTAGAATCTCGCGGATTTTATCTGCCTTTCCTCTAAAGAAAAAAATCTTTCTTTATCTTGTCGGTGTAGAATCTCGCGGATTTTATCTACCTTTCCTCTAAAGAAAAACACTTTCTTTATCCTGCCGGTGTAAAACTCACGGATTTTATATACCTTTGTCATGTCAGATGCTTTGCTTGTTTTGTGGCACTGAAATAGGTGAAAATTCCGACATAGTCAGGTGTTTTGAGAACCTTGTTTCTCAATCATTTGGATTTCTTACAAGTTTTTGTGCTGCAGAATTAAGGGTTTATGAAAGACAGGAGTGAAAACTGGAAGACAAAGCACATCACCTACAGCATAGTGAATCATTGCATTATGAAGAAACTACTATCCTTACCGGCACTTCTGCTGCTGTTTGCCTCCGTCGGATGTTCCGACGGACGGACATCGGGCGGCAACGAGGGTGTGGACAGCACCCATACAACGGAGTATATCACCAAGATAAGCCTCCAGGAGCCGGAACGTGCCCTTGCCATCATCGACACCATGGAGATGAACAAGGAAGCAAAGCCGTACGATATCACTTTCCTGCGCTTTTTGGTTTATGTCAATGGAAGCTCCGACAAAAAAGTTGCAGAGTACTATGGCAAGCAGTTATTGAAAGACTCACTTGCCATGCAGAAGGATCCTATAGATCACATCACCATCCTAAACAGCCTTGCCGACATGGCCTACTTGAACTGCCAGTTTACACAGGGTCTCCAGTATGCCAAGGCTTCCGTCGAGGTGGCACGAAGGAACCACCTGGAGTTGCAAGAAGCCATCACGACGCATCGTATGGCAACCAGCACCTTGATGCTCGGCGACACCATCGGTGGCTTGAAACTCTTTAAAGAGGGCAAGGAAAAGATTGTCAGGCTTGTTGACGGAGAAAGCACACACCATGCAATCGGCCAAGTCCATACGTTTGTCTCCAACTATATGGTGTGCCTGCTCACAGCCCATAGATATGACGAGGCAGAAAAACTGATTCCCGACTTACTATACTTCACAAAGAAGTTGAAAGAGATGGACGATCCGATTGAAGGTTTTGTGGAAGTCCGGCAAATCGCCACCGCCGGCCTGCTCATGGAGTACTACGACCTGACGGGCAACACCAAGGAGGGGGAAAAATATCTGGCGGAGATACAAAAGTCAAAGTTTGCGGGAACAAGTTTCGTCGAGCACCTCGTCGCAAACCATTATTTCAACGTAAAGGACGTGGAAAACCTTGCCCAAGTGACGGCACGCCTCAGGGAAAGTACTGTAGCTACCGGCGATACCCTAACTGATTTGTTCTTGACAAACGTGCTCTCCTTCGAGAAATACATCTGCAGGGAACGTGGCAACTATCGTGAGGCTCTGGAGAAGGCCGAGGCCATCATCAATGTGAAGGACTCGCTCGCCAAGCGTAAAAACGAGCAGGACGGCCTCCAGCTGGCAAAAATCTACGAAACACAGGAGAAGGAAAGGCGGATAGCCGAGCAGGAGGCGAACCTGAATAAGCACGAATACATATTACTCTGCGTGGGTGTGCTGCTGGCCATCGGTGTGGCATTCATAATGAATCTGGTGCGATTCAACCGCAAGGTAAACCGTCGGAACAAGACCATCGTGGCTACCATAAACCAGATGATGCAGAAGGAAGACCAGCTGACGCGACAGCAACTCACCAACGACAGCAATACGGGGGACATCAATCCCGAAGAGATAAGATTCAAGCAGAGCCTCGGAATGCTCAAGGACGACAAGTCCGTCAACGACATCGTTATTCAGTGCGGCTACAGGGATGCATACGACTTCGAAAAGAAGTTCTATGACTATTTCGGCATCCATACAGAGGAATACCGCAAGTGGTCTAAGACCATAAACAAGCAGGAACAAGCCGGTAGCGAAGAGGCAAAGCAGATGAAAGACTCGTTCATCCAAAACATGTCGCACGAGATTCGCACGCCACTCAACCAAATTTACGGTTTCGTACAGCTGCTCACCGACCCGAACATACAGCTCAGCGATGATGAGAAACGCCAATATAACAACATCATCGGCGAGCAGACTTCCTATATGACGCAGTTGCTCAACAAGTTCCTCGAAATCTCGGAATACGAGAGCAGCAACGACCCGCTGCCTAAGGAGACCATCGATATCGAGGCTTTCTTCAAAGAGGTCGAGATGGTTGTGCCACAGCCAAAGGAAGGCGTAGAACTGACGTTCAGTAACCACAGCGGACTCGCTGAGGTGGAAACCAACCGCAAAGGCTTGTCGCGCATCATGCAATGTCTGGTGGACAACGCCGTGAAATTCACTGATTCGGGACATATCAGCGTGGAATGTACCACAGATGCTGACGGCAGCATCCTCTTCATGGTCACCGACACGGGCAAGGGTATACCCGAAGGCGACGAGGAGCGCATCTTCGACCGCTTCTACAAGGTTGACGAGTTTATCCCTGGCGTAGGTCTCGGGCTTTCCCTCGTTCGCGAGATTGCCAAGCGGATAGATGCTACGGTCATGCTCGACCGCACTTATCAATCAAGCGGCTCAAGGTTCGTCGTGACGCTGAAAGCATAATGGTGACATACTACTACACACTTTCATTGTTAATTACGTGTGAAGTAAATCTGTATCATGTCACCTCATCCCTACCGGCTATCAGTGCATCACCTTCAGCCAAAGGGAAAAACGGCTTCCCTTATCCAACTCCGAATCGACCGTGATGCGTCCGTGCAGACGTTCGGCTATGACGCGGCAGATGGAGAGCCCCAACCCCGTACCCTGCTTGAACTCGTTCTTCTTGAAGAAGCGGTTGAACACCAGAATGCAGTCGTCCTTGCTCAAGCCGATGCCGGTATCCTGCACATAGATTTCTACTTCGTGCTTCTCCCGATGATGGTTCCAGCCAAGCGTGATGCTGCCTTTGGGAGTAAACTTGGCGGCATTGGTCAGGAAATTCATCAACACTTGTTGCGCACGCAGCAGGTCGATGAAGACGGGCAGATTGCGCTCGCCCGGCTTGTAGATGAATTGCAGATGCTTGGGAGCTTGCACCAGGTAACTTTGATAGACCGACTCGACCAACGTCTGCACATAGGTATGGTCGAACGAGAATTCCAGATAGCCCGATTCGATGCGCGAGATATCGAGAATGTCGTTCACCAGCTTCAGCAGCATGTCGTTGTTCTTGTTGATGGTCTCCATGAATTCAGCCTTCTCCTCTTCAGTGAGTTCCATGCCCGGCGTACAAAGGATGTTGCTGAATCCCACGATGGCATTGAGCGGCGTACGTATCTCGTGACTCATATTGGCCAGGAAGGACTCCTTCAGGTCGGCCTCTTCCATCCGTTTGCGAGCCTCTATCAGCTCCTGTTCGCGCAGCTTGGTCTCGCGGATATTGAAGAGCAGACCGAACATCTTGTAACTGCCGTCGGACATTCGCTCGCCCCGTCCGCGCATCTCCCACCAGCCATACTCCTGCCTGCCGCTGAAGTCGCAGAGCATCTGCAAGTTGATGGCCTCGGAAGAGCGAGCCTCGGCTACCTGCAGACGGTAACTCTCGCGATAGTCGGGATGTATCCATTCGATGAAGACGGCATGTGTAATAGGACGGCTCTCCTGCCCGAGGAAACTCCAGAAGGCGTCGTCAAGCTCCACCGTCTCGTCAACGGCACGCCAGATGAAACTCTGGGTGAAGGCACTGGCAATCTCCAACGAAGCCTGCTTCTCCTGCAGCTGTTTGAGTGCCGCAATCCTTCGGCGGGTAGAACGGACCGCCATGTAGGTGGCTATGCAGACGATGGCCAGCATGGAGCCATAAATCAGAACGACCAACGTCCAATAAAGGAAGGGACGCTGCGCCTTCATGGGGATATTGACAATGTGATAATGCGAAGGGATGCGTTCCAGCGGAAGACCGAAACGGCAAGCCACATTCCAGTCCAGATAGTAGTCCTTGGGACTGACCGTGACAGGCAGGTCGGAGAGCGGTGTGCCCTTCAGCACCTTCGCTGCCAATTCGGCTTGCTCCGCCGCCCAGGTCGGTATCGAGCTAAAATATCCGGCCAGCAACGAACTGCCCGAGGTGCCGAACAGGTTGTTGATGCCGGTAAACTGTTCGCGCAACGACATGATGGCCAAGGTATGCGAAGTGGCATCGAACTTCAGCAACAGGTAGTTCATCATGCCGCTGGGTCCTAAAGTCCAGAAGAAGTTACCGTTGCCTGTTGTCTGAAGATTGACGTCGGTCTCCCGGGCATCTTCCGCTGATACATTGCTACCGATGTCGCGCATGGAGAGACCCGTGATGGACATGCTGTCGGACGGCAGTTGGTAGAGGTGACGCAGACGGTTGGTCCAATGCAGGTTATCCAGAATAGGCTGTCCCTGCATCTGTGCCCTGATGAGAGCCTCCACCTTGAGGTCGAAGAAGCGGCGGTCCAGGTTGGTATAGGCATGGTTGCGCCCCGTAATCTCGCGCATCACCTGCATACTGCTGACAAAATCCACCGTATCGCGGATGCCCGTCACATTGTCATACTGA
>JBJEHI010000007.1:0-6078 GCA_051875915.1 Bacteroides sp.
TTTGTTGCTCAGGTGCTTATAAAAATAATTATTAATTTTGTTGCGGAATTAAGGCATAATACGGTCAGTGGGCTGCATTACTCTTATATCCGTCCTCAATTCAATGGGTATCATGCCGATGTGCGCTGGCTGTCGCTGACCCATGAAAAGAGTGGACAGCGGTTGGGTATTGAGGCTGTTGGTGCTCCGTTGGGTTTTACGGCTTTACATTATAGCGATGAAGACCTTGATCCGGGACTGACGCGCAAAATGCAGCACACCATCGATTTACTTCCCCGTCGCACTACTCATGTGGTCATTGATACTATGCAACGTGGTGTGGGCGGTGACAACAGTTGGGGTGAACTACCTCACACGGAGTATCGTCATTGGGAAGGTGATTATCGTTTGGAATATATCTTCCATTTTTAGAGCAGATAGTTTCGAAAAAGTTCGGTTGCATCTTTTTCTATAAATGCGATGAGGGTGTGTCGGTCAGGAGTTCCTTTACCGGCCACCCTCAGTTTTTGGGGGGGGTGATTGTCTTCCCTTGGATTCTACGTCACTCGGTCTCTGCCACACACTGCTCGATTTTCAGTCGGCCTACCGGTAAATTTCACATTTGATTAAGTGGAATCGTATTCTCGTACGTATATTATAAAGTTATTCAAGTTTCGCGTATCACAGACGTGCGAAACTTGAATCTGATAATGACAAACAGTATAGAAGTATGAAAGGAATCATGTTAGGCACTATGATGGTGTTGCTCAGCCTCTCTATGATGGGGCAAGTGAGAATTTATCCGTTGCCGGAGAAGGACGGACCTGCAAGGATGAACGACTATGAGGTGAGTGTCTGTCCGGCAGGCAGCACTCATTGGCAATCGGTACCGACGTTGCGTTGCGATGTCAATCTGCGTAAAAGGCAGCAGGCCTCGTATGCTGAGTTTGATATGCAGGGTGAAGTCTGCGTCAGGGTGAAGCGTTTGGATGGGAAGGAGGTTACGAATGCTAATGTGGCAATACGCCCGCACTCTAAAAAGGTAGACTATACTGTCATTGACGGCACCACCATCGAGCTGCGTCTGACGAAGCCGGAATACCTCAGCGTGGAGTTTGACGACGACCATCTGCACAACCTGCACTTGTTTGCCAACCCGCTTTTCACGGAGGAGCCGGACTTCTCAGAGAAGACAATCATCTGGCAAGGAGAGAATGCGCAGGATGTCTTTGTGAAGGAGGCTCGTCTGATCTACTTTGCACCGGGTGTCCATAAGCCGAAGGATCTGCCGAGCGAGGAAATCAAGATACCGAGCAACTGTACGGTCTATCTCGCTCCGGGAGCTGTGGTGAAAGCACGGCTCATTGTAGACCATGCCGAGAATGTACGCATTATCGGGCGTGGCATCATCGACCATCCCTTGCGTGGCATTGAGATTACGTTCTCGAAAAATGTGCTTGTTGATGGTCCCACCATACTCAATCCCAAGCATTACACCGTATATGGCGGACAGAGTGAGGAAATCACCATCCGTCATCTGAAGGCATTCTCTGCCATGAGTTGGAGCGACGGCATTGACCTGATGTGCTGTCGTAATGTGACGATTGAGGATGTCTTTCTGCGCAATAGCGACGATTGCATTGCGCTCTACAATCACCGGTGGTGGTATTGGGGTGGTACGGAGGGCATCTGTGTGCGTCGTGCCACACTCTGGGCCGATGTGGCTCATCCGGTGAATATCGGTTCGCATGGCGACGACCGCTCGGATGAGGGAGAGACGCTGCGCGATGTGCTGATAGAGGATTGTGATGTGCTCTATGCCAAGACCAACTCCGTGCTCAATTTCTCTTGTGGCGACAAGAACTGGATTCGCGACATCACATTCCGCGACATCCGTGTGGAGCGTGTTGATTCGACGGCTCTCATAGGCATGGCCATTGTCTTCGGTGCCAAGTACAATCGTGCTCCCGGCAACGGGATTGATTACGTCACTTTCGAGAATGTCCGGTTTACTGGTGATCCGGCTCAGCTTCGTCCCGATTTCTTCCACGACTACGATGCTACACGCCGTATAGGCAAACATATTGTCATCAAATGAGTGTTTTCATGAATAAAGAAAACGTGCTCTTGCTTGCATGTTACTCGTTAAACCTTTAAATTTGCACCTTAGAAAGTGCAAATTTAAAGGTTTAGGTATGGATGCAGCATTAGTAAACTATGTGCAGGAACAATTTTTTCAAAGAAAAACTCTTCAAGGATTGAGTGGACGGGCTTCGTCGTTCGTATTGCTAAGAAAACAATAATCCGAAAAGAGTTTATGAAAAATCTGTTTGTATGTATGGTAACGTTGCTGTTCCCCCTATGTGGAGTGGCGCAAAGTGATGTGGCGAGTAAGTTGGAAGTCTATCCTGCACCGGCAGGGGTGGAACTGAAACATGATTTCGAGGTGAAAGTCCGTCAGCCGGGAGGAGAGTGGCAGACACTGGACACCTATGCGGTGAAAGTGGACCGTGTGGCGGATGCCAGACACAATGTAGAGAATGCCTCGTTGGCATATTTTGATTTTGACGGTGAGGTGGAGGTTTCCGTCGCACATCGGGCAGCCCCTATTCATACGTATAAGATACGGCCATTGTCGTACGACATCCATTCCCGGCAGGATGACCATACCATCACATTCAAGTTAGACCGTCCGCGCAACCTTTCGGTGGAGGTGAACGGCGACATCTTCCATAATCTGCATCTGTTTGCCAATCCGATAGACGAATCCAAGCCCCAGAAGCCGCGTAAGGCGAAGAATATGATTTATTTCGGCCCCGGCATACATCGTCTGTCGAATGATTCGTTGTCCGTTCCCTCCGGCACTTCGGTCTATATAGCAGGTGGAGCACGTGTCTTCGGAACGCTCTATGTGACGGACGCTCATGACGTATCCATCCGTGGACGAGGCATTATCCATCCGGAAGGTCGTGGAGCAGGCGTTGTCATCAAGCGCTCGAAGCGGGTAGAGGTAGAAGGCATCATTTCTACTCAGGTACCTGTCGGAGAATCGGACAGCATATCCGTCCGTCGGGTGAAGGTCATCAGCTCATACGGGTGGGGCGATGGGCTGAATGTGTTTGCCAGCAGCCACGTGCTGTTCGACGGAGTGTTCTGTCGCAACTCGGACGACTGTACGACCGTCTATGCCACCCGGTTGGGGCATCGGGGCAGCTGCAAGGACATCACCATGCAGAACTCCACGTTGTGGGCAGATGTGGCGCATCCCATCATGATAGGCATCCATGGAGATGCAGATCATGGGGATACGATTGAAGATTTGCGTTACGTGAATATCGACATTCTGGACCACAAGGAACAGCAATTGGATTATCAAGGTTGCTTCGCCATCAATGCCGGCGACAATAACCTCATCCGTAACGTCCACTTCGAGAATATCCGGGTGGAGGATTTCCGCCAAGGGCAGCTTGTCAATATCCGTATTTTCTACAACAAAAAGTATTGTGCCGCTCCCGGACGGGGTATCGAGAACATACTCTTCCGCAACATTACCTATCAGGGCAGCCACGCCGAAGTCTCCCAGATAGCGGGCTACAATGAGGAGAGAACGGTGAAGAATATCCGTTTTGAAAACTTGACAATCAACGGAACGCTGATTTATGACGACATGCCCGGCAAGCCCAAATGGTATCAGACGGGTGATATGGCCCGGATCCATGTGGGACCTCATGTGGAGAATGTCTCGTTTGTGAAGACGGAGGAGTAGCGTGTTTGCATGCTATTCTGTAGAGATTTGTATTGTGCTATTTTGTTTAACTAAAGTGTGTCAATATGAAACTGAAAATTGGTTTGATTGCCATGTCGCTGGCTGTGGCCGTGACATTGCAAGCCGAAGAGTACAAGGCAGTGTCGCCCGACGGACAGGTAGTCCTGACGGTGAACAATGCCGAGAAGCTGACGTACAGTGTGACCTACCGGGGCGAGACGATGATTGCCGCCTCACCCATGGGATTTGAGTTTGTCCGGGAGAAACCGATGGACGGCGGCTTCCGCGTGATGGAGCCGGTGCAGGCCGTGCAGAGGGTGGAGGAGTGGACGCCCGTGGTGCCCGCCAAGCATGCCCATGTGCGCATCCCCTACACCTACCTGCGCTTGCCGCTGCGCGAGGAGGGCAAGGATTACCGCCGGATGGATGTGGAGTTCCGTGTGATGGACGAAGGTGTGGCCTTCCGCTATACGCTCTATGGCGCGCGTCGCTTCGACTACCGCCGGGTACAGAAGGAACTGACCGGCTTTGCCGTGCCTAATGAGGCTACGGCCTGGATGAGCCAGTACCGCCATCCTTACTCCTCCAGCCAGGAGAGCGAGTTCGTGCCCACCCCCATCGTGCAGCAGAACGACAGCCTGGTGAAGGGATTGCCCTACCTGATAGAGGTGAACCGCCAGCGCTACATGGCCATCCTGGAGGCCGATATGAACGAGTGGCCGGGCTTCTACATCGGCCGTGAGCAGCAGGCCGAACAGCAAGGCCGCGTGATGCTGGGCGTGCGCCTGGCACCCTTTGGCGACGACGACGAGACGGAAATCAAAGTGCTCTTTGCCGACCGCAAGTCCTCCAGCTGGCGCGTGGTGCTGATGGCAGAGAATCCCGGACGCTTCATCGAGAGCGAGGTGGTGCGCAGCCTCAATCCCGACTGCGCAGTAGCCGATGCCGCTGAGTGGGTGAAGCCCGGCATGTCGGCTTGGGACACCTGGTGGAGCATTGAGGATGCCGTCACCCTGCCCGAGGCCAAGAAGTATGTGGATATGGCGGCTGCACAGGGCTGGCCCTACATGCTGGTGGATTGGAAATGGTATGGCAAGTACAACCATGTGTCAGCAGTTCCGCTGCAATGTGCGGACTATATGAATGTGCCCGAGCTCATTGCTTACGCCAAAGAGAAGGGGGTAGGCATCTGGGTATGGATCCACAGCTCCGACATCACGCAGCAGGACCACTGGCGCGAGGCCTTTCCGCTCTATGAACGTTGGGGCGTGAAGGGTGTGAAGATAGACTTCATGGACCACGAGAACCAGTACGCCACCACCTGGTACCGCAAGATGATAGCTGAGGCGGCCCGCCATCACCTGATGATAGACTTCCACGGAGCCTACAAGCCCGACGGTGTGGACCGTACCTACCCCAACATGATGACCCGCGAGGGCGTGCTGGGCGAGGAGTATTCCAAGTTCTCTACCCGCATCACGCCCGAGCACAACATCACCCTCTGCTTCACCCGCCTGCTGGCCGGACAGATGGACTACACGCCGGGTGGATTCCTCAACGTGACTCGCGAGCAGTTCCTGAAGGATTGGGAAGCTGCCGGCGAAAAACTGATTCGTCCTGCCGAGATTATGAACACTCGCTGCCAAGAGCTGGCCAAGTTTGTCATCTACGAGAGTCCCGTCACTGTGTTCTGCGAGCACCCCGACCGCTGCCTGGGACAGCCGGGCATGGACTTCCTGCGCGAGGTGAAGACCGTGTGGAGCGACACCCGCTTCCTCGACGGCTATCCGGCCGAGCACATCGAGCTGGCCAAGCAGGCAGCCGATGGCCGTTGGTTTGTGGCCGGCATGAACAACAGCACCCGCCGCACGGTGCAGTTAGATTTGAGTTTTCTGGGTGAGGGTATGCACACCGCCACCCTTTGGATGGATGCCAAGGATGCCGACCGTTATCCCACCAAACTGGTGAAGAAGCAGATTAAAGTCTCTGCCTCCAAGCCTTGTAAGGTGGAGATGAACGTAGGTGGCGGTTTCGTGATGATTGTGGAGTAATAGAGTCTGTTCACGAAAACTCGTGCGAAAAATGTGATGAATTGCGTTGAATGTCGTGCGAAAAATGTGATTTAATATAAGTTATCTCGCAAAATACCATTGTTTTTCTTACCTGAGGAGGTAAGTCGGTGAGCGGATGCTTCTTCACCGCCCGAAGTAGCCGGGGGCAGGCACATAGATGGGCTGTCGGCTCGTACCTTGGTTGAGTAGCATACCGGCTTGCCTCCACTGCTGCAACAGTGTTACCGCCGTGCTCTTCTTCAGACCGAGGAGACTCTGAAG
>JBJEHI010000008.1:0-82829 GCA_051875915.1 Bacteroides sp.
TTTGTTGCTCAGGTGCTTATAAAAATAATTATTAATTTTGTTGCGGAATTAAGGCCTATAGGAATCTCTGAATATCAGCTGTCAAAGCTTATGCCAGAGAATATACAAAGCCAATTGCCTACTATCGAAGATATAGAGGCAACGCTTTCAGATAATTTCGTTGATGCGGATTCTTGAAATCACAATATGTGACATCAAGTTAGGACGAAAAAAATAAAGAATGACTTCTATGGCAGATAATATAAGTAATAACGAGATAGAGGCAGGTAAACCAGTCGCAAATTTCGACCAGTTGCCTGAAACAGTTGATATACAGCCACTGATTAGAACAATCAGAGGGCAGCATGTCATGCTTGACAGGGACTTATCTCTCCTGTATAAGGTCGAAACAAAACGCTTAAATGAACAGGTAAAGCGTAATATTACGTGAGTTCGAAATAAACGAAAATATATTTGTCTAAAAAATAGGAACATAGCGATAAAAGCATTCTATTTATAGTGACTAATTATAACATTTAAGCGATTACCACTATGTTCACAGAGTCCAAAATTACGGAAATTTATTGTATGGCAGATGATTTTTGCAAAGAATTTGCAACCCAACAGGAAAAATACATGTTGGAAGAGCATTCACACAAGCATCGTAACAAGCCCAACCGCATGAGTGATGCGGAGATTATGGTCATCCTGATCTTGTTCCATTCCGGGGGGCTTCCGATGTTTCAAGCACTATTACAAGGAATATGTCTGCAAGCATCTGGCACACCTGTTTCCCAGACGGGTATCCTACAACCGTTTCGTGGAACTGGAAAAGGAGGTGCTGCTTCCCTTGGCCATCTTTATCAAGCAGATCCTGCTGGGTACATGCACCGGAATCAGTTTTGTGGACTCGACTCCCTTGCGTGTATGCCGCATCCAACGGATACTGATCCACAAGACCTTTGAGGGACCTGCCGAACGGGGCAAATGTTCCATGGGATGGTTCTTCGGATTCAAACTCCATCTGATAATCAATGACAAGGGGGAAATTCTCAACTTCATGTTCACACCAGGTAATGTGGATGACAGGGAGCCGCTGAGAGGGGGAAGGTTCCTGCAAAACATCAAGGGAAAACTCTGTGCGGACAAAGGATATATCGGGCAGGCTCTTTTCGAAAACCTATTCCTCAATGGCATCCAGCTGGTTACCAAGGTGAAGAACAACATGAAGAACTCCTTGATGAGTATTGCAGATAAGATCCTCCTGAGAAAACGCGCCTTGATTGAAACGGTAAATGATGAACTCAAGAACATCGCCCAGATTGAGCATTCCAGACACCGCTCATTCAACAACTTCATCGCCAATGCACTTTCCGCCATCGCAGCTTACTGTTTCTTTGAGAAGAAGCCTGCCATTGATGTGTGTTTCTGCAAGGACGGACAGCTTACGATGTTTTGATTGTTATATCGAACTCACGTTACTATACATGGTCGAGATGTAAAGGGATTAACTATTACTGGATTCAAAGGTTTCATGTTCAACACGTCTTATTTTCACGAACAAGTTAGACGAGTAGCGCAAGGCACAAAGGTCTTTTCCATTAGCGCAAGCAACCTATCTTCTTGCTATGTATATATCCCCGACAAATCAGAACAAACAAAAATAATAGGTTTGTTGCACGCAATGGAAATGAAGTTATCATTGTCAAGAAAGTTATTGGAGAGATACAAAATACAGAGACAGTATCTACTCCATGAAATGTTTATATGACACGATTAATTGTTAATGATGTGTTAAATATCAGTACTAATTCAGTTAAAAGGGCATCAACACATCATATAAATATCGAATATGAATTAACTTTGTACAATAAAGATATATTGCGATGACACAGTTTGACAAGCAAAAACTTACAGAAATTGTTCTATACATCTTGAACAAGACTAAGGGGCTGGACTATTACCATGTGTTCAAGATTCTATATTTTGCTAATATAGCGCATTTGGCAAAATATGGTTTTCCTATGGTCGCTGACGAATTCTGTGCATTGCCAGATGGTCCTGTTCCATCCATCTTGTATAATTGCATAAAAGGCGATACCTATTGCGATAAAGAGTTGCAGGATATGCTTGAAAAGAATGTGTCAAAAGGTGCTGATGACGCTTATTATATGTTGGAAGCAAAGTGTAATGCGGATTTGGACTATCTGTCAAAGGCTGACATTGAAGTGTTAAACGACTCTATCTCAGAGAATGCAAATCTTTCTTATAGTGATTTGCGTGCAAAGTCGCATAGCAAAGAGTGGAGTCGTGCCTATCAGTCGCAGGGTCGCAAAGTTATGGATATTCTTGGCATGGCCAAAGACGCAATGGCTTCTGACGATATGATAGACTACATAAAGGAAAACCTTGCCATAGAAGCAGCTTTGTCATGACGAATATTGGTGATTTGCTTGGGAATGCATCAAATGAACTTTTACGGTCAAATATCAATATAGGTGATGTCCATTTATTGAATCTTGACCAAACTAATGGTATTACACCTAAGAATGGTGATGCAGTACGCAATAAATTCTTCATTGTTCTCGGGTTTGATAATGAAGGTAATGTGATAGGAGGGTTGGTAATAAACTCTAAGATTAACTACAATTTACCACCAATAGTAACTGATTATCAATTACCCATAACCGTCAAACAATGTCCTTTCCTGCAACACAATTCATTTGTGAACTGCTCAAAAATTATTATTGCCAAAAGGACAAAGTTTAGCAAGGATACATATAGAGGAGAAATCTCTGATGCAGAGCTGATGAAACTTATCACAGACACAGTGAAAGAGAGTCCAACTGTCAGCAGAAAGCAATTGAAAGATTTCGGAATAATTTAGCGGTCTGCTCCGTCAAGTGTTTATATAAACATCTGACGGAGCAAGTATTGTTTCTGCTGTATTCCAATAGCACCATTATGGAAATTTTGTTTGCCATAAATCAATTGTCCAGCTTTTCTATAATAATATTGCGTTGCGCCCAATTCTAAATTCTCAACTGAACTTTGGTGCACACCGTTTCCATGTAAGCGCACTGTCAATATTTTGTTTATATTTGGTTCTGCTTTGATTTGCTCACTTATTGAACATACATTATGCATTGTCTCATTTTGTTGTTTTTTCAGAATTGTAGAATCGACAATCCCCTTAATTAAGGATTGAACATCGGTAATGGACGCACATTAGTGATGCGATGTTTTGTAGTCCCAAACAATCTGATCCAAGAAAACGTATACGAGGCTTCTATACAGATTGGCAAAAAGTACATCTGAATGATAATGGCATCGTGAAATTATGGATATATCTGTAGAAGGAGCAAGAAACCATGGATTACTAAACATTTCCGTGGTTGACTATTTCAACACTATTCATCGCATCCCCAATATGAATGAACAAAAATCTATCGCTAACGTCATCAAGACAATCATTCATAAAATGTCTTCCGAGCAGACAATACTTGATTGTTATGTAAAACAGCGTACATACCTTATTAGTCACGATGAAACCTTTTATCGGCAAGTTTAAATTCATAAATCAAGTGTAAATATAGCTACTCTTGCCGATATCGGCAAGAAATCATGGGAAATAATTTGAGAGACTGCAAAACAGCAATCCGACGCAGTATCCCGGAAAAAGATTAAAAGAAACGGAGCATTACTTTAAAACCTTTGGCAAGGAAGTTTAAAACTGTTTATGCAACGGTTCTAAACTTCCTTACCGGCAGATTCAGGGCTCGCTCAGATAGTGCACCAGCAGCCGTACCTGGCGGGTAGAGAAGTAGGTGTCACGCTTCCCCTCCCTGCCGCTGTACATCAGCCGGTGCAGTTCGGGGTTGCGGCGGATCCAACCGTTCAGCTTGGTCATGGCCGAGTGGTCTGACAGGCCGGGCGAATAGAGCCGGGCCAGCTCCACCTTCAGGTAAGGACGGATGCAGAAGGGCGTTTCAGAGCTATCGCACGCAAGGGAGGATGCAGCATCCTGGGCGGTTTTGTTTTTTTCAGTTGTCATATCGCATCAGTTTTTAGAGGATTGTTGTATACATTTTTCTTTTTGCAGGGTTCACTTAGGTTCAGGGTTCACCCCTAACCCCTTCCCCAGTGGGGCATCGGCAGGTATAGTATATTTATCTTCCTGTTTTTCAATCAGTTTGTATTTCAACGCATTTTTCAAAAGCCGTTTTGCCGTGGATTCGGACATTCCGAACCCGACGGACGATGTCAAGAATTCTGTATATGTAAAACGGGCTGGCAACAGTTTGGTCACCTCCTCCAGCCGATGATAATTGTACATCGGTGCAGGTGCCACACGGCTATCGGGCAGCGAAGTACTCAACAGCAGGCTATGCTCCAGCAGCGTGGTGGCGATGGTGAAGGCGGCATGAAAGTCAGTGTCGCAGCAGTTGTACTCTTTGGCGTAGCGATAGTCCTCCCACTTGCGGAAGAGGGTGAGCAGGGCGGCCAGACGCATACAGAGCAAGCCGTGGCGCAACACGATGCCCACACCCGATTCGCGCCCCTCGGTGGCGGTACGCTTCAGCAACGTGTCGAAGTGCGCTGCATGAAACGCCCATTGGGAGGCAGTGAAGCAGACCAGCGTAGGCGACTGCAGCAGGGTGCAGTGCATCTGCAGCAGGTCGTTGCCCAACGTGTCGAAGAGAGCTGCCAGGTCGCCGTTCTGTGCCTCGGGGCTGCAGTTGAGGAAGTTCACCTCTTGCGGACGGGTGTAGAAGGCAAAACGGCTGTACAGTCCCGACTCCAGCGACTTATAGAGTCCGGCAAACTGCTCGTGCGTACCCGACAGCGACAGGGTCAGTCGGGGATAGCGGGCAATGTGCAGACCGTCGGTCTTGTAGGCCGACGACACCTCTTCGTGCTGAAAGGTCTTCAGCAGGATGTCGTCATACGAGCCATAGTCCTGCCGCAGGGCAGAAATCAACGTGATGATTTCCGTCGATGCCATCACACATCCGGTCTGGCCGGCATGTGCCAGACTGTCTATCAGGAAACTCTTGCTGGTAGTGACGGGAATCTTGAAATACTGCAGCGGCTGCTCCTCGGGCTGCAGGGAGACGTCGGGATCGCGCTTCTCCTGTCGTGCCTTTTGCTGCTCCTGCTCCCACAGGCGGACGGCGGCAGCCTGCTTGCGCTTCTGTTCGGCCCTCTGCCGGGCATAGTAGTCGTCGGTACGGTCCAGCAGCGAATGGGTGAAAGCCAGCATACCCTTTCCGGAACCTGCAGCCGCCACGATGGCCAGATAGAAGTTGGGGGCATACAGCTTGTCCTTGTAGTAGAAGCGGACGTTGGGGAAAAGGGCACTGCAGGCGGCCAGGCTGCCCAGCAGCAGGATGTCGCGGTCGCGCCGGTTGCTGCCCGGCCGGGTGGCACACTGCAGCAGAAGCGGCAGCCCGTCATATACCTCATCGGGGATGCAGGGAGCAGTGGCTCGTAATTCATCATTTTTATTTAACACATTGGCCTGATCATCGGCATCCGGTTTCGTCTCGGAGGGGTTAGGGGTGAACCCTGAACCTTCGTGAACCCTACCCCGTGGTACAGCAGCCTTCTCATTTTCGATAACGTATTGATAACCAGCGAGAACACGACTTCTGACATCTTTTTCCGTAAAGTCGGGTTCGGCAAACCTGCGGGCATAGAGTTGGATGGCCTCATCGGTCTCTTTTTGCGAAAAGTAATTACATCTAAGCGAGCGGCCTAACGTCAGGCACACCTCGTTGCGCATCCCACGCACGAACGGATGTTGCCGGTTGAATTGACGCAGAAAGCGGACCAGCCGCCTCCATTCATCCATCCGTCCCCCTTCTTCGGGGGCTGCCGTCTGCAACGGAGCCGGCGAACGGTGCATCTCTTCCTCGTCCGGCACGAAAGGTTCGGCTTCGGGACGATAGCAGGGCTCCGGATCCCAGCTGTAGAAGCAGCAATGGGTCAGGTCCTTGCACTGGCTGTCGTACGCATGGCCTACGTGCTGGCTGACAGCACGGCCCACTGCGGCATACAGGCGTTCCCAGCCATAGCGTTTGGCATCTTCCGTACGGATGCTGACGAACAGCTTGACACCGCATCCCGAGGGGCTGACGAAGGCCAGCACCACCCAAGGCAGGCGAGAGGCTGTCTGTTTCACCTCCGTCGTCCGTCCGTCAGTATGGTCCAGATCGATGCAGAGCAGTCCGCTCAACTGTTTCACATGAACGGCCTTATGGCCTCCCTGACAGCAGGCCGAGGGGGTGACGCAGGGCAACTGCTCCTTCAGCCGGGCCATCTCGGCCTCCTGCCCCGCCTGCGAGCGGAGGAAGCGCAACCGTTCAATCACAGGACGGAAGGTGTCGGAGGTCAACTTGTCCAGAAACTGCGTCAACGTGATGTTCACGCTGCATTTGCTCTGTACGCTATGGAATTCGGAAAAAAGATAGCCCGCTCCTCCCGAAGGCGACAAAGCATGGTTCGATAAAGAATCTGTCGTTTTCATATCTACAGGATTTTTCAGGTTCACCGAAGGCCCTATTGCCTTCGGTCTCTGCAAACATACGACATCCGCCCGACACACTTTGTACACCTATTCACCTGATATACAGATATATGAAAAGCAGCTAAAGCGTCACTTTCTGCCAACAGAAGTTTTAAGATATTTTAATCTATCAACGATTTCACCCAGCCGCAGGCCGTACTACCGCCCCATCTGACGCATTTCATACTCCTCTATCATGCGTTGCAAGGCCGCTGCCACCCGTTTCATCTCGCGTATGATGCGTGCAGAGTAGACGTTCCGGGTCTCCTCGATACGATACACGATAGAGCGCACCCGACACATATCTATGAGGTCTTTGGGTGTGGTAGGGATGCGGGGCATCATACCATCCCCTCCGTCGTCACCACCTCCGCCACCCGAAGCGTAGGCATCCCGCTTCCGTTTCTTCCGGCAGGAATCGTCAGGAGCCTTCGGTCTTCCGAGTCCCAGTCCTGAATGTTTGCCGAATCGGGTCGTAGCCACCGGCACCCAATCGGCCACTTTGCATCGGCTCAAATCAACGGCAGAGCCTTCAGCACCATTCGGGTGCCACGCCTTTACCTTCTCCGCAAATCGGAAGGTTCCTCTCCGTCCGGAGGGCATCTCGTGGACGAACGAGAAAAAGCGTTTCTCTTTTTTCTGAGGAGCAAGTTTATGTTTCATGTGTTTTTCGATGATTAGTAATGACAGGCCAAAGATACTTTTTTATTTCAAAAGCACAACGTTTTTGGACGAAAAGTATCTGCCACATAACCGATTTAGACTTCTATAATCCTCATATCACCCCGCTGCACACCCATGCACCTGCGCATTTTCTGACTTTTCACGACCTTTGCAATGTCGGGAGGGAGGAAAGCCGGCTTCCCCCTGCCGACGCACCGCAGAGGAGTGCGCATTGCCTCCTCTGAAACACTAAAAACCAATCTATTATGTCTGTAACATTCAAAAAGCAACTGCGCAAGAACCCGCAGGTGAAGGACGATGCGGGAAAGTACTATCCCCAACTGATTGTATGGGGCAAATCGGCCACCTTAGACACACTGGCGGTGGAGATGACGGATATGAGCTCGCTGTCGTACGGCGACATCAAGAGCGTGCTGACCAACTTCGTGAGGGCCATGCGCAACGAGCTGTACAACGGCCACTCGGTGAATATCGAAGGATTCGGTGTGTTCGGGCTGGCCGCCACCACGGAGGGCTCGCTGACTAAGGAGGAGTGCATGGCGGACAAGATCAAGTCGGTACGCATCACCTTCCGCGCCTCCAGCGAGATACGTCCCAGCCTGAACAGTGCGACTACCCGTCTGGAGGACCGCATCGAGTTCGTCGACTTAGAGACGCAGCTGAAGCGGCTGAAGATGAATCCCGGGGACCTGCCTGCCGACAGCGGCAGCGATGACGACAGCGGCAACGGAGGCAGTAGCGGAGGCAGCGGCAGCGACGGCAATACCGATGACAATCCGTTAGGGTGATTAGCTACGAGTTACGAGCTACGAGCTACCAGTAGGGGCGGAACATTTTCCGCCCTGAATACCGTTCGCGATGACAAACACCACTTTAAACTTTAAATTTTAAATTATTAATTGAATCCGTATGAAACGACGTATTGACCACATCATTCTGCATTGCACCGCCACGCGGTGCAACCAGCCCTTCACACCGGAGGCACTTCATGCCGAACACATCCGACGCGGATTTCACGGCATCGGATACCACTACTACGTGCGACGCGACGGCACCGTACACCGTACCCGACCGCTGGAACAGGCCGGAGCACACTGCCTGGGGCACAACCGGTACTCCATAGGCATCGCCTACGAAGGCGGACTGGACGAGACCGGGCAACCGGCCGACACCCGCACGCCCGAACAACGCACCGCACTGCGTCTGCTGGTACACCAGTTGCTGCAACGCCTGGGACACCGCATCCGCATCTGCGGACACCGGGACCTCAGCCCCGACAGAGACGGCAACGGCATCGTAGAGCCAAACGAATGGCTGAAGCAATGCCCCTGCTTCGACGTGGCTACCGAACTGTGACACGGTACCTTACGTATCTCATTACACCTAACTTTAAATTGAAAACAAGATGAAGATTGACAAAGAGACCTGGAAGACGATACTGAAGATTATCGTCACCGTAGCGGCTGCCGTAGGCAGCGTTCTCGGGGTCAAGGCCATGGCGGTCTGACCCTGCCGACTTGCAAGCAGCCTCTCCCGCCACTCACGGGCAGCGGGAAGGCTGCTTCCCTACCCACCCATTTCATTCACCCTTTCAAAGACAAGACGTATGAATGCTGTAAACCTAACTTTCAATCACGGATCGCAGGACTTCCGACGCCTGTGGATGAGCCTGCTCCTGATGCTCCTGCTCTCGATGACGGCACAAGCCCAGACTGCGGCACAGGACGATGCCAACGGAAATTTAACGAAAGTGGAGGAAACATTACCGTGATAGAGGCAAATGATGTATATTTGCAACGAAGAAGGCGGATGCAGACCTCGCGGAAGCGCAGCATTCCAACCCAGGCTGCATCCTCCCCCGCAACGATACGATTATGAAAAAGAGAACCCAACTGATCCTCGGCACGGCAGTCCTCCTGCTGATTGCCGGCCTGTCGGTAGCCGGTGTGGGCTACTACCTGCTCTTCGCACCCCAGTTCTACCCCACCCGCAAGGCATACATCTACATCGACCGTGACGACACGGCCGACTCGGTCTATCACAAGCTCGCACTCCACGCATCACCCCGGCGGATGGAAGGCCTGCGGTGGCTGTCGGCCTACCGCCACTATCCGCAGCACATCCATACGGGCCGATACGCCATCCTGCCCCGGGAGAATGCCTACCACGTGTTCAGCCGGCTCTATCGGGGCTATCAGGAGCCGGTGAACCTGACCATCGGGAGCGTACGTACCGTAGAGAGGATGGCACGGAACATCGAGCGACAGCTGATGATTGACTCCGTAGAGGTGGCTACCCAGCTGTTCGACTCTACCTTCCTTGCCACAAACGGCTACAGCCTCGAAACACTGCCCTGCCTCTTCATCCCCAATACGTATCAGGTATATTGGGATGTCAGCGCAGCCGACCTGCTGGCGCGTCTGCAAAAGGAGCATGACAGGTTCTGGAAACAGGAACGCCGAGAGAAGGCGCAAGCGATAGGACTGACCCCCAACGAGGTGGCCACCTTAGCCTCCATCGTAGAAGAGGAAACCAACAATGCCGCCGAAAAGCCGATGGTGGCCGGCCTGTACCTGAACAGACTGCGCATCGGTATGCCGCTGCAGGCAGACCCGACGGTGAAGTTCGCGCTACAGGACTTCACGCTGCGCCGCATCACCCATACCCACCTGGAGGTGGAGTCGCCCTACAACACCTATCGCCGGCAGGGACTGCCTCCCGGCCCCATTCGCATCCCTACCATTGAAGGAATAGATGCCGTACTGAACCACGCCAAGCATAACTATCTGTATATGTGCGCCAAGGAGGACTTCTCCGGCACCCACAACTTTGCCGCTACGCTGGCCGAACACCAGCGCAACGCACAGAAGTACTGGGCAGCCCTCAACCGCCGGAAGATTTTCAAATAATGTCGGCGTGGCCCTGAATAAGACGAGATAATGTAGTTACTTCTTGGAATAGTGATATTTCATAGAAAATATGTAAATCGCTATCATATCATTATGTACAGAATAAATGAGTCTATGCTCTGAATTGATTCGCCTTGACCATTTACCTGCCAGTTCATACTTGAGAGGTTCAGGTTTGCCTATGCCAGTGTAAGGATGTTCCAATATATCGGCGAGCAATCTCTTAATGCGTTTGGCTATGTCAGGGTCATTCTTTTTCCAGTATTCCCAATGTTCTTGTGCAATAGGAGTAAATATCAGTTTCATAGTTCATCTAAATTGACCTCCAACCCTCTGCCTGCCTTTAAATCTTCTTCTCCCTTACGAATATCATTCATGGTCTGTTCGGAAGACATAATATATTCAGTCTCCTTCAAGGAATTGTATTCTTCCAAAGAAATCATTACGACTCCCGTACCATTACCGCGACTGATAAGCACCGTATCACAATCGTCAATAACCGCGTCAATATAACCTTTTAGATTAGCTCTTAGATCTGTGTAATTGGCTGTTCTCATAAATCTTCTTATTTGCAATGCAAATATATGTACTTATTTACGTACCTACAAACATAACGGTAAGTTTCGTGCAGAATCTGCATCCTGACAAAAAGAAAAATCAGATAGAAGTCTTTCGACAACTATCTGATTCTCTTGAGAGCGGAAGACGGGACTCAAACCCGCGACCCTCAGCTTGGAAGGCTAATGCTCTATCAACTGAGCTACTTCCGCAAACTTGTGTGGGCAAAGATGGATTCGAACCACCGAAGGCGTAAGCCAGCAGATTTACAGTCTGCCCCATTTGGCCACTCTGGTATTTGCCCTTGCCATTGTCCACGCCGATGTTGACCACCTTTGTTTCTCAATTGCGGTGCAAAGATACGACTATTTTTGGAAACTCCAAGCGAAATCCACCATTTTTATTGCAGTAATTGCACATTCGTCTCCTTTGTTGCCCAATTTTCCGCCCGCACGCTCCTCGGCCTGCTCCATGGTATTGGTTGTAATCAGTCCGTAAATCACTGGTACATCGCCACTTGCATTCAACTGGGCGATACCTTGCGTGGCACCCATACAAACATAGTCGAAATGCGGCGTATCGCCACGAACTACGCAGCCCAAGGCGATGACGGCATCGACTTCGCTGTATTCTATCAGTTGGTTGGCACCAAAGGTAAGTTCAAAACTGCCGGGAACGGTACGTACCATGATGTTTTCATCGCGTGCGCCATGCTTCTTCAGGGTTTCGACTGCCCCCTTCAGGAGGGAACCGGTAATGTTGTAGTTCCACTCGGACACTACTATGCCGAACTTCATCTCCTCTGCATTAGGCACGGAGTTGAAGTCGTAATCAGACAGGTTATGATAAGCTGTTGCCATAATGTATATTAAGGTTTGAAAGGAAAATAAAAGAGAAAGGCACGGGCTACACGACATCCACGGGGTCGCTTATGTGCATCATTCCGTGTGGTCATTCCGTGTAATCCGTGCCTTTACAACTATCTGTCAGGGATATTATTTTTTCATCATTTTAGCTTGTTCAATGTACTTGTCGATATCCATGGCCTGATAAGAGCGGAAATACTTCTCCTTCACCGTTGTATAGGCCTTGATGGCATCGTCGAACTTACCCTGCTTAACCAGAATCTCACCGGCCTGCACCAGGAAGATGGGGCTCAGCGTGTTGTTGTCAGCCTGGTCGGCAGCCTTCAGCAAAGCGGAAGCAGCCTTGTCCAGCTGGCCCAGCTCGGCGTAGCAGTTACCCACAGCACCCTTCAGCGCGGGAGCCACCATCTGATCGTTGCCGTTGAAAGCATCCAGTGCCTTTACGGCCTCTTCATACTTGCCCAGATTCTTGTAGCAGATGCCCATATAGGCTTTTGCCAGATTGGCAGCCTTCGTACCGCTATATTGGTCGGCAATCTTGGCGAAGCCTACATAGCCAAGGCTGTCACCGTTCAGTGCCTCTGCATAAGCATCGGCTTCGAAATACTCCTGTCCTTTGAACAGGGCGGTCTGTGCCTTCTCTTCACGAGGTTCTGCATAGAGATTCTTGTACATCACTACACCGGCCACCACGATGATTACAGCCAACAGGCCACCGATGATTGTCTTTTTGTTCTTGATGAGGAATGCTTCCGACTGGGTCAGTGCTTCTTCCATGTTCAAGGCTTCATTTGTCTTTTTCTGTTCTGCCATTTTTATATATTCTTTTTGTTATTATTCGTATAATAGCCATTTTGACCCGCAAAAGTAACTTTTTTATGGCTACCTACGAAATTTCGCGGCATCTTTTTTTGTTTTGTATCAGAAAACCACGAAATTCTTCCTATTTTTGCGCTGCCAATGTAAAAGAACAGACCCCTCTATGATATTGAAACGTATATCCATACTCAATTATAAGAACCTGGAACAGGCAGAACTTTCGTTCTCACCCAAGCTGAACTGCTTCTTCGGACAGAACGGAATGGGGAAGACCAATCTGCTGGACGCCATCTACTTTTTATCCTTCTGCAAAAGCGCAGGAAACCCCATCGACTCACAGAACATCCGTCACGAGGCGGACTTCTTCGTCATACAGGGGTTCTACGAAGAGCAGGACGGCACACCCGAAGAGATTTACTGCGGCATGAAGCGGAGGCAGAAGAAGCAGTTCAAACGGAACAAGAAGGAGTACACCCGGCTGTCGGACCACATCGGCTTCCTGCCACTGGTCATGGTGTCTCCCGCCGACAACGAACTGATTAGCGGCGGCAGTGAGGAGCGGAGGCGATTCATGGATGTGGTGATTTCGCAATACGACAAGGAGTATCTGGATGCGCTGATACGATACAACAAAGCCCTGCTGCAACGCAACAGTCTGCTGAAAAGTGAAGTGCCGGTGGACGAGGAGCTGTTCACCATCTGGGAAGAGATGATGGCACAGACGGGCGAGGTGGTATTCCGCAAGCGGGAGGCCTTCGTACAGGAATTCATCCCCATCTTCCAGTCGTTCTACTCGTTCATATCGCAGGACAAGGAGCAGGTGGAGCTATCGTATGACTCGCACGCCCGCAACGCATCGCTGCTGGAGGTGATTCGCGACAGCCGTGTACGCGACCAGATAATGGGCTACTCTCTGCACGGCATTCACAAGGACGACCTGAACATGATGTTGGGCGGGTTCCCCATCAAGCGCGAGGGGTCGCAAGGACAGAACAAGACCTATCTGGTTGCCTTGAAACTGGCCCAGTTCGACTTTCTGAAACGGACGGGACGTACGGCACCCCTACTACTGCTGGACGACATCTTCGACAAGCTGGACGCATCGCGCGTAGAGCAGATTATCAAGCTGGTGGGTGGAGACGGCTTCGGACAGATCTTCATCACCGACACGAACCGGGAGCATCTGGACAGCATCCTGCACAAGATAGGGGGCGACTACCGTATGTTCCAGGTAGAGCACGGCAACATTTCGGAGAAGGAGGAAGAGGCATGAAACGCAACAATGCCGAACCAATCGGCAACCTGATACGCACCTACCTGCGGCAAGAGAGCTTAGAAGCCCCTCTGAACGAGCAACGGCTCCTGCGTGCCTGGCCCGAAGTGCTGGGGCCTACCATTGCCTCGTACACCCGCGAACTATCCATCCGCAACCAGACGCTGTATGTCCACCTGAGTTCGGCAGCCCTACGGCAAGAACTGATGATGGGACGCGACCTGCTGGTACGCAACCTGAACCGCCACGTGGGGGCACAGGTCATCACCAACATCATCTTCAGATAGAGAGCGGAGGGAGCGTCTCTATGCGGGGAATCTTCAGTTCGCGCAACTGGCGGACCGCCTCTTCGTATAGTCCGGACGTCTCCAGGTCCAGATTGTCATGGGCATCCAGACCGATAATGGCCGTACATCCCTCGTTGGCTGCGATGTGCCAGAACTGCGGGGCGGGATAGGTGGCTCTGTCGCCCGTCTCTCCCAGAATCCATCGACCGATGTTGTACTCCAACGGAAGACCGTGGCGTGCCGCCGCCCGGCAGATATGCCGACTGACGTTGCTGCAATGATGGTCCCAACCGGGATAGGAGCGCATAAAAAGGTCTGGATGAGCCAGGCAGCTGAAGAGTCCGCTCTCAATGCCCTCAATGGCACTCTCCTCATACAGATCCAGCATGTCGCGGCTATCCGTGTGACGCCCGAAATAGGGGAATTTCTCGTCTGTATGATAGAAGTGATTGCCGAAAATCACGAAATCGAGCCGATACTCCTTGATCTGCTCCTTCATCCAATACATGTAGTCGGGGAAATACTCACATTCCAATCCGATTTTCAAGGCTATCTGTGCCTGATACTTGGTGCGGAGCTGTTGCAGGCTCTGCACATAGCCCGGCAGTTCCTCGGGTTGCATACGGATGCCCGACAGATAATCGGAGCGATACTTCCAGGGCGCGTGGTCGGAAAAGCCAAGCAGTTGATAACCACCCTTCAGGGCACTGAGCACATACTCTTCGTCGGTGCCATACGCATGTTGGCAGCGGGTGGTATGCGTATGATAATTTGTTTTCATTGCGATATGATTTCGTCCATACGGATGTCAAACGGTTCAGCCGGCACACAGTCGACCAGCTGGAACGGGAAACAGATGCCTATCTTGTAGGCCGCGGTGAGGCGAGGCAGCAGGCGGTCATAGTATCCCTTGCCACGCCCCAGGCGGTTGCCAGCTGCATCGAATGCCACACCGGGCACTACGACCAGCGAAATGGCGTCATAGTCGGTAAAGAGCTCGCCTACAGGCTCCAAGATGCCATAGGCACCCACTGCCATGTCGGCGGCAGAAGTGTAGCAGCGCAGACAGAGGTCATCGCCTACCACCTGAGGCAGCAGCACGCGCTTCTGTGCACTCCACTTCTCCACAAAGCGGTGTGTGTCTACCTCATCGGGCAGCGAGTGATAGAGCAATACAGTAGCAGCCGCCCTGAAAGTCGGATGGGCTTCGAGGGCGGCCAGAATCTTAGCAGAGTCTGACTGACGCAAGCCGGTAGCACGATACCGGGTCTTCAGTAAAGAGATCCGCTTGCGCAGTTCTTTTTTGTTTTCCATTGTCTTCATTGTCATCATTCTCCACCATCTCGGGGGCTGTGGGGAAGGCTTCGCCCTTCTCCAGAATCTCCAATGCCTTGATTACCGTAGCATCACTCTGATTGATATAGCGGATATAGGCCTCCATGCCCTGCATATTATAGATGATGCTTCCATATACATTCCGTTCGAGCAGCTTGTACGACTTATGAATCAACAGGTTGCGGCGTTTCAGCCCCTTTTGCTCGGCAAAACGGATAAACTGCTCTACAATGCCCTGACGGAGCAGGTACTTCATCAAGGCCTCTTCGTTTTCATACTTCTCTAATGTCTTGCGGTTCTGGTCGGTGTAGTGGAAACAGAACTGACGAATCAGCCCCTTGTTGCTGGCTTCTATCAGGTACGAGGTGATGCCTGTGGTGTCCTGCGGCACGAAGACATCGGGCATGATGCCACCCCCACCATAGACGGGACGGCCCAAGGCGGTGGCATATCGTTCCTCTTCGTTCAGCTTGATGCTGTCCTTCGAGAAGAATTCGCCATGCTCGTAGCGGTTAATCCAATCCATTTCGTACCGGCTGTCCTTACCACTCTCATACGGACGTTGGATGCAACGGCCCGAGGGGGTATAGTAGCGGGCGATGGTGAGACGGATGGCCGACCCGTCGCTGAAGTCAATGGGTTGCTGAACCAATCCCTTGCCGAACGAACGGCGACCGACGATGGTGCCCCGGTCATTGTCCTGGATAGAGCCGGCAAAGATTTCGCTGGCCGAAGCAGAGGCTTCGTTCACCAGCACGACCAAGGGCAGTTTCTGGCAGCTGCCCGTACCGTTGGCATACTCCTCCATCCGGGGGTATTTGCGTCCCTCGGTATAGACTATCAGTTTGCCTTCGGGCAAGAACTCGTTCACCATGCGGATAGCCGCCTCCATGTAGCCGCCGGTATTATCGCGCAGGTCGATAATCAAGCCCTTGCAACGCTCGTGGCTGAGCTGTGCGATGGCATTCAGCAGTTCGATGTGCGTGGTGCGGCCGAACTTGCTGATCTGGATGTAACCGAAATCATCGGTCAGCATATAGGCTGCATCAATGGTGTTCTGCGGGATGTCACCGCGCGTGATGGTAAAGTCGAGCAGCTCCTTCTCGGTGGGGCGCTTGACGGATATCTTCACCTGCGTGCCCTTGGGGCCTTTCAGTGTGCGCATGGCCTTCTCGTTGCTCAATCCTTTTCCTACGAACAGGCTGTCATCCACCAGCACGATGCGGTCGCCCGCCATCAGCCCGACCTTTTCAGAGGGACCACCCTGAATGACACTGTTCACATGAATGGTATCGTCCTGAATGGTGAATTGGATGCCGATGCCACTGAAGCTGCCTTCCAGTTCGGAGTTCACCTCCTCCAGCCTCTGTGCAGGGATGTAGGTGGAGTGCGGATCCAGTTCAGCCAGTATCTGCGGCATCGCCTTCTCCACCAGGTCGGCCATATTGACTGTATCCACATACTGATCGTCAATGACCCTCAACAGCGCATTCAGCTTGTTTGACGAGCCATTGATGATTCCCAATCGGTTGCCACCGTAATGCTTGGCATAGAATGTCCCGATAAGGATGCCCACCACCACACTGACCGCGATGATGAGCGGAACAAAACGAGAACTGCTTTTCGTACCCATTGTCTTCTAATCTCTTTCTCTAATACTATTATTATCCGTTTATATCTTTCATTTCTCCATTGACGTATATACCACCTCAATGCCGGCGCGTTCCAACAGCTCGATGCCATCTTCCAGACGGTATTTTTCCGAGTAGACCACCCGCTTGATGCCCGCCTGAATAATCAGTTTGGCACATTCAATGCAGGGCGAGGCTGTGACGTACATGGTGGCCCCGTCACTGCTGTTGTTGGAGCGGGCAATCTTGGTGATGGCATTAGCCTCGGCATGAAGCACATAGGGTTTGGTCAGGTTGTGTTCGTCTTCGCACACGTTCTCAAATCCTGAGGGAGTGCCGTTGTAACCGTCAGAGATAATCATCTTGTCCTTCACGATAAGGGCACCCACCTGACGCCGCTTGCAGTACGAGTTCTCGGCCCAAATGTTTGCCATCCGTATGTAGCGCCGGTCCAGCGCCTCTTGCTTGGCTTTTGCAGAGTCGTCCATGATTTTACTGTTTTATTGGGGCCGGAAGGCCATGAACTTGACCGTCTGTCCCTCTTTATAATATATGTATAGGTTTTGGGAGTCGCCACTATAGCGGTAGGCATTGCGAAGTCCCTGCATGAAGGCCGATGCCAGCACATCCCTCTCTGTAGAAGCATCCTTCAACGAGAGCGACAGCGCGTTGCTCTCTCCGTCGGCATTCCATGTGCCGTCGAAGGTATAGAGGATGCCGCGTCCCGAGAAGGTTCCTCCGGCCACCCCATCCAAATCATTTCCTTCAAAACCAATCACGAAATTGGCCGTATTCTTCAAAGCCTCCATACTGTTCTGGAAAGCCGTTTCGTTGCCACCCCAAAAGTCGTACTGCTTGTTGGTACCCTCAGCTGCTATATAGGTCAGCTTCCAGCTTTTCCCTGTAAAGATGGCAATCACGTCGTCATCGTTCGTACAGCCGGCCAGCAGCGGACAGAGGAACATCCACAGCAGCCACCCCTTCAATAATCTCCTTCTGATATCCATCATTCTTTCTTTATTCCGTTTCTGATTAGCAATGCGTCGATGGTAGGCTCCTGGCCTCGGAAGCGCTTGTACAGCACCATCGGATGTTCCGTTCCACCTGCCGAGAGGATATTCGTACGGAACGAATCGGCCACCTCCTGATTGAAGATGCCCTTCTGCTTGAAGAGCGAGAAAGCATCGGCATCGAGCACCTCGGCCCACTTATAACTATAGTAGCCTGCCGCATAGCCCCCCGCAAAGATGTGGGAGAACTGGGCACTCATACAGGTGCCGGGTATGCTTGGCAGCAGCTGCGCACGCTTCCATGCCTCCTGCTCGTAGGCTATCACATCTCCCTCAAAGGGAGTCGTACGTGTGTACCAGGCCATATCCAGCAGGCCGAAGCTCAACTGGCGCAGACAGCCGTATGCGACATTGAAGTTGGAGGAGTCTACGATACGCTGTACCAAAGAGTCGGGTATCAGCTCACCCGTCTGATAGTGGCGTGCAAAGGTGTGCAGAAACTCTTTCTGGGTGGAGAAGTTCTCCATAAACTGCGAGGGGAGTTCCACAAAGTCCCAATAGACGCTGGTTCCGCTCAACGAACGGTACGTAGTATTTGCAAACATACCGTGCAGACTGTGACCGAACTCGTGGAGCAGCGTTTCCATCTCACTGAAGGTCAACAGGGCCGGTTTGTCGCTGGTCGGCTTGGTGAAATTCATCACGATGGAGACATGCGGACGGCTGTTTTCGCCCGTAGCCGTCTCCTTCCACTGCGCCTTGTACGAGGTCATCCATGCCCCCGCCCGTTTGCCGGCACGCGGATGGAAGTCGGTGAAAAGCACTGCCAGGTAGGTTCCGTCCTTGTCGAACACCTCATAGGCCTTCACATCCTTGTGATAGACGGGTATGTCCTTGTTCTCCTTGAAGGTGATGCCATACAGGCGCGTAGCCAGTCCGAAGACACCCTGCTTCACACGTTCCAGCTCAAAGTAGGGCCGAAGCATCTCATCGTTCAGATTGAACTTACTGTTCTTCAATTTATTGGAATAGTAGCTCCAGTCCCAAGGCATCAGTTGGAAGTCGGCACCCTGCTCTTGCCGAGCCAGTTCCTGCACCTCATTCACCTCCTTCTGCGCTGCAGGTGTATAGGCCTCCAGCAGCTGGTCGAGCAGCCGGTAGACCGAAGCGCTGTTCTGGGCCATACGTTCTTGCAGCTGGTAAGAGGCATAGTCGGCATATCCCAGCAGATGTGCCAGTTTCAGTCGGGTGTCCACCAGCTTCTTCACGATATCCAGCGTATAGTTCTCGCCCGGTCGGGTACATTTGGTATTATAGGCCATATAGAGTTCGCGGCGCAGGTCGCGGTCGTCAGCATAGGTCATGAAAGGCTGGTAGCTGGGTGCCTGCAGCGTGAACACCCATCCTTGCACCCCTTTTTCTTTGGCCGTTTCGGCAGCAGCCTCCACCGCACTCTCGGGCAATCCGGCCAGTCGGCTCGGATCGGTCAGCACCAGCTGATACGCATTGGTGGCCTTTAGGTTGTTGTCACCATATTGCAGCGTCAACAGGCTCAGTTCCTGCGTCAGGGCGCGATAAGCCTCCTTCTCCTTCCCTTGCAGATTGGCACCGTTGCGCACGAATCCATTATATATATCCTCCAGCAGGCGGGTCTGCTCACCATTCAACCGTTCGTTGGCGCGATTCTCATACACAGCCTTGATACGTGCGAAGAGCTTTTCATTCAAGCTGATGTTGTTGGCATGTTCGCTCAGCAGCGGCATCAAGGTTCGTGCCAGGTTCTGCATCTCGTCGTTGGTCTCAGCACTCATCAAGTTGCCAAAGACTGTCTGCACACGGTCCAGCAGTTCGCCCGAGCATTCAAAAGGCTCGATGGTATTGGCAAAGGTAGGTGCCTGCGGATTGGAGATGATGGTATCTATTTCGGCCATCTGCCTGCGGATGCCCTCCCGCACGGCAGGTTCGTAATGTTCGTTCTTTATCAGATGGAAGGGAGGTGTTCCATGCGGTGTATCATACTTCTCCAAAAAGGGGTTCTGTCCCTGTGCGATAGTCATCATACAAAGCAATATTATTGTTAGGTTCAACTTCATGGTGCAATGCTTTTACAATTAGATTTGCAAAAATGCAAAAAAAATAGGCGACTCCTACAGAAGCCGCCTGTTTTTTATTATTTTCTAACTGAAAATTAGCCGTTAACCTTCTTCATGTGAGCAATCAGTTCCAATACCTTGTTAGAGTAACCGATTTCGTTGTCATACCAAGAAACAACCTTAACGAATGTATCAGTCAAAGCGATACCAGCCTTTGCATCGAAGATAGAAGTGCGAGTGTCACCCAGGAAGTCGCTGGAAACGACAGCATCCTCAGTGTAACCCAGTACACCCTTCAGTTCGCCTTCAGAAGCAGCCTTCATAGCAGCGCAGATTTCATCGTACTTAGCGGGCTTAGCCAGATTTACAGTCAAGTCTACTACAGAAACGTCCAAAGTAGGAACGCGCATAGACATACCAGTCAGCTTGCCGTTCAGTTCGGGGATAACCTTACCTACAGCCTTAGCAGCACCTGTAGAAGAGGGGATGATGTTGCCGCTTGCAGCGCGACCACCACGCCAGTCTTTCATAGAAGGACCGTCAACAGTCTTCTGAGTAGCAGTAGTAGAGTGAACAGTAGTCATCAAACCGTCAGTGATGCCCCAGTTGTCGTTCAATACCTTAGCGATAGGAGCCAAGCAGTTGGTAGTACAAGAAGCGTTAGAAACGAACTGAGTACCCTTTACATACTTGTCGAAGTTAACACCGCATACGAACATCGGAGTAGCGTCCTTAGAAGGAGCTGACATTACGACGTACTTTGCACCGGCCTCGATGTGAGCCTGAGCCTTCTCCTGAGTCAGGAAGAGACCTGTAGATTCAACCACGTATTCAGCCTCAACCTCGTTCCACTTCAGGTCAGCCGGGTTACGTTCTGCAGTCACGCGAATCTTGTTACCGTTTACGATGAGCTGGCTGTTCTCAACATCAGCTTCGATGGTGCCTTCGAATGCGCCGTGCATAGTGTCATACTTCAGCATATAAGCCAAGTAGTCAACCGGGCAAAGGTCATTGATACCTACAATCTGAATGTCATTGCGAGTCTGAGCTGCGCGGAATACGAAACGACCGATGCGGCCGAATCCATTAATACCTACTTTAATCATTTTGTTTAAGCTTTAAAGGTTTTATAATGCTTGTTTCCTATCATTTTTGGCATTCCACAATTTATTTTTCTGAAATGCGCTGCAAAAGTACGAAATTGTTTTTATATTCGCACTCAAAATCACAATTAAATAATTTAAATAATGGGAAAAAGTACATTTTTACAGGATTTTAAAGCATTTGCCATGAAAGGCAATGTGATTGACATGGCTGTCGGTGTCATCATCGGTGGCGCGTTTGGAAAGATTGTTTCGTCCGTTGTGGCCGATGTCATCATGCCTCCTATCGGCTTGCTGGTAGGCGGCGTGAACTTCACCGACCTGAAGTGGGTGATGAAAGAGGCCGTTCCCGAAGTGAAAGATGCCGCCGGCAACGTGACTCAGGCTGCCGCCGATGCCGTGACGCTGAACTACGGCAACTTCCTGCAAGTGACATTTGACTTTCTCATCATCGCCTTCTCCATCTTCCTGTTCATCCGCCTGCTCACCAAGCTCACCGAGAAGAAGAAAAAGGAAGAGGCACCCGCCACTCCGCCCGCACCTCCTGCCCCCAGCAAGGAAGAGGTGCTGCTTACTGAGATTCGTGACCTGCTGAAGGAGAAGAAGTGAATCCACTCCTTTATTAAAACGAGGTGTGTCATAAGCCTGACTTCTGACACACCTACCTCTTTTCTTCAGCCTTATTGCCTCTGTTTTTTCAACCTTTCCATTCAACCGACGGATATGAAAACGGGTTCTTCTATGATAAGGTTCGCCATAGCGGTACTCCTCACACTCTCCTTGCCGTCATGCTCCGACGACGACAATCAGATATACACCGAAGAGGAGGCGCAACCAAAGGCGGAAATCGTGAACCGTACCGACTGCGGCACCTTCTGGCGATATGACTTCAACTACGAGACTGTAGATACCGACGGGAAGAGCCCTATCACGCTGTCGGCTGCCATCTTCATGACCCGCAACATACACGAGAAACGCATTCAGGCAAAGGGGTGTGGCCTGCTGAACCACTACACCATCACTGCCGACAGGCAACGTCCTACCAACGTGACAAGCGGATTGACGCTGGAGGGTGTGCTGGCCAACGCCAACTATATCCTGATAGAATCGGATGGCTACGGATTCGGCATGGACGCACAGGGCAACCAGCGCTATCTGCAGGGCAGAGCTACGGCCCGCGTGAACATCGATGCGTTCCTCGCAGGCCGCAAACTGATGAGAGAGGAGGGCTTCGAGTTTGGCGACATCACCCTCAACCTCGGTTACTCTCAGGGAGGCCACTCCGGCATGTGGGTGAACCGCTTGGTGGCAGAGGGCTACCGCAGCGGCGAACTGCCCAAGATAGACTATTGCGTCATCGGCGGAGGTTCCTACGACATGTATGCGCACTATCGGTACCTGGCTGCAGAAAACATATCGCAATATCCCGTGGCTCTGCCACTTATCCTCAGCGGGATGATAGACGCAGGCGGATATAAGGTGAAGAACGAGGACATCTTCAGTACCGACTTTCTGCCGTACCTGCCCGAACTGTTCGACACCAAAGAGCACGACACCGACTACATCAACGGCTTCATCTACGACCGCTATGGTACCTCCAACGACAGGCGCGTCACGATAGACAGGATTGTGACCCGGGCATTCTTCGACGAACAAAGCGAACCGATGAAGGACATCATCTACCACCTGAAGATGAACTCGCTCGTATATGAGCCATGGACACCCAGCAAGACCGGCCACATCACCTTCGTCCACTCCAGAGCAGACGAGGTGGTTCCCTACCTCAATCAGGAGAGCATGAAGGACTTTCTGCTTGCCAATGGCTACACCGCTTTCGACATAGACGACAGTTCGAAGCTGATGCACACAGACACAGGCACTCTCTATGCGCTGAAGGCTTTAGCCTGCATCGGGTCCATTGTGCCGGCAGGCCAATGAAGAGCCCTCAAAAATCAATTATTCTACGTTTGACGCAACGTCACGCACCTGCTGCCTTATAGTTCACAGCATGTCACAAAAAAAGGGTGCACCCCAATTTTGACACACCCTTCTTTAATCATTGGATTACTTATGGACAATCAAGGCCGACTGTGCAGGCACCGAAAGTTCGGGTCCGTAAAGAATACTCAGGCCTTGCTCGCTGATGAAGCCATCCTTGCACACCACCGTATACTTGCCTTCAGGCACAGTCACCTTGGCTGCCTCCTTGCGTGCATTCAGCACCACAATGATGTCTTCCCAAACATCGCCTCCTGCATATTTCTTCAGTCGGTAAGCCACTACATTGGTGCCTTCTACCGGCAGGAATTCCAGATGGGTGCGTACCTGCTCGGCATCCCCCATACGGAAGGCGGGGTGGTTCTTGCGGAGCTGAATCAGGCTCTTGTAATAGGCAAACACATCCGCATGAAGTGCCTTGCGCGACCAGTCGATGGCATTCACCGAATCGGGGCTCTGGAAACTGTTGTGAACTCCCTTCTTGTCACGCATCACCTCTTCGCCGGCATAGATGAAAGGAATGCCCTGCGAGGTGAAGACAGCCGTCTGAGCCAGCTTGTCCAACCGGGCCAGTTCATCGGGCGTGATGGCAGGCACACTGGCATGGAGGCGGTCAACCAGACACATATCGTCGTGACAGGATATGTAGCTGATCATCTGCGTAGGCTGTCCGGCCCACGGTGCCTTGCTGTAGTTGACAAAGTCGTTGCAGACCTGCGGATGACGAATGGCACCTGCAATGCCAAACTTGATGCTCTCCTCGCTGCCGGGCAAGCCGGCCAGGAAGGCACCCTGCTTATTGTCGTTGAACGGTCCGCGCAAGGCATCGCGCAGCTCGTCGCTAAATGCGGCGATGCCCGGCATCCGATAGACGTTCGCCTTCATGGCCAGCGAGTCTTCGGGCATCTGCGGTGCCTGGGCCGCCCAGCCTTCACCATAAATCAGTACAGTGGGGTCAATCTCTTCGGCTGCCTTACGGATTTCGTTCATCGTCTCGATGTCGTGGATACCCATCAAGTCGAAACGGAAGCCGTCCAGATGGTACTCCGTCATCCAATATTTCACACTCTCTACCATGAACTTGCGCATCATGGGACGGTTGCTGGCCGTCTCGTTGCCACAGCCCGAAGCGTCGGCAAACGAGCCGTCGGGCAAGTGACGGTAGAAGTAACCGGGAGCTGTCCGCTCGAAGTTGCTGTCTGAGGTGTTGAAGGTGTGGTTATAGACCACGTCGAGCACCACCCGAATGCCGGCCCGATGCAAGGCCTGCACCATTTGCTTGAATTCACGGATGCGCACCTCCGGCGTATAGGGATCCGTTGAATAGGAGCCGTCGGGCACATTGTAGTTCTGCGGGTCATATCCCCAGTTATATTTGTTCTCGTCCAGCCGGCTCTCGTCAACCGATGCATAGTCATACGAAGGCAGCAGGTGGACGTGCGTCACACCCAGTTCACGCAGGTGGTCGATGCCGGTAGCCACCCCTTCGGGACCCTTTGTGTCCTGCTCGGTCAGTGCCAGGAACTTGCCCCGATGCTCGATGCCCGATGTGGGCGAGATGGAGAAGTCGCGGTGGTGCATCTCGTACAGGATGACATCAGCCGGTGATGCCAGGGGCGGACGGCGGTCTTCCTGCCATCCTTCAGGGTCGGTGGAACGGAGGTCGATGACAGCGGCCCGCTTGCCGTTCACACCCACCGCACGTGCATTGATGCCCGGCGTATCGCCCAGCCACTTGTCGTTCACCTTCACATTGAAGGTGTAGAACTTTCCCTTCAGGTCTTTGTCCACTTCCACCTGCCAGGTTCCCTCTTCTGCAGCATTCATCGCCACCGTCTCGTAGGCATGTCCACCCTCGCCGGCTTCATAAAGCATCAGACGCACCTCGTCGGCCGTAGGAGCCCACAAGGTAAAGCGCGTGGAGGCCGGGGTGTATTCCATCTCCGTCAAACTGCCCGAACGGACAGGATAGAGTTCGTACGAAGCATACTCCTGCTTGGCCGAGGAGCAGCTCATGACCGTTGTGGCAGCTGCTGCCACTCCGATAATTGCCAGTTCATTTAATTTCACCATATTCCTATTTATTTTGTATTGTTTCTTCATCCGTCATTCCTTTCTATGCTTCACCGACTCACCTTGTCGGGATTCTTTGCCACAAAGTCCTTCCATCCGCGATAGCTCTTCTCCACCGCAGGGCGTCCCATCTGCAGATAGTGGCAATAAGCAGCAGCCAACGCATCCGTTGCATCCATAAAGGTGGGCATGTCGTGCTTGTCGAAGCGCAGCATCCGTTGCAGCATATCAGCCACCTGCTCCTTCGATGCCTGTCCGTTGCCGGTGATGGCCATCTTGATTTTCAGCGGGGCATACTCGGTAATGGGGATGTCCCTGCTCAAGGCTACCGCCATGGCCACACCCTGCGCACGGCCCAGCTTCAGCATAGACTGCACATTCTTGCCGAAGAAGGGAGCCTCGATGGCCAGTTCGTCAGGCAGATAGCTCTCGATGATGCTCAGCACCCGTTCGTGGATGTGACGCAGCTTCAGGTAATGGTCGCCAAACTTACGCAGGTCGATGATACCCATCGCTATCATCTCTGCCCGCGTACCTACTACACGCAGCACTCCATATCCCATGATGGTGGTACCCGGGTCGATGCCCAATATAATCTTCTCCTTGACCGGCTGTATCACTCAATCACCTCCATCAATGTGGGAAATCCCACCACCTTGTCCTTGAATATCTTCAGCATCTCGTCATTCAGCCCCACGCCCTGCTCGCGGTGCCAGCGGTGCAGCGAAGCCGAGTCGCCTACCTCGAACTGTACGGAGAAGCAGCTGCTGCCCGGCTCCCTATGACTCAGGATGCGCGTGATGCGCGGTGCCTGCAGCGTCCCCTCCTTGGCTATTTCGGGAAGATAATACTCTTGTAACCAGACCAGGAACAACGATTCCTGCCCCTCTTCCACTTGGTATGTCGTATTGTAAATCAGCATAAAATCATCTTTTTTGCAAAATCTTTCGCAAACATAGCAATTATTTCAGAAATATGCATTATATTTGCACCGTCAAAATCGCAAAGACGTTGCAAACGTTAGCAGAAAAGGGGCGTTAGCTCATCTGGCTAGAGCGCGACACTGGCAGTGTCGAGGTGATGAGTTCGAGTCTCATACGCTCCACCTTTCATACATCCTCCGCATGAAGCGGAGGATTTTTTATTCGTAATCACAATAACTTATACCACTATCCACTATGCTGGGAACCATTGTCAACACCCTGACTATCATCACAGGCAGCCTCTTCGGACACGTTGCCAAGAAAGGAATCAAGGAACAGTATCAGAAAGTCATGTTCACGGCCATGGGTCTGGCCTCGCTGGCACTGGGGTTCAACGCCGTCAGCAACCACCTGCCCAAGAGCCAGTATCCCGTACTTTTCATCGTCAGCCTGTCGGTAGGCGGCGTGATAGGTACCATGCTCGACATTGACGGACGGTTCAAGCGACTGGTGAACCGCTACTCCAAGTCCAATCTGGCACAAGGGCTCTCTACCGGCATCCTGCTCTATTGCATCGGTACACTTTCCATCGTAGGCCCCATGATGAGTGCCCTCTATGGCGACAACACCTATCTGTTTACCAACGCCACGCTGGATTTGGTGACATCGGCCGTACTGGCCACTACCTACGGCATCGGCATGGTACTGGCGGCACCGGTCCTCTTCTGCTGGCAAGGCAGCATCTACCTCATCGCCAGTCTGGCCGGCAACGTCATCCCTGATGCGCTGGTCACGGAGATTTCCATTGTGGGCGGTACGCTGATTGCAGCATCGGGACTGGGCATTCTGGAAATCAAGGACTGCAAGACGCTCAACCTGCTACCTGCCCTGGCCGTTCCCATCCTCTTCTTCCTGATTAAAGGATTTGTGGCCTGATTCCACATTAAAACTTCCGGGCCAGAAGTTTAAAACTTTTGAACCGGAAGTTCTAATGTTTTGGAGGAAAAGTTTTAAACCTTTTTTCAGGTCCATTGAAATGTCATGCCTGAGGCATCAGGCACCTGTGGTATAGACCAGTGCAGCCCCGATGGCGGTGCGGTATTCGGCATAGGCAGGGATGTGGAAATGCACGTGATATACCTCCTCCAACCGCGAGAAGACCTCCCTGCACTGCGACAGCTGCGTCAGGTTTCCTATCAGCACGAAGTCGCGTATCGGGCTGTTCAGTGCCGAGAGCACCGCTGCTCCGCCGATGGTCTGCAGTACGGTGCAGATGATGCCTCCGGCGATGTCCTCGGGCGAGGCATTGCTGTCCGCCTTTCCCAGCAACGAGGCGGTGGCATGAACCGGCAGATCGGGCAAGGCCGCATTGCAGATATCGCCTATCTGCAGATTGACGCGCGTCACATCTCCCTTCTCGGCCAGCTCGGCCACCTGATGGATGTCGTGCGTCTTCAGCAGCAGGCGCGACAAGCCTTGCAGGGTACCGCCTCCGATGCCCAGTCCGCCGATATGCTGGATGCGGTCACCGTCGATGCGTACGAAGGAGGTACCCGTCCCCATGCTGACCACCATCAGATGTTCGATGTCCGTGGCATGACGGGCTCCCAGTCCGTTGGCCAGAAACTCATCGGCTTTGCGTGTGGGCAACCCATACAGCGGGCTGTTGACAAAGGCGCTGCCTACCCCCGTCAGCATCACCTGCTCTACGTCGGCCAGCGCAATGCCGTTGTCGTAGATATATTTGCCGAATGCCCCGAACAGCGAGGTCACGGGGTCGGTAGCCGTGATGAACATGGGCGACTTGATGAGCCCCTCTTCCAGTCCCACTATCTTGGTGGTACTACCACCCACATCTATTCCTATTACAATTGCCATATCTTTCTCTGTTTATGATTGAAACATTCCGTTATTTGTTGAACAACTCAAAGGTGAACTTACACCCTATCTCCTTGAACTTCCAGTTGGCAAAGCTGCTGAAAAGCCCGAAGTCGAAGATATGGGTGCCGATGCCATACCCCACCTCCAGGTAAGGCTTCAGGTGCGGCACCGCCAGCACGTTCAGATAGAGACGTTCGTTCAGCACATGCTGCGTGTACTTCATCAGATGGGGCAGCAGCAGGAAAGGGGCCTCGTAGGTGACGTGTCCCCGCACATACTTGCGCGACGAGTTGTACCAGCGTCCGTCCAGCAGCTGGAAGACACCCCCAATCTCATCGTTCCATCCCACAGGCAGGTTGCGCCGCGTAAAGTTGGTGAAGTCCACAAAGAAGAGTTCCTCCTGCTTGGTAAAGAGTCCGCTTCCGAAGCGGATGTAGAGGTCGCGCATCAGCCCCAGCGGGATGTTCTGCTGGAAGTCGAACTCAAACCGTTCGTACGCGCTGCTGGCATGAAGCACTCCCTTGACACCCCGTTCCCAGTCCAGCGACAAGGTGGGATATTTGGAATAGAGGTTCACCTTACGCTTGCCGCTCATGTAGTAGTACTGGCCGGGCGTCCACGTCAGCCGCAGGCGGGGGGCGAAGCTGTTGTACGTATGGCGGAACTTCTGCAGCACAGAGAGGTCGAAGCCGGGCGGCAGCGACGGTTCCGGCAGGCTGGGCTGCGACTCGGGCGGCACCAGCGTGAAGTTGGATCGTTCTGCCTCCGTGCGCCGATGGATGGAGACACCCGCCTCCAGCGTCAGTCCGTTCACCATCTCCCAGCTATGGCGCAGGTTCAGGTAGAGGTCCTTGAAGTAGTCCAGATGAATCTGGTTGAAGTCGAAGATGCTGTCGGGCATCGCCTTCAGCTCGTCCAGCACATCGCTGCTGTAGATGCGGTTACCGTTACCTACCTCCAGATGGAGGGCGGCCCGCTTCTCGGGCCAATAGTCAAAATCTGTCCGCAGCCGCCAGTAGAACTCCTTGTCCTTGAAGTTGTATCCGATGCGGGGCACGATGCGCAACAGCCTATCGCCCGTGAAGAGGCGGCTGTACTTGAACTCCTGCCGGTAGGAGAGGCCGTTTTTCCCGCTATAGTCCAGCAAGAAGGGGTTGATGAGGGGCGAACAGCGCACACTGCCCACCTTGGCCAGGTCCAACGTATAGCGGCTGATGAGTGCATCGCCCACCTGCCCCCAGAATTCCAGATTGGAACGTTTGGGTTTCTCGGCACGAAGCAGCGTATCGCGCCGCAGGAAGTAGTCCTGATAGAGCTCCTGCTCGTGTACGTTGAGCGGCAGCGGGCGCAGGCGGTTGAAGCCGGCCGTGTCACGCTGATAGGCATTGGTATCGCTGCGCAGCGTGAACGATTCGGTCAGGTCATAGCGTCGGCGTTCTTCCCGTTTCCGCTGTTCGCGGCTCGGATTCTGCTGCCGGATATCCTTGTAGTCCAGCACCGCCGTATAGCTGCCCTCGGCCACACTGCCCAGAAAGCGGAAGGTGGCCTCTACGTCGTACTTCACAGGCAGGAACTCGTCCAGCTCGCCCACCTCGCCCATCTTCACACGATTGTCGAAGCTGGTCACCTCCGAACGGCCGAAGAAGTGCATCTCGCGGATGCTCCACACCTCGCTGCTCACTATCATATAGCCCGCCACCAACTGGAAGCTCTTGCTGCGGGGGCGGAAACGTATCTTGTACCGGAGGTTGTGCCGCTGCCCCATCACGCTATCTATATAATAGGTATAATACTTCCGGGCATTGGGGGCCAAGGGAGAGAGCAGCTGGTCGTTGAAAAGCGTAGGCGAATAGACGTTGATGTGAAAATACTCGGGCAGATGGCCGTCCATCTCCCAGAACTCAGAGGCAGTCCCCACCGAGGCCTTCACCTTCTGGTCGTATATGTCGGGAGCGGTGAAGTGCAGGTCGTTGTAGGTCTCCATCAGGTACTCGTTCACCCCCTTACGCATACGGAACATGGAGGGGACAAAGCGCAGCAGGTGGTTGCGTTTCTTCAGGTTCACCCGTCCCTTGATGTAGAGTTCCGCCTTGTAGCTCTCGACGATGTGCTCATACAAGGGTGCAAAGAAGATGACCTTCTGCATGAGCGAGTCTGCCTGATGCCGGTTGGCATCCGCCGGCAGCGGCACATGTTCCTCCGCCCTGCCCGTCAGGCAGAAGGCGAAGAGCCCCATCAGGCAGAGCCCTGTCATCAGCAACGTTTGGAGGCGAGCCATTTCGTTTCTATTGTTCCATTATCATGATGATACCTGCACCGTTTCACCAAGTGATGAAACGACGGGCAAATGTAGAAATAATCTATAGAGGAAACAAATAAATGGCCGATATTCGGCAAGAAGGGGAACAGAGAGAGGAGGAAAAGGCAAAGAAGGTGCCCCTACCCTGAGAGGAGCACCTTCCCGATAGTCAATCACAATCAGAGGCTGTCGCCAAAGTCCTTGCGGAACTTGGTCACCAGCTCTTCCTGCCAATAGCCAATCTCCTTCATACGGCCGAAGAAGAAGCGGAGCACCTTCGGTTCCTCCGTCCACTCCAGTCCGCCGATGAGTTCGCGGTTGTCCCAGAGCCACTTCACACGGTCGGCACAATACTTCACCTGACTGAGCGTGAAGACGCGGCGTGGCAAGGCCAGACGCAGCAGCTCCAGCTCGGCGTAGCGTTCCGTACCGTCGGGTTCGCGCTGCTCGCTCATCGTACCGCGCTCCATACCGCGGATGCCTCCGGCAATGTAGAGGGCAGCACCCACCGCTGCGGCGGGGTATTGGTTATGCGGCAGGTTGGGTACAATCTCCGAGCAGTTCAGGTGGGCTCCCAGACCGCCGGCCGGCTTGATGACGGGCACTCCGTAGTCGTCCAGTTCCTTCACCAGATAGGCAATGAATTCGGGCCCGTGGCTCAGGTAGTCCATATCCAAGCTCTCGTACAGACCCTCCGTTATACTCTCGATAGTACGCACGTCAATACCTCCATAGGTCAGGAATCCTTCGTACAGAGGGATGTACTCCATCATACTCTTGATAAGTGCCGCATTGTGGCTGGTGATGCCGCCGCCTCGTGCGAAGCCCAGTTTGCGTGCCGAGAAGTAGATGATGTCCATCTTGTCGGCCAGCAGGTGGTAGATTTGCTTCGTCGTCATGTACTTGCACTGTGCCTCGCGCGTCTTCATGAAGTAGACGTTGTCCTGCAGCAGCGAAGCGTCGAGCACGCTCAGCACGCCATATTGGTGACAGATGTCGGCCACGGCCAGCATGTTCTCCAGCGACACGGGCTGTCCGCCAATCAGGTTGGTACCGGCCTCCACACGTACAAAGGCCACATTCTCGGGTCCGTAGCTCTCGATGGTCCGTCTCAGTTCGTCCAGATCGAAGTCACCCTTGAAGGGGTCGTCGCTTTGGGGCAGCAGGCCCTTCTTGGCCACCAGTTCCAGCACCTCGCCGCCACAGCGGGTCACGTGCGCCTTGGTGGTGGTAAAGTGGAAGTTCATGATGGCCACCTTACCCGGCTTCACAAACGCTTCGGCCAGAATGTTTTCGCAGGCACGTCCCTGGTGTGCAGGCAGCAGATAGTCTGTTCCGAACACCTCCTTCACAGCCGCCTTGTAGCGGTTGAAGGTCTCACTGCCGGCATACGAGTCGTCTGCTATGTGCATGGCCGCCGTCTGCTTGTCCGACATGGCATTCACGCCACTGTCTGTCAGCATATCCATGTAGATATCTCGATTCTGCAGCAGGAAGGTATTGTTGCCCGCCTCTTGAATACGTTTCAGACGCTCCTCTACAGGGAGCAGGTTCAGTTTTTGTACGACACGCACCTTGTGCATTTCCAAGGGTACTTGATTCTCAGGTTGATAAAATTTGACCGCCATAATCGTAAAAATGATAGTTGTTTTATAGTTATTGATTTGTATATCTCTTTCGGACGCGGCAAAAGTAGCAAGAAGCCTACGGATGGGAACGAACAAGATTACAGATAAAACTACCATTTTTACCTTTACGGATGAAATATACCATTTTTGTATACCATTATTACAGCATATCTACCAATAATCACTATATTTGCCGTACACTAATCACATCACCCATGAAGATTATACAGAGTCAAGACGAATACAACCGCTATTTCCATCAGGAGACCGTCCACCCCTATGTGTCGGTAGGCGACCTGTCGCGTGCCGACCTGACCCTGTACGAGCCGATTGACTTCAACATGTATTGCGTGGTACTGATGGACAACGACTTCGGCGAACTGGTACGCAACGGCAAGTGTGTGCGATACCGCGCAGGCACCATCTTTTCACTCCGCCCCGGCCAGGTTGTCTCCATGAACCTGGACTATACGCAAAAGCCTCGCGGCTGGATGCTGGCTTTCCGCCCCGAGCTGCTGGAGAACTCCGGACTGGGACGCGACTTCTACATGTTCAGCTTCTTCCAGCAGGATGTGTACAAGGCACTGGAACTCTCGGAGACCGAGCGGGGCATCATACTGAACTGCTTCGCCAACCTCTATGCCGAGCTGCATTCGCCAGCCGACTACCTGACCAACCACATGCTCCGCTTAGGTATCGGGCATCTGCTGAGTTACTGCAAGCGTTTCTTCGAGCGTCAGTTTGCCCTTCGTGCTTCGGTAGACAGCACGTTGCAGAGCCGTCTGGACATCTTGATAGACAACTACCTCTCCAGCGGGATGCCGGCCCAAGAGGGACAGCCCACCGTAGCCTGGTGTGCCCGCCAGCTCCACCTGTCGGCCAACTACCTGGGCGACCTGGTCAAGCGCGAGCTGCACGTCACGGCGCACGAATACATTCAGGCGAAAATTGTGCGGGCAGCCAAGCACCTGCTGGAAAGCACCTCGATGAGCATCACCGAGATAGCGGAGGAACTGGGATTTGCCTACCCCAACCACTTCACCCGCATGTTCCGCACACAAACGGGATTCTCTCCCCTCAAGTATAGGAAACAAAGGGGGTGAATAGATTGTGCAAATGATGGAAAAATAAAAAGCCAACTTACTTATTTCTAAGAAGTTGGCTTTTCAACCAGTCGGGGTGACTGGATTCGAACCAGCGACCACACGCCCCCCAGACGCGTACTCTAACCGGGCTGAGCTACACCCCGCTGTTTTTATTAACGGGTGCAAAGGTACGGCTTTTTAGGGAATCTGCAAATATTTGCAGCACTTTTTTTGCACGAATATTTGCAGCGAAATATAAATCATTGTCTTTCAACAGATAGCTCATCAAAATAATTCAGGTTCCATGCAGGCATCCATTCGATGACAGGTGTCCCGTCGGGAGAAAAGCGGATGGGAAGCCAAATGTAACGGCCATCACTGGGATGCTCCGGACGCCAGTTGTCCGCCATGAAGATGTAGGCATCCCTGCGTCCGGCGACCGGTAGCACATAGGTGCTCTGCCCCTTGAAGGTGATTTCGGCATCGGGGCCGACGCAGGGCGTAGGATGCTGTATCCAGGGTCCCCAGATGCGCTTGGCAGAGAACAGGCGTGCCTCGTTGGGTGCCCAGCCCGTACAGCCCGACGTAATCATCCAGTAGGTACCGTCGTGCTTGAAGAGGGCCGGAGCTTCGTTCATGCCACCCGCAGCCACACGTACATAGCGACCTGTGTGCCAGCGATAGTCGTTGGAGAGTTCGGCGATGTGCAGCGTCAGGTTCTCTTCGGACGCATAGATGTGGTATGCCTTCCCGTCGTCGTCGACAAACAGCGTCATGTCGCGTGCCATCTGGCCGCCCTCCAGGTCGCGCTTCAAGAAGAGGCCTTCCTGCACGGCCTGCTCCCACGGACGGGTCCACCACTCCTTGAAGTGGCTGCCGTCCAACGTATCGAAGCAGGCAACCTCCTCCTGACTCATGTCAAACGGCAGGCAACCGGCATTGACACGCTCTGAACGCAGGAAGTGGAACGGCCCTACCGGCGAGTCGCTCACCGCCACACCGGCACGTGCCGCCGCGTAGCCCTGTCCCTTCAGCTCCAGGTGGAACCACATGACGAACTTGTCGTTACGCGAATTGTACAGCACCTTCGGACGCTCCAAGATGCAGCCCCGTGCAATGTCGCTGCTGTCATCGTCGGCCACGGAGAGCACCACTCCTTCGTTCTTCCAGTCGGTCAGATTCGTCGACGAATAGCACATCACGCCCACCATGGCATTGCAGGTGGTGTCACTCTTGTGCTCACCGTACCAATAGTAGGTGCCCTCATGATACATCACGCCACCTCCGTGTGCATTGATGTGATTGCCCTCCGTATCGGGCCATAGCTCGCCCGAACGGATCTCCTTCATTTCCTGCTGCCGGCTGCAAGAGAGGCACACGCCCGCTACCAGCACTACCCAGATTACTGTACTGAATTTCATGTTCATTCTTCTATTTTATGTTATTTAATTTAAGTTTTTTGTTTTTATATCAACAGATTGACAGAATGGTCGTTATACTGTAGGGGCGCAACATTTTGCGCCCTGAACCCGCTGTCGTATGGCTTTGGGCGGAAAATATTCCGCCCCTACACATACCGAACAATTCACTTGACTTATTCATTCCCATTTGTTTACGTAAATACGGAACTTGAGTTATGTTACTGTTCTATGTTCATCGCATACGTGTCACTACTCATCGGCCACCGGTTCGGCCGGCGTATTGGCATAGATGCTCCAGCCGGGGTTCTGGTAGATGTTGCTGGTAGCGAAGTCTGACTTGTCCAAAGCCGTCTGACGGAACACGGCCATCCCGATGGGTTCCAGGTAGTGCGCCGGCGTAAAGAGCCAGCCGCCCTGCCGATGAATGGTGTTGTTGGTCGTGATCTTCTCAAACGGCAGGATGTAGGGACCGAAGTCGGGTGACGACATGTTGCCGATATGTTCATCTACATGGCATTTGTCGGCCAGCTGCCGCTCGTACACCGTACCCCAGTAACGTATGCCTTGCACCACGTAAGGCTGGTCTATCCATTGGTCGCAAGCCCGCCACCGCTTCAGGTCGTTGTAGCGGAAGGGCTCGCCCATCAGTTCGCACCGGCGTTCGCGGCGGATGTTATACAACGTGGCGTCTACAAGCCGGCCATGCGAACAGGCTCCGAAGTCCCATTTCCGCTCCTCGTCCATCCGGGTGGCCGCAATGGTACGGGCATACTCTTCGTCCACCAAGGCACGACGGCGCAATGCCCTCCAGTAACGGTCGGCCCGACTGTCTATCCGATGCAACAGCTCGTAGGAGGCCTCCATGTAGTTGAGCAACGCTTCCGCCGCCCGAAAGACGCAATAGCCCGAGGTGCCGGCATGGTGGCACGAAGCCATTGTCTCGGAATAGTGCTTGCCCTTCTTGCAGATAAAGCCGGTGGGTGTATTCTTGCCGGTGGGCAGAAACAGGGCCTCCATGCCGCTGCATACAGGTTGCCCGGCCGAGGTGTAGAAATTGACTTCACCAGGCTCTTTGTTGAAGATGCGCAGGCGGGAGTCGCGTCCCTGCAGCGTGGCCTGCACGCCTTGCAGCTCCCACTCCTCGCAATAGCCGGAGCGGGGGTCGTAAATGGGCAGCCCGTTGGCCATCAGGAAGGAGTTGACCAGTCCGCGCGTCCATCCGCGTCCGGCCGCATTGCGTTCCATATCCATCTGGCAGTTGTGTACCATCATGCCCAGCACATACTGCCTCCACAGCAGCACCTCGTCGTAGCCCGACATGTCTTCGTCGCAAAACAGGGTGTAATAGGGATTGATAGAGGTGAGCGATGCGTCCATACCCTCCTCCGTGCCGGTATTGACGGCCAGCCGGTCTACATAGGCATCGGCTACCTCGGCCGCATCCTTCATGGCCTCGGACAGGAAGAAGTCTATCTCCTTCGCCCAGTCGGTAGAAGCCACCTCGGAGCGGTCGCCCTTCCACCCTTTCCCTCCGGGCACGAAAGGCGTGCCCTGATGATAGCGTTCCCACGTGGCCTCGAACAGTGCCACCCGCGAGCGCAACAGCAGGGCTACCGGCCGGCTGATGCGGTTCTTCCGTCCGTCGGGAGCCACCTCAAGCAACCACTGTGCCGCCTGCTCCAAATCGTCCAATATGAAACGGGCCACCAGGTTGCGGGGGCGGCGCACACCGGCATCGCGCAGCTGCGTCTCGTTGTCGAGCAGCACATCCGTCACAATGGGGAAGTCGCCGAAGGCGGCCAGTTTGTTGAAATACTCGTAGGCACGCAGCACATACACCTCGCCGATGTAGTGGCGGATGTGTGCCGCATTGCCGGTTATCTGGTTTTTCTCGTACTTGGGCAGCACCTGCTCGAAGAAGAAGTTGCACTGCCTGATGCGGCTGAAGTCCCATCCGCCCGCATCGGCACCCACCATCTTCTCACCCGGTTGCCAGAACAGCGGATAGTCGTTGTTCACCTGATTGTCCGTGTTGTCATCATCGGCCCACGGGCCTACCCCATACTCGTCTTCTCCGTACGAGCGGAAGTTATAGAGGCTGATGGCAAAGGTAGCCAGCTCGTCCTCGGTATAGAAGAAATCCTTGACCAAGACGGACGAAGGCGGTTCGATGGAGAGCAGGTGGTCGCATCCGGCCAGCAGGAGCACCCCCACCCAACCCGCCAGGTGGCGGATGATGATCCAAAGCCTATTTTGACGATACGTTTTCATGACAGATACACATTAAGTTACAAGTCTATTTCCAACCCCAATGCCCAGCACTTCTGCAGCGGATAGAGGCATCCCTCCCTGCTGCCTAAGCCTATCGTTTCGGGATCCATAGTGGCGCACAGAGAGGTCCATGTACAAAGGTTCTCGGCAGAGAGCGACAGCCGCAGGCGGCTGATGCCCCAACGGGCCGTCCAGTTGGTTGGCAGGGTATAGCCCACCGTCAGGTCCTTCAGGCGGGCATAGGCCGCATTCTGGACATAGCGTGTCTGCGGATAACGGTTGCGTATCGACTGCAACGGACGCGGATAGTAGGCATTGGGATTGGCCCCCAGCGGACTGCTGCTATCAGGCGCACGGAAATAATCCAGATGCGGGGTAAAGAAGTTGGTGTACCAATATTCCACAGCACCCCAAAAAAGGGTACTGTAGGGCGAGGGCATATAGTCCTGCTTCAAGACGCCCTGAAACAGGAGCTTGACGTCCCATCCGGCGTACGAAGCCGTCAAGTCCAATCCGAAGTTGTAGCGGGGCGTGCTGTTGCCTATGCGGATGAGGTCGCCGTGGTTCTCCAAGGTGCCGTAGCCATCGTCCAGACGGCCATCGCCGTTGAGGTCGGCATACATGATGTCGCCTGCGCCCCAGTTGCTGCCTATGGCACTCTGGTCTACGCGCTCCAGGTGCCGCTGCATCTCCTCTTCCGTATGGGCGATGCCTACCGTCTGATAGCCCCAGATGTCGCCCACCCAGGCACCGGCATAATACTGGTTCAGCCGGTGGGCCTCGTTGGGATAGCGGTCGATGCGCGTATGGCTGTCGTGCAGATTGAAGGCAACGGCATAGTCCATCTTGCCCCATCGGTCGCGCCAGGTCACCTCCAGCTCACCGCCCGTCGTCGAGGTGTCCAGGTTGTTGCTCAGCGGTGCCACTGCCCCCAGCACGACCGGACGCTCCGGCCCGGGGCCTACCCGATTGACCGACTTGCGGCGAAACAGGTCGATGCTGCACTGCAGCCGGTTCTTCAGGGAAGCCATATCGAGGCCGATGTTGTGCGTACGGATGCTCTCCCACGACAAAGCCGGCGAGACCAGCTGCGACTCGGTGGCCCGGTCGGGTCGCTGTCCGTTGACCAGCCAACTGCCCGATTGCGTCTGATAGCGGATGGTCCGATAGGTGGGATAGAGCAGGTCGGTGTTCTGATTGCCCAGCGTGCCGATGGATGCACGCAGCTTCAGCAGGGGCACCACCGAAGCCATGCGACGGAAGAAGGGCTCATAGGCAAGGTTCCATCCTACGGAGAAGGAAGGCAGCCAGTTCCAGCGGTGCTCCTTGCTGAAGCGCGAGGCTCCGTCGCGCCGCAAGTTGAACTCCAGCAGATAACGGTCGCGATAGTCGTAGTTGATGCGGCTGAACCAGCCTGCCGTGGTCCAGCGCTGCTTGTCGCCCGACACGTAGGGGTTGTGCTGGGCTGTGCCCAACGTCGGCACTTCGCCCACAATGCCATTTTTGGAGCCCTGCATAGACTGCATGGAGGATTGCTCGCACTGGAATCCCGCCATGCTCTTCAGCGTGTGTCCCTTTGCCGTCCATAGATACCGGGCATAGATGTTGGGATTGAAGAAGTTGGTTTTCTCCGTCGATTCGCTGACCGATGTCTCCAGGTTGGCGTAGGGATAAGGATTGCCTTCGGTGTCGTAGCAGTAGGCCGTCAGCTCCTCGACATGCCGCAGGCTGTTGTGTACATTGTAGTTCAGTTCCACCATGCAGCGCAGTCCCTTGAGCAGCGTCAGGTCGATGGAAATCTGGTGAAACATCCGATCCGTCTGCTTGCGCTGCCTGCCGCCCTCGGTCAGCTGATAGACTTTGGAAGCCTCGGTATAGTAACCGTTCGGATCCTTCAGCGGGCGGTTGGGCCAGATGCGGTAGACCGTCTCTACAAAGTTGACATCTCCCTCGTTCTCCAGCATCGAAGGGGCATCGTAGTCGGTACGGGTAAAACGCAGGTTGTAGCCCAGCGTCAGCCAGGGGCGCAGCTGCAAGGTGAAGCGCGACTTCATATTGTAGCGTTTCTTCGAATCGTGGCCGTAGCGGAGCAGTCCGTTCTGGTCTAAGTAATTGGCCGACAAGTAATAGGTAGCCCGACGGCTGCCGCCCGACACGCACACGTTGTGTTCCTGCGCCAGCGGATGCGTGCCGTACATCTGGTCCAGCCAGTCCTGATTGGCCGCCGGCAACAGGTCGTTGCGCTCGTACAGTTCCCAGCGTCCCTCACCGTTGGCCCACATATAGGGGGCACCCGGATTGGCTTGTGCCGTCTGTATCTGCTTCAGCTTCTCGTCGGTAAAGAGGGCGGAATAGCCGCTGTTGTTCTGATATTCGTTGAAGGCCAAGGCAAAACGGTATGAATCGACCACCTTCGGCAGATTCAGTGCCGACTGGATGCGCCAGCTGCTCTTCCAGGAGACCTTGGCACGCCCCTCGCTGCCGCTCTTCGTGGTAATCAGCACCACTCCGCCCGGAGCCTGTGTTCCGTAGATGGAGGCGGAAGCCGCATCTTTCAGTACGGAAATTGACTCGATATCCTGCAGGTTGATGAGGTTGATATCGCTCTGGCAACCGTCCACCAGAATCAGCGGAAGCAGCGAAGACCCGTTGCTAAGGTTGGTCTCGCCGCGCAGACTCAGCTCGCTTTCGGCATCCAACGCACCGCCTTTGCTGCTCATGCGGACACTCAGCCCCGGCAGGATGCCGGCCAGTGCCTCGCTGACACTGCCCGTAGGGCGCGATGCCAGCAACGGTGCCTGTGCCGACGAGACGGCACCCGTCACATTGACCCGCTTCTGCACACCGAATCCTACTACAACCACCTCATCCATCCGCTCTATCTCTTCCGTCATCGTCACCTTCATCCGGCGCTGTGCCTTCAGGCGGCAACTCTTCATGCCGACAAACGAGAATTGCAGTTCGGCACTGCGGGGCACTGTCAGCCGGAAACGGCCATCGGCATCGGTGGCCGTCATACGGGATGTGCCCGGTACGCCTACCGTCACTCCGGGCAGGGGGATGCCGGCCTCATCGGTCACAAGGCCATCGCACGGCAGAAGCGGCCGTTTGCGGGCATATAGCACAATGCACTGGGGCGACAGGACGGCGTAGGCGATGGGACGCTCCTGAAACAGCGCGTCCAGCGCCTGCTCCACCGTCATCCCGCTACGGCATATCGTCACATCGGCTTCCGAAACCAGCAAATCAGTGAGATAGGCGAAATGGCAGGCGGTCTGCGCCTCTATCTCGTCAAGCACCTGCCGCATGGTGACGCGGGTCAGACAAAGGTTCACCTTGACCTTGCCCAACGCCGACTGTGCCCTTGCTTCCACCGACAGCAGAGAGAGACAGCCCATCAGTGCCAACAGCCCTATTGCCCTCCGCAAGCTCCTCATCGCCTTCCTCTTTCCGTGCTTATCTTATAGACATCTTCCTCCTGCCTGATTTGCAAGCCACAGGCTGTAGCCAGAATCTTCAAATCGTCCTCCAGACTTTTGCCGGACAATACCCCTGTGAACTGCTCGCCGCCTATCTGCTCGTCCTGCAGCACGATGCGTACCTGATAGCGGGCCTCCATCCGTCGGAGGACACTCCTCAGCGGTTCGTCCCTGAAGTCCATGCTGCTGAACAGCCATTCGATGTGGTCGCGCGGCTGTGCCACCTGCTCCACACGGATAGCACCGGTCGCGGCCTGCAACGTGGCCTTGTCACCGGGCTTCAGCCGGACTTGCGCTCCGCTCTGCAAGGAGGTCATTTCCACACTGCCCTCCTCCAGGCAAAGCGTTTCGCCATCGGGATGGCTGGTTGAAAGACTGAATCGGGTACCCAACACCCGCACCTGCACCTGTCCGGCCTCTACCACGAAGGGGTGCAACGAGTCGCGGGCCACGTTGAAATAGCCCTCTCCCGTCAGCTGAACCCTGCGTGACGAACCGTCGCCCGACGACAGCCAACGCAGCACGGAGGTCTGGTTCAGCCACACCCGACTGCCATCGGGCAGCAACAGACTGCGCATCTCATTGGCTGCCGTTGCATACTCCGACCACGTCTCCGGCACATCCGTCGGCCTGTCTTCCGGCCACAGCATACAGGCCAGTGCCACACAGGCGGCCACACAAGCCGCCACGCTCCAACGTACGAGCACCGCACGGCGGTGGCGCAACTCCTTGATGCGGCATCCCTCTGTACGTGCATGGATACGTCGTCTTATCGCCTGCAAACGGGCAGCGTCCACCCGTCCGGCATCTGCGGAGGTTTCCTGCCAAGCCTCCTCCATCAGTTCGGACAGCGTGCTGTCCGGCTCAGCCTCCATCCGCTGCCGCAACTGCTTCAGTTCGGCCGGCGTCAGGCTGTCTGTACGGAATTTTTCATCCAGTCTTTTCAGTTCCTTATCTTTCATACTTCATCCCTTTCTCTATTATAAGACACGCATCCATTGAAAAAGTACTATGCCAAAGGGCAAAAAAATGATTTTTTTTTGTTTCAACATCTCTTTCAGGCTCTTTAAGGCCTGACCCAACTGATTCTTCACGGTCTGCTTGCTCACGCCCATTCCCTCTGCCACCTCCTCGACATGTTGTCCTTGCAGGCGCATCTTCACAAACACCTTGCGCTGTGCCGGCGTCAGTCGTAGCAGCATCTCGTCCAGCATCTGTCCGAACTCCCTGGTGCAGAGGCGGTCATCGGCCCTCTCGGGCTCCTGCGGTTCGTTCTGCTCCACCCACTCCTCGTATACAGGCGAATTCAACCAGGCCCGATAGGCATTCATCAGGTAGTGTCGGGTACGCAGAAACAGCAGCTGCGAGAACGAAGAGGGGTGGTGAATCTGCTCACGATGCGTCCAAAGCCACACGAAAACATCCTCCACCAGCTCTTCCGTAGCCTCGTGACTCTTCAGATACTGTCTGCAGAAGTTGTAAAGCCAGGCCGCATACAGATGATAAATGACATCAAAAGCCTTTTCATCACCCGCCTTCAGACGTTTTACCAGTTCTTCATCCGCTTGTGGGACGTTCATATCCATAGTTTCCGATTATAATAAGGTGTACACACAATTGCTAACTTGAGCATCCAAAGGTATGGGTAATTCTGCAAACCGCCAAACAATGCCATGCGGAACTTTTTGCAGGAAATCGAAGGTCGGAAGGACGAAAACCAAGCGGAACGGCAGTCAAATCCTATCGGGAGTTGGTTTCAGTCATATCCTTAGGTTGTCTCAGTCGTATACTGAACCTATTTCAGTCGTATACTTAAATACCGTTCACCGAAGGGTGAACGAGCGTTCAACGAGCGGTGAACAGTCGTTCAACGGAGGGTGAACGAGCGTTCAACGGACGGTGAACGGTAACTAAGTATACGACTGAAACAACCTAAGGATATGACTGAACGTAGCTCACTATACGACTGAATGAATCTCGCTATAGAAATCAGGTCCTGTCACTCCCTACATGGTGACATCCGACGGAAGGGGGAAAAAAGACCCGTTTTACCTCCCTAAAAGGCCTGAAACGAAAAAAATGAGGCAAAAATGAAAGATTTAACGTCCTTTAATAGTACTTTTTTCAAAACCGCGTGTCTTTATAATGCGACAATGAACCTTTAAATTGTAGCAACCATGAAGTATTTAGGAACTCATGCAAAGCCGTTAGTACTTCTGTTTCTGCTCTGTCTAATCCCCATCGGGATGGCGGCTCAGAGCCTTGTCAAGGGAACAGTAAAAGATTCAGCAGGCGAACCGGTCATCGGTGCAGCCGTACAGGTAGTAAGCACAAAAGTCGGCTCCATCACCGATTCGGACGGACGCTTCAGCGTCAAGGCATCGCCGAACGACAAACTGCAGATATCGTTTGTCGGTTACAAGACGGAGACCGTCGCACTGAAAGGACGTACCTCCATCGAAGTCATCTTGCAGGAGGATGACATCATGCTGAATGACGTAGTCGTAGTGGGCTATGGTACCGCCAAAAAGAGTGACCTCTCGGGGTCGGTAGCTTCGTTGGACACGAAGGAGATGATGAAACGCAACCCGCTGAACATCGCCCAAGGATTGCAAGGAGCGGCTCCGGGCGTAGTGGTAACCCGCACGTCGGGTGACCCGAGCGGCCAGACCACCGTACGCATCCGCGGTATCGCCACCATCAACGGCTCGGCCAGCCCGCTGTATGTAGTAAATGGTGTACAGGTGGGCACCAATGCCGACTTTGTGAACCCCGCCGACGTGGAGCGGATTGAGGTACTGAAGGACGCCTCGGCCACAGCCATCTACGGTGCACAAGGTGCCAACGGTGTCATCCTGATCACCACCAAGCAGGGCGTGAAAGGCCAGACACGCATCAACTTCGGTGCCAACTTCGGCATCCAGCAGATGAGGGGAAAGATTGACGTGGCCGATGCCAACCTCTTTGCCTACTCGGTACGCCAAGGCCGTGCCAACGACAACGTACAAATCAGCAACCTGGCCTTCGGCGAGAACTACCAGGGCAAGCTGAACTCCTTCGACTGGCAGGACATCATGACCCAGACAGCCCTGCAGCAGAACTATACGCTGTCGGCCACAGGAGGTACGGAGCGCACCCAGTCCACCCTGTCGGTAGGCTATATGGACAACGAAGGTGTCGTAGTGGACAGCAAGTACAAGCGACTCACCGCACGTGCCAGCAGCATACACAAGGCCAACGACTTCATCGAGGTGGGAGGCAACCTGGCCTTCAAGCACGAGGAGAAATGGAGTAAAGGCAACCTGAAGGACTGGGCCATCCTGACCCCGACCATGGACTATGTGGACCCCGTCACGGGCGAATTTGTCAGCCAGCCTTCGTATAAGCAACGCGCAGACGGCACCTGGCCGGTATATCTGCAGGTGAACGACAGCAACCACGACCTGCCGCGTACGCTGGACAACCCCTACGCCTCCATCGTGACGCAAGACCATACGCCCGAATACTACAACACGCTGCTGGCCGATGCCTACATCGAGCTGAAGCTGCTGAAAGGACTCTCGTTCAAGAGCATCGGGTCGTACCGGCTCACCACCTACGACGCTTCAGAATTCCTGTATGCCACCAAGGAGCGTTACGAGGGCGGATACGGTGAGAACTCCTTCTCGCTGAACCAAAGCCAGTCGAACAACCTGCGCCTGGAGAACTATTTCACCTACAACCTGAAACTGGGCAAGCACAATGCCACCCTGATGGCCGGTAACAGCATCAGCAACGAATGGGGACATCAGGTATATGCCAAAGGATTCAACTTCTACTCTGACGACTACCGCCAACTGAACCTGGCCGGCGACACATCGAAGAACCAGGGCGACGGTAAGTATGAACTGTCTACCCGCTACGCCTCGTGGTTCGGCCGACTGATGTACAGCTTCAACGACCGCTACATCCTGACGGCCAGCGTCCGCCGCGACGGTTCGTCCAACTTCGGCGAGAACAACCGCTGGGGCACCTTCCCCTCGGCAGCCGTGGCCTGGCGACTGAGCGAAGAAGAGTTCATCAAGAACCTGAACGTGTTCGACAACCTGAAGCTGCGCATCGGCTGGGGACGTACGGGTAACGCCGGCAGCGCCACCAGCAAGGGAGTGAACCAGCTCTCTACCTACCGCATCTCTTACGACTGGGGCAAATTAGACGGACCGGCCACCGACTATACCAAGGTGCAGGGTGTGGCACAGTTCTATGCCATCGATACCAATCTGAAGTGGGAGACGAACGAGCAGACCAACTTCGGTCTGGACATGGCCTTCCTGAAAGGGGAGCTGACCGTCACGATGGACTACTTCATACGTAAGACCAAAGACCTGCTGCTGAACCGCCAGATACGTCCCTCTTCGGGCCACAGCCGGGTGTACACCAACTACGGCAACATCGAGAACAAGGGATTCGAACTGGGCATCGGCTACAACAAGCGGCTGGGCGACTGGACACTGGGCGCCCAATTCAACGCCACCCACATCAAGAACAAGGTGACAACCATGGAGGCACAGATAGGTAGCGGCCTCTACGGTCTGGACACACAAGACAACTCCTGGTACGACCACAACATCGCCAAAGAGGGCTATGCCATCGGTACCTACTGGGGCTATCAGGTAGACCACATCTACCAGAGCCAAGCCGAGATTGATGCCGACAACGAGATGGCCAAGAGCAAGGGCTTCAGCGCCTATAACAGCACCTCTACGCAACCCGGTGACTTCCGCTACAAGGATCTGAACGGCGACGGACACATCTCGTCGGACGACAAGACCGACCTGGGCAACGGATTCCCGACACTGAACTACAGCCTGACGCTGAACGCCGCTTACAAGAACTTCGACGTGATGGTCTACGGCTACGGCGTGCTGGGCATGGACATCCTCTCCTACTCATCGGCCCGACTGACCCAGCTCTGCCGAAGCACAGGCGGCATCAGCAATACCCTGAAGGAGTATATCAACGGTGCCTGGACACCCGAGAACCCGACAGCCAAGTACCCGCGCATGACCGTCAGCGACCCGAACGGCAACAAGCAGATTTCATCGGCCTACGTGAAGAAGGGCGACTACCTGAAGATTGCCAACATCCAGGTGGGCTACACGCTGCCCCGCAAGGTGGCCGGCAGCCTGAAACTGCAGAACGCCCGCATCTACGTGGCTGCCGAGAACATCGCCTGCATCTCCGGCTACAACAAGTGGGGTGACCCCGAAATCGGTAATGCCAGCCAAGACGGCATCCTCAGCACAGGTTTCGACTCCGGACGTTATCCCTACCCGCGCCAGTTCACCATGGGACTGAACATCCAGTTCTGATGTACTGACAGAGACTTGAACCAATCATTCACATCAAACAATAAACAAGAAACAATATGAAAAAATATATTTGGACCATCCTCTTTACCAGCATGGCGCTGACAGGTTGCGACGACTACCTGGAGATAGAGCACCATGACATCCTGCCCAGCGACTATATGTATCGCAGCGAAGAGAATGCCGAAGCCGGACTGATAGGTTGCTACGATGCGTTCTACCCTACCCGCAAGGCACAAACCACCGGTGACGTATTCATGTGGGGATTCAAACCCAACTACCAATATGCCGGACACCGCACGCTGGACACGCAGGAGAGCATCACCAACAGCGTGTACGACATCAAGCCAACCGACCGCGACGTGCTGAGCATGTGGTGCGGCTTCTACCAGACCATCGCCCGCTGCAACGACTTCCTGAGCGGCCTGCGCGACATGGATCCCTCTCTCTTCAAGAAAGGCGAAGAGGGACGCAACCTGCTGGAGGCCCAGGCACGCTGCATCCGTGCCATGAACTATGTGGGACTCATCAAGCTCTTCGGTCGTGTACCTCTGCTGAAGGAGGGTGACAACTTCACCACCACACCCAACAAGCCCCGTGCCGATACGGAGGAAGAGTGCTGGAACTACGTGGTGGAAGACCTGCAATATGCCGCCTCCAAGCTGGACTGGAAACCGCTGAACGGCGAATACGGCCGCGTCACCAAAGGTACCGCACTGGCCTATCAGGCCAAAGCTGAAATGTACCTGAAGAACTACGACCAGGCCAAGGCTCTGTACAAACAGATTATCGACAGCGGCACGTACGACCTGGTACCTTGCTACAGCTACCTCTATGACCCCTACAAAGCCTGGACCAAAGAGGACATCTGGGCCGTGGAGATGTGGACCGACAACGGCGACAACATGGGCGGTAAGAAAGGATGGGATGCCGAAGAAGACCACTACATGTATCCGTGCTACAACACCGCCGGTGGCGAATACTGCGGCTGGGGTTCGCTGAAGATTTCGTGGGAATGCTACTACTCGTACGAGCCGGGCGACCGTCGGCGCGACTGTTCGCTGGTGACGGTAGGCCAGACCAACCCCTGGACAAAAGAGACCATCGGTGCCCAATGGGACAGCCATGTGAAAAGCGGAGGCGACCGTCGGCCCAACATCTACAGCATGAAGTATTGGCGGATGAAGCTGGACTACTGGACCGTCATCAACGAACCGGTCTGCCTGCGCCACTTCCGCTACGCCGAAGTGCTGCTTGACTATGCCGAAGCCTGCTTCCGCACCGGCGACAACGCCGAGGGATGGAAACAGATTGGAGTCATCCGCGACCGTGCATGGGGCAACCGGGAAGTCACTCTGAACGACCCCGACTACGCTATACCGATGCTGACCGAGAAGGTGGAAGTGCCCGACGCACAGAGCTACTACAGCAATCTGAAGGCACAGAAAGGGTACAAGACCGACCTGGGTATATTTGCCGTCAACATGGAACGCCGGCATGAGTTCAACTCCGAATTCAGCTTCTTCTACGATTTGTCGCGTACCGGCATGTTGGAAGAGTTCGTCAACATCGAATATCCGAAGGGTGTAGGACTGCCCGCTACCGCCGAAGGTTCGGCAGACGACTGGCACACCTACCGCACGTGGGACTACGATGCCAAGGGACTGCTCCTCCCCATTCCCGATGCCGAGATTCAGGCGAACGAAGCCATCTCCGAGCAGGACCAGAATCCGGGTTATTAATCTGTATTTTCAATAGGTGTAAGTAGATAGAGGGCGCATCAAACCGAGCGGGCCACTCCCCGATACGTATTGATGCGCCCATTTGCATTACGTAGCAAACAGCGATTTCTTTCATCTATTTTTTCTTCCGTTTGGCTTGATTCTCAGAAAATATATCTAATTTCGTAGTCGATTATCATTTAATGACCAAACACATATATTGATTGCCATGAAAAAGAAGAATTACGTAATGATGAGTGTACTGCTGCTGTGCGTTACACTCGCGTCCTGCACGCAGACAAATCCTACTCCAACCCGCGTAGACATCTGTATCTATGGAGGAAACTCGGCAGGCATCATCGCCGCTTACCGCGCCAGCCTTGAAGGGAAGAAAGTGCTGGTCATCGAACCATCGGGACGCATCGGAGGACTGACCGCCGGAGGACTGGGCCAGACGGACATCGGCAAGGTGAGCATCATCCGAGGGCTGGCACGCGACTTCTACCAACGGGTGGGTCAGGCCTATGGGAAGTCGGAGCCTGCCTACAACTTCGAACCGAAAGTGGCACTACAGATTTATCAGGAGTATGTAAAAGAGGCGGGCATAGACGTCTGGTATCACCATCGGATTGTAAGTGCCCAGAAGAAAGGGACCCAACTGTGTAGCATCACTTTGGAAGATACCGGCCGACAACAGCGTTCCCGCACGGTGGAGGCCAAGGTATTCATCGACTGCTCCTACGAAGGCGACCTGATGGCACGTGCCGGCGTGAGCTACACCGTAGGACGGGAGAGCAACGCCCAATACGGCGAGACCTACAACGGCGTGCAGATGCTGCAGGGGCATCAGTTCCCTGACGGAGTAGACCCCTACCGCATCAAGGGAGACTCTACAAGCGGACTGCTTTGGGGCATCATGGAGGGACAACCGAGCCGACAAGGGGAGGCCGACAACCACGTACAGGCCTACAACTTCCGCATCGCACTGACCAACGTACCCGACAACCGGGTAGACATCACCCAACCGGAGCACTACGACCCATCGCACTACGAGCTGATGCTGCGGCTGAACGAAGTAGCTCCCTGGCAGGACCTGAACAGCATCTTCATCTGGAGCCTGATGCCCGGAGGCAAGACCGACATCAACAACCGAAACGGATTCTCTACCGACCTGATAGGAGGCAGCTGGGACTATCCCGAGGCCGACTACGACAAACGTCAACGCATCTGGCAGGAGCATCTGGACTATACAAAAGGGATGCTCTACTTCCTGGGACACGACGAGCGCGTGCCACAGCACATCCGGCAGGAGATGCTGCAATGGGGCTATCCCAAGGATGAGTACACGGACGACGGACACTTCACGCCGCAGCTCTACATACGCGAGTCGCGCCGCATGATAGGCCGTATGGTGATGACCGAACACCACTGCACAGGCCGGCAAGTGGCCTGCGACTCGGTGGGATGGGCTGCCTACTGGATGGACTCGCACAACTGCGGACGCTACGTCGTAAACGGTATGGTGAAGAACGAGGGCAACGTAGAGATACCCATCCATGCCGCCTACCCCGTCAGCTACCGGGCCATCACTCCCCAGGAGCAGGAGTGCAGCAACTTGCTGGTACCCGTCTGCCTGTCGGCCTCGCACATTGCCTACGGATCCATCCGCATGGAGCCGGTCTTCATGGTGCTGGGCGAAGCATCGGCCATTGCAGCCGGCATGGCCATAGAGAGCCACAGCAACCGTGTACAAGAGGTGCAGGCTCCGGACATTCTAAACAGGCTGACGACGCTGGAGGCCGGTCAATCTTCAAACAGATAAGTGAAACAATGACAAGAAAAACAGTGAAAAAGATTTTACTAACCATACTGCTGGTGCTGGCCTTCATCCGGCCGGCAACGGCACAAGAGATTACCCGGGTGGAGACGGTGGGTGGCATCCCCCGACTGACGTACGCAGGCCGTCCGCTGCTGATGCTGGCAGGCGAACTGCACAACTCCACCTCGTCTACAGCAACATCACTCGATGCCGCCCTGCGCACCACCCGCGCCATGGGGCTGAACACCCTGATAGCCAGTGTATCGTGGGAACAGCTGGAACCGGAAGAGGGGGTGTTCGACTACCAGTGCATCGACCAGCTCATCAACCTGGCCGGCCGGCACGACATGTGCATCGTACTTATATGGTTCGGCACCTGGAAGAACGGTGAATCCTCCTACCCGCCCGTATGGGTGAAACGCGACACACGGCGATTCTTCCGCGCACAGACAGCCGACGGCAAACTGACGGGTACCATATCCCCCTTCTGCGACGCAGCCTGCCGGGCCGATGCACGTGCCTTTGCCCGTCTGATGGCCCGCATCAGAGAGCAGGACACCCGACGCCTGATACAGGTCGTTCAGGTAGAGAACGAGGTAGGTGTCTTCCTGGACCGCGACCACTGTCCGGCTGCACGCAAGGCTGCACGCCCCGGACAAGACGACGAGCGCTTCATGGCCGAAGCCTATGCACGCTACCTGCAGCGGGTAGCCGAGGCCGGCAAGAAGGAGCATCCGCTGCCCATGTATGCCAACTGCTGGTTGCCCGAAGGCCCCGTGGGTTCCTGGCCGATGGGAGGCCCCACACACCGCGTCATAGAGGTGTACCGCCGTCTGGCCCCTGCGCTGGACTGGGTCTCGCCGGACATCTACGCAGCCGACTACCGCGAATGGTGCCGACGCTACCACACCGACGGCAACCTGTTCTTCATCCCCGAGACGCAACGGGAGGCCGGTTATGCCTACTATGCCTTTGCCGAACACGACGCGCAGTGCTTCTCACCCTTCGCCATCGAAGACGTGTACAACGACCCCACCTTTCTGGGTGAATATCGGGTATTGAACGAACTGCTGCCCGTCATCTCCCGGCATCAGGGACAAGGTGCCATGCACGGATTCCTGCGGCAGCAGGGTGACGCCCCCGATGACAGTACGGACTTTGTACTGGACGACATCCGCTTCCGCATCCGCTACATCAAGGGTGAGAGCCGTGCCTACGGTCTGGTCATCCGCACGGGCAAGGATGAGTTTCTGTGTGCCGGGCGGGGTGCCTACATTACCCTGGAGTCCGCCCATCCTACCGATACCGAGAAGCCCTGCATCGGTTATGCCGAAGAGGTGGAGCGGCAGGGAGAGCAATGGATAACCAAAGTGGTACTGAACGGCGACCAGACCAACAACCACCGGATGCTCTATCTGCGTGGCCGTATGCCCAATGCCGACTACCGGGAGGGAGGATTTGACATACCCGCCCCCTGGACGGACGTCTCCCACCAGCGCATGTATTGGCCCGAATGGCAACAGCGCTTCAAGGTATCGGGCATCTATCGAATCCGTACCTTCCGCATGAGACAATAAACCATTACCGTATGCGCACTTTATCCATCAAATACACAATCGTAGCCCTGAGCATGTTGATAAGCACAGAAGGCTACGCACAGCCCATCGACCGACGGGCCGTAGTGGAACGTCACCGCATTGTGACAACACAGGATATGCCTCAGAGTCCGGCCCAAGTGGGTAACGGTGAGTTTGCTTTCGGCATGGACATCACAGGATTGCAGACCTTCGTGCCCCACCACACCCAGTCCCACTGGGGTTGGCACAGCTTTCCACTGCCTGCAGGTTGCAGTCTGGAGCAGTATCATGGTAAGGAGTGGAACGTCTATGGTCGTCAGGTCAGTCTGAGCGACCGCGACGAAACCCATCCCGCCCTGTCCGACTGGATGTGCGGCAACCCCCACCGCATCAATCTGGGGAGGGTAGGCATGGTATTGCTGCATGACGACGGCACGGAGGCACGCCCCGACGAACTGACAGAGACACGTCAGGAGACAGATTTGTGGACAGGCCTCGTGGTCAGCACCTTCCGGTTCGATGGAGAGCCGGTACGAGTAGTCACTGCCTGCCACGGGACGTACGATGCCGTCGGAGTGGACATCACGTCGCCCCTGTTGCAACAGGGACGGTTGCAGATAGCTGTTTCATTCAGTTATCCCGATGCCTCGCAAGATGTAAACGATTCCGTAGGGAGCGAAGCCCTTCATCAATCCATCCTGCACCGACAAGGACGCCATCGTGCCCTCGTGGAACGACGGATGGACGATACCCGCTACAGCCTGGCCCTGCGCTGGCAAGGCGATATGCAGCTGATTGCCGGCGAAGTGCCTCACCGCTTCCGTCTGCAAGGCCGGCAGCAAGAGGGAAGGCTGCGTTTCAGTTTCGCCTTCACACCTGCCGACAACAAGCAGCGGGACGAAGTTCCATCGGCAATGGCCTGCATAGCATCATCCAAGAAAATGTGGAGCCGATTCTGGCAGTCAGGCGGTGCCATCGACCTTTCCGGCAGCCGCGATCCGCGCTGGAGCGAACTGGAACGACGCATCGTGCTGTCACAATATCAGTTGCGTATGAACGAGGCAGGCTCGCAACCGCCACAAGAGAGCGGACTGGTGAACAGCTTTTGGTACGGACGTTTCCACTTAGAGATGCTGTGGTGGCACGGTGTACACTATGCCCTGTGGGGCCGATGGCCGTTGCTGCGTCCCATGACGGAGGTATATAGCCGTTATCTGCCCACCTCTACCGAGCGTGCCCGCAAGCAAGGCTTTGCCGGAGCCCGGTGGCCGAAGTGTACCGGCAACATCGACCGCGACTGGCCCTTCCCCATCCACGCCACCTTAGTGTGGCAACAGCCCCACCCCATCTACTTTGCCGAGCTGGACTACCGCCAACATCCGGTCCGTGAGACATTGCTCCGCTGGAAGGAGGTAGTCCGTGCCAGTGCTGACTTCATGGCCTCGTACGTGGGATGGGACGAAGCCCGCAAACAATATGTACTGGGACCTCCCCTCTACATTGTCAGCGAAAACACCGACCCGTTGCTCACCCGCAACGCCACCTTCGAGCTCTCTTACTGGCGATACGGACTGCGTACGGCCTCCACTTGGATGAAGCGTCTAGGCGAACCGGTACCTGAGCGCTGGACAGAGGTGCTGCAACATCTGTCACCGCTGCCGGTGGAAGAGGGAGTCTACCCCACTTACGAAGGAATCCCCGATATGTGGACCCACTACACATGGGAACACCCGGGACTGACGGGCATCTACGGTATGCTGCCGGGCGATGGGGTAGATATCGACACGTTTCGCCTCACCTTCGGCCGAGTGCTGCAACAGTGGCAGATGGACCGCATCTGGGGATGGGACTTTCCCATGATGGCCATGGCAGCAGCCCGGCTGGGCCTGCCGTCGCGCGCCATAGACCTGTTGCTGTACGACACCCACCAGTTCCAGTTCGATGTACACGGACTGGCCACCGGCGGACCTTTCCCCTACTTCCCGTCCAACGGAGGCCTGCTGGCCGCTGTCGCCATGATGGCTGCGGGATGGGATGGAGCTCCCGACCGTCCGGCACCCGGATTTCCCGATGACGGAAGCTGGAGTGTCCGGGCAGAAGGATTGTTCCCTATCGAATAAGCCCCAAATATGGATACCTAATTAATCTTTATAAATGTATATTGTATGAAAAATAATCTGATTATAACCACCGTCTGCTACATAATCCTTTGCAGCAGCCTCTGCAGCTGCACCGAACAAATACCTGTCTACAAAGATGCATCCCGTCCCGTAGAGGAACGGGTAAAAGACCTGTTGGGACGCATGACCCTATCGGAAAAGATTCTCCAGCTGAACCAATACACCTTGGGGTGGAACAATAACGAAAACAACATAGGCGATGCCGTAGAGCAGACACCGCCCGAAGTGGGTTCGCTCATTTACTTCGGCACTTCGCCCGACCTGCGCAACCTGATGCAGCACAAGGCGGTGGAAGAGACCCGTCTGGGCATTCCCATTCTCTTTGGCCACGATGTCATCCACGGATTCCGTACCGTCTATCAGATTTCGTTGGGACAAGCCTGCTCGTGGAACCTGCCTCTGGTAGAGAAAGCCTGCCGGATGGCGGCACGCGAAGCCAAACTGAGCGGAGTGGACTGGACCTTCTCGCCCATGATAGACGTATGTCACGACCCACGTTGGGGACGTATATCCGAATGCTACGGTGAAGACCCCTATGCCAACGGCTGCTTCGGTGCCGCTTCGGTGCGAGGCTATCAAGGTGAACGGCTGTCGGACAGCCTCAGCATAGCCGCCTGCCTGAAACACTATGTAGGCTATGGTGCCTCGGAAGCCGGACGCGACTACGTCTATACCGAAATATCACGCCAAAGCCTGTGGGACACCTATCTGCCTCCCTACCGGATGTGCGTCGAAGCAGGTGCTCTGACGGTAATGAGTGCCTTTAACGACATCAGCGGAACACCGGCCTCGGCCAATGCCTACACACTGGATGAGGTGCTGAAACAGCGTTGGGGATTCAAGGGCTTTGTTGTGTCCGACTGGGATGCCGTTGCACAGCTGACCAATCAAGGAATGGCAGCCGACAAGCAGACGGCAGCCGCTCTGGCACTGAATGCCGGCGTAGATATGGACATGATGTCGCGTGCCTACGACACCTACCTGGACTCTCTGTTGCAGGCCGGAGCCGTAAGCCGGGAGCGTATCGACGATGCCGTAAGCCGCATTCTGCGGGTGAAGTTCGAGTTGGGACTGTTTGAGCATCCCTACACACCGGAGAACGAGGAACACTATCGCTTTCTGCAGACGGCCGACAAGCAGACGGCCACAGAGCTGGCCGCCGAGTCGATGGTACTGCTGAAAAACCGGGACAACGTGTTGCCGCTCGATGTCCGTCGGATTGCCGTCATCGGCCCCATGGCCCGCAACGCCAAAGGACAATTGGGTAACTGGGCAGGCTACGGCCGTGAAGAAGATGTAGAGTTGCCGGCCGATGCCATCTGCCGCGAGTTTGAGGGGAGAGCCGAAGTACGCACAGCAGAGGGATGTGCCATCGAGGGAGAAGAGCGCAACGGGTTCGACGAAGCCTGCCGGCTGGCCGAATGGGCGGATGTGGTCATCCTCTGTCTGGGCGAACACGGTGGATGGAGCGGCGAGAACCAATCGCGTGCCTCCATCACACTGCCTGCCATTCAGCGAGCATTGGCTGCACGCCTGAAGCAGTGCGGCAAGCCGCTGGTGGTCACACTGAACAGCGGTCGTCCGTTGCAGTTGGACGACATCGAACCGTTGGCTGATGCCCTCATCGCCGTATGGCAGCCGGGCGTATGCGGTGCATCTGCCCTCAGCGGCATCTTGTCGGGACGCATCAACCCCTCGGGCAAACTGTCGGTTACCATTCCTGCAGACGGAGGCCAGATACCCATCTACTACAACCGCCGCAAGCCGGCCCGTCGGGGCGACCAAGGCATCTACAAGGACATGACGAGCGAACCGCTCTATCCCTTCGGATACGGTCTGAGCTATACCACCTTCAGCTACAGCGAACTGCAACCATCCCAACTAACCCTGCATCGCGGTGAGACGGCCGACATCACCCTGCACGTCACCAACGAGGGCGAGTACGACGGCAAGGAAGCCGTCCTTTGGTTCGTGTCCGACCCCTACAGCAGCATCACGCGCCCCGTCAAAGAGCTGAAACAGTTTGAGAAGAAGCTCATCCGGAAGGGTGAAACCGCACCCTTCACCTTCCACCTCGACCCGATGCGCGACTTGGCACACATCGATGCCGACGGCAGATCGGTATTGGAAGACGGACTCTATATCATCGAAGCCGGAGGCCAAAAAATGGAAATCAACATCAAATAGAGCAGTCATGAAACAAGCAATTCTCCTCCTACTCCTGCTGGGATGGACAGGCCTGCTACCGATGCACGGCACAGAAGTATGGATTGAAGCGGAGAGCTTCGTCCACAAAGGAGGCTGGCAGACCGACCAGCAATTCATGGACCAGATGGGATCGCCCTACCTGCTGGCCCACGGCATGGGATGTCCCGTAGCAGATGCAACGACCGAGGTGGAATTCCCCGAAACGGGCGAATATCATGCCTATGTACGGACCTATAACTGGACGTCACCTTGGCAGAAAGGAAAAGGTCCCGGTCAGTTCAGGCTCTATGTGGACGGCCGTCCTACCGGCCCCGTGCTGGGAACAGAAGGCGACAGATGGGAGTGGCAGTATGCAGGCAGCGTACGCATCCGCCGGTCGAAGGTCGAAGTGCGTCTGAAGGACCTGACCGGCCTCGACGGGCGGTGCGATGCCCTCTACTTCACCACAGAGGGAGCTGTACCTCCCCCAACCGACAAGGAGCCGTTGGCACGGCTCCGCCGACACCTCACAGGGATGCCCGACGTAGCCCCTTCGGCTGGCAGCTATGATTTGGTAGTAGTCGGTGCAGGTATGGCCGGCATCTGTGCAGCGGTATCGGCAGCCCGGCTGGGTTGCCGGGTGGCACTGATAGGCGACCGTCCGGTGGTGGGAGGCAACAACAGTTCCGAGGTGCGTGTCCATTTAGGCGGACGCATCGAAGTGGGTCCCTACCCCCGTTTAGGAGGTTTGCTGAAGGAGTTTGCTCCTTTGGAAGGAGGCAATGCCCAACCGGAAGAGGTGTATGAGGACGACCGGAAGATGCAATGGCTGAAGGCACAACCCAACGTCACCCTTTTCCTCAGCCGCCGTGTCCACAGGGTAGATACGGTCGAAGGACGCATCCGCTCCGTCACCGCCATCCATATAGAGCAAGGAGACGAACTGCGGTTCGAGGCTCCTCTCTTTGCCGACTGTACCGGAGATGCCTCAGTAGGCTATCTGGCAGGAGCCGACTACCGTATGGGACGCGAAGGCAGAGAGGAGTTCAACGAGCCGATAGCCCCTGCCGTTGCCGACAGCCTCACTATGGGTTCGTCGGTACAATGGTACTCCACCGAGACCGACCGTCCGACCACCTTCCCCATCGTGGAATACGGCATCCGCTTTACTCCCGAGAACTGCGAACGGGTCAACATGGGCGAGTGGACCTGGGAGACGGGTATGAACCTGCACCAGATAAACGACTTCGAACGCATCCGCGACTACGGGATGCTGGTGGTCTACTCCAACTGGAGCTTTCTGAAGAACCGTCTGAAAGAGAACCAGCCGTGGCGATGCCGTCGGCTGGAGTGGGTGGCTTATATTGCCGGCAAGCGGGAGTCGCGCCGTCTGCTGGGCGACTACATCCTGAAGGAAGAGGATATCCGTAAGCAGGTGTTCCACGAGGACGCTTCGTTCGCCACCTCCTGGACCATCGACCTCCACTTTCCCGATACCCTAAACAGCCGCCACTTCCCGGAGGGACCGTTCAAGGCAGAGACCAACCACATCCCCATCCATACCTATGCCGTCCCCTATCGCTGCCTCTACTCGCGCAATGTACCCAACCTGCTGATGGCAGGCCGTAACATCAGCGTCACCCATGTGGCATTGGGCACGGTACGTGTGATGCGCACCACGGCCATGATGGGTGAAGTCATCGGTATGGCCGCCTCACTCTGCAAGCAACACGACGTGCTGCCCCGCGACGTGTACCACCACCATTTAGACGAACTGAAGGAGCTGATGAGGCAAGGTGTAGGAGGTCACGGACTGCCCAACCGACAGCATTACAACGAAGGCAGTACCCTGGACGAGCCCCTCTGAGCATCATCCTCTACCTGCTGCTTCACTTTTCAACTCATTATGGAATCAAGAACGAACATGAAACAGATTACCTGTCTCCTCCTCCTGTTGCTGCCCTTCACCCTGAAAGGGCAGCACACCTACGACCCGTTAGCTGACCCCTCTGTCCGCCTTCTGACGGCAACATCCAGTCTGTCCGACAGTACGTCTGCCTACATTTGGTATCCGGGTCAGCTGGCCGCCTGGCGGCAGCAACAATGCCTGCACGAGTCGCACGAACGATGTGTCAATGTGGGCTATCCGGGACGCTTCTTCGCCCCGTCATCTCATGCAGAGTTCCGTCGCAGCATCCGCCTGCATCACCCCGCCTCCCTACACTGGCACGGACCGGGACGCATCACCCTGCAGCTCGATGGCCGCTCACTGCCCGACACACTACGCAGCCTGTCTCTCCCTGCAGGCAAGCACGAACTCTGCTTCGAAGTGGAGAGCACCACCTCCCTCCCCTGCCTGCGAGTAGAAGGAGCCGGTGCCGACACACCCGCGCAATGGCAGGCACGCATGGAAGGGGCCGAGTGGACATTAGCCGAAGGTGGACAGACCCTTCGGGAGAGGCTGCCCGACGCCCCATGCGAATGGACGGTAGCCCTGCCTCCTTACGCCATGCAATCAGTGGCACGTACACGGATTACGTCAGCCGGTTCGGCTCGGATGGAGGCCGACGGCTGCCTGCTGATTGACTTTTTCCACTTGGAGGTAGGCGAAGTGACACTGCTGGCCGCAGGTAAAGGGACATTGTACGCATCGGTGGGTGAAACACCCGAAGAGGCCCTGCAGCAAGAGGTACGCCACATGGAGCAATATCCCCTGCCTCCCCTCTCCGTGAAGGAGAAGACAGACACCCTCCGTCTGCCCCGTCGTGCCTTGCGTTACCTGTGTCTGCGCAGTACGGGAGACATCAGCCTCTCCGACGTGACCTTTCAGGCAGCCGTATGGCCGGTGCGTCCGCTGATGACCTTCCGTTGCGACGACTCCCATATCAATCGGCTGTTCGACATGAGTGTGGCCACGCTGCACAGCAGTATGCATGGATTCTACCTGGACGGTCTGAAACGCGACTTCCTGCCTTGGGCCATGGATGCCGTACTCTCTACCCTGGCCGGCGATTGGTTGTTCGATGACCGCACGCTGACGCGCAGCAGCCTCAGCATCGCCCTGATGCCGTTGCATCCTGCGTCGGACGATCTGGGCATCCCGGACTATCCGCTCCATGCGCCCGTGGCCTTGATGCAGGACTACCTGCGTCGGGGCAATCTGGACACCTGGCGGATGTACCGTCCCCGCATCGTACAGACCATGCAGTTCTATGCTGACCTGCTGGCGCGTGGCGACGGATGGCTGCATGGCAACTGTGGCAGTCCCGACTTTGGCTTTACCCCCGGATGGTCCGTGCCGGCCGGACCCGACCGGCACGGTGTGGCAGCCTACGCACAGATGATGCTCTATCTGGACTATCGCATCTGTGCCTTCATGGCCCGTACAGAGGGCGACACGACCTTGGCCGACCGCTACCAAGCAGCAGGCCTTGACCTGCGCCAACGCATACTGTCCCACTTCTGGGATTCGGCAGCCGGTGCCTTCATCAACGGCTGCATGGCCGACGGTTCACCCGACCGTCGCATCAGTCACCACACCCAGTATTGGGCCATCTTAAGCGGATTGTTTCCCACGGAGGCTCTGGACAAGCTGTTCGACGAGGTGTTGCCCTCGCTACCTCTCTATTACGAAGATGTCAGCTACGAGCGGGGTTATGAGATGCTGGCCTATGCCCTGTCCGGCCGCACAGACCGGCTATGGGACTTTCTGAACCGCACCTTCGGCCATTGGGCCGAACAAGGGTACTCCCGTTTTCCCGAGCATCTGCGTCCGTTGGCTTCCAAGTCCGAAAGCCTCTCCTTCTACGGACGTCCCTACGGACTTAGTCTGTGCCACGGGGCCAACGGAGTGCCTGTGGTGGTAGGTGTGCTCTACGGTTTGCTGGGATTCCGCCCCTCACCGCTTCGCCCGCATCACTACGAGTTTCATCCGCAACTGCTCCACCTACAAGAGGTTGAGGCCGAGCTGCCTGTGGCCGAGGGAATCATTCGTCTGCACCTGCGTGCCGACGGTCGGCACCACGTCGAATCACCGCAAGGATGTGAAGTAGAGATTGTGACGCCACAGGAATAACTTTTTCATGCAAGCATGAAAGTTCTTCTCTCGATTTGCACTATCTTTAAATAAGATAAGCTGCACCTCGGAAAAACTTTTTCATGCAAGCATGAAAGTTCTTCTCTCGATTTGCACTATCTTTGCAGAGGACAATAACATGATAACCCATACACCATGCATTACGACCACCATCTGTTGATATACGATTTGCCTTCTGAACAAGGTGATGCCTTTGCCTTCAGCACCACCCGACAGGGCGGATGCAGCACGGGAGCCTATGCCAGTATGAACTGCACCCCCTATACAGGCGACGATGCCTCCTGCGTGCGACGCAACCAGCAACAGCTATGTGCCATCCTTCCACAGCAGCCCATCGAGCTGGTCATTCCCTACCAGACACACGGCACCACCTGCCTTGCGGTGGACGATGCCTACCTGGCAGCTTCGCCCGAACAGAGACAAGCCCTGCTGCAAGGGGTGGATGCCCTGATTACCCGCTGTACGGGCATCTGTATCTGCGTCTCTACAGCCGACTGTATACCTGTAATCATCTATGACAAGGTGCATCGCGCTGCGGCTGTAGTCCATGCCGGATGGAGAGGGACCGCCAAGTGCATCGTCAGCCGCACATTGAAACAGATGCAACAGTTGTATGGTACGGAAGGCAGCGGATGTGTGGCCTGTATCGGCCCGGGCATCTCACTGGAAGCCTTCGAAACGGGCGATGAGGTGTACAAAGCCTTTGTAGCCGCAGGGTTTCCTATGAGATACCTCTCCGAATGGCATCCTTCCACCCACAAGTATCATCTGGACCTGCCAGCAGCCAATGTGATTCAGCTGTTGGATTTCGGCATTCCCGACACGCAGGTTGAACTATCGCGCGTCTGCACATACAGTCGGCACGAGGAGTTCTTCTCGGCCCGACGTCTGGGAGTCAAGTCGGGCCGTACCCTCTCCGGCATCATGCTACGCCCCGAAGATTAAATCAACAAAACATCCGAAAGATATGAGATTTCAGATTACTACCTCCGAAGAGATCCGTCGGGCATGTCCCGGTTATCGAGGTGCAGCCGTATATGCTACGGTCAGCAATACACCCTACTGCGAAGCCTTGTGGCAAGAAATTAACGACTTCACCCGCGAACTGCGTACCGGCGAAACAGCCGACAGCATCAAGCAACAACCGGCCATTGCCGCCACCCGCGAGGCATACCGTAGCTGCGGGAAGGATCCCAGCCGCTACCGTCCATCGGCCGAAGCCTTACGACGCCGGCTGCTGCGAGGGATGGAGCTGTATCGAATCGACACGCTGGTAGACCTCATCAACCTGGTATCGCTGCGCACAGGCTACTCCATCGGCGGATTTGATGCCGACAAGATAGAAGGGGATGCACTCTGTCTGGGCATCGGACGTGCCGAAGAGCCCTTCGAAGGCATCGGACGAGGTGTACTGAACATCGAGGGACTCCCCGTATTCAGGGATCGGGCAGGAGGTATAGGTACCCCTACCAGCGATAACGAACGCACCAAAATGGATTTAGAGACATGCCACATCCTGGCCATCATCAACGGCTACAGCGGTCGTGACGGACTGACGGAAGCTGCAGAGATGACAGTGGAACTACTGAAAAGATACGCAACTGCGCGCGATGCGGAAATCTGCTACTTTGAATAATAAGCGTATGAAAACAGCCATCCGACTGGCCTTCTGCCTGCTGCTTGTGGGAATGACGTGTACTCGGAGTGTGGCCCAGCAGGCTCCTCCCTTCACTCCGATGGAGAAGAAGCACATCCGCGTAGCCACCCCCGGACTGTTTGCCACCGACAAGCATCTGTATATTCACCTGGATTCACTGTCAGAGGAGGAGTATTGCTTTCCCCTACCCGGAGGCAAGGTCATCTCAGCGTACGGACGCGGAGGAGGACGACATACGGGTACCGACATCAAGACGCGGGCTAACGATACCATCCGCTGTGCGTTTAGCGGTATTGTGCGTATGGCTTGTGTGTATGGAGCCTACGGCAACGTCATCGTCGTACGACATCCGTCGGGACTGGAGACTATCTACAGCCACAACTCCAAGAATCTGGTCTGCAGCGGTGATGTAGTCAAGGCCGGACAAGCCATTGGTCTGACAGGGCGTACGGGACGTGCCACCACCGAACATCTGCACTTTGAAACCCGCATCAACGGGCAGCACTTCAATCCCAATATCCTTTTCAATATGGAGAAGGGCATCTTACGACACGAATGCATCCGCTGTACAAAGAATGGGAACGGCATCGTAGTGAAGCCCTGCACTACCGCCCCATCGGCGGCAGCGCAGTGATTTCTGTCAGCAGTACCTCATCCGGCCAATCCGGCTATCACGTCCATCACCTGACGGCCTATCTCCTCAGCCGCCTCCGGAGAGGAGGCCTCGCTATATACACGAATGATGGGCTCGGTATTGCTCTTGCGCAGATGCACCCAGCGGTCGGCAAAGTCAATCTTCACGCCATCTATATCATTGATTTCCTCGTTCTTGTACAGTTCTTTCACCTTGGCCAGGATGGCATCCACATCCGTATCCGGTGTCAGATCCACCCGGTTCTTGGCCATAAAATAGGCAGGATAGCCTGCACGCAGCTGGCTCACTTTTTTCCCCTCGTGTGCCAGATGGCTCAGAAAGAGCGCAATACCCACCAACGCATCGCGTCCATAGTGACTGGCCGGATAGATGACACCTCCATTGCCTTCGCCACCGATGACTGCCCCGACCTTCTTCATCTTGGTCGTCACATTCACCTCACCGACTGCAGCAGCATAGTATTCCTGTCCGTAACTGCGGGTCACATCACGCAAGGCACGGGTAGAGCTGAGGTTGGAGACCGTGGTACCGGGCGTATGCTTCAGCACATAGTCGGCCACCGTGACAAGAGTGTACTCTTCACCATACATTGTACCGTCTTCACAAATCATGGCCAGACGGTCTACATCGGGATCGACCACAAACGCCACATCTGCCCGGCCGCCCTTCATCAGCTGCATGATGTCGCCCAGGTTCTTCTCCAATGGTTCGGGGTTATGCTGGAAGTGTCCCGTGGGTTCGCAATAGAGCTTCTCGATGTGCTTGACACCCAGCTGCTCCAGCAGTTGTGGCAAGATGATGCCGCCCACCGAGTTGACACAGTCGATAGCCACCCGGAAGTCCGCCTTCCGAATCGCCTCCACATCCACCAGCTCCAATGCCAGCACACTGTCAATGTGCTTCTGGTTGTACGACAAGTCCTTTCGATACGAGCCCAACCGATCGACCTCGGCATACTCAAAAGCCTCCGCCTCAGCCAGTCGCAGCACCTCGTTACCCTCCTCCTTGTTCAGGAATTCGCCTTTCTCGTTCAGCAGTTTCAACGCATTCCACTGCTTCGGATTGTGTGAAGCGGTCAGGATGATGCCTCCGCTGGCTCCCTCCATGGTAACAGCCAGCTCGGTGGTCGGTGTAGAGGCCAGATCAATGTCCACTACATCCCAGCCCATCCCCATCAGGGTACCGGTAACGACGTTTTTCACCATCTCACCCGAGACACGCGCATCGCGCCCCACCACAATCTTATTGCTCTTTACCGTACAGGTCTTCCGTATCAATGTAGCATACGCCGATGTAAACTTCACTATATCCAACGGATTCAGCCCTTCGCCGGCCTTTCCGCCAATGGTTCCCCGAATGCCGGAGATTGATTTAATCAGTGTCATAACACAAGTCTGCAATCAATAAATTTGATATTTGATGTCGTAAAAGTAGGGATAGACGTACTGCATAGCCGGCTGCGAACCCATCTTGGAGGGAACTATCAGCTTGACGTGTGCCCTGTCACGCACATAGACCAAGGGCACCAGCCAACCAGCGGGTACGGATGTGTAAATCGTTCCCGAGTTGTACATATAATACCCTTCGGTAAAGATGCCGGCGATGGATGAGGACGAAACGGAATAACGGAACGCATCCACCACATAGGGAATATCCAGATTGGAGTAGCTCAAGCTCTTTTTAATCAGGTCGTACTCCGAGAAGCGCACCAGCAGTTCGCTGTTGTTGCGCACCGTATCAGCCGGATTGTCCGAACCTTTATCCACAATCTGCATATAGACGCCACTGGCCAGTTGTACATATTCGTTCTTGGAGACATCCGTTGTGGAGTCTTGTGCATAGAACTCAGACTGCGAGATGACCACAATGCCGCTGTCCTGTATAAACGCCTTGATGGCATCCTTCTCTTCGTCCAGCATTTCTGCATACGTCTTCGTGTCGTCACATGCCTGGAAAGCCAGACTTACAGCCAACAATGCTCCAACAAATAACACAAGTTTCTTCATTTCTGTCAATTCGTTAATTTGCGCAAAAGTATCTGATTTCCTTGAAAATCCGCTTGCCTGTCGCAGATTGTTCGTATCTTTTAACCATTTTGCCTCCGTTTTGTCATCCTTTGGCATTCAGCAACGGTTTATATTTCTCCAAAGCCTTTTCAAAGAGTGCTTTTGCCTCCTCCATCGTACCATAGAATTCGCCTCCCGAAGCGTTCAGATGACCGCCGCCGTGGAAGAACTCGGCAGCCAGCTGGTTACAGGGGAACGAACCGACCGAGCGGAGGGAGATTTTAATCATGGGCCGCTCGGTATCCTCGCGCAAGAAGCAGGAGAACACCACATTCTTGATGCTGAGAGGGATATTGACGAACCCCTCGCTGTCGCCGCGGATGTAGTTGAAGCGGCTTTGCTCCTTGACGGTAAGCGAAATCATGGCCGCTCGGTAGTCGGGATAGACCTTCATCTGCGTCAACACATATCCCATTAATCGCAGACGGCTCTCCGAATAGGTGTTATAGACGTTGCGATAGATGGCATCCTTGTCAATGCCCTTCGACAGCAGTTCGCTGATGATGAAATAGATTTCCCGGTTGTTCGAGTTGAAGGTAAACCCACCCGTATCGGTCATCATACCGGTATAGATGCACTCTGCCCCTTCTTTCGTGATGTCGTTGAAGTAGCCCATCCGGCAAATCAGACGGAAGACCAGTTCGGAGGTAGACGAGATGTGAGGATGCGAGATGATGATGCGGCAGAAATCCCCGGGATGCAGGTGATGGTCTATCAGTATTTTCCGCGCAGGTGACTCCAGCACTGCCTTTCCCATGGCATCTATCCGCTGGATGGCATTGAAATCCAAGCAACAGATAACATCAGCTTCGGCTATCAGCTTGTTGGCGAAATCACGGTAGCGGTCGTACTGCAAGATATCCTTGCTTCCCGGCATCCACTTCAGGAAGTCGGGGAAGGCATTGGGCACAATCACATGAGCCGTCTTGCCCTGCGACTCCAGGAAGTGCCACAATCCGAGCGAAGAACCTATGGCATCCCCGTCCGGACTGATATGAGAGACTATTACCATTTTTTCTGCCCGGTCAAACCATTTGACAAAATGGTCTATGTTGGCTTGTTCTATTACTTTGGTCAGCATATATTCAGATGATTATTGTTTCTCGGCAAGCGGACTCCGCCGCCTCTGTTTGGCTGGCAAAAGTACGAAAAGTTTGCGAAAAAAGCTATTTATCTTCCCACGATATACGAAAACTTCCCTTCCGGTGCAATGTATGGCAAGCTATCCCCCGACGCAGACACTCCTCGGCCAGCCGTTGCTGCCGGTAGGAGGGCAGCGAGGCATCCAGTACCACCCGCTCCGGACGAAAGAGAGAATCCAGTTCCTGTAATCTTCCCTTATACCCATCCGTCACATAAAGACAAAGCAGCGGCAACGGACAGCGGCTTCGCTTCGCCTGCCAACGGTTATCGGCCAGCATACAGACATGCCTTCCCTGCCAACTCAAGATACCCTCTTTCCATTGCCAGCTTTCGGTCTCGGCCTCTCTACAGACCAGTAAAGGTTCGTCCAGCCGCCACCTTTTCCACTGCCTCCCCCACTTCTGCCGCAGCAGGGCCGTATCGGGACAAGAATCGGGAGCAAAGAGATACGACCGCTCTCCTCCCATCAGGAGGTGGACGACCGGCGAACGGCGTTGTTCATAGAAGAGGAGGCTCTGCCGTGGCACATCCCGCCATTCAGCCCACCCCTGATAGGCCAACAACAACCCCAACAGGCAGAGCACCCACCGCAGACGTCCGTAGACAGGGCGCAGCAGGAAGACCACACAAGCCGCCAAGCACAGATAGAGCAGCAGCACCTCCCATACGTCCCAATAGCCTCCGTCCACCGATGCATACGGCAGTCCGCCTACCCACTGCACACCCCGATTCTGGCAAGCTATCAGCCACTCCACCACCGATGCCCACGCCGTCTGCAGGGTTGGGAAGGGGGTGAACAACAACAAGAGAGCAGCGGCATAAAGTACCACACTGACCCACGGAACCACCCAAAGCCCCGTCAACAGGAAGTGGGTAGGAAAACGAGAGAAATAGAAAAGGATAAGGGGCAAGGTACCTAACTGAGCCACCAACGTCAGCGACAGCAAGCTCCACAGGTAGCGCAGCAGCCTCCAGCGGGGCTTCCAACAGGCATAGAGACGAGGATAGAGCAGTACCAAAGCAGCCACTGCCGCAAATGAGAGCTGAAAACCTACATCAAACAGCCACAACGGCTTGACCAGCAGCATCAGGAAAGCGGCAGCCGCCCACGTGTTCAGACTGACCGGCCGTTCGTACTGCCAGCTGGAAAAGAGCCATACCGAACCCATAATTACAGCCCTGACCACCGAAGGCGAGGCACCCGTAAAGAGGGCATAAAGCCACAGCATCAGCGCAATCACCGCCGATACCCAGGGACGTGATGCAGTCCACCACCGGCACAACGGCGTAAAGAGTGCCCACAACAGGGCAGTAAGCAGTCCCACATGCAAGCCCGACAATGCCAGCACGTGTGCCGCACCGGCCACCGAATAGTTTTCTCTGAGTTCATCGTCCAGTTCCTCCCGCTCGCCCAGTGTCAAGGCGACCAGAACGGCCCGTACATCGTCCGAAAAGCCCAACCGACGATAGCGTTCCATCTGCCGGTCGCGTGCCCGACGCAGGGTCTGCATCCATCCCGCCGGAGCCGTACGTTCCATCTGCCTCCACTCGCCGGCATTGACCCAGGCACTCCCGGCCACTCCTCGCAAACGCCAGTAGCGGGCAGTCTCTCCTGCTCCAGCCTCCACACGGACATGAATCAGCAGTTCGTCTCCCATCTCCAGGGTTTGCAACAACGAGTCGGCCCCGAAATAGAGCCGCAAACCGATTCCCTCCGTCAAGGCCTGATAGGCCTCCAAGCCCTCCGACGAGCAGGTCACCACCCTGCATACATAGCCATATTCCTTCGCCACCGGCCGTTCTTCCAGACGCACGTGGGCATAGACCTTCTCTGCAGGAAACGTACAATCCGTACGTGCCCACTCCCGGCCTGCCAGAAAGAGACCGCAACCAAAGAAGGCACACGCCAGCAACCCGTCGCACAACCAGGCGAGAGTTGCGTACCGATAGGCCAGCCACCCGGCAAGAGCCAATACACCACACCCCCACAGGCTCCAGACCGGCAGTTGGAGGCAGAAGGCTACCGCACATACGATACCTCCCACCAAGGGCCACAGCAATAGCAAAAAGGGATACATCCCCACAGAAAAGCCGGTTACAGGCTACAGGTTGCGCAGCGCACGGATGGCCTCTTCGGGATTCTCGGCTGCAAAGACCGCACTACCCGCCACCAGTACATCGGCTCCGGCCTCTACCAGACGGGCACCCGTCGCCACATTCACTCCCCCATCTACCTCAATGAGAGCCTGCGACCCGCTGCTTTCTATCAAGTCCTTCAGCTCACGCACCTTCTCCACCGAATGCTCGATGAACTTCTGTCCGCCAAATCCCGGATTGACACTCATCACCAGTACCATATAAACGTCGCGTATGATGTCCTTCAGCAAGGCGACGGGGGTTGCCGGGTTGATGGTGACTGCCGGTTTCATGCCGGCCTCTCGAATCTGCTGGATTACACGATGCAGATGCGGACAGGCCTCGTAGTGTACATTCATGATGTACGCACCCAAAGCCTTCACTTCTGGGATAAACTTCTCCGGCTGCACAATCATCAAGTGTACATCCAGCGGTTTTTCCGAAAGGCGGGCCACATACTTCAGTACAGGGAATCCGAAAGAGATGTTAGGGACAAACACTCCGTCCATGATGTCTACATGCAACCAGTCGGCTTCGCTCCGATTGATCATTTCAATGTCTTTCGCCAGATGACCGAAGTCGGCCGAAAGCATTGAGGGAGATATGATAGGTTTCATACGATGAATAGATTTTTGGGATTATATAATAAGGTATTATCCGCACGCTACCCGATGAGCCACTTGCTGCCCGGTAGGAAAGAGAGCAGTTTGGTAGTTACAATGGTAGCCACGAACGTAAGCAGTGCGATACAAGGAATGGCCCACACCACCGGCAGCAGCGGATGGGCAGCATCACCCGCCACCATCCACTTTGCGATGGGTGCCAAGAAAAGCATGTGCATCAGGTACATGCCGAAGGTGAGTTTCGATATGCCGGAGACCAGTGCAGGAGCTTTGGCCTGCCTGATGCACGAGAACATCAGAAAAGCGCCCCACGTAGCACACAGCACATTGGGTGTACAGAACTCCCACGACCACTCCAGACGGGGTGTCTCAATCAGCTGCCCCGGTACGCCCTGACTCCAGAACGACCATGCCGTGAAGAGGCTGCCTGCCACAAAACAGCAGGCACCTACCGCCAGCCGTTTGCGTCGGCTCCACGTGAGGTGTACCCGTATATAATGTGCCAATACTAAATAGCCCAGATAGCCCGAACAGTACCACAGCATGTGGAAACGGTTCCAGAAGCATTCGCCCCACACTTCGGGAGCTACCCACTGATGCAGCCAGGGGATGAACGTAGAGAGCACAAACAGCGCAAGATAGATACGCTCGTCACGGGCCGATGAACGTTCGAGCCACGGAGAGACAATAGGGATGACCAGATAGAGGCTGATGAGCGGATACATGAACCAGAGGTGGCCTGCCATCGACGGGAAGTTGAGCGGCAGCATCCGCAGGTCGTGCATGGACTGTTCCCACGTCATGCCTCCCCACAGCAGGGGCAGGAAGGTATATATCAGCAGAAAACAGACGAAAGGAGGCAGCACCCGCAGGAAACGGCGGCGATAGAACTGCTCCATGGACACACCGGCCTTCACCGGCACCAGCAGAAAGGCGGACACGACCATGAAGAGGGGAACACAGGTACGGGCCACACCACCGTCGTAAAAAGCCACCCAGAAGCGGTTTGACTCATTGAGCAGCATCGACACATTGCCCGCCAATCCCGACGAATCGGCCGCATAGAAATTCTCGCTGGCGTGTACCAGCATCACCAGCAGACAGGCTATCACACGTATGTAATCGATAAACACGATTCGTTCTCTCTGTTCCATCATTCCAATCATTGTTAAAGTGGTGTTGCAAATATACAATATTAATATCACTTAAGTGGATATTCAGAATAAAAATCTAAATGAAAGACTTTTTAATTATATTATTGCATTTCGGTTACAAAACGGGAAATGCAAAGGCAATTTACTACCTTAATTTTGATTTATATCAAGAAATGACATTCTATCAGCAACTTTTCTATCCATTTATTTTTATGTTATAAAACATACGCATATATTTGCATCGGTAAAAAGAAAAAGCCATAGCGCTAAGGAGTTTTCAATAGGTATTAGTAAAAAAGAGTTTTTAGGATTAACAAATTAAAAAGTAGGTATTATGAAACGTTTAGTAATGACATGGATGGCAGCATGCTGCCTTTCCGCAGCCACATTTGCAGCCGGCAACCAGCCCACCACAGAGAAATGGGAAGGGACCGTCAACGTAAACAAACTGAGCAAGTATCTGAAGCTGACTGCTGCCCAGCACGATGAGGTGGCCAACATCTGCGAATACTTCAACGAGCAGATGGGACGTGCTACCCGTTCATCAAAGGATCAGGAGAAGCTGATACACAATGCCGTATATGGCAATCTGAAGCTGATGAAGAACACGTTGGACGCGAAGCAGTATGCCGCGTATGCCAAGGTGTTGAACGTCACGCTGAAAAACAAAGGAATTGAAGTAAAGTAACAATAGCAGACTTAGTAAAAAGAAGAGAGGAGAGACGTACCTGTCACAGGGTATGTTTCTCCTCTCTCTTTTATTGCCATGCACTTCCCTTGAGGATAGACACCAGCACCTCCCTGCTTTTAAGGAGGCGTAGCAGATTCTGCATTCTTAATGATGCGCAGAATCAGAAGAAATTGCTTTTGCGCTCGATTTGCACTATCTTTTGATAAGATAGGCTGCATCTCGGCAAAAACAATCAAGCAAGCTTGTTGCTTTTGCGCTCGATTTGCACTATCTTTGTCCCCCAAATAGAATATCCATCATACAATACTATCGTATGCAAGAAAAAATCATCATTCTCGACTTCGGATCGCAGACCACGCAGCTCATTGGCCGCCGTCTGCGCGAGCTGAATGTCTATTGCGAAATCGTACCTTACAACAAGTTCCCTCACGACGACGAGAGCGTACGAGGTGTCATTCTTTCCGGCAGTCCCTTCTCGGTGTATGACGAAAGCGCATTCAAAGTAGACCTGAGCGGCATCCGCGGCAAGTACCCCATCCTTGGCATCTGCTACGGCGCACAATTCATCTCTTACAGCAACGGCGGACGGGTGGAACCGGCCGGCACACGCGAGTACGGACGTGCACACCTGAGCCACATCGAGGCCGACAACCTGCTGTTCCAAGGTGTGAAGCAGGGCACACAAGTATGGATGAGCCACGGCGACACCATCACAGCCATCCCGGAGAACTTCCGCATCATCGCTTCGACCGACAAGGTGAAGATTGCGGCTTATCAGGCAGAGGGCGAACAGGTATGGGGCGTACAGTTCCATCCCGAAGTGTTCCATAGCGAAGAGGGCACGCAGATGCTGCGCAACTTCGTGGTAGATGCCTGCGGCTGTCACCAAACGTGGAGCCCGGCCTCGTTTGTCGACACCACCGTAGCCGAACTGAAAGAGCAGATTGGCAACGACCGTGTCATCCTTGGACTGAGCGGAGGCGTAGACTCCTCCGTAGCCGCCGTGCTGCTGAACCGCGCCATCGGTAAGAACCTGACCTGTATCTTCGTGGACCACGGCCTGCTGCGCAAGGACGAATTCAAGAACGTGATGCACGACTACGAATGCCTGGGTCTGAACGTCATCGGCGTAGATGCCAGCGAGAAGTTCTTCAAGGACCTGGAGGGAGTGACCGACCCCGAACAGAAGCGCAAGATTATCGGCCGCGACTTCGTGGAAGTATTCAATGCCGAGGCACACAAGATTACCGACGCACGCTGGCTGGCACAAGGCACCATCTACCCCGACCGTATCGAGAGCCTCAACATCACCGGCAAGGTCATCAAAAGCCACCACAATGTGGGAGGCCTGCCTGAGGAGATGCACCTGCAACTGTGCGAGCCGCTGAAATGGCTCTTCAAGGACGAGGTACGCCGCGTAGGCCGTCAGTTGGGCATCCCCGAGCACCTCATCTGCCGCCATCCCTTCCCCGGACCGGGTCTGGCCGTCCGCATTCTGGGTGACATCACCCGCGAGAAGGTGCGCATCTTGCAGGATGCCGACGACATCTTCATCCGCGGCCTGTGGGACTGGAAGGTGAAGGAGGCTGACGGCACCGAGACCGCCCTCTACCACAAAGTATGGCAGGCAGGTGTCATCCTGCTGCCGGTACAGAGCGTGGGCGTGATGGGCGACGAACGAACTTACGAACGCGCAGTAGCCCTGCGTGCCGTTACCAGCACCGATGCCATGACCGCTGACTGGGCTCACCTGCCCTACGAGTTCCTGGGCAAGGTGAGCAACGACATCATCAACAAGGTGAAGGGCGTGAACCGCGTCTGCTACGACATCTCGTCCAAGCCACCTTCGACTATCGAGTGGGAATAGCCATCTCACTCTGAATCGCATACACAGACTAACCGCATCATCGGTGCCCCTGTTCTTTGGGACGCTGATGGTGCGGTTGTTGTCATGAACATGTCTCAATCACTCCTCTTCAACTATATTCTCAAATTCCTCCCATACTGCCGCATTCTTATATACCTCTGCTGAACCGACAGGAACATAAAGCACCGACTTACTTTTGTCCGTACTATTAAAATTAGGAGTATACACAACAGGAGGGACAGTTGACCGGCAATGAATTTCTGGATAGTGCACGTAAATAAAAAGATTCTTGATAATAATACTGACATCCTCGGACAAGATAAGACACTTGCAACCAACAGGGTACGGGAATGAGCCTACTTCTTCAATGTTTCCCGATATCGTCAGCGAAGACACAGGACCACAAACAGCAAACGCATAACTGCCAAGATAAGAGACATTCTTGGGAATCAGGACTTCAGTTAATCCTGAATCATAAAACGCATATTCGTAAATATGCTTCAAGGAATTAGGAAGAGCTATTGTCTTTAAGTTCCTACAAAGTAGAATTTTGCGAGAATTCGATTTTAGAAGATAATTTCAATAACACCTTTTCATACATTCTTCTTACACCCCAACTCTTCAGAGTCTATAGAATTATTGCAAAGATAGTATTAATCCACATATTATAAGGCATCACGAAGCCATTATTTTGCAAACGACTACATTTTTAGGTCAAAATCATATGCATGAACAGTTTCTACTCGGCACATGGAATTCAGCAACCCGAGTAAAATAATGGGACTTTCGTTTGGGGAAATCAATTGTAATGTGTATGTTTGCCGTACAAATATAAATGATGGTTTATATAAATAGCCGTTTACATTATGAAGTTCTACGATAGACAGAATGAAATAGAGATACTGCAAGAGAATGAGCGACAAGCCTATAGTTCTGCTGTATTCACGGTGCTCACAGGAAGACGCCGAGTGGGTAAAACATCGCTCGTCATCCATGCCATGGAAGGTGTCGAATGGGCATACCTGTTTGTTTCCAAGGACAGTGAGGCTGCACTTTGCCAAAAGTTCCAACACGAATTGGAGGAGCATGTCGGTATTCATGTATATGGTCAAGTCGCGAAGTTCAGGGACTTATTCAAAGTGATAATGGAGGAGTCCATCCGTCGCCATTTCACGGTTGTAATAGATGAGTTCCAGAATTTATATAAGATAAACCCCGCCATATTCAGTGAGATGCAAGACCTTTGGGACAGATACCACAACAGTTCCAGACTCAATCTCATCGTCAGTGGCAGCATCCGGTCGCTCATGAAACAGATTTTCGAGGATGCCAACGAACCACTTTACGGCAGACCGACATCCAAGTTCACCCTGCGCCCATTCACTATAGATGTGCTCAAAGAGATCTACCGCGACCATTGCCCCGACTATTCAAACGAAGATTTACTATGCCTGTATATGCTGACAGGAGGCGTGGCAAAATATGTAGAATTGTTGATGGACAGTAAATGTTTCACCAAAGCAAAGATGCTTAACCATGTGTGCCGGCAAGACTCTTATTTCCTCAGTGAGGGACGTGACTTGATGAATCAGGAATTCAGCGATGACAGCGTGACATACTTCTCCATCCTGCAGCTCATCGCCAGGGGTATGACAAGAAGGGCTGACATAGACGGGGCTCTGATGAAAGACACAGGAGCGTTTCTTCAAAACCTCGAACGGGACTTCCGTATTATCTCACGTATAAAGCCGTTGCTGTCCAAGCCCAACAGCAAAACATCATCCTACGAAATATCCGACCAGTTTCTGAGATTTTGGTTCAGATTTGTCTGCCCATACCAATCGCTAATCGAGAGACAGCAGTTTACGATGCTCCGCAGCAACATGGAAACTCACTACGATGTTTTCTCAGGACGTACATTAGAACAATATTTCCAAACTCGAATGATGGAGTCGGGCAAGTTCACACAAGTAGGTAATTGGTGGGATCGCAAGGGAGAGAACGAACTGGACATAGTGGCTATCAACGAGTTTGATTATACAGGAATAGTGGCAGAGGTGAAACGTAATCCTATGAAGATAAGCGTGTCAAAACTTGAAGAAAAGATATCCGCATTGCCAAAGGAGAGCTTTGGGAAATACGATTTCTCGCTTCAGGCCTTATCTCTGGAAGACATGTAACATAAGTGCTTTAAAATCTCTCCGAATTCTACAGACATTTGTTTGACAGCGAAGGAGGCTAATCCCATATCTATTTCGTTTTAGGAAGATAGGGATTGCCTCCTTCTTTTGTCAGAGAGGACTTACGTGACGGGCACGCTATCAATACGCTGTATTCTGCGGATCGAAGTTGGTCCAGCCGTCCAGCCAGTTGTCGGACGCATCGCGGAAGGCACCGATATAGCCGCCGTTACCGTCAGACAGCGCCACAGAGGGGCAATAGTTCTGGCCGGCACCTGCGGGGTCGGTCAGCTTCAGTTCGGCCTCCTCCATCACCTTGTTGGTAGCTTCGCTGAGGAAGAAGGTGTGCGAGAAGGAGAGCTGCGAACGGTCTTCCGACTTCGTGGCGTAGTCATACAGATAGTCTTCGTACTCCTTGTTCTTGTCCGTGCCGATGACATCCATGCCGGCAAAGATGATGTTCTTCAGGCGGAAACCGCCTTCGCGGGCATACTTCACCGTGTTACCCTTCTCGCCGTCCACAATCAGACCCACGGGATAGCCCACAGCCAGCGCGTTCTCTACATTGAGCTTGCTGCTGCGACGTATCTGCATGGCCGACTGGAAACGACCCAGTTTGGAACCGTTGTTGGGGAAGACGCTTCCGGCAGTGATGTAGTCGGAGGTGTTGACAAAGTCTGTATTCTTGGCGGTACGGGGGCCGATGAAGGTGACGTTGCGGAAGGTAGCCGTCGTGAAAGGAGCCGTCTCGGCACCGCTGGCATTGTTATCGCTCTCGAAACCGTTGCTCTGCGAAGTATCGGCAATACGCGGGTCGCGGATGGAGAGGCAGTATTGCACGGTACCGCTGAAGCCGTTGTCGGTATCGAACTCATCGTCCCAGCCTTTGTAAGCCACCAGATACTGGCAGTTGACCGCACCGCCAAACCACTCGAACGAGTCGTCATTGGAGTAAGACACCTGCAAGTGGTCGATGGTGGTGCCGCTGCCCACCGAGCCGAAGGTGATGCCGTTGATCTCCTTGTCGGTATCAAACGGATAGCCGGCAAACTCCACACGGATGTACTGGTAGATGCCCGAGTTGTCGGCATCGTCGTTGCCTCCGTGGATGGTGGTAGGACCGCCCTCAATCTGCTGCGTGCCCTGGTTATTCTTCGCCTTGCCACAGATGATGAGTCCGCCCCAGTCACCCGGCCGGCGTTGTCCGGCAGGCTGTGCCGAAGTCATCACGATAGGGGTCTCCTTGGTACCTTTCATCTCCACATAGCCGCCCGGCTCCACTATCAATGCCGCCATGGTCTGCTTGTCACCCTTGATGACGGTGCCGGCAGGGATGCGCAGCTTGGCTCCGGCATCCACATAGACCCATCCCTTCAGCAGATAGGTTCCCTTAGCCAGCGTCACATCGCCGGTCAGGTGGAAGTTCTGTGCGCCGTTGCCCAGTTCCGTGCCTTGGTTGAAGAGGATGCCCTGGCTGTAAGCCACATTGCCTTGGTAAGTCACTTCGGGGTCGGTGACCTGCGGCTGTTCGGGGTCGTCATTGTCCGATGAACAAGCGGTCAGGACTACTGTCATGGTCAGGGCGACACCGGCCAGCAGTGTCTGTCCCCATCTTTTGCATTCAGTTTTCATACTTGTAGCGTTTTGATTTGATAAATGAATATTTAAAAACTATAACCTATTGTTACTTGGAAATTGCGTCCGGGGCGGTAGCTGCGCGTCACCTCCTCGATGGTGCGTGTATGGCCGTCCACCGTCACCTCCTCAAACTGCTTGAAGAGGTATCGTTCGGCCAGCAGGTCGCGCACGGCCAGCTTCACATCCCAGTGTCCCAGCTTCTTGCCTATAGAGAGGTCGATGCTGTTGCGCGGCATCTCGTAGGAGTTGGGGATGTTGCGGGCCGTTCCGTCGGCTCCTGTGCCGTAGCGGTTGCCCACGCCGATGATGCGCTTGCCGATGCGGTTGTAGAGCAGGGCCGCACTCCACCCCTGCTCGCGGCGGTTGTAGAAGAGGCCGGTGTTGATGAGGTAAGGCGACTGTCCCTGCATGGGGCGGTCGATGTTGTTGCCACCCGGCTCAAACTGTACCTTGCTCTTTATCCAGGCTCCGTTGAAGGCGAGCGAGAAGTCGGGCAGCCCCACGAAGTCCAGGTTCTTGCGCACGTCCACCTCTACACCGTAGTTGTTGGCACCACGGGCATTGACAAACGAATAGATAAGGTCGGTACCGCCTGCCACGGTGTAGGTCCACTCAATGGGATGACGGAAATGCTTGTAGAAGAGGGCCACCGAGATCTGCTCGCCGGCCGAGGGGTACCACTCGTAACGCAGGTCGAGGTTGTCTATGTAGGCAGCCTGCAGGTCGTAATTACCCATCACGCTGCTGCCCAGATCGAAGTCGTAATAGACGGAGGTGGATAGCTCGCGGAACTCGGGACGGTTGACCGAACGGCCGTATGCGGCACGCAGCTGGTGGCGTTCGGAGAGCTTGTAGGTCAGATTGAGCGAGGGGAAGAGGTCGTTGTTGTCGTAGGTCGTGCTCTGCAGGCTCTCCTCATACTGGCGCGTATTCATCCGAAGCACCTGGCGGTTGTACTCGTAGCGCACGCCGGCGTAGACGTTGAAGGCACTGCCTACGGGCAGGTTCACGCCCACATAGCCGGCGGCCTGCGTCTGGTCGCCCTCGTAGTTGTTCAGGTAGTTCACCTCCTCATAGAGGTACAGTTTGTCGGGCCCGTAATTGGAGTTGACCAACACTTCGCCGGGGATATCGTCGGAGAAGAGGAAGCCTTGCGGCAAGGTATTGTCGGGCTGCCAGCCATACTGGAACTGGCGGGTGCGGTAGGTACGGGTACGGTATTCGCCATACGCGCCTGCCTTCAGGGTAGGCTCGAAGCTGCCCCAATGGAACTCCTTCCGGTAGTTGGCCGCAGCCGAAGCGATGTGCTCGTCCAGCCGGGTGAACTCGCGGCCGATGCGATAGATGCCCATCGTCTGGTTGGTACGGTCGGTACGCTCGATAAGCCGGCGGTCGGGCAGGTTGCGGTTGGCATAGGCATAGCCTACGCTCCAGTCTATCTGGTCGTCGTCCAGCGTGTGGCGGCCGGTCAACTGGGTGTTATAGGTGGTACGTGCGGAGTAGTAGTACTCCATGTTGTTGATGTTGTCCGGCTGTGCATTGAAGCCCGTGCGGTCAGAGTAGCGGTCTTTGGCAATCTGATTGACGATGTTCTTCCACTCTAAGTAGTGGCGGCTGTCACGCGGACGGTACGAGAGGTTCAGCATGGCTCCCCAGCGCACGTCGTGGCTGTACTGGTTGTCCGTGGCCTTACGCAGTGCCACAGCCTTGTCGTTCGACGTGTCGTAGGGACCGTAGAGCGAGTTCTCCATATCGAGCAGCGTCTTGTAGCTATTGCTGTAGTTCACGGCAGCCAGCAGGCCGGTCTTTGCTCCCCGTTCCGACTGCCACGTGTGGTTGTAGCTGAGGTTCAGCTTCAGGTCGCCCAGCGGATGACGGGTACGCAGCGTCCAGTCGTTGTTCAGTCCGTTGTTCAGCAGGTCAATGCGAGGGACACCGCCCTCCGGATAGCCGGTATAGGTATGCAGTCCGCCCTTCATGCCGGCATCCAGCGAACGCCATCCGCTGCCCAGGCCCAGCCAGTCCCAGCTGCTGCCCTGCGCGGCCAGGAAGCGCTTGCCGTGCGTCTTGTCGTTCATCCCGGCACCGATGGAGACACTCAGTCCGTCCTCCTCAGGCAGCTGCTTGGTATTGACCAGCACGAAGCCACCGGTAAAGTCAGCCGGGTATTCGGGTGCCGGACTCTTCACTATCACCATATTATCCAACTGCGAGCTGGGCAGGATGTCGAACGAGAAGGCACGCGAATCGGCCTCCGAGCTGGGCACGGCACCGCCGTTGAGCCACACGTTGTTGTATCGCTGCGACAAGCCGCGCACCATGACAAACTTCTCGTCGATAATGGAGACACCCGGCACGCGACGTATTACCTCAGAGGCATCACGGTCCTGCGTGCGGGCTATCTGCTGGGCGGACACGCCCGTCTGCAGCACCAGGCTGCGACGCTGTTCCTGTATCTGTGTGGCTTCGGTATTGCGGCGTGCCAGCCCCGTCACCTGCACCTCGTTCAGCAGTTGCGTATCGCCCTCCAGCAGGAAGTCCAGCTGTACCTCGTCCTTTGCCTTCAGCCTCAGTGGTTCGCTGGTCACGCTCTTGTAACCCATATAGCTCACCGTCAGCGTATAGGTGCCGGCCGGCAGTTCCAACCGGTAGTTGCCATCCGCATCGGCCGTGGTACCCAGTGTGGTGCCCGAGGCCACCACCGTTGCCCCGGTCAGCGGTTCGCTGTTCTGTTTGTCTTTGACAGTTCCTTTGACGATGCCTGCGTGGGCCCACCCTATGCAGCCCAGCATTCCTATCAGGCATCCTACTCTTTTCAACCCGTTCATGTACGTTTTTCTACTCATTGCATGCTCTCTTTTGATTTTCGCTGCAAAAGTAGAGGAGGTGTGTTTCATACACATGACAAGTGTATGACGTGAATGCTACTTTCCGTCACCCACTGCCTCCCGTACCTGTTTCAATCAATAATCAGTCATCAATCATCAAATCACACAGCATCTACCCGGACGAGATACGAAGCCTGGAATGTTTCGCCCGGTTTCAAGTGCTGCATCCACTCTTTCTCCTTATAAACGCCTTGATACCCCACGCTATCGCAACGGCCATACCACGGTTCTATACATACGAACGGAGCATTCTTGCCGGGAGGCGACCACAAACCTACCACAGGTGCCTCATACACCAGCGTAATATAGGGTCGGCGTTGGCGGTCGCACAGAGTCACCTCATGCACCTGCCCCTGCTCCAGCACCAATGCGTCACACCCGAAGAGTTGCTGATTCAGAGGCAACCATCCCCCTTCCTCCAGCTCCAGTCTCTCCTTCCTGTCCACGTCAAGGCATCCCTTTTCACCGATGTAGGAACGTACCAGCGCACCGTCCGCATCGAAGTGGAAGTATCCCCTTTCCTGTGCAGCCGGTTCGAAATCCGGATAATAGAATGCCGGATGGGCACCTATCTGGAAATCCAGTTCTTGCGTAGCCGAAGGATTGTGCACCTGCCACATCACCCGTACGCCACGTCCCTCCAGCCGATACCCTATCTCCAGTTCGAATGCGTAAGGATAGCGCTCGCGCGAAGCCTCCGTATCGCAAAGGCGATAGCGCACCTCCGTGTCGGTAACAGCCAGAAGAGTGAAGTCGCAGTCACGGGCAAAGCCATGCTGTGACAGATGATATTCGACGTTACCTATACGGTATGCGTCATTCCATACACGCCCTACAATGGGGAACAAGACCGGAGAGTGACGTGCCCAGTAGGCAGGGTCAGCTTGCCAAAGATATTCGCGACCGTCACATCGCAAGCTGCACAGCTCTGCGCCGTGCGAGGAGACCTGAATCGTCAGGATGCCATTCGTGAGTGTTTCCATATATTGAGTCTTTACTAATTACAGGACAAATATAGATATAATCCGTGAGATTCTACACTGACAAGATAACGAAAGAGTTTTTTTCATACCCCTCTGTCCCGCTTCCCTTGCCATGCGCAATCTCTCACGCGCGCGCGTGAGAAGTTTTGTTTATCTGCCATCTGCCACACCGATTCGTTTATTTATCTTTCATTCAATGGATTAAACATCAAAAAAGTGTGGCAGATATTTTCGATTTTACATCCATTAACACAAAAATGGCCCTTTTTTTGAAAAAACGGCGTACGAAAGGGTGCGAAAATTTGCATTTTTAAGGCCAAAACACTATATTTGTCACAATTAAATCGAAAAACAACCCTCAAAATCATCAAAATATGGAAAACGAAAAACCGATTCTGGAATTGGGTGCCAACAGCACCATCTGCTTCCTCGAAGGCTGCACCCAGGCAGCCACCTGCATCCACCGGCTGGCCTACGAGCAGCTGGGCGACACACGATTCACCGGCAATGCCGTCCATCCCTCGTCGCTGAAGGAGGGGCAATGCGTCATGTACAAGGAAGCCAAACCGCAACGCATGGCCAAGGCCAGCCGACACCTGTTTGACGAGGTGCGCATGAAGCATTATGATGAAATACACAGCCGCGTCATGGGCATCCTGCACGGACGCACCACCTTCTACCGCTGCCTGCGTGGTGAAAGGCTGATTGACGAAGAGGAGCAACAGCGCATCCGACAGCTCTTTGCCCACTACGGCTACCCCACCGAGCAGCTGTTCGAGGGGTACGTACTGCAATACTGACACCGTCGCAGTTATCACAGCCGTACCACAGCCTTTGTCACAAGCGTTCCATAGCAGTTGTCATCATTGCAACACAGCCATGGAACAACTGTTTCAATAGGTTTAAACAACTGTTTCATATACTGAAAACAGTTGTTTCATACGCTCTAAACAGTTGTTTCATTAAATGTGGATAACCGGCAGCCTGCTACTTCATCCACCCCACCCCAAAACCTTTTGCCCTATGACATACAATCCGAAAATCACCCTGACACGTATCAATACCAAGCAACAGACACTCGTCTCCACACTCTCCCTCGCCAAGCTGATGGAGAAGCTCACCGTGAACGTCCGCAACGAAGAAATCCGGCACCTGCGTTACTGCGTGAAATACGACAACGGCCGCTACGTAGGCAGCCGTCACCACAAGCTGCACCGCCTCTACCCCTCCGTCCGGCTGTGCAAGGACGACGACGGACGGCCTCATCCCGCAGGCTACAACGACCTGCTGCTGCTGTCGGCCGGCCCTGTCCGCGAGGAAGAGCAGCTGCCGCAGCTGAAACGGATGGCCCAGGTGCTCCCCTCTACCGCAGCAGCCTTTATCGGTTCCAGCGGACAGACGCTGAAGGTGCTGGTGCGCATCACCCTGCCCGATGCCGTGCGCCGGCAGAACGAGGCCGAGATGGAGCGTTTCTTCCGCAAGGCCTACGAGGTGGCCTCTGCCCTCTACAGCTCCCTGCTCCGGCTGCCCGTAGGGCCGTCAGGCATCACAGACGGTTCGTCGCCCGCCATGGCCAGCTGCCGCCTGTCGGCCGATGCGCAACCGTTGGTGTCCGACGAGGCCACCCCGCTGCGCATTGACGGCACCGAGACGAGCATCGCCCCGCAACCGGAGGAGCAACCTGTGGAGCCGGAGGACGAAACCCAACGCCTCATCAGCTACCTGAACCGCCGCTACGAATTCCGTTATAACACCATTCGAGGGGCAACCGAATACATGGACAAGGAGCAGGCCTTCTGGGGATGGCGTGCCACCGAACTGCGCTTCATCAACACCCTCTCCATCGGCGCACGCAAGGCCGGCATCGATGCCCGGCCAAAGGACGTGATGACCTACCTCAACTCCACTCTCATCCGCTCCATCGACCCCATCGACAACTACCTCTACCTCAACGACGAGGAGTGGGACGGGCACGACTACATCGGCGACGTGGCCGACCTCGTGCCTACCGACCTCAAGGAGTGGAAGCGATGGTTCCGCTACTGGTTCCTTGGCATGGTGGCGCAATGGATGGGCTACAACGGCAAGTTTGGCAACAGCATCGTGCCGCTGCTCATCGGGTCGCAAGGGTGGCACAAGTCCACCTTCTGCCGCCAGCTGCTGCCGCCCGAACTGCAGTGGGGCTATTTAGACAGTCTGAAGTTCGACAACCCACGTCAGGTGATGCAGGCCATGAGCGACTCGCTGCTCATCAACATGGACGAGTTCAACAGCATCTCGCGCAAGACGCAGGAGGGATTCCTGAAGAACACGCTCCAGCTGGCCACCCTGCCGCTGAAGCGTCCCTACGCCCGCCGCACCGAGCAGGTGAAGCGCATCGCCTCGTTCATCGCCACCTCAAACATGACCGATGTGCTCTCCGACCCCTCGGGTTCGCGCCGCTTCTTCGTGGTGAACCTCACCGCCCCCATCCAAACCGACTGCCGTATCCCCTACCGTCAGCTCTACGCACAGGCCGTACGTGCCGTACGCGACAACGAGCAGCGGTGGTTCGACTCCAAGGAGCAGGAGGCCGTCATGAGCCACAACCGCCAGTATGCCCAGCTCAGCAGTGCCGACCTCTACTTCCACGAGTACTTCGAGCCCGCCGCCCAGACGGATCCCGATGCACGCGAGATGACCTCGGCCGAGCTCTTCAGCTACATCCGCAAGCAGGCCGGAGCCACAGCCATCACCGAGAGTCTCACCACCTTCGGTCGCTACCTCTCGCAGATGCCCGGCCTGATACGCCTCCGCCGCCGCAACGGCACGGTGTATGTGGTGAAGCAACGGAAGGTCCATTCAATTTGAAATTAAAAATTGAAATTGAAATTGAAAATTCGCTGCGTGCGGGATAAGGGCGCAAGATGTTGCGCCCCTACTGGTAGCTGGCAACTTGTAGCTCGTAACTTGCAGCTTGTAGCTCGTAGCTTACAAGAAAAGTGACCCTCTCCGCAGGAAAAAGAGGGAAACTATTTGTTAAGTATCGGAAAAGGCTTATTTTTGCAACTGTATTGAAGCACATGGAAGCATTGAACAAACTGCCGTGGGTGGCAAAGAACCCGATATTCAGACGCTTAGCCGAGATAGGTGAGGTGAGTGCACTGAGCAAGGAGGAGCGCATCGAGTACGATGCCTACATCCGCATTTTCCGTGATAACCTCTATGCAATGGAGGGCGCGGAAGAAGTGGGGATGCGAAAGGGACTGAAAGCCGGTATCGAACAAGGCCTTGCCCAAGGTCGGGCAGAAGGCGAATATGCCAAAGCGATGAATATCGCGCGAGAGTTGAAATCAGAAGGTCTTCCATTAGCCTTGATTATCAAATGTACCGGCCTGTCAGCCGATGATATCAATGCAATCGATTGCTAATCGCTTCTATTTATACTGTCACAAGATTGTCCCGCAGACGCAGATTCAATTTAAAAATAATAATTTAAAATTTAAAACGGCATTCAGGTTTAATTTTAAATGACGCTACTGGTGAGATGAGGGCGGAAGATATTCCGCCCCTACTGGTAGCTCGTAACTCGTAGCTTGTAGCTCGTAACTTGTAGCTCGTAACTTGTAGCTCGTAGCTTGTAGCTCGTAACTCGTAACTTGTAACTCGTAGCTCGTAGCTTGTAGCTTACAAGCAAAGCGACACCCTTTACACAGCCTCCTCCTTCAGCTGCTTCAAGTATTGGTTCGGAGTCATGCCGGTAGCCTTGTCGAACGCACGATAGAAGGTACTGCGGCTGTTGAAGCCCGCCTCCTGCGCAATCGCCTCCATGGAGAGATGTCCCTTCTCCTTCATCAGCTTCAGCGCATACTCCACGCGCAGACCATTCAGGTACTCAGCCACGTTCTTGGCCTGGGCATAGCGTTGCAGCACATCGCCCAGACTGTTCTTGGTAAAGCGTGAAATCCGCAGCAGTTCGTCGCGCCCGAAGTCGGGCTGCAGGAAGAGGCGCTGCTCCTCACGCTGGGCCAGCAGCTCGTCTATCTGCCGGGCGGCAATGCGGTTGCG
>JBJEHI010000009.1:0-5847 GCA_051875915.1 Bacteroides sp.
CATACTGCTGACAAAATCCACCGTATCGCGGATGCCCGTCACATTGTCATACTGAGCCAACAAGGGATAGTTGGGAAAGCGGACTCCACCAAAAAGGATGGGACAACGCTTCAATTCCTTACGGTGGGTAGAGAGCAGGGCATAGGTAGCCTGATCCTCGGTCACCAATATCAAGTCGGGCCACTGGCCGTGGGCATCGACACTGTCTATCCAATGACGCATGATGGAGTCTTCGTCCACCTCCACGTAGAGGTTGCAATTCAGGTAGCTGAAACTGAGCCGGGCATCAATGCCCCGCTTGTCCAGTTCTTTCCCCAGCAATCTGTTGTATTCACGATACTGTTCGTAACCGGTTTCATGGGAGTGGATTACCCAGATGCGGCAACTGGTACGTCGGCTCATGCGCAAGCCCGAAACAAAGCCGCCCACCAAGAGCAGCAAGAGTAAAAAGAGTAGTATATGTCGCTTTCTTTTGACCATGTTTGCTTTGCTTCTATACGGAGAAGGGGGTTGGCTCTCCTCCGGCACAAAGATACTGTTTTTCTTGACATCACCAGCTATATTGGATATAAAAACACTCTTTTCGGACTCAAAAAAGAGGAAATACAGGAGCCAATCGTACATCTTTTCCCGATTTATCGCTATATTTGCCCCATAAACCGTCTATACAAGTCATACCATGAAACGAATTTTATACCTCTTTCTGGCCGGTATGCTGGCCGGACTGCCATGCGCAGCGCAAATCGACACGCTGCACTACGGAGTGAAAAAGAACATGCCTTCCTTCTTTGAAGCGCTGAAGAGCCGTCTCACCTATCCTTTGGCATGGGGCACCGATGCCGAAACCGACTTCACCCGTTGGCGCGAAAAAGCACGAACGACAGTGATGGAGTGCATGCAGAACCTGCCTCCCGCTCCGGCCGACTACCGTTGGGAGACAGTGGCCACCGAACAGCGTAACGGGTACGAAGCCCGCAAGATATGGTTCAATCTGTCGGAGTGGTATCGGGTACCGGCCTATCTGCTGGTGCCGGAGGGAGAGGGTCCCTTTCCCGCCATCGTGATGCTGCACGACCACGGGGCACACTTCACCATCGGCAAGGAGAAGATGGTGCGTCCCTTCGGCGTATCGGCCGAAGTGCTGGCCGATGCCGACGACTGGGCCAACCGTTGCTACGACGGTCAGTATGCAGGCGACTACTTTGCCGCACACGGCTATGTGGTACTGGCTGTAGATGCCCTGTTCTGGGGAGAACGGGGCCGGCAAGAGGGACCCGACTACGACGTACAGCAGGCACTGGCCTCCAACTTCCTGCAAATGGGAGCCTCGTGGAGTGCCTTCATCACCTGCGACGATATCCGCAGTGCCGAGTTTCTCGCCACACTGCCCTTTGTGGAACGGCAACGCATCGGCTGTCTGGGCTTCTCGATGGGGGCGTACCGCTCGTGGATGATGGCAGCTCTGACCGACTGCATACAGGCATCGGCATCCGTCTGCTGGATGAACACAACGGAGGGACTGATGACGCTGGACAACAACCAGAACAAAGGAGGCTCGGCCTACTCCATGCTGATACCGGGTCTGCGCCGCTACCTGGACTATCCGCACGTAGCAGGTATCGCCTGCCCCAAACCGACCCTCTTCTTCAACGGCACACGCGACAAGCTCTTCCCTGTAGCAGGAGTAGAGCAAGCCTATACTACCATGCGTTCCATCTGGCAGAGCCAAGGAGCAGACGAGCATTTAGTGACACAGCTGTGGGACGAGAAACACTTCTTCAGCAAAGCCATGCAGCAAGCCACCCTTGAATTCTTCAATCGTGAGATGCCGCCTGCCACCTCCACAACGCGCTGAGCAGGGTGATTCAACGGGGCACTTTCTGTTCAACAGTCCGAACACACTGATAGCAGGAATCAAGTATAATCCGGAGAATGGTGTCAACTTCACCTTGAAGGCACACTCCTCCTTCAAGGGGAAAAGCCTTATCAGCGAAGGCAAGGCTGCCACTTTCCGTCTGTGGCTCAACTATTAAATGGGGAGAGCTGTGTGTCGCTTCAGGAGTTGTGACGAATCAGATTCATGAACTCTTCGCGCGTCTTGGCCTGATTGAAAGCACCCGTAAAATCGGATGTAGTGGTAATGGAGTTCTGCTTCTCTACGCCACGCATCTGCATGCACATGTGTTTGGCCTCCACCACGACCATCACACCCAGCGGGTTGAGTGTCTCCTGAATACACTCCTTGATTTGCAGCGTCATCCGCTCCTGCACCTGCAGACGGTGCGAGAATATATCCACCACCCGGGCTATCTTGCTAAGTCCTGTAATGTAGCCGTTGGGTATGTAGGCCACATGTGCCTTGCCATAGAAAGGAAGCATGTGATGTTCGCACAACGAGAAGAAATCGATATCCTTCACAATCACCATCTGACTGTACTCCTCCTTAAACTTGGCCGAACGCAACACTTCGTGCGGATCCATGCTATATCCTTTGGTCAGCGTCAGCATCGCCTTTGCCACCCGTTCGGGGGTCTTCAACAATCCTTCACGCGAAGGGTCTTCGCCCAACAGGGTAAGAATACGACTATAGTGTTCCTTTAATTCGTCTAAAGCGGGAGAGTTGATTTCTTCTTTTCCTAACATGACTGTGCTGATATGATGATTATAAAGGTATATTAATCTGATCCTTGACAATGGAGACCTCCTTGAAGACACCCGTTGCACGCAGACGGCGCATCATGGCATCGGCCTCTTCGATGCTGCGGAAATCCCCAGCCCTACAGAGCCAGCGGGGAGGGTTGAACGAAGCATAGACAGGCAGTTCGGGAAAGTACTCTCTGACCTGTGCAGCCACATTCTGTGCCTGGTTCTTGGCCGTACGGGTATTGTTGCCGGCATACACCTGAATGCGATAGCCTGTACTTTTCAGCACCTTTCGCTCGTCTGTGGCGTTGGGGACATATTCCGACCCTATCAACGATGCAATGCGTGCATCCTGATGGATGGTTACCTTACCCTGTCCGGGTACATCCCGTTCCAGACTCTTCACGATGCTGTTCTGTGCCTGCGAAGCAACAGCACTTACTACACACGCCATCAAAAACAAACCTATCTTCTTCATAGGAAGTCTAAAAAAAACGATTAAGAATGAATAGTTTGAAAACATATCCGCCCCGGGCGACGTCAATCCGACTGCCCGGGGACAGAAAGTCTTCCAACTTTAAATTAATTGAAAGCGTCGATGATGCCCTTGAAATCGGCCACCTTCAGCGCAGCACCACCAATCAGACCACCGTCTACATCGGGGTTAGCGAACAGTTCCTTGGCATTAGAAGGCTTGCAGCTGCCACCGTAGAGGATAGAGCAGTTGTCGGCAATCTCCTGGCCATACTTCTCTGCTACGGCTGAACGGATGAATGCGTGGATTTCCTGTGCCTGCTCGGGAGTAGCCGTCTTGCCGGTACCGATAGCCCATACGGGTTCGTAAGCCAGGATAATCTTCGAGAAGTCTTCTGCAGAGAGAGAGAATACAGAAGCCAGCTGTGCAGCTACCACTTCGTTCTGCTTGTTGGCTTCGCGCTCTTCCAGCACCTCACCGATGCAGAAGATGGGAGTCAGGCCATTGGCCAACGCCAGTTTTACCTTCTCTTCCAGAATCTCAACAGTCTCACCGTAATATGCGCGACGCTCAGAGTGACCCAGAATGACATACTTGGCACCTGTAGAAGCCACCATGGCGGCAGATACTTCACCGGTATATGCGCCCGATACCTTGTCGGCGCAGTTCTCGGCACCTACACCAATCTTGGCAGCGTCTACCAGCGGAGTAACCGATGCCAGATGGATGAAAGGCGTACAGATGATGACGTCACACTTAGGCTGTTCGTTCTTCAGAGCCTCGTTCAGCTCCTTTGCCAGTTCGATACCCTCTTGAAGGGTCTTGTTCATTTTCCAGTTTCCTGCAACAATGTTCTTTCTCATTTTGTTTGTTATATTAAAGGGTTAATGAATAGTCTTCTTCTCACGCCGACGGGCCAGCCATCTGTCCAGTGCGATTACCGGCAGCAAGGGCAACAGGAACCACAACAGCACTCCCCCCATCGTCCGCCAGGTATTGATGGGATCGGGCTGTCCCAGCGGCAGATTCTCCAGGCGATCGGTCAGCACATACTCATCGGGCAGCCGGTTGTGACTCCACTTGTTCACAATCACCCCCTCCTTGAGCAGCAACAGGCCGGGATTGGAGCGTATGATGGTCTTCAGCGTCACGTCGTCCATCCGGCAGAAGGAGTATTCGGCTCCGGTACGGTCGCACCACTCCTCGATGTCGCTATCCGACGAGGCCGTCAAGGCACGGAATCCATAACCATGCTCCACGCTGTAGTCATAGATTTCGTTAATCAGGTCGATGTGGCTATCGTCTGCCTGATCCAGCCGGTACATCACCAGCAGGAAGGTGTAGCCGGGGGCGGCCAGCAGCGAGTCGGTGATATCCTCACCCGTAGCTATCTCTTCCACTACAAAGTCATGGATAGGCGGTTCGTAGCCCTTTTCCTTCACTACTGTGCGTGTCTCCACCCATTGCCACGTCGAGTCGGGATACTCCTCGATGGTGAATTCGCGTCTCTTCCCCTCCTTCTCCATCACGAAGCGGGTCTCCAGCACACTCAGTTTCTGACCGGGTGGTACCTCCATCCCTGCCCGGATGTCTGCCCCCACCTTGTAGGGACGAAAGTCCAGTATGGGCAGGCTATACAGGCAATAGAACGACAAGGCAAAGATGAACAGAAAGGTATAGGTAGACACCAACCATTCCATGCGCAGTGTCACGAAACGCTTCAACACGCTACGCCGCCTGAAGAGGGTCACTGCCGCAGGCAGCAGCAACAGATTCTTGCCGAACGTCTGCCAGTTGGTCAGCACCCAGGCATCTCCGAAGCATCCGCAATCCGATACCGGATCGGCCAATGCCAGATAGAATGTCAGCGGCGTCATCACCGACATCAGCAGCAAGGCTACCGACGATGCAAAGATGCGCCTCATCCCCAGACAGAGGAATACACCCACCGCAAACTCCACGGCAGCCAGTCCCACGGCTGCCAGCAAGGGCAACCAATAGGGCAACCAGTCGCCCATTCCGAAAGCTGTCAGGTAGTCCTGTATCTTATAGAAGGAGCCCAACGGATCCACCGCCTTCACAAATCCCGAGAAGAGGAAGGTGACTCCCAACAGAGCGCGGCAGAGTTGCGTCCACCACCACCCGACAGTCCGATGTTTTTGTTCAGTCTCCAAATTCAATCTTAATCAAGCCAAACACTGCATAGTTCACCATATCCATGTAGTTCGCATCCACACCTTCGGACACCAGCGTTTCACCGGCCAGAGTCTCTATCTGCTTGGTACGGTAAATCTTCATCAATATCAGGTCGGTATACGAACTGATACGCATCCCGCGCCACGCCTCGTCATAGTCATGATTCTTGGCCAGCATCAGCTCCAGCGATTGCCGGGCATATTTGTCGTACAGAGCCAACGCCTGCTCGCAGGTGATGTCTGCCGAATCGGCATACCCCAGCTCCAGCTGTATCAGTCCGATGATTCCATAGTTGACAATCGCGATGAATTCGGAACGCACTCCCTCGTCCACCAACGCCACTCCCTTGGTCTCGATGCTACGGATGCGGTTAGCCTTGATGAACAGCTGATCTGTCACAGATACCGGACGCAGTATGCGCCACGCCGGACCATAATCATGTAGTTTCTTTGAGAACAAATCGCGACACAGCGCGATGACATGTTCAAATTGCTGTTTGGTTTCCTTCATATCCCGTACAAATAGGCTGCAAA
>JBJEHI010000010.1:0-5783 GCA_051875915.1 Bacteroides sp.
GACATTGCCTGAAGGGGTCGTCGCGGAACTCGCTGCGCTCAAACAGCCGCTCCTCAATTCAATTTAAAATTAATAATTTAAAATTTAAAATGGTGTTCTGTGGTCGGGTGCTTCGCGTGCGAATTGGGCGGACACACAGGTCCGCCCCTACAGCACTAGCAAAAGAAAAGTGACATCCCCTCACGCCAATTCAATTTAAAATTTTAAATTTAAAATTAAAGTGGCACTACCGGCGGGATAAGGGCGGAAAATATTAGCTACGCTCAAAACAACTTTTATTGTTACATTGAGGTATAGTCCGCCCCTACTGGTAGCTTGTAACTCGTAGCTCGTAGCTTGTAACTATCGCTTCTTCATCCCCTGATAGACGAGAAACAGCACGATGAACAGACCGACGGCAATGAAAAGATAGCCTATCTCATGGCTATACTCCGTGACACGTGCCAGCAGCTGCTCCTCGTTCTCAATGCCGGGAACGGTAGAAAGATAGTACCCGATGAAAGCCAGAATGGAGTTCCAGATGCCGGCCCCCAAGGTGGTGAATAGCAGGAACGTGCCCAGCTTCATCCGCGCCAGTCCGGCCGGAATAGAGATGAGCTGACGCACAGCAGGTATCAGACGACCGATAAAGGTAGAGACAGCACCGTGCTTGTCGAAGTAAGCCTCGGCACGCTGCACCTTCGCCTCGTCAATCAAGCACACATGCCCCAACCGGCTGTTGGCAAAACGATAGATGATGGGACGTCCCAGCCACTTGGCCAGCAGATAATTGATTAGCGCACCGATATTGGCACCAAGGGTGGCAAACAGCACCACCAGAAAGACATTCAGCTGTGCGTTGGTAGCAGCCTTCCATGCAGCCGGCGGCACCACCACCTCCGACGGGAAAGGCACAAACGAACTCTCTATAGCCATCAGCAACGTGATGGTCCAATAATTCAGGTGCTCCAGGCACCATTGAATAAACGATACAGATTCCATACTTATTGTTTATAAACGGGAGAAAAACAGGGCTCACTCTGACAAATCCCAGTTGGCATTGTCCTTCCCCAAAAGAAAATAGTTGTCCACGATTTCTGTCAAATGAGCAGACACATCTACTCCCTCCAGTGACTGCATGAACGATTGCCACACGTCATCGGGCAAGGGATTGGTGCACAACTTGTTGTACTTGACAAATTTACGTCGGTCACCCATCAGCAGCGAGAGCAGTGCCAACCGCTCTATCGTTCCGCCGTCGTCCAGATGTAGCGAGTAAGCCTTTTCGAGAGCCTGCCGGGCTCCCTGCACATCTCCCAGCGTGATGCAGTCCAAGCCTATGTTATACCAAGTATCGGCAGTAGGGTCAAACCGCAATGCCCGTTCCCAGGCATTATAGCCCTTCTCCTCCTCTCCATCCATTCGATAAAGGGTGCCTTGCAACAACAGAACGTAGCTGTTGCGGTCGTTTATTGCCAGTGCCTGCTGACAATAGTGATGCGCCATCTCCCTGTTCCCCAAAAAGAAATAGGCATGGGCCATATTGGCATAAATCTCCATGAGCAGATCCGTTGCCAACTCATTCTGCGCCGTTTCCTGCAAATCCTTTGCCGCCTCCTGAAAGGCTTCGATGGCCTTCTCATACTTCTTGTAGGCCAGAAATATCGTGCCCATGCAACTCAGTGCCATTCCTTTGTGGTCGCAGACAGGAGGGAAGTTGCAAGCCATGAGCAAATCCTTGATACTTTGCTCCGGATTGTCCAGCTCCAGATAGAGGTCCGAGCGCAGCATATACGCCTCTCCGTACTCGTCATCCGTCACTATGGCATAGTCGCATGCATCGATAGCCTTGTCTATCTGCGACATTCTCTTATAGCAAACAGCCAGTCCATACCAATAATGAGGTGAGTACGGGTTCTTGTCAATCAGACGGTTGAAATAGTCGGCTGCCCGCTCCGCGTCCGATGTCTCCAGACTGTAGTCAGCCATCAGCTTCAGAAACGCCTCATCGTCGGCATAGAGTGCCTCTCCACGCTTCAGCCACTCCTCCACCTTTTCAAGGTAACCGGCATCCATATAGGCGTATGCAATCTCGGTGATGTTGGACAGGTCGTCCTTATCCTCCACCCGTTCAAGCAGATGGTCGGCCTCCTCCACTTTCTCGTTACGCAGCAGCAGGCTTGCCTTCAGGACGAGAACCTCGGAGGTCTCCTCCACTATCTGCTCCACAATCTCCTGCGCATACGCATCGTCATCGGTGTCCAGATGGAGATAGGCCAGCTCCACCAGCAGCGATGTATTGCCCGGATGGAGCGACAAGCCATATTGAGCTATCTCCTTGGCCAAATCATACTTCCGGCCTACGGCACACCAGTCCGCCAGGTCTGCACAATCCTCGGCATCTATATAGAAAGATTTCTCGTGTTTCCGGGCTCCCTCATACCCTTCCAGCAGCTCCTTCAACTCCTGATCCCTGTTTGACAACGAGTATTTCTGACTCATGACGGACTTGTTTTTGTTTCTCTTGACTACCTATCTATGAATAACAACGTTCAGCGGGGATTATTTGTTGATTTTTCCCCATGTATCCTTCAGACCGACGGTGCGGTTGAACACCATCTTGCCGGGTGTCGAATCCTTATCCACATTGAAGTAGCCGATGCGCTGGAACTGCAGATACGACAGCGGTGCCATGCCGCCGGCAAACTTCTCGATGTAGCAGCAGGGCAGCACGTGCAGCGAATCGGGGTTGATAATCTCCTTCATGGCCGTCAGTGCATCGCAGTTCTTCTCCTCACGGATGGCAGCCAGTGCATCACGCGGATTCTCCACCTGCCACAGACGGTCGTACAGGCGGACCTCCGCCTGCAGACAGTGGGCGCAGCTCACCCAGTGGATGGTACCTTTCACCCTGCGGTTGGCACCCGGCAGTCCGCTCTTGGTATCGGGGTCGTACTCGCAATACACTTCGGTGACGTTGCCGTCTGCATCCTTCTTGCAGCCGGTACACTTCACGATGTAGGCGTTCTTCAGACGCACCTCCTGACCGGGCGTCATGCGGAAATATTTCTTGGGAGCATCCTCCATGAAGTCGTCGCGCTCTATCCAAAGCTCACGGCTGAACTCGATGAGGTGGTTCCCCTCTTCGGGATGTTCAGGATTGTTGATGGCCTCCATCTCCTCCACCTGGCCTTCAGGATAATTGGTGATGACCAACTTGACGGGATTCAGCACAGCCGACACACGGGTGGCGCGGTCGTTCAAGTCCTCGCGCACGGCACTCTCCAGCAAAGCGAACTCGTTGAGGGCATCGTACGTGGTATATCCTATCTTGTCGATGAACTTATGGATGGACTCGGGCGAGTAGCCCCGACGGCGGAATCCGCAGATGGTCGGCATACGCGGGTCATCCCATCCGTTCACCAGTCCCTCCTTCACCAGTATCAGCAGGTTGCGCTTGCTCATCAGCGTGTAGCTCAGGTTCAGCTTGTTGAACTCATACTGATGGGGGCGATGGTCTTCCAGATCCTCACCCTCCTTCACCCAATCCACGAAGAGGTCGTAGAGCGGACGGTGCGGTACGAACTCCAGCGTGCAGAGCGAATGGGTCACTCCTTCGAAGAAATCACTTTGTCCGTGGGCGAAGTCGTACATCGGATAAGCCTTCCAGGTCGTGCCGGTACGATGGTGCGGATGTTTCACCACACGGTATATGATGGGGTCGCGGAAGTGCATGTTCGGGCTGGCCATGTCTATCTTGGCACGCAGCACCATAGCTCCCTCCTCTATCTCGCCGCTGTTCATCTTCTTGAACAGCTCCAGGTTTTCGGCAATGGGGCGGTTGCGGAACGGGCTTTCCGTACCCGGCTGTGTAGGCGTACCCTTCTGTGCGGCAATCTGTTCACTGGTCTGCTCGTCAATGTATGCCTTGCCCTCCTCAATCAGTCGGATGGCAAAGTCCCACAGCTGCTGGAAGTAGTCCGATGCATAGTATTCGGCTCCCCACTGATAGCCCAGCCACTTGATGTCCTCCTTGATAGCCTCTACATACTCCACGTCCTCCTTGGTAGGATTGGTATCATCAAAGCGCAGGTTGCATACACCGCCATGGGCAGCTGCAATGCCGAAGTCCAGACAAATGGCCTTCGCGTGTCCGATGTGCAGATAGCCGTTCGGCTCCGGCGGGAATCGGGTCTGTACCCTACCGTCGTTCTTACCCTCTTTCAAGTCATTCTCCACTATCTGTTCGATGAAGTTCAAGCTCTTCTTCTCGCTTGTCTCTTCGCATTTGATTTCTGCCATACTACTTTATTTTAATAAGACATAGACATTTACCGATGTTTCAGCAAGCAAGGGTCCTCCACCCGTTTGCCGCATATCTCTCTTTTTCATCGCAAAAGTACGACATTTTTTTCATCTATCGGCATACGCATACAAAAAAATGAGAACGGGCACAAAGCCGGCGGTTGTGACAGCGTACAAGTTACAAGCTACAAGTAGGGGCGCAACATTTTGCGCCCCTACTCATAAAAGCCCTTATGATGGTTCCACGATCGCGTTACAGTTTCATCGAATTAACTTAACATTAGATTATCTCATCCGTCTGTTTCGTCTGCAAGCGAAACAGATTTTCCCAGCTCCCTACCTGCTCCCTACCAACGCCCTACCAACTCCCTATCAACGCCCTATCAAACCCGCCCCTCTTCCGTTCCTATAGAACGACCAACGAACGGAGATGTAGCGGTCTGGGTGGGAAGCAGAGGATGAAAAAAAACTAACAAACAACAGGACTGAACAACGTTTACTTTTGTGGCATACAACTTACTAATTACTTATTGGTGATTTCGGCCGCTGCTTTAAGGCACAGTATGGTCGGCTGTTATCGTTAATCTGTTCCTTGCACAACCACCTTGTTCACACATTCTCCCGGCATAGTGTCAGCCTCCCGTGGGAAATAGACGGGCATGTTCTTTTGAAGTGGAAGGATGCGGAGTTCCAACCGACGGCATCCTTCTGGCAAACGCCAAAGGGCGAACTGGAAAGGACGGCCATTATAGAAGTTGTCATCAAGCAGTTTGCCGTCGGCATAAAGGCGCGCCACGTCGCCACGATAGTAGATGGTCAGGATTGAGGAATGGAATAATGAAGAGTCAGCAGGCAGGTCGATGGTATAGACGACAGCCTGCTGAAAGTCGGCGTCGGTGGGTTCCTCGGCGACCTTGGCAATACCTATGGTGATGGTGCGCAACTCCGTCGGCTGTTTTACCTTTTGCCAGATTACGGGGGTCTCTGTCACCTCACGTTCCTGTATGTCAAGGAATAGCCGTTCGGCTTCTTCGGATGTCAACAGATAGATGTTTTTGTAGATAGGCTTGGCGGTTCCGCGAGCCTTGACATTCCTCAAGACCTTGCCGTCAATGGCTATGGTCGTGGGGATTCCCTTGATTTGTTCAAGATAGATGTTACCGTCGCGCTTGGCTATGATTTGGGCGGTGGTGTATTTTATGCCGTCGATGTTGACAGGAAAGATGCACATTGTTCCAGCAGGGATGGTCAGACGGGGCAGCTTCACTCCACAAACTTCAAGCTGGACTCTATGCTTGGCTGTTAGGTTCTGCAAACGTTCATAGTTGTTGATGAAAATGAAAGCAGAGTTGTCCTGCGCACGATACGACCAGCGGAGATATGAGTCGTCGCCTTTCGGGATGTCCTGTTCACAGGGGAAGTATGCTTCCATCGGGGCAAGGATTTCACCGTAGTCGTGCATAAACAGATGCAACTTGCGAAGCATATAGTAGTGCGGA
>JBJEHI010000011.1:0-23948 GCA_051875915.1 Bacteroides sp.
TTGTGAGCGTTGACCTCTTTTCCGAAGGCTTTGACTGTCCTGACGTGGAGTTTATTCAGCTGGCTCGGCCTACGCTGTCGTTGGCAAAGTACCTGCAGATGGTGGGACGCGGACTGCGTCCCTGCAAGGGGAAGCAGTGCTGCACGATTATCGACAATGTGGGGCTGTACCGAACATTCGGACTGCCATCCGTGGACAGGGACTGGGGAGCGTACTTCGTAGGTAATGAGGAAGTAGGATTGAGGAATGAGGAATTAACCAATGGAAACGAGCAGTTCCTATGGTTGGGCAGTGGCGACCTGCTGGAGGAAAATGATGCAGACATCGTCAAGATTGTGTCGCACGAGGGTATGCAGTCGCAGTTCACAAAGCTGAGCAGGGCAGGCTTTGAACGCAGGAAGAAGGGGAAGGTGTGGGTATGGAGAGATAGGACGAACGGCGTGGAGTTTGACCGGCATCCGAAGGTCATCAACTACAGGGGAATGGAAATGAGTACTGCCGACGGAGACACCTTCTTCCCAAGAATCAGCTCGAAGTGGATGGACGCGAAGCATGGCATCAGCCGCAAAGCATTGGAGACACAGGTGGGAGAAGGTATCGGCTGGATGAAGCTGTACATCTCGTTCGTCCTACCCGACAAGGTGCTGCAACTGCAAGCCGTGAAGCCTAACCTTGCAAAGATATACAAGGACGAACAGGGGAAGGTATTCCTGCAACAAGATCCTGACCACGCTCCCGTCAGCGAGGAAGAGGCTGGCGGCAGGAAGGTATTCATGCCCTTATGCGAGAAGGAGCTGCAAGCATGGGAAGAGATGAAAAAGAGCATCCGCAAAAGCACACTAAAGTACGATGCCAAGCAGGGATGGTGGCAACTTCCGGAAGGGAGCATAATAGAGCTGTATGATGAGAAGCGAAGTCCTAACTTATACCATATTATGTATAAGGAGAACGGGGAGAATAAGGAGTTCTGGGTAGATGTGACATCCGGCTTTACCTACCGCCATCGGCCCGTGCTGCGCAAGCGGGGATTTGTGGAGTTGCTGCATGACGGTGAGGTGGTCTATATCCTGAACATCCGCGAGGAACGCTTCATGCCCTACCGCAACTGGGAGATACGGGCTGACGAGCGCATCTGTGCCATAGGCAACAAGCTCTATTTCTGCGAGCAAAAGGATGGGAGCAGTTATCGGATAAAGAAACGCAGTGATGACTTCCGCATGTTCGTCGTGGAAGAGCGATTTCCAAACCACAATTCCAATACGATAGAATTTGACGAGTTTATCATTATCAACGAGGCCGGAAAAAAGTTGGAGCTAAAGACATTGTGATGTCACGGCTATAATAAATGATGACGCCTCCCAAGTATGCTGCCTTGCAGCTCGCTTGGGAGGCTTTTTTGTTTTTAATATACCTATTTCCCAGACCTTTCGGAAGAAACCACAAAAAATACACCTAAAGCAACAGATAATCCACATGGATATACCTAAAGTCTGCTACCTTTGCAATCGGTAATTAAGAGGTTTTTTCATAATATTTATTTAAGGTTAGAATTAGGTTAACATGAATCTCTGTTATTTCCCAAGCAGGCCACTCGTGAGAGCCGCCTGCAGAGGAAATAATAAAAAAGACGCTCCACTTTGTTCCCGCAAAGCGGAACGGAAAAGATGAAAACGGGAAATTATTAATAAACAAATAATCGTATCACGAATGAACACAATGATTAAGAAACTCCTGGTGCTCGCCACCATCTCCCTGCCGCTGATGCCTGCCCAACAGGCCATACAAGCGCAATGCGGCGGCTGTCAGACTGACAATGCACTCTATGCCAACTTGCCATTCGACATGCCTCGTGTGGAGCGTCCTTCCTTCCCCGACTATGCAGTCAGCATCCTGCAGTACGGTGCCAAAGGTGACGGCATCACTCTCAATACGAAAGCCATCAACGAGGCCATCCAGGCAGTCCACACGCACGGAGGCGGCAAGGTCATCATTCCCGAAGGTCTGTGGCTGACGGGGCCCATCGAACTGTTGAGCAACGTCAACCTGTACACCGAGAAGAATGCACTGGTCATCTTCACCGACGACTTCAGTGCCTACCCCATCATCAAAACTTCGTTTGAAGGACTGGAGACACGCCGTTGCCAGTCGCCCATCTCGGCACGCAACGCCGAGAATGTAGCTATCACGGGACACGGCGTGTTCGACGGTGCGGGTGACAGCTGGCGTCCGGTCAAGAAAGGGAAACTGACCTCGGCACAATGGAGCGCATTGGTAAAGTCGGGAGGTGTGGTCGATAAGGACATTTGGTATCCGACAGCCGGATCGCTGAAAGGGGCACTGGCCTGCAAGGATTTCAACGTGCCCGAAGGTATCGAGACGGAAGAGGAATGGAACGAAATACGTCCCTGGCTGCGTCCGGTACTGCTGAATATCGTCAAGAGCAAGCACGTCCTGCTGGAGGGTGTCACGTTCAAGAACTCTCCCAGCTGGTGTCTGCACCCGCTTTCTTGCGAACACATCACCATTAACAACGTCAAGGTATACAATCCGTGGTATTCGCAAAACGGTGACGCACTCGACCTGGAGTCGTGTACCAATGCCCTCATTACCAACAGTGTGTTTGATGCAGGCGACGATGCCATCTGCATCAAGTCCGGGAAAGATGCCGACGGTCGCCGACGGGGCGAGCCTTGCCAGAACGTCGTTGTAAAGAACAACACCGTGCTGCACGGACATGGCGGTTTTGTAGTAGGCAGCGAAATGTCGGGCGGTGTGAAGAACATCTACGTTTCCAACTGTACCTTCCTGGGAACGGATGTAGGCTTGCGCTTCAAAAGCACCCGCGGACGCGGCGGTGTAGTGGAGGGCATCTATATCGACCAGATTCAGATGATTGACATACCGCACGAACCACTCTTGTTCGACCTGTTCTATGGCGGGAAAGCTGCCGGTGAAGAGACGGAAGAAGAGATAGCCGGCCGCATGAATGCCAAGATACCTCCTGTTACCGAAGAGACACCTGCCTTCCGTAACATACATATATCCAATATCTTTTGCAAGGGTTCGGGACGTGCCATGTTCTTCAACGGTCTGCCTGAAATGCCGATTGAGAATGTCAGTGTGAAGAACGTAGTCATCAGCGAGGCCAAGAGCGGTATTGTCATCAGTCAGGCCAAACAGGTGAAACTGGATAACATCGACATTCGTACCGAGGGTGACGTACTGCAGATAAAGAACGTAAGCGACCTCAAAGTGAACGGAAAGAAATACGAGAACAACTCATCGAAAGCCAAATCCATAGGTTTGTAATGCACAAACCTATGGATGCCGAAGGAACATCCTATTATATATGAAAAGAACCATACTCCTGTTAGGGGGACTCTATGCCCTATTGTCTGTCACCATCGCTCAGACTGTTCCGGTCAAGACGTGCCGTCTGAGTCTGGAAGTGACCAATACATGGAATCAGGACAAAAACGACGAGCCGGTAGTAGTCAGTCTTCAAGAGGCCACTCCCGGCTTTCGGGTTTGTTCGGCCATCGTCATGGATGGAGAGAAGGAGATACCCTGCCAGTTGGACGACCTGAACGGTGACCTTCATGCCGACGAACTGGCCTTTGTCATTGACTTGAAAGCCGGTGAACGAAAAACACTCAACGTCACCCTCTCCTCGTCCCAAAGTGAGAAGAGCTATCCCGCCCGTGTCTATGCCGAACTGCTGATACGCGACAGCAAATCACAGAAGCACGCCCCGGTCCAGTCGGTCACCGTGTCGGGTCAGACGAATATTTATAATCACATCTACGGACACGGTCCTATGCTTGAATCTGAGCTGGTGGGCTACCGCATCTATTTCAACCAGAAGCAGACCATCGATCCCTACGGCAAATTCCAAAAGAGACTGGAACTGAAGGAGAGCCGATTCTATCCCAATGATGCCCAACTGGCACAGGGGTTCGGTGACGACGTCCTGATGGTAGGCAACAGCTGCGGTATCGGTGCCCTGAAGGGGTGGAACGGAACGAAGGCCACTCACATCGAACCCATCGTCTGCCGTACCGAACGCATTCTTTCCTACGGGCCGATACGCGCCATTGCCGAGGTAGAAGTGAAGGGATGGGCCTATCAAGGGAACGAGCTCCACATGACCCATCGATACATCCTCTATGCCGGACATCGTGACCTGCGTATCGAGACTACATTCAGCCAACCGTTAGGCGAAGAGGTATTCTGTACCGGAGTACAGGACATCATGGGAGGCGAAACCCTCTCCTACTCCGACCACCAAGGTCTGGTAGGCAGCTGGGGACGTCACTGGCCGGTGACCGATACGGTAAAGTATGCCAAAGAGACCATCGGCATAGCCACCTGCATACCTCGGAAATACATCCGGCAAGAGGTGAAGGACAAGGATAACTTCCTCTATACCCTTGCGGCTCCGGGTGAGAAGGGATTCTGCTATCACACCATGTTCACCTCACGCAAAGAGACGTTCGGCTATCCGACGGCAGACGCTTGGTTTGCCTATCTGCCTCTTTGGAAAGAGGGACTGGAGCATCCTGTTACCGTTAAAATAATCAAATGAATTGGTAAAGTGAATAGAGTCGTAACGTATTATCAGTTACGAATGTTTAAAACCATACAATCTTATGAATCTAAAACAACTTTGCTGGGGAACCTTTCTTGCAATGGCACTTCCCCTTTCGGCACAAGAGAACAACTATGTATCCGAGGTCTGGTGCCCGGACTTGGGCAACGGAAAGTACAAGAATCCGGTACTGTATGCCGACTACTCCGATCCTGACGTATGTCGTGTAGGCAACGACTACTACATGACCTCTTCCAGCTTCAACAGCCTGCCCGGTCTCCAGATACTTCATTCCAAAGATTTGGTGAACTGGAGCATCATCGGTGCTGCCATCCCCTACGCACTGACTCCGGCCGAAATGCCCGAACGTCCCGAACATGGCAACCGGGTATGGGCTCCTTCCATCCGTCATCACAACGGCGAGTTCTATATCTTCTGGGGAGATCCCGACCAAGGTGCTTTCATGGTCAAAGCACGCGACCCCAAAGGCCCATGGAGCGAACCGGTGCTGGTCAAGGCTGGCAAAGGTGTGATTGATACATGCCCTCTGTGGGACGAAGACGGCAAGGTGTATATGGTACATGCCTATGCAGGCAGCCGTGCCGGACTGAAAAGCGTCATCGCCATCTGCGAACTGAACGCCGAAGCGACCAAGGCCGTCACGCAGTCGCGCATTGTGTTCGACGGACACGAAGCACATGAGACGTGCGAAGGGCCCAAGTTCTACAAGCGCGACGGCTATTACTACATCTTCCATCCGGCCGGCGGTGTGCCCACCGGTTGGCAAGTGGTGCTCCGCTCTAAAAACGTCTATGGTCCCTACGAATGGCGCACGGTGATGGCGCAAGGCAACACGTCCGTCAACGGTCCTCACCAAGGTGCCTGGGTAGATACGACAACCGGTGAAGACTGGTTCCTCCACTTTCAGGATGTCGGAGCCTACGGACGTCTGGTGCATCTGCAACCCATGACGTGGAAGGATGGATGGCCCGTCATCGGTATGGACAAGGACGGTGACGGCTGCGGTGAACCCCTGCTGACCTATACCAAGCCCAATGTAGGGGGCACCTATCCTTTTTGCAACCCGCAAGAGAGTGACGAATTTGACGGCTATACCCTCTCCCCGCAATGGCAATGGCATGCCAACATCAACGAGAAGTGGGCTTACTATGCCGGCGACCAGAGTATCGTCCGCCTCTACTCATACCCCGTAGTGAAAGAGTACAAGAATCTGTGGGACGTGGCCAACCTGCTGCTGCAAAAAACGCCGGCACCCAACTTCACTGCCACCATGAAGCTGACCTTCAAACCTTCACCCAAATACAAGGGCGAACGCACGGGACTGGTGGTGATGGGCATGGATTATGCCGGATTGATTCTGGAGAATACCGACGAAGGACTGGCTCTCTCGCAAGTTGCCTGCCCGAAAGCTGACAAAGGCAATGCCGAACAGGTGAATGCCCAACAACTTTTGCCGCAAAACACAGTCTACCTGCGTGCCAAGTTCTCCTGCGACGGAACCAAGATTGCCCAAAGTGAAGGCGGGCACGATCTGCTGGTGATGGTGGACTTCAGCTACAGCCTCGACGGTAAGAAATATACCTCATTAGGCAAACGCTTCCAGGCTCGCGAAGGCAAATGGATAGGCACCAAGGTGGGTATGTTCTGCACCCGCCCTGCCCTCGTCACCAACGACGGAGGATGGGCTGACGTAGACTGGTTCCGAATCACCAAGAAATAAGAGGAACCTCTCTCCCGTTGTTTGTCCCCACTGAAACAAGAAGCGCCTGCCACCGATGCGAACCGTGGCAGGCGTTTCTTGTTTCGCAGCCGTGCGCACCTTGGCAAGGTGACAACATTTTCAAGCAAGCGTGAATGGTTTTGCTGCGATTGCATTATCTTTGTGCCGCATTAACAAGAAAAAAGAACGTATGAAACAACTGGTTATTTTTGATTTGGACGGCACCCTGCTGAATACCATTGCCGACCTGGCACAGAGTACAAATCACGCCCTGCAATCATTAGGCTACCCCACGCACGAGGAATCGGCTTACAACCTGATGGTGGGCAACGGCATCAACAAGCTCTTTGAACGAGCCCTCCCCGAGGGCGAAAAGACGGAGGCCAATGTGCTGAATGTCCGGGCTGCATTCATCCCCTACTACAATCTGCACAATGCGGACAAGAGTCGTCCCTACCCCGGAATACCTACACTGCTGGAACATCTACAGGAAGCAGGCATCCAACTGGCCGTGGCTTCAAACAAATACCAGGAGGCCACCACCAAACTGATAGCCCGTTACTTCCCCACCATCCGTTTCACAGCCGTTCTCGGACAACGCGAAGGTGTCAACGTAAAGCCTAACCCTGCTATCGTACACGACATTCTGGCAGTTGCCCAAGTCGCCCCGGAGGAGGTTCTCTATGTAGGAGACTCAGGCGTTGACATGCAGACTGCGGCCAATGCCGGTGTGACGGCCTGCGGAGTGACTTGGGGATTCCGTCCGCGTACCGAACTGGAAGCCTGCCATCCCGCCCACATTGTGGAAACGACTGATGAGATACTACGCCTCGCTACAAGCGAATGAGGCACATCGGGAGAAGAAAGCTGCATCCTGCTGCAACCTTTTCAGGCATCACTCCGTCTCTACTTTATAAAGAGCTAACACCATAAAACGTCATTGCCATGCAGACACGCCTGTACTATCTGGACAACCTGAAGACATTGCTCACCGTTCTGGTCATCTTCCATCACGCCGGACAAGCCTACGGTGACGGAGGAGACTGGGGGTACACACCCACCAATCCGGCCGAAGTGATACCTTGGATCTGGCATTTCTTCTCTACCAACGCTGCCTTCTTCATGGGGCTGTACTTCTTCATCGCCGGATACTTCGTACCAATCAGCTTCGACCGGCAAGGAGCCAAACAGTTTGTCAAGAAGAAGTTCGTACGGTTGGGCATCCCATTAGTGACCATGAGTCTGTTCATCTCCAGCCTCTCCGGCAAAGTGGAGGTGGCACACCTATGGTTTGTCGAGAGCCTGCTGATTTTCAGTCTGGCCTACGCACTCCTCCGAAGCGTCTCTCCTCCTATCAGCGCGAAGCAGCGATGCTCCCTCACCCTTCCAGGCCTGCTGCTATTCGGTCTGCTGATGGGAAGCGGCAGCTACTTCATCCGCCAAGTCAGCCCGCAAGACCACTGGATAAGGTTGTGGTTATGGACTTTTGAACCGGCTCACTACCTGCAATACCTGCTGATGTTTGTGGGCGGAATCTTAGCTTACCGTTTTCACTGGATGGAGCTGATGAGCCGACGTACCGGACTCACGGCACTCACCATCGGTCTGCTGTTGGCCATCGGTAACTACCTGGTCGGTGACAACTGCTGGGGTCACTTCGTAGGACACAGGTTCGGATTCTATGAATCTCTGCTGTGTGTCTTCATCAGTGCCGGACTGCTATGGTTCTTCCGCGAATGGGGCGACTGGACACATCGTTTCTGGCGATGGAGTGCATCCCAGTCGTACGGTGCATACGTCTTCCACCTGCCGCTCATGATAGGCTTCCAATACCTGGTAGATGATGTCTGGATGGGAGCTGTCGGGAAGTTCCTCTGCATCGGCATCGTCATCACCCTTATCTCCTACCTGTTCACCTGGCTGGTACGGATGATTCCGGGAGTCAAAAGGGTCTTGTAATACCATACAGATAGAGCAAAACGGGGGATGTGCCCAAGCTCCGAATAGGAGCTGAAGGCACATCCCCCGCTTCGATAGGGTCACATCTTATCTGTCAGTCTCTGCGATTCATGAAAATCATGACATAATAGACCAGCGTTGCCAACGAGCCCAAAGCTGCCACCACATACGTATAGGCCGCCGAGCGAAGGGCATCCTCAGCCTGCGCATGGTTGTACGAATTGGTGATGCCGCTGCTACTCAACCACACCAAGGCCCGATGGCTGGCATTGATTTCTACCGGCAGTGTGACGAAGCTGAAAAGCGTGGTCGTGGCAAACAGGATAATGCCCGCCAACAACAGTTGCGGGAAGGAGTTGACCATCAAGACCCCTGCCAGCAATATCCAAGACATGATGTTCGAGGCAAACGACACTACCGGCACCAACTTGCTGCGCAACGTCAGCGGTGCATAAGCGCGTGCGTGCTGCACGGCGTGACCGCACTCGTGAGCAGCTACGGCTGCAGCCATGATGCTGCGACTGCCATACACTCCCTCACTCAGATTGACGGTCTTGCTGACCGGATTGTAGTGGTCGGTCAGCTGACCGGGTGTGTGTGTCACCGTCACGTCATAGATGCCGTTGTCATGCAGCATCTTCAGCGCCACGTCTGCTCCCGTCATACCGTTGCCGGTCGGTATTTTTGAATACTTTTTGAACTTGCTCTGCAGATTGGACTGTACCAACCAACTGAGCAACGCAATACCAATGAATATAATCCACTGCATTCCAATCATTCCTGTTCCCATACTGTTTCGTTTTTAAGTCTTATTGTTCCTATTAATTTCATTTACATCTGTCCTGCAATCGGCAGAAGAACTATAAGATGAACTACAAATAGTCTGCCAAAGGCAAAGAAACCGGGATGTTACTCCCGGTTTCCATCCCATTTTAGGAAGAATTAAGAAGTTCTTATCGCAGTTCCAGCTCCACCACGCGGTCGATATCGGTAGGTACCTCGTTGAGAGACAACAGAATGCCACCATCGCAGACACGATACTTCAAGGGAGTACGCTTTACAAAATCGATTGCCTTGACCACCTTCTTTCCCTCCAACGGCAAGAAGAGGGTCTTGTCTGCCAGGTCGAGAATGTGTACAAACAGGCGGTTCTCCTTTTGTGTGGTCACGCCCCAGGGATGAGGTGCGACACAGCCTCCCCGCGTACCATAGATGGTCTCTCCGTAGACTTCCATCCACTTGCCCACCTCTTGCAGACGCTCCAAGGCAATGGCCGGCAGTTGGCCGTCGGGCTGCGGACCGATATTCATCAGCAGATTGGCATCCTTACCGGCAGCCTTCACCAGATAATGAATCAAGGTCTTGGGCGACTTGTAGTTCTGGTCTGTAATCTTGTAACCCCACATGCCATTCATCGTCTCACAGGTCTCCAGCGGCAAGCGGCTGATGTCCTGGCCCGACAGTCCGGCACTGTTCTCACCCGGAAGGTCGCGCTCGAATATCTGGATATCCTCCCCCTCAAAGGGGGTCTGATGATGGTTGTTGCCTACCAGACAGCCCGGCTGCAGGCGGTGAATCAGCTCATACTGTCCCGGCAGCTGCCAGTCGAAGTCGGGATTCTGATCCTGGTCCCACCAACCATCGAACCAGATAGCCCCGATTTCTCCGTAATTGGTCAGCAGCTCGGTCAGCTGGTTGTTCATAAAGGCATAATAGCTGGCCCAGTTTCCTGCCGGGTCGGGACGTCCTGTTCCCCGTCCTGTCCTGCCCCACGGTGCATCCTCGCGCCACCAGTCGATGTGCGAATAGTAGAGGTGGAGTCGGATGCCCTGCTTGTGGCACTCATCGGCCAGTTCCTTCAGGATATCGCGATGAAAGGGGGTGGCATCTACCACATTATAGTCCGTATACCGGCTCTTGAACATGGAGAATCCCTCGTGATGACGGCTGGTGAAGCAGATGTACTTGGCTCCTGAGGCCTTGATGGCACTGACCCAGGCGGCCGCATCAAACTTCGATGGATAGAAGCCGCCTGCCAGTTTGGCGTACTCCTTGTAGTTCAAGTCTCTGTTTGTCATCGTCCACTCACCGGTAGCCAGCATGGCATACAATCCCCAGTGCAGGAAGATGCCAAACTTGGCATCACGAAACTCCTGCCTCGACTTCAAGTTCTCTTCAGTAGGTTGGTAGGTCTGCGCACCGATAGAAGCACAGCAAGCCAACAGCAGCAAAAATGAAATAACACGTGTCTTCATACTAAACATATTAATATTAAAAATAAGATTCATCCGTCTCCCCCTAAAAAAGCAGGGACGGATTGCCCGACTTATCCGCCTTCTTCTGCACTGAAGAAGGCTGATAGGTTCTGATAATCCGTCCCTGAAGAATCTGTTGTGGCAGTCTGAGACTGCCGTTCATGCTTATTCCTCGGTATAACGTTCGATAGTCTGTTCGCGGTCGGGACCTACAGAGACAATCTTGATGGGTACCCCCAACTGCTCTTCTAGGAAGGAGAGGTAGGCATTGAACTCTTCGGGGAACTCGTCTTCGCTCTGCATCTTCGTCATGTCCGTCTGCCAACCGGGCAATTCGGCATATACCGGCTCCACCCCTTCTGTGATGTCGTAGGGGAAGTAGTCTATCTCTTCGCCGTTCATCTTGTAGGCCACACAGGCCTTGATGGTAGCAAAGGTATCCAGCACATCGCTCTTCATCATAATCAGCTTCGTCACGCCGTTAATCATCACCGAGTATTTCAGTGCCACCAAGTCAATCCATCCGCAACGACGCTTGCGACCGGTGACAGCACCAAACTCATGTCCCAGCGCGCCAATCTTGTCGCCCGTCTCGTCGAACAGCTCGGTAGGGAACGGACCGGCACCTACACGTGTGCAATAGGCCTTGAAGATGCCATACACCTCACCTATCTTATTGGGGGCGATGCCCAGACCGGTACATGCACCTGCACACACCGTATTGGATGAGGTGACAAAAGGATAGGAGCCGAAGTCAATGTCGAGCATGGTACCCTGTGCGCCCTCGCAAAGCACCGACTTGCCGGCGGCCAGCAAGCCGTTCACCTCGTGTTCGCTGTCCACCAGATGGAACTGACGCAGGTAAGCGATGCCTTCCATCCAGGCCTGCTCCATTTCAGTGAGGTCGTATGCATAGTTCAAGCTCTTCAGTATCTGTTCGTGACGAGCCTTGGCTGCTGCATATTTCCGGTCGAAATCGTGGAGCAGGTCGCCCACACGCAGACCGTTGCGACTAATCTTGTCGGTATAAGTAGGACCGATGCCTTTGCCTGTAGTACCCACCTTGGCATCTCCCTTGGCTGCTTCGTAGGCAGCGTCCAAAATGCGGTGCGTAGGCAGGATGAGATGTGCCTTCTTGGAGATATGCAAACGCTCCTTCAGCGGATGTCCGGAAGCCTCCAGTGCTTCGGCTTCGGCCTTGAACAGGGCCGGATCCAACACAACGCCATTACCGATGATGTTCACCTTATCTCCCTGAAAGATACCCGAAGGGATGGAACGAAGTACATATTTCTGTCCTTCAAACTCCAGCGTATGACCGGCGTTCGGGCCGCCTTGAAAACGAGCTACGACATCGTATCTCGGAGTTAACACATCGACGACTTTTCCTTTGCCTTCGTCGCCCCATTGTAATCCTAACAATACGTCTACTTTCATTGTTTTTCTGCTATTATGTTGTTTTTTTAATTATTCATGCTTTCCGTATGCGCATCCCTTCATTCTTTCTCCCCTTTCCTGCTTTTTGCCGGAGGCTGCTGCCCGCTCTTCTTGTTCCGCTTATTGGCCCGCTCGCACTTGCTGCACAGGCCGTACATATACAACGAATAGTGAGTCAGGCTGAAACGCTTCAGCTTGGTATGCGCAATGGCATCCTGAAGCGCTGCATCCTGACACTCCGTCACCTTCCCACACTGAGTACAAATCAGGTGATGGTGCGTATCCCGGTTGTACGACTTTTCGTATTGCGAAGTGGTGCCGAACTGATGCTTGATGACCAGCCTTGCCTGAATCAGCAGGATGATGGTATTGTACAGCGTGGCCCGACTGACACGGAAGTTCTCTTCGTCGGCCATCTGCGAATAGAGCGAATCAATGTCAAAATGACCCTCCATGGAGTAGATGGTATCGAGTATAGCATATCGTTCGGGAGTCTTTCGATGCCCGTTCGCATTCAGATATTCGGTGAATATCTGCCTTACCGTATCTTTCACATTCTGATTGTCCATGATTGTGTCATGATGCTTTTCCACAGCCGACAAAGTTAATCCTTTTTTGCGGAAAGCAAGAGAGAAAGGGAAGAAAAAATTTCAAATTGTGCCAACCTGCTCCACTTCTTCGCTTATCAGCCTGTATAACAGCTGCTCGGCTTCGTTCGTAGATTCCTTCATCGGCTCCACCCTTCGGCACACGACAAAGGCATGTTCCTCACTGTGTTGCATGAAGCGCCGTAGGGCACTCATCGCTGCATTGCGTACATGATAGCTGCCCGACAGAAAAGCACAGACAGCCTGGTCAAGCAGCTCGTTAGCAGCCCGTTCGTTCATGTCTCCCCGTTTCATCAGCAGACGGGCAGCGGTCAGGAAACCGCATACCTGTACATACTCCCGCTCATCGGCCATCCAATGAAACGACTTTGCAGGCGCATAGGGCAGATGCTGGAACAGGTTCATCGAGGTCAGTTCGGCTATTTCGATGTTGCGGATATCCTCCACCCAGATGTCGGCAATCTCGGGGTAAAAGGTCTCCACGGGCTGCAGCAGGGCGGCCAGTATCTTGCACTCGCGTATCTCCTCCTTCCAGAGGGCCTGAGCCAGGTGGTGCTCCTTGGGGAAGGCAGCGGCTATCTGCTTGATGCGGGGCAGTTCTACACCGAAGTTGAGCTTATAGACCAAGCCCTTTTCACGCATACTTTGAGACACAGCTCCGTTCATCGAGAGGCGGAGCTGTGTCTTTATCGCTTTCAACTGTTCATGCAGTTGTTCGTTCTGTGTCATCTGTCATCACTTGTTTATTCGTTGACGAACGGAAGCGTTACATATTCCCGGCTGTAGCGCAGCATCTGCTCGGCATATCCTTCTTCATACGATACCTTGATGTCTGTTATCTTGCCGGCTGCATCCGTCACCGCCTCGTATTTCGGATTGACGAATCCTTTGTAAGGAGCCAGATTCAGCTTCTTGTACCGTTCCAGCACCTCGGCATGCAGTTCGGGGTCTACCTTCACCGCATAGGCTTCTACCAACTGACGTGCAGCCTCAAAGTCGCCGGTCGACTTGATGCGCTGTATCTCGGCCAGCAACTGTCCGAAGAGGTCGCGCAACTTGGCGTAGTCGTTCACCACCACATACGTCTTGCCCTCTCGCTTCACCATCTCCACCACACGGTCGGTCGCTCCCTTCTCATAGACCCAGCGGGCAATGAGCTGACGGTTGCGCATGTGTGCCTCTTCCACATTGTTTCCCGGTTCGATACGTACCAGCTGTGTCATCAGTCCGTTCATCAAATAGGTATAGTATTCTGCCTTGTAGGCCTCCTCATTCGGGGTCAGCCCCAGTTCCACCAGCTTCGGGTCGGCCACATAGTAGAGGCCGAACAGGTCGGCACGTGCCTCTTCGATGGTCGAGCCATACGCTTTCAGCGCATCCGGGTCGACACCCGGCAGCAGCTTGCCGGAGCCGTGCCCCAGGCATTCATGCAGGTCGGTATGCAGGTCGCCGGTCAGGTCGGCATAGGTGTCAATCAGTTTCAGTTCCGCCTCACCGCAGACAAACTCCTCGTTGAATCCGTTGCCGTGAGCCGCCTTGTTGTAGGCGTCGGTGATGTTGCCTATCGTCACCGACTTGGAGCCGTGTACGCTGCGAATCCAGTTGGCGTTCGGCAAGTTGATGCCGATGGCCGTCGAGGGGTAGAGGTCTCCTGCCAGAATAGCGGCGGTAATCACCTTGGCCGTCACGCCCTTCACCTCCTCCTTCTTGAAGCGGGATTCTACAGGCGAGTGGTCTTCAAACCACTGTGCATTGCCGCTAATCAACTCTGTACGACGGGTAGCTTCCAAGTCCTTGAAGTTGACTAATGACTCCCAGCTGGCCTTCATGCCCAGAGGGTCACCATAGCTTTCGGTAAATCCGTTGACAAAGTCGATGCGCGAGTTCAGGTCTTTCACCCACAGGATGGCATATTCGTCAAATGTCTTCAGGTCGCCAGTCTCGTAGAATTCCACCAACTTGGCAATCACCGCCTTCTGTTCGGGGGTCTCGGCAACCGTCTCCGCTTTCTTCAGCCAGTACACAATCTTTTCCAGCGCTGCTCCATAAAGGCCTCCTACCTTCCAGACCTTCTCCTGCACCCGGCCATTCTCTTTCACCAGTCGGCTGTTCAGTCCGTAGGAGACAGGCGTCTCATCCTTCGGGTCTTTCAGTGCATTGTAAAACGCTTCGGCCTCGGCCTGCGTCACTCCTTCGTAATAGTTGCAGGCAGAGGTCAGCACCAAGTCTTCCCCATCGGCCTGATTCACCCGTTTGGCCATCACTGTCGGGTCGAAGATGACGGGGAACAACTCGTCGCACAGCTGTTCTACGGTCTGTCCCTCTGCCAGAGGTAGCGTAGAGGCATCCACCGAGAGGAGTGCCTTTCGTAAGAAGTCCGGTGTAAAACCTGGCACAAACTTCTCGCACCCGTAGTGATGATGAATACCATTGGAGAACCACACACGCTTCAGATAGACCTCCATTGCCTGAAAGTCACTGCTGTTCTTATCCCCCTGATAGCCTGTATAGACCGCCTCCAGCATCCGACGGATGCGCAGGTTGTACTTTCCATTCTGGTCAAACAAGATGTCACGCCCCTGCAGAGCTGCCTCCGTCAAGTAATAGACCAGCTCTTTCTGCTTGAGCGACAAATCCTCGAAACCGGGTACGCGATAACGCAAAATCTGTAAATCTGCAAACTTTTCCACTGTATAATCAAATTTTTGGGTATCAGCCACTCTCTTGTCCGTTGTGCCACACGCTGTCAGCAAAAGGAGTGCGGCGGCAGCCACCATCTGTTTTTTCATCATTCCACTGTCATTTAAAGGTTATTCGAAAACGTTTATCATAAAAATATCCCGAAACGCAATGCCCGGGATACTTATTTCCAACCGTTACCGGATGCCTGCATCCGACGGTTATTGTCATTTCTTTTTTTCAGTCACATGTTTTTTCCGGTAGCCGTTGGGCGTTTCGCCTACATTCTTATAAAAAGCGGCATAGAATGACTGGCGATTGGCGAAGCCTACCATGGCACTGATTTCCTCCACATTCCTGTCGGCATAGCGTTTGTCCGTCAGCAAGTGCATGGCCTCTCTCACCCTATATTCGTTCAGCAAACATGAGTAATTCATACCAAAACGCGAATTGACAACCGCTGACAGATAGCGGGTGTTTGTCTGCAACTCTTTAGCTAAGTCTTTGGCCGAATAGTCTGGGTCGCGATACTTTTTCTGCATAACGACAATATTCAATATTTTGTCGTACAATTCATCAGCCAATTCCGGCCGGATCAAGGAACGATAGGCAGCATCTTTTTCCTTCTTTTCGCGCAGGTTGTAGGGCTTTTTTTTAGGAGCCTGTTCCTGCACATTGTTGTTTTCTAAATCACTCATCGAACTAACTGGTTAGGATTGTTAATATCAAACATACCGATATCGGGCATGTCATATAGGCCTCTATTTGACAAAGCCAAATTTAAAGCCATACAAAAATCTGACTTTTTTCGCAAACAAACAACTTTTCTTTAAACTTTTTTTCGCAGAAGTGCCTAAAAAGGTGAGATAATCCTCACAACAATCATAGAAACTTTATTTTTACCTCCTCAGAAACGCTTTTTCAAGGAAATCGAAACGCAATGATGTCTGTACACCAGATGATACAATTGAAAAAAGTTGATGAGTGGCTTTTTGTGCAAAATACAATAAAAAGGCGTACCTTTGTCCTCCAAAATATATAAGCGTAATCAAGATGCTGCAAATTCTCAAGAAACACTTTGGATACGACTCGTTCCGCCCTTTGCAGGAAGAGATTATCCGTCACCTGCTGGCTCGGCGCGACGCATTGGTACTGATGCCCACCGGCGGAGGAAAATCCATTTGTTACCAGCTTCCGGCCCTGATGTGCGGAGGTACAGCCATTGTCGTGTCTCCCCTGATATCGCTGATGAAGGACCAGGTGGAGTCGCTGCAGGCCAACGGCATTGCCGCCGGAGCCTTGAACAGCAGCAACGACGAGACGTCCAATACCATCCTGCGACGACAGTGCACCGAGGGGAAAATCAAGCTGCTGTACATCTCGCCCGAACGGTTGCTGGCAGAGATCCCCTATCTGCTGAAAGAGATGGACATCTCCTTCTTTGCCATCGACGAGGCTCACTGCATCTCGCAGTGGGGACACGACTTCCGGCCGGAGTACACCCAGCTGGGGACGTTGCGCGACCTTTTCCCCAAAATCCCCATCATCGCGCTGACCGCTACAGCCGACAAGATTACCCGCGAGGACATCGTGCGCCAGCTGCGCCTGCAACAGCCGCGCATCTTTCTCTCCTCGTTCGACCGTCCCAACCTGAGCCTCACCGTCAAACGAGGCTACACCGCCCAGGAGAAGCACCGCACCATCCTCGACTTCATCAGGCGGCGTCCCGACGAAAGTGGCATCATCTACTGCATGAGCCGGAGCAAGACCGAGAGCGTAGCCCAGATACTGCAGCGACAGGGCATCCGAGCCGCCATCTATCATGCCGGACTCTCCCCCGAGCAACGAGACAGGGCACAGGGCGACTTCATCAACGACCGCGTGCAGGTGGTCTGCGCCACCATCGCCTTCGGCATGGGTATCGACAAGAGCAACGTGCGGTGGGTCATCCATTACAACCTGCCCAAAAGCATCGAAAGCTTCTATCAGGAAATCGGACGTGCCGGACGCGACGGATTGCCCAGCGCCACCCTGCTGTTCTACTCGCTGGCCGACCTGATTCTGCTCACTAAGTTCGCCCAGGAGAGCGGCCAACAGGCCATCAACGAAGAGAAGCTCCGACGGATGCAGCAATATGCCGAAGCCGACATCTGCCGCCGACGCATCTTGCTGAGCTACTTCGGCGAACAACGCACGTGCGATTGCGGCAACTGCGACGTGTGCAAGAACCCTCCCGAACGCTTCGACGGAACCGTCATCGTACAGAAAGCGCTCAGTGCCATCGTGCGGGCCGAACAGCAGATTGCCTCGGGGGTAACCATCGACATCCTGCGCGGAAACTACACGCCGGAAGTGAACGAGAAGCAGTATCACCGGCTGAAGACCTTCGGTGCCGGGCGCGACATACCCGCCCGCGACTGGCACGACTACCTGTTGCAGATGCTACACCTGGGCTATTTCGAGATTGCCTATAACGAAGGCAATCACCTGAAGCTCACTCCCGCCGGTGCAGAGGTACTCTACGGCCGAGCCCCGGCCTCGTTGGTGGTGATTCATCGGGAAGAAAAGAGTACGGCCACCCGAGGGAGAAAGAAGAAGGAGAAAGGCGTAGCCATACAGAAGCCACTGGTCAATCTGCCGGGTGTAGAGAGCGAATCGCTCTTCCAAGCCCTGCGCGAGCTACGCAAACGCCTGGCCGACGAAGAGGTGCTGCCCGCCTACATCATCTTGTCCGACAAGGTGCTCCACCAGCTGGCCGCCGTGCGCCCCACCACCGTGGAAGCCTTTGGCAACATCAGCGGCATCGGTGAATACAAGAAAAAGAAATACGGAAAAAGTTTCGTGGAACTAATCCGACGGTTCACATCAGAGGAGTAAGCAGAGAGAAGAGAACGGTCACGCTTCCGTCCGTTCACTTGCACTGCTTCAGCAGCTCACGTACCTCAGCCTGCGGGACACCTAATGCCACGGCCTGCTCCAGGTCACGCTTGGCCTGCACCCTCTTCTTCTGCAGCAGGTGCAGCTGTCCGCGCATCAGGTACGCCTCCTTTTGTGCCGCATCCAGTGCAATGGCCTCCTCCAGGTCTACCAATGCCAGTTCGGTATGCCCCATCTCCTGCTCCACGTCGGCACGGGCCACATAGAGCACCGCCACCTGTCCGTCCGTCAGCGGTCCGTCGCTCCCCTCCCGCCCGGCCAGCATGGCGTTCAGCTGTTCCAAGGCCGCCTGATATTTCTTCTCCTTCTGTTCCAGAATGGCCAGTCCCAGCCGGGCCTGGTAGTGTTGCGACTCCAACTTGAGCAGCCGCTCATAGTCTGCCCGGGCAAAAGGATAGTTGCGCTGATTCATATAGATGAAGGCGCGCATCAGCAAGGCCTCCTTGTTGTCCCTCTCATAGTCCAGCACCAGTGCATAGTCCACCCGTGCCTTCTCCTCCTGCCCCATCTCCATATAAAGCGTGGCCCGGTTCATCAGGATAGGCACCGAAGCAGGTGCGAAGTTGAGCGCAAACGAATACGACTCCACAGCCAGTTCCTGTTTTCCTTGCCTGCGCTGTATCGTCCCCATATTGGAGAAGAGCAGGGCATTGTGCGGATTGGCCGGTTCCAGCTTCAACGCCTGCCGGATATACTCCTCCGCCTGTTCCAGGCTGTCGGCCTCAATCGCCGACGAGGCATGTCCGCACCATTCATCATACGTCTGCCCCTTCACCGATACCCGTGCCACCGACAGCAGCAGGCAGAGTCCAATCAGAAATCTATTCATACAGAGAGAGAGTTACGTAGATTCACTCCAGCGGATAGGTCTCGAAAGCATACAGCTCGGTAGAGAGATAGCGTTCGCCCGTATCGGGCAGCAGCACCACGATACGTTTCTCCTCAAAACCCGGTCGCATGGCCAGCCGGCGTGCGGCATAGAGCACCGCCCCCGAAGAGATGCCGGCCAGCAAGCCTTCGCACGAAGCCAGTTCGCGTCCGCCTCGGATAGCCTCCTGGTCAGGCACCGCCATCACCTCGTCCACCAGCGAAGCGTCGTAAATCAGTGGGATGAAGTTGGCACCGATGCCCTGTATGCGGTGCGGAGCCGCCTTTCCGCCTTCCAATACCGGCGACGAGGCCGGCTCTACGGCTACGATATAGACATCGGGATTGTGCTTTCGCAGGGCGCGTGCCACGCCACAGACAGTGCCGCCCGTACCCACACCGGCCACAAACACATCCACGCCGCCTTGGGTATCCTCCCAAATCTCTTCGCCGGTGGTCCGTTCATGTACGGTCACGTTGGCTGCATTCTCAAACTGCTGCGGGATGATGGAGCCGGGTATCTGTTCGTGCAGCTCCTTCGCCTTGGCTATGGAGCCCGCCATGCCTGTCAGTCCGTCCGTCAGCACGATTTCCGCGCCCAGCGCCTTCAGCAGGTTCCGCCGCTCCACGCTCATCGTTTCAGGCATGGTCAGTATCAACCGGTAGCCCTTGATGGCAGCCACCATGGCCAGTCCCACCCCGGTATTTCCGCTGGTAGGCTCTATGATGGTATCACCCGGCTTCAGCTGGCCGCGTGCCTCCGCATCTTCAATCATCGACAGTGCCACACGGTCCTTCACGCTTCCGGCCGGATTGAATGACTCCAGCTTTGCCAGGATAGGTTTCTTCAAGCCATACTTACGGCTATAGCCGTTCAGTTCCATCATCGGAGTATGTCCGATCAGTTCAGTCAGATTATTTGCGATTCTTGTCATATTCTTCCATTCTTTCCACACTTGACGTTAGCCGTCCAAATGCAGGCAAATGTAACAATATTGTGTCACACATTGACGGATGACCGATGGCATTAACCAGATTTAACTACCTTCGGGCGAAAGGGTTGCCCGGTGCCAGCAGGTCATTGCAGCCAAAGAGGCTGAAGATACGAATGCAAAGCTATAATACTCACATTCTTGTTTCTTCGTCCATGATACCCCTACAAGGATTTTCCTTACATTATTTGCATAAAAAACGATGTCTTCAAGCCTGCCTTTATCTCTATAACGCTCTCTCATATATCAAGCATTTATCCCTGTTGCATACCTGATATTCTTAACAGGCCAATCCGTTGGCTTCTGTCATACTGAACGAGAATGTCCACATCACTATCTTTGGTTTGCTCACCTCACGAGAGAACGACCCGAACAGCCATGCTTTCAAGACAGGTTGCGTCTTGAAATAGTCTGATACCGTGCTTTTAATCATATCCACAGTCATCATGCAAAGAATATATATCCGTAGCAAATTTACAAATAAAATACAAGATAGCAAGAGATATGCCGGTTATCTCTTGATATAGTGTGATATCATATTTTTAATTGTATTTTCTGCTTGTTCCTGACCAACCAATTCAATGAGCCTATTATAGTCTTCAATCTCGTTATCAGTGAACGTTATGATAATCTGACGTTCTTCTTTACCTGCTATATGGGTATAATTTTCCGGATGAGCCCAAAAGCAATTACTGCAAAACGCAACATCTTTTTTTGTCCAATTGGGACAATGTTCACAAGTCCATGATTTCGCTCTATTTGCAGACGGACTTAATAGCATATAACAATCGAGATTATCCTCTTGTTCACCTCCGATTTCATAAGGTATCCTATGGTCGATTTGCAAAACTCTTTCTTCCATCGGCTGGAGATAGACAAAGCATACAGCCCCATATTTATCAACAAGAGCCTTCTTCAAAGCTGCAGACAAAGCGGTCCTGCCAGCAACCTTAGAGACCTTGTTGTCCACAAAAACAGGATTTCCAAACTTATATGCAGCTATATATCTACCGTCAGATGACTTGACGCGATAAGTAACAAGGTTAACGCCTCGCTCTCTAACATCCCTGGCTGCACGAGGTGCGTGTTCGTAACCATAGTCATTGGCAAGCTCTTCTGTTGTGATGAAACCGTGCTTGATGATATGCTGGATTACGGTAGAAGGGCGTTTGCCTGTTATTGAATTGAGTTTCCTCAAATCAGCTTTTGATAATCTCATAACGCAAATAATAGTTGTTGTTGTGCTGTAGGTGCCATCGCTTCGCGTAAATTGCGACTCAAGTACAATGCTTCAACTGTGGTTTCTTTTTTGCCCAATAAGATACTTTGGCTTGAAAGCCCGGCATTCAACATGATTTTTCGGAGTCCTAATTCTTCGGGGAGGTCAGCACCATATTGCTTGTCACCGCATGTACCGTCATAGCTAATAATAAAATCAATGCCTCTTTTATTAAGGTCTTCAATACACTCAACAAAGTCATTAAAATGAATGCCGGAAAAATATCTGCTATCTCGTGATGAACATACCCCTTGATAAGGAGGATCCATATAAACCACATCACCAGAACGAGCACTTCTGGTTACTTCGCGATAATCTTTTGATGAAAAATCCGTCTTGTCTTTTAGATAACTGGAAATTAAAAGGACATTACGGGCAAGGTTCTTAGGATTTGTACCCATTCTACGTTTGTCAGGAGATTGATTGAACTGTCCTGAACTACTATATCGTACAGACCCCTTCACACAACGAGCAAGCAGATACAGCATATTTGCCGCGCATTGATTTCCATTGTTAAAGTCATTTCTTACCTTATAGAAGTGTTCAACGCTACCACCTTGATAGGTCAACTGTGCACTCCATACCCTTGTGTAGTCTTCTATAAGTTGTTGGGGGTTTGTAATAGACTCTCTTAGTACATTAATCAAAGGTTCATTTAAATCGTTTAACAGATAAGACCTTGCCCTCTTCTGCATAGAAACGGCAATTGTAATAGCAGCCATTCCTGCAAAAGGCTCTATCAGCCGATTAAACCTTTTGGGGATGTACTGTAATATCTGAGGTGCGAGGTTTCTTTTGGATCCTTGATATTGTACGATATGTGGAGTCGTTCCGTTCATCTCCTTGCTGTTTTAAAAGTCAGATTTTCCAGTTACAACATTCGTCTGTAACGAGTGCAAAGATAACGGTTTCCTCCGTCTTTTCACCCCATCCGGCGGCGATTTAGAGGGGGAGTTAGCGATTTTTTAGAATTTGTCCTGACGCACCTCCCGTTATTCCTGATTATTTCATAGCTTTGGGGAAAAATTATTGAAGTGATGAGCAAATACAGCTTTGAATTCGAGGTCATCAAACGGTCGATAGCCATCTACCGGATGCCCGAAAAGGAGAGAGAAGCAGAGTTGGCAGAGATGCTGCAAGTGCTGGACCAAGCCGACCAGACCACCGACGTGGACGAGCTGGAACAGCTGCTGAGCCAATGGCACGGAGAGGCCTACCTGCCACGCCCCACCTGCCCGATGAGCGAGTTGTTTGACCGTACGGACGAGTATCGCCCGCCCTGCCTGCCGATGCCTCTGCTGCTGGCCGACTGGCAGTTTGCGGACACGAAAGAGCCCGAACCTGACCAACTGGCAGTGTATGCCCTCCATCGTGCCTGCCGCACGGAGTGCCGGTGGGCGATGCTGCGCCTGAAGAGGGATTTTGACATCATGGAGTACCGCTACCTCCGCCTCATAGAGAAGATGGATGAAGCGATACCCCGGCCCCACTTCCTTGCCGGCAGCGATGCACTTCTGAAGGAGTTCTACCGCCCGCGGATGGTGAACCTGTACCTCGGCATCCGTTCGCTGCTGACCGACGAACCGCTGCCACGCAGCGTCCGGCTCGACATACTGGGCAAGGACCTCTACCACCCCACCCTGCAGGCGGAGCGTGTGCACAGCCTCATCGGTTGCGCCAAACGTGCGGAAGCGCTGTTGGCCGACTGGCAGCCGGCAGATGCTGCAGCGGGAAAGCAGCCGCTGGAGATATTGAAGAGACTGGACGGCCTGCGCCGGGAGGTACCCCATCCCCCATTGCCCTACACGGAACAGCTGCAAGGGAGGCTGTCCGATGCCATCTTCCTGCAACAGAGCGGAGCGGCCTGCGTCAATCCCAACGACGAAGAGCGCGTAGAGCGATGGACGAAGGCACACCTTCAGTCTCTCAAAGACGACATCCGCCAATTTGATTCCGTCATGTCCATCAAAGAGTATCTACAGGAGAAGAGAGGCGAGCTGGCCGAACTGCTGGCCGCGTCGCCCCACTGCACCATCGTCCGGCGGGTATGCGATGAACTGGACGCGCAATACGAGCTGTGCAAGAGCCATCCTTCGGACATCATCTATCGGGACTCGAAAAAGGGCAAACCGCAGAAGGAGAAGCCGATGCTGACCGACGGAGCCTATCAGAATTGTGTGGCGGAGTTGATAACACTGGTATTCGGGCATACCAACGATAGTAACCTATTGCGCGTGCAGACTCTCAAATTCATCAAGACGAGTAAATACACCGCAAAGCAGCAGCTTTCGTTCCCGGAAGTCGACAAAGACATCCGGCGAGCCGTCTTTTATGTACTATTCAGACGAGGGAAGAATACAGAACAGTGGTCGAAGAAAAAAGAGGAATATGCCGGCTTTCAAAAGGCGGTTTTCAAAGAAGAGGTGGATACACAGGAAACCATTCTTTCGAAAATGGATAGAGGCTTGAAAGAGCTACAACAGATGGTAGATGAAAGTAAAAATCGGGAACTCATTGATTTTTGCAACAATTTGTAAAGTATATTTATCGGTATAGGTATAGGCGTTTAGACCGCACTAAATTCGATTGTTTTATGTAACTTTGCC
>JBJEHI010000012.1:0-23929 GCA_051875915.1 Bacteroides sp.
AATACGCTTAATTTCAAACAATTAACAGTGCGGTCTAAACGCCTATACCTATCTGTTTTATATATAAAAAAAGAGATTTTTTACGCCCGGTGAATAAGAAAACTCACAAAGATAGTCTCGGTCTTAACTTTCTTAGAGGAAATGTAGGCGCAACATCTTGCGCCCTGAGCCCGACGGTGTGCGGTTTGGGCGGAAAATGTTGCGCCCCTACTTGTAGCTCGTAACTCGTAGCTCGTAGCTGGTAGCTTGTAACTAAAATTTATTCTGATGGAATTGGAGATAGTCATCGCTTTTTGTTGTATATTTGCCGGCTCTTTGCAAATAAACAACTCGTAACACTATGTACTATGTAATTGTATGGGCCATATTGCTGGTGGCCGAACTGGTCTATTTCCGGATAGCGGACAAACTGAATATCATTGATAAACCCAATGAACGGAGCAGCCATACGCGGATTACGCTGCGTGGAGGTGGCATCATCTTCTATATCGGTGCGTTGCTCTGGTTTGTCCTCCACGGCTTTGCCTATCCGTGGTTCATGCTGGCCCTCACCTTGGTGGCGTTCATCAGCTTTGTGGACGACGTACACTCGGTGGGGCAGCGGACGAGGCTGCTGTTTCACTTTGCAGCCATGTTGCTGATGTTCTATCAGTGGGGGCTGTTCTCCATCGGGTGGGTGTGGATGGTGCCGGCTCTGATTGTCTGCACCGGCATCATCAATGCCTATAATTTCATGGACGGCATCAACGGCATCACGGGCGGCTATTCGCTGGTGGCGCTGGGGGCGTTGGCGTGGGCCAACGAAGCGGTGGTGCCCTTTGTGGAGTCGCACATCTTTCTGCCCATCTTCTATTCGGTGCTGGTATTCTGCCTGTTCAACTTCCGCCGGCGTGCCAAGTGTTTTGCAGGCGATGTGGGCTCGGTCAGCATTGCCTTCATCCTGCTGTTTCTGATAGGCAAGCTTATCATTGCTACGGGCGACTTCAGCTGGATAGTGCTGCTGGCTGTCTATGGTGTAGACAGTGTGCTCACCATCATCCACCGCCTGATGCTGCACGAGAACATCGGTCTGCCTCACCGCAAGCACCTCTATCAGATTATGGCCAACGAGCTGCATGTGCCGCATGTCGCGGTTGCGTCGCTCTATATGGCTGTGCAGCTAATAGTATCGGCAGGCCGTTTCTGGTGGCCTGCCGATGGCTATCTCTATCTGGTGCTTGTCGTAGGGCTGTTGAGCCTTGTCTACGTGCTGTTCATGAAGCGGTACTTCCACTTGGTGAAGCACTGAGAGCCTGCCTGAATTTTCTTCAAACAGGCTCTGAGCCTGCCTCTTCCGGCATCACTTCTTCAGCCACTTGTCCAGCCACTCGAAGAAGGTACGTTGCCACAGCACGCCGTTCTGCGGCTTCAGCACCCAGTGATTCTCGTCGGGATAGATGAGCAGCTGGGCCGGCACGCCGCGCATGATGGCTGCGTCGAAGGCTGCCATGGCCTGGTTGGCCAGGATGCGGAAGTCCTTTTCGCCGTGGATGCAAAGGATAGGCGTGTCCCACTTGTCCACAAACTTGTGGGGCGAATTGGCAAAGGTGCGTTGGGCCGTGGCGTTGTCCTTCTCCCAGTAGGCACCGCCCATGTCCCAGTTGGCAAACCACTTCTCCTCCGTCTCCAGATACTGCATTTCCATGTTGAAGATGCCGTCGTGGGCGATGAAGGCCTTGAAGCGCTTGTCGTGGTGTCCGGCCAGCCAGTAGACGGAGAAGCCGCCGAAGCTGGCACCTACGCATCCCAGGCGGTCGCTGTCAACGTACGGCTCCTTGGCTACCTCGTCGATGGCTGTGAAGTAGTCGCGCATGCACTGGCCGCCATAGTCGCCGCTGATGGATTCGTTCCATTCAAGTCCGAAGCCCGGCAGTCCGCGGCGGTTGGGGGCTACGATGATGTAGTCGTTGGCTGCCATGATCTGGAAGTTCCAGCGATAGCTCCAGAACTGGCTGACGGGGCTTTGCGGGCCTCCCTCGCAGAACAGCAGGGCGGGGTATTTCTTCGTCGGGTCGAAGTGCGAGGGATAGATGACCCATACCAGCATCTGTTTGCCGTCGGTGGTCGTCACCCAGCGTTCCTCTACCTTGCCCATCTGCAGCCGGTCGTAGATGTGCTTGTTCTCAAAGGTCAGCTGCGTTGTCTCTTTCCCCACGCGGTATATTTCGTCGCCCATGCTCATGGAGTGGCGTTTGGCTATCAGGTCGTCGCCGCAGAGGGCCAGCGAGCCATAGTCGCACACGTCGTCGGTAATCAGTTCGATGCGGCAGGCGGTGGGGTCGTTCTCGTCGCGCTGGTCGGTATGCAGGCAGTATATCTCCACCTTGCCGTGCCATACACCCAGGAAGTAGAGGCTCTTCGAGTCCTTGTTCCACAGGAACTGGTCGACGTTCGACCGGAATGCCTTGCTGGCAAACTGCTTTTCGCCCGTCGCCCTGTCCATGATGCAGAGGCGGTTCTGGTCGGCCTCGTAGCCGTCGCGCTCCATGCTTTGCCAGGCGATATACTGTCCGTCAGGCGAGTATTGCGGGTTGGTGTCATAGCCCATCATCTGCCGGCTCTCTTCGCCCTGCGGCTTGCAGAGGTTCACGAAACTGCCCTTTGCCAGGTCGTATTCGTAGATGTCCGAGTCGGTAGATACGGCGTATGCCAGGCCGGTCTTCATGCGGCAGGTGAAAGCCACTTTGTCAGAGTTGGGGCTCCAGGCCAGCTGCTCCATGCCACCGAAGGGCTTCATGGGGCTTTCGTAAGGCTCTCCCTGCAGGATGTCGCGCACATTGCTGATGCTGTTGCCGTCAAAATCGGCCACAAACGGATGCGGCGCGGTAGTGACCCATTCGTCCCAATGCTTGTACATCAGGTCGTCCACCACAATGCCGGTAGATTTGGGCAGGTCGGGATGCTTGTCGGCGGTGCTCTTTACCGTCTTTACCTGCGCAACGAAGAGCAGCTTCTTGCCGTCGGGCGAGAAGCTGAATCCCTCGATGTCGCCCTCGTAGTGGGTCAGTTGCCGGCGTGCCGTGCCGTCGGCATTCATCTCCCACACCTGGCTGCTCCCCCCTTCGTTGCAGAGGAAGGCCAGCTTCGTCCCCTCCTTGATCCATGCCGGTTCGCCCTCGCGGAATGCCGAACGGGTGATTTGCCGGTTGTCGCTGCCGTCGGCATTCATCACGAAGAGTTCCGTGTTGCTCTTGTCCTGCGGCACGCTGTAGTAGGTGACGGTGTAGGCAATCTTTTGTTGGTCGGGCGAGACGGCTACGCTTCCTATCCGTCCCATCGCCCACAAGGCTTCGGGCGTCATGCGTCCGTCGGTGATGTGTACTTCCTGCCGTTGAATGATGTCTTGTGCATCGGCGCTTTCCTTGCCGTTTTGGCATGAGGCGCATGTCATGACTGCTGACATAAGTAAAAGGTTTACTGGTTTCATAAATGAATTTTTATCTGTTAGTAATGGTTGTGCATTCAAGCTGAGTGCAAATGTAGATAAAATCCGCAAGATTTACACCGGCAGGATAAAGAAAGATGTTTTTCTTTAGAGGAATGGATAAAAACATGGTATCGTGTACTCCAGATTTGGCAGTATCATCTTTTTGTTGTATTTTCGCCGTATATTCGAATTGATAATGGATAGGGAAATGAGTAGGACGATAATAGTGATAATCATGGTTCTCATGTCATTGGCAACACGTAGTATGGCCGAGGACATTACGACCATGAAGTTCACCCGGCTGACGGCTGATGACGGACTGTGCGACAACATGGTGCAGCACATACTTCAGCTGCCCGACAACCGGATGGTGTTCACCACGCTTGGCAATATGAACATCTACGACGGCTCGCAGTTTGCACACATCCACCGCAGCCAACATGCGGCATACCGTATCGAAAACTATCGTGGAGCATATCATGTTTATGTAGACAGACAGGACAGGGTGTGGATAAAGGATTATCAGCGGGTGGTGTGCTATGATTTGCATGGCAGAACGTATGTTGACAATGTAGGAAGGCTGTTGTGCCATGAAGCCAATGTAAGTGGAAGTGTGGACGACTTGTTTGTCGACGCGGAAGGCTGCTTGTGGATAGTGGCGGAAGGCAAGTTGTGGGCAAGCGGTACCCGGAGGGGAATCACACTGGAGAAGGAGTGGGGCGAACTGCAGGATATGGAGTGCGACAAGACGATGGTGTACCTCTTTTTCAATACAGGACGGGTGGTAGGCGTTTCGCTGGAGACAATGGCTCCCGCATTCGAGAGTGCCGCCTACGATGAGCCCGAACAAAGCCGCTATGCAGAGACCTCGCTGATAGCAAGGGGAACGGATGGCATGTTCTACCAGCTGCGCAACGGCAGCCAAGGTGGCTTCTTTTCGTTCAACCCTACGACAAGACAATGGCGGAAGCTGCTGCAAACCGACTATGTGCTGCACACGCTGATGTTGGATGGTGAGGCAGCATACATCATCTGCCAGAAGGGACTTTGGCACATTGACTTGCATGGGGGCAAGGGCATCCTGACCGAGAAACTGAGGCTTGCCGATGGCAGCACGGTGGATGCGGCGGCGAATACGATATTCCGCGACCGGCAAGGCGGTATATGGATTGGCACATACAGTGACGGGCTGCTTTATGCCCATCCACGCAGATTCCTGTTTGAGTTGAGGAAGGATATGGCATTGGAATGGCCTGCTGATGCCGGTTGCCTGACCGACAGGAGGGGATGGACGTGGACTGCCACAAGCGACGGCGTTAAATTGGAACGCAGGGGCGAGGCCGAATGGCTCTATTCGGAAGATGGACTGGCCAATGACTATGTCCATTCCCTCGTCGAGGATGGCGACGGCCATGTGTGGATAGCTACGTCCAATGGTATCTCGCGTGCAGTTGTTGACGGACAGGGCACTCTGCGGCTTGAGAGCTTCCGCATTTCGGATGGCGTTCAGAGTGGGGATTATGCTGACGGGAGGGCGATGCGGCTCTCCGATGGCAGCATAGCCATGGAAGGCATCGGCGGAGTGACTCTGTTCCATCCCCGCAGAACGCAGCTGCCGGACTCAATGCCCCTGACCCCTATGCTGGTGGAAATGAAGGTCAACGGAAGGGCCTACGCCGCTTCCAATGCCATTTCGTTGCCTTATAACGAAAATACACTCTCCTTTGCCTTCGCTTCGATGAACTATGCCTTTCCGCAGCACACCCACTTTAAGTATTGCCTCTCTTCAAGCAACGATACCGTGACAGCCATCGTCGGCAACGACACGGGTTCCTCGCTTGTGGACGGGAAGGGAATGCTCCGACTGCCGTTTATCAACATGCCGCCTGGTACATACACGCTCGATGTGCGGGCTTCGCTCTTGCCCGACTTGTGGAAGGGAGGTGTGTGTACTGTTCGTTTTGCCATTCTGCCTCCCCGGTGGGCGACCTGGTGGGCGTATACCTTGTATATAATATCGGCTTTGGCAGTGGTGACAGGTTGTGTGGTGGCCTATTTGCGCCACATGAAAAACGAAACCCTCTATAAGCTGAAGGAGGAACGGCTGTTGGCAAGAATAGAGAGCCTGATTGAGCACTGCAACCAACTGGAGTCTGAACGGAATGTCACCCCAGACGTCAAAGAGCAGGAACTCCTTTGCCATAGCGAGGCCGATGCCGAATTCCTGCAAAAGGCAATCGGACTGGTAGAGTGCCATCTCGGTCAGCCCTATTCGGTGGAGCAGTTAAGTCGAGACCTCTGCATGGAACGCACAGGCCTCTACAAACGGCTCTCTGCCTTGCTTGACAAGTCGCCCAGTCTGTTTATGCGAAGCGTCAGACTGCGCCATGCCGCCCAGATGATAGCCGATGGTAACATGACCCTTGCGGAGATTGCCCAGCGTACAGGTTTCTCCTCAGCCAGCTATCTGGGCAAGTGTTTTCAGGAAGAATACCACTGCCGACCGAAGGAATATGCCGAAAAAACGCGAATATCAACATAGGTACCATTGCAATCAACCTCGTTGTTACGTCTTTTTTCCATGATGAAGCTACCTTTGCAAACGTAAATCACAAACAAATTATCCATGAAAATGAAAAGATTACTAACCACTCTGCTCATCGTGATGACAGTTCTCGCGATGAGGGCACAAGAAGGGAATCCGTACGGCATCACTGCCGCCAACCAGACTGTCCGTGTTACTTTCTACACTCCAGACATCGTGCGAGTGACGAAAGCTCCTGCCGACTATGTGTATGAGGAACAGAAGAGCGAGGTCGTGACTCTCTCTCCCGATGCCTCTCTCCCCATCACCGTCAACCAAGGTGCTTCCACCGTCAGGCTGAAGTCCACCTCCATCCAAGTCACCATCGACCGCCGCACAGGCCTTGTCTCGTTTGCCGCGTCCGACGGGAAACAGTTGCTGAAGGAGAAGGCCATCGCCTTTGAACCGCGCACAGAGGGCACCGACAAGGGACGGTTTGTAGTCAGTCAGACATACGCGCTCGATAAGGACGAGGCCATCTATGGTCTGGGTACCGTGCAAGACGGCCGGCTCAACCGCCGTGGCCTCTCGAAGCATGTGGAGCAGTCTAACCTTGAGGACTTCCAGAATGTCATCCAGTCTATTAAGGGGTGGGGCATCTATTGGGACAACTACAGTCGCGCCCATTTTGAGGACAACGCCCAGGGCATGACCTTCCGTGCCGAGGTGGGTGACTGTGCCGACTACTATTTCATGTACGGCAGGAATGCCGACGGCGTGAACAGGTGTATGCGTGAGCTGTCGGGCGACGTACCGATGTTCCCTCTTTGGACCTTTGGCTATTGGCAGTGTCGCGAACGCTACAAGTCGCAGCAGGAGCTGCTTGAGGTGGTTGACAAATACCGTGCTTTGCAGGTGCCTCTCGATGGAATCATACAAGATTGGCAGTATTGGGGCAGCAACTATACATGGAATGCCATGGATTTTATCGGCGAGACATTCCCCAACGGCAAGCAGATGATCGACCGTGTGCATGAGCAGAACGCGCACATCATGATCTCCATCTGGGCAAGTTTCGGCCCGCAGACACAACAGTATCGCAAACTGAATGAGAAGGGATTGCTTTTCGATTTCGAGACATGGCCTCAGAGCGGTATCTCGCATGTCTGGCCCCCGATGAAGGAGGAATATCCATCGGGCGTGAAGGTATATGACGCATACAGTCCGGTGGCACGACAAATCTATTGGGACCATCTGAAAAAACTCTTTGACTATGGCATTGATGCCTGGTGGATGGACTCTACTGACCCCGACTTCTTCGACCCCTGCGACCGCCACTACGACCACAAGACCGCCATGGGCTCATGGCGCAGTGTGCGCAACCTCTTTCCGCTTGCCACGGTCAAGGGTATCTATGCCAACCAGCGCAAGGCCTCCGGTGACAAGCGTGTGTTCATCATGACACGCTCGGCATTTGCCGGACAGCAGCATTACGGTTCGGGACTCTGGACGGGCGATGTCGCCTCCACGTGGGACATGCTGCGCAAGCAGGTGCCGGCAGGTCTGAACTATACCATGACGGGGTGCCCCAACTTCAACACCGACATCGGCGGCTTCTTCTGCGGCTCATACAACACCCGGGGGGCAGGTTCAGCTCCACGTAATCCGCAGTACCAGGAACTCTATGTGCGCTGGATGCAGTATGGCCTCTTCTGTCCCGTCTTCCGCAGTCATGGTGCCGACGCACCGCGCGAGATATACCAGTTTGGCAAGAAGGGCGAACCCATCTATGATGCCATCGAGCAGACCATACGCCTGCGCTATCGCCTCTTGCCCTATATATATAGCACGGCATGGCAGGTGACCTCAGCGGGTGAGAGCTATCTTCGTGCCTTGCACTACGACTTTGCTGCCGACAAGAAGACGTGGGACAATGCCGAGGAGTTCATGTTCGGTCGTTCGATTCTTGCCGCCCCCGTCCTCACTGCCCAATATACCGAGGAGAAACTGTTCAACGAGGACGCGATGAGCGGTTGGGACAAGAAGGAATCGGAGGTAGAAAAAGGCAAGGGACTGAAGTATGATTTCTCTGCAGATCAGTGCGTGACCAAGTATCTGCCTAAGGGTGCGGCGTGGTATGATTTCCATACTGAAAAGAGATACGACGGCGGTCGCGATGTCACCGTCCCCTCTCCCCTTGACCGTGCCGTGATGTTCGTCAAGGCGGGCACCATCCTTCCGCTTGCCCCCGTCATGCAGTATGCCCGGCAGAGCCGTTGGGATAATCTGGATATCGTGGTCTATCCCGGCAAGGATGCCACCTTCACGCTCTATGAGGACGAAGGTGACAACTACAATTACGAGCAAGGGGTTTACTCAACCATCACAATGAGGTGGAACGACAAGAAGCGCACGCTCACGATAGACTCCCGTCAAGGCAGTTTTCCGGGGATGCTTTCCAATCGCACCTTCAACGTCCGTACCGCAGGTTCGTCGGATGTGAAAGCCATCGGCTACGACGGTACGGAGGTGACGGTGGCGATGTAAGAAAGTGACCATTACAATATTCACCTATAATAAGAGAATAAAACATGAGATTACTTACTGCTATCCTACTGACTGCCGTGGCAATGACTGCGACAGCGCAAACACATCAGGCACTCAATCTGCCTATTATCCAGACCAAATACACTGCCGATCCTGCACCCTACGTGCATGGTGACACAGTGTATCTCTACACTACCCATGACGAGGACGATGCGGAGGGCTTCAAGATGAAGGACTGGCTGCTCTATACATCTACCGACATGGTTAACTGGCAAGACCACGGTGCGGTGGCATCGCTGAAAGACTTCAAATGGTACAAAGGTGACAACGGTGCCTGGGCCGAGCAGGTGATAGAGCGTAACGGAAAGTGGTACATGTATTGTCCGATACATGGAAATGGTATCGGCGTACTGGTGGCCGACTCACCCTACGGTCCCTTTACGGATCCTATAGGGAAACCGCTCGTATGGCGTTCTGAGCACTGGTATGACATAGACCCCACCGTATGGATTGACGACGACGGACAGGCGTATATGTATTGGGGCAATCCGCACACTTACTGCGTACGTCTCAACGAGGACATGATTTCCACCAAGGGCGAGATTATGCAGATGGATCCCATAGAAGACTATCAGGAAGGACCGTGGCTCTGGTCGCGCAGGAATGCCGGCGGTGAGAAGTGGTACTACCTGGCATTCGCCTCCACCTGTTGTCCCGAGGGAATTGGCTATGCCATGAGCAAGTCGCCCACAGGCCCCTGGGAACATAAAGGGCATATTATGGACCACACGCCCCGTACACGCGGCAATCATCCGGGCGTCATCGAATTTAAGGGCAAGTGGTACTGCTTCGGCTTGAACTACGACATCTTCCGATTCGAGACGAGCCGTCATGCCGAGCGCAGGTCGGTATCGGCTGCCGAGATGACCTATAATGAGGACGGCACGATACGGGAGCTGCCCTATTTCCAGGACTGCAAACTTGAACAGGTAGGCTCCTTTGACCCGTTCCGCCGTGTGGAGGCTGAGACGATGGCCTGGGGATATGGACTGAAAACCACGCGCGAGAATCCCTCCGGCCCATGGAATCCGACCCCCTTCGTCACCGATATTGACGATGGTGAGTACATCCTTGTCAAGGGTGTTGATTTCGGTCAGGGTGCATCCATACTTGAGGCAAGCTGCTCCGCACAGCTGTGTGGTGGCAGGATGGAAGTGCATCTTGATGCTCCCGACGGACGGATAGCCGGTGTCATCGACGTGCCGAACACAAAGTTCAAGTACGAGACATTTCGTGCGAGTCTGAGCCAGTGTAAGGGAGTACACGATGTCTATTTCGTGTTTAAGAGCACCTCGATGCAGAAGAGGAATCTCTTTAGCTTCGACTGGTGGGAGGTGAAGAAATAACCGGTCACCGTAACAGGGCCTTCCGACCCGGACGAGTGACACTATATGTCATCGGCCTATTCCCTGGTTTTCTAATCAGGAAATAGGCCGATGACAGTTAATCGGAATCAGTATGGTTCTTATTTATACGCATCCTCGTGAACGCCGGCTACGGCACGTCCGCTGGGGTCGTTCTTCCCTTGGAAAGAGGCATCCCATGCCAATGCTTCGGCCGTAGAGCAGGCCACACTGGGCACGCTGGGTACGCTGCGGGCTGCACTGGCACTGGGAAAGTGCTCCTCGAAGATGCTACGGTAGTAGTACTCCTCCTTGTTCATGGGGGTATTGATGGGGAAACGCTCGGCGGCATGTGCCATCTGCTCGTCGCTGACGGCGGCAGCGGTCATGGCCTTCAACGTGTCAATCCACGAGTAACCCACTCCGTCGGAGAACTGCTCCTTCTGACGCCAGGCCACGCTCTCGGGTAGCAGATGGGCAAAGGCTTCGCGTACCACCTTCTTCTCAATCTCTTTGCCGGGACACATCTTGGTGGCCGGATTGATGCGCATGGCTACATCGAGGAACTCCTTGTCGAGGAAGGGAACACGACCCTCTACACCCCAGGCAGAGAGGCTCTTGTTGGCACGCAGACAGTCGTACAGATAGAGTTTGGAGAGCTTGCGCACCGTCTCTTCGTGGAAGGCCTGCGGGGTGGGGGCTTTGTGGAAGTAGAGGTACCCGCCGAACACCTCGTCGGCTCCCTCACCACTCAACACCATCTTGATGCCCATCGACTTGATGACACGGGCCAGCAGATACATGGGTGTAGAGGCACGGACGGTGGTGACGTCGTAGGTCTCGATGAAGTAGATGACGTCGCGGATGGCATCGAGTCCCTCCTGAATGGTATAGTTGATTTCGTGGTGTACGGTACCGATATGGCGGGCTACTTCGCGTGCTTTCAACAGGTCGGGGGCACCTTTCAGACCTACCGCGAAAGAGTGCAGCTGCGGCCACCAGGCATCGGCCTTGCTGTCGGTCTCGATGCGTTTGGCTGCAAACTTCTTGGCGATAGCGGAGATGACGGATGAGTCGAGACCGCCGGAGAGCAGTACACCGTAGGGTACATCGGACATCAGCTGACGCTGTACGGCTGCTTCCAGACTGTCGCGTACTGCCTGTACTTGAGCTTCGTGTGCTTTGGGGTCGGGACAATGTCCGATGTGTGACGGAGTGCGATCGGCGGCAGGCATATAGTTGTACTGCACGGCTTCGTACTCCATCCAGTCACGCTGATACCAGCGCTGCATCTTGCCTTCACCGCTCCAGTAGTAGTGACCGGGCAGGAAGGGCTCGTACTCGTCACAGAAGCCTTCGAGAGCCTTCAGCTCACTGCCGACGTAGATACGGCCTTCGGCATCGTGGCCGATGTACAAGGGGATGACACCGATGGGGTCGCGGGCAATCAGGAACTGGTCGGTCTCTTCATCGTAAAGAGCGAAGGCGAAGATGCCGTTCAGCTCCTCCAGAAAATGGATGCCTTTCTCGCGATAGAGAGCCAGGATGACTTCACAGTCACTGCCCGTCTGGAACGCATAATGTCCGGCATAGCGGGCACGGATGTCACGATGGTTGTATATTTCGCCGTTGACGGCCAATACCTGTTTGCGGTTGGGCGAGTAGAGAGGCTGTCCACCTGATTCGGGATCGACAATGGAGAGGCGTTCGTGTGCCAGAATGGCTGATCCGCCTACATAGATACCGCTCCAGTCGGGTCCGCGATGACGGATTTTCTGTGACATACGTAGAGCCTTCTTACGCAGCTCCGGAGTCTGTTCTTTGATATTGAAAATTCCTGCAATTCCACACATATTGTTTTAAGTTTTTAGCTACGAGCGATGTGCTACGAGTTTGGGGGTTATAACTTTTTGGATTATGAATTTTGATGTCTCACTTCAGTTTGGCATGGATGGCTTCTGCCACCTTGCGTCCGTGTGCCAAGGCTCGAACCACCAGGCTGGCTCCGTTGGCAGCATCGCCGGCTACGAAGACGTTGTCGGCAAAGGTAGGCTGTTGGGGTTTGAGGAAACCCATGGCCAGCAATACCATGTCGGCCTCTATCACCTCTTTCTTGCCGGTAGGCTTCATGGTGGGCCGTCCGCCTTCGGGTGAGGGTATCCATTCGACCTCTTCTACCTCTACACCGCATACGCGGCCGTTCTTGCCGATGAAGCGGTTGGAGGCCAGCGACCAGCGACGGGTGCATCCCTCTTCGTGGCTGCTGGTGGTCTTCAGCACAAGGGGCCATTGAGGCCAAGGGGTGGCCGGGTTGTGTCCTACAGGCGGTTGGGGCATAATCTCAATCTGTGTGACACTGACTGCTCCCTGTCGGATGCTGGTGCCGATGCAGTCGCTGCCCGTGTCACCTCCACCTATGACAAGTACGTTGCGCCCTTTGGCGTTGACAAGCTCCTCCTTCGGGAAGGTCTCGCCATCCAGAATGCGGTTCTGTTGTCCCAACATGTCGAGGGCGAAATAGATACCTTTCAGCTCGCGTCCGGGGATGGGCAGGTCGCGTGCCGTGGGGGTGCCGGTACATACGGCGTATGCGTCGAATCCTTCGGGCAGATGGGTTACATCCACCTCTACACCCATTTCAAAACGGATGCCTTCGGCTTCCAGCAGTTTCATGCGACGGTCGATGACGGCCTTGTCCAGCTTGAAGTTGGGGATGCCGTAGCGCAGCAACCCGCCCGGATTGGGCTTGCGGTCGAACAGGGTGACATCGTAGCCCAGGGCATTGAGGCGGACAGAGACACTGAGTCCGGCCGGACCGGCACCGATGACGGCTACCCGACGGCCGTTTCGTTCGGGGCAGATGGGGGTAATGTAGCCTTCGCGATAGGCAGCCTCTGCGATGGCTGCCTCGTTTTCACGGATGGTGACAGGCTCGTCGCACGAGAGCTTCAGTACGCACGACTTCTCGCACAAGGCCGGACAGATGCGGCCGGTAAACTCGGGAAAGTCGTTGGTGGCACTCAATATCTGATAGGCTTCGCGCCACTTGCCCCGATAGAGGGCATCTTGAAACTCGGGGTCTTTGTTGCCCAGCGGACAAGCCCAGTGGCAAAAGGGCACACCACAATCCATGCAGCGCGATGCCTGCAGCTTGCGGTCGTGGCTGTTGAGTGTCTGCTCCACTTGGCTGAAGTCGGTGATACGTTCGTGTATCGGACGGTAGCCCGCCTCTTGGCGGGGTATATTCAGAAATGCTTTCGGATCTCCCATAGCTTTTGAGTTTTTGAGTTTTTAAGTTTTTAAGTTGACGAGGGGAAAAGGCTCATTAATAGTCTCGTTGCATGTCGGCAATCTTCTGTTGCAGCTTGCGCATCTGCTCTTCTTGCAGCACCTTCTTGTACTCGATGGGCACTACCTGAATGAATTCGTCTACGTAGCGGTTCCAGTTGTCCAGCATGGTACGTGCCAGCTTGGAGCCTGTGTAGAGGTAGTGCTGACGAATCAGCTCGTGCAGCTCTTTGCGGTAGGAGGCTTCCTCAATGAGGCTCAGCTCTACCATTTCCATGTTGCAGAAGTAGTCGAAGTTGCCCTCTTTGTTCCATACATAGGCCACGCCGCCTGACATACCTGCGGCAAAGTTGCGCCCTGTCTGTCCCAGTACGACTACCCGGCCACCTGTCATGTATTCGCAGCAGTGGTCGCCTACGCCCTCGACAACAGCAATGGCACCCGAGTTGCGCACAGCGAAGCGTTCGCCTACGCGACCGTTGATGTAAACTTCGCCGCTGGTGGCTCCGTAGAGCAGGGTGTTGCCGGCAATCGTATTCTGCTCGGCCTCGAAATTGCTGCGTACGGGAGGCAGCACGGCAATGCGTCCGCCGCTGAGTCCCTTGCCTAAATAGTCGTTGGCCTCACCCTCCAGCTTGAAGTTGATGCCCGGCATCAGGAAGGCCCCAAAACTCTGTCCGGCAGAGCCTTTGAACTTGATGTTCAGTGTATGTTCGGGTAGGCCCTTCTCGCCATACTTGGTGGCCACAGCACCCGAGAGCATGGCTCCGCAGGCACGGTCGGTATTGGCAATGGTATACTCCAGCGATACCTCTTTCTGGCTCTCCAGGGCATCGGCAGCGGCACGGATGATGTCTACGTCCTTTACCTTCTCGATGCCGTGCTGCTGGTCGATGATGTGGCGGATGGCTGCATCACCGGGTATGCGGCTCAGCAGGCGGTCGAAGGAGATGAGCTGGTGCTTGCGTATGCCGTCGTCGGCCTTGCGGATGATGAGGTCGGTACGTCCGATGATGTCGTCCAGACGCTTCACACCTATCTCTGCCAGGTATTCGCGTACCTCCTGTGCCAGGAAGGTGAAGAAGTTAATCAGGTACTCACTGCGTCCCATGAAGCGTTTGCGCAGTTCCGGATTCTGGGTGGCTACACCTACCGGACAGGTATTCTGATTGCATTTGCGCATCATGACGCATCCCAACACGATGAGGGCGGAGGTGGCAAAGCCGTACTCTTCGGCTCCCAACATGGCCATCAGCACGATGTCGCGACCGGTCTTCAACTGGCCGTCTACCTGCAACTGCACTTGTCCGCGCAGTCCGTTCAGTACCAGTGTCTGTTGCGTTTCGCTCAGTCCCAACTCGGGCGAGATGCCTGCGTAACGGATGCTTGATACCGGTGATGCGCCCGTACCACCTTCGGCACCCGAGATGACAATGAGGTCGGCCTTTGCCTTGGCCACACCGGCTGCAATGGTTCCTACACCGCTCTCGGCAACCAGCTTCACGCTGATTTTGGCCCGGGGATTCACATTCTTCAGGTCGAAAATCAGTTGGGCCAGATCCTCAATGGAGTAGATGTCGTGGTGGGGCGGGGGAGAAATCAGCGAGATGCCGGGTATGCTGTGACGGGTACGTGCAATCACTTCGTCGACCTTAAATCCGGGCAACTGGCCACCCTCGCCGGGCTTGGCTCCTTGCGCTATCTTGATTTGTATTTCGTCGGCATTGACCAGGTATTCGGTAGTGACACCAAAGCGTCCCGAAGCCACCTGCTTGGTGGCGCTTCCCAGTTCGGTACCAAAGCGGGCCGAATCTTCGCCTCCCTCACCTGTGTTGCTGCGTCCGTGCAGACGGTTCATGGCGATGGCCATGGCTTCGTGCGCCTCCTGACTGATGGCACCAAACGACATGGCTCCTGTGACGAAACGGCGCACGATGTGTTCTACCGGTTCTACCTGGGCGATATCGATGGGGTTCTTCTTGAAGTCAAGGAAGTCGCGCAGGAAGATGGGGCTCTCCTTATCGTCCACCAGATGGGTGTACTCCTTGAACTTCTTGTAGCTTCCCAACCGGGTAGCCAGCTGCAGGGTGGCAATGGTTTCGGGGTTCCAAGCGTGTTTCTCTCCATCCTTACGGAAAGCATAGAGTCCCTTGTTGGGCAGCAGCCCTTCCACCTGCTTGGCAAATCCGTCGTCGTGGAAGGCAATGGCATCACGGGCCACTTCGTCCAGACGGATGCCACCGATGGTAGAGGCCAGACCTCCGAAATAGGCATTGCTCAATTCTTCGCTGATGCCCACGGCTTCGAATATCTTGGCACCGCGGTAAGAGCGGATGGTACTGATGCCCATCTTACTCATTATCTTGAACAGGCCCTTACAGATGGCCTTGATGTAATTCTTCTCGGCGGTAGCATAGTCCAGCTGGATGGCTTTGTCGGCAACCAGCCGATCGAGAACGGCAAATGCCATATAAGGATTGATGGCACTGGCTCCGAAACCCAGCAGCAGGGCGGCATGCATCACTTCGCGAATCTCTCCGCTCTCCACCACCAACGCCGTCTGCACGCGCTTGCCTACAGAGATGAGGTGGTGATGTACGGCGCTGACAGCCAGCAACGAGGGAATGGCGGCATGGGTGGCATCTACGTCGCGGTCGGTCAGTACAATGTAGTTGACGCCGTCGTTCACCGACTCCTCCGCCTCTTTGCAGAGACGCGCCAATGACTCCTGCAGACCGGCACGTCCTTTCTGCACTTCGAACAGCATAGGGAGCTTCACGGTCTTGAAGCCTTTGTATCGGATGTTGCAGAGCAAATCCAGCTGGGTGTTGGTCAAGATGGGATGGTTCAGACGTACCATCTTACAGTGACTCTCGTTGGGTGTCAGTATGTTCATACCTACGGCACCGATGTATTCGGTCAGCGACATCACCAGTTCCTCGCGAATCGGGTCGATGGGCGGGTTGGTGACTTGCGCAAATTGCTGACGGAAGTAGTTGTATAGCAGTTGGGGCTTGTCGCTCAGAATAGCGAGCGGAGTGTCATTACCCATGGCACTGATAGGCTCGGCACCGTTCTGTGCCATCGGCATGATGATTTTCTCCACATCTTCCTTCGAGAAGCCGAAGGTGCGCAGCATACGGTCATACTGTTCTACACTGTGAGCCACCTTGCGACCGCTCTTCAGTTCGTCCAGCTCGATGCGGTTGGTAGCTAACCAGCTGCGGTAGGGTTTGGCTTCGGCCAACTGACGTTTCAGCTCACCGTCGTAGTAAATCTCTCCCTTTTCCGTATCTACCAGCAGAATTTTGCCGGGCTGCAGACGTCCCTTCTCCTTGATGTCGCCCGGTTCAAAATCCATCACACCCACTTCGCTGGCCACCACCATGGTATCGTTCTTGGTGATGAGATAACGTGCCGGGCGTAGACCATTGCGGTCGAGCATACCGCCGGCAAAGCGTCCGTCGCTGAAGAGGAGCGCGGCCGGTCCGTCCCATGGCTCCATCAAGATGGAGTGATATTCGTAGAAGGCCTTCAAATCTTCGCTGATGGGGTTCTTTTCGTTGAACGATTCGGGTACCAGCATAGCCATGGCGTGAGGCAGGCTCAGCCCCGACATGACGAGAAACTCCAGCACATTGTCCAACGATGCACTGTCACTCATGCCGGGCTGGATGATGGGGCGCAGCTCGCGGATGTCACCCAGAGTGGGTGTGGAGAGTACGCTTTCGCGTGCTTCCATCCAGCCGCGATTACCTCGGATGGTATTAATCTCGCCATTGTGAGCCAACAGGCGGAAAGGCTGTGCCAGTCCCCATGTAGGGAAGGTGTTGGTAGAGAAACGGCTGTGTACCAAGGCCAGTCCACTGGTAAAGTAGTTGTTGGTCAGGTCGGGAAAATAGTTCCTCAGTTGCAGGGAGGAGAGCATTCCCTTGTAGACAATATTCTTGGTAGAGAGGGAGACGATGTAGAAATCGTTGCGTGTGGCGATGTCGGAACGGCGTACCTTGTTTTCAATCCGTTTGCGGATGATATACAACTGCCGGTCAGCCGTCTCGCTCTCGGTGAATCCTGTGATGAAGATCTGCTTGATGTCCGGCTCGGCTGCTAATGCCGATTCGCCCAATATTTCAGGACAGGTAGGCACATTGCGCAGGTGCATCAGGGTGAGTCCCTCTTTTTCAATCTCTTCGATGATGATACTCAGAATGGAGGCCTGATCCTTTTCATCCTTGGGCAGGAAAAGCAGACCGGTACCGTAGCGTCCCTTCTCCGGAACGGGAATGCCTTGCAACAAGATGAATTCATGAGGAATCTGCAACATGATGCCGGCACCGTCACCTGTCTTGTTGTCGGCTCCTTCGGCACCTCGGTGGCGCATGTTCTCCAATACTTTCAGTGCAGACTCTACCAAGTCGTGCGACTTGCCTCCACGGATGTTGACAATCATACCTACGCCGCAAGCATCGTGCTCGTTGGCGGCATCATATAACCCCACTCTTTCTGGTCCTTGGAGGCTGATTCCTTCTCCCGGCCATTCCTTTGTTTCGTTGTTAAAAAGTTCTTGTTTCATCATGTAAACCTCGCTTTTAGTCTTAATAATACCTATTTTGAATATCAAAATGCACGGCAAAAGTAGATATTTATGCTCATATTGCCACATATATGAATGATTTTATGACTACTAAAATACGAGGTGAGGATGCAAAACTTATATATTGTTCGTAAAATTGCTCACATGTGAATGATTTGTAATTAAATTGTTAATATAAGATTACAATCTGTTACATTGTCCAAATAAAAAATATTTTTCTGATATTTCTCTTTGTGCAATCTTTTTGTCGTTATGTTGTGTGATTTTCCTTTTTTACTTACTTTTGTGCATCAAAAAAAGAGGTCCTCCTTGCAGGGAAGGCCGTATGGAAATGGAAAACTAACGAAAAGCGTATGAAAAAGATGCTCCGAACCGCCACTTGGATGGTAGTCTGCCTTTGCCTGACATTTCTTGCTTCTTGTGAGCAGGACGATGACATATTGTTCGATTATCTGGTCAGTTATGAATGGGGCGGGGATTTGGGATTTGCCGATGCCTTTGACCGCCCGTTGGAGAGCGGCCTGAGTTTTGACGGCAACGGTTTTGGTGTGGATGCCCAATGCTATCCCGGTGACTATGTGCATGTGGCGTTTGAGCTCCCCTTCCGATGGATGATATACGATGGTACGCTGACACTGGACTACGGCAACGACTACCCGCTGCTGGAGATTTGCAACATCCATATATCGGTAGACCGCATGGACGGAGAGCTCTATGTAGACGGTGAATGGGATGGTCCTGTCACCCTGTTCAGTTACTGAAAGAGTTTCTTGAAATCTGCCGGATAGGGTGTCTCGAACTGCATCGGTTCGCCTGTGACAGGATGGTAGAAGCACAGCTTGAAGGCATGAAGTGCCAACCGTCCCAATGGGTTCAGGTCTTCTATCCCGTAGCGCCCGTCACCTATGACGGGATGTCCCAAGTCTGCCATGTGTACGCGGATCTGATTCTTGCGGCCCGTATCCAGCACCAGCTCCATCAGTGAGAATCCGTTCTTCCGCTTGATGGTACGATAGTGGGTAATCGATTCCTTTCCGCCGTCATCCGTAGGACTGGAGTAGACGTAGAGGGTACGGTCGGTAAGCCAGGAACGTACGATGCCGGCATCTTTCTCCATCTCACCTGCTACTACAGCTACGTAACGCCGGTCGAAGACAATGCGGTGCCAATTGTCACGCAACGTGTGCTGGGTCTGTTCGTCCTTGGCAAACATCATCAGGCCCGACGTATCGCGGTCCAGCCGATGCACGATGTAGAGCCGGTTTCGCCGGCCGGAACGTTGCACGTATTCGCTCAAAATGGTGTAGGCAGTACGCTCCTTCTGCCGTTCGGTATTGACCGAGAGCAATCCCTCCTTTTTCTCTACCACAATCAGGTAAGCATCTTCGTAGACGATGTTCAACAGCCGGTGGTGAAACTCATGATTTCCTTTGTTCCTGCTGATCTGTACCTTCATGCCCGGCTTCAGCGGGAAGTTGTATTGCGTAGTGATGGCATTGTCTACAAAGACAATCCGTTTGCTTAGCAGTGACTTCAGTTTGGTACGGCTGGCATCGGGCATCTTTGCAGCCAGAAACTCCATCAGTTCCATCGGTTCCTTGACCAGGTAGTCCGTATATTGAGCGCGTGCGCGTGCCGTGGGTTTTCTGTTTGGGCGCATAAAATGAATGTTTATTTGGTATGATGAATTCGTATGTTGTTTCTCAGACTCAGTGGGTCAATCCTTTCTTTTTTCCAGCAGCACCACGTTTTCTACATGATGCGTATGAGGGAACATGTCCACCGGCTGTACGGCCTTTACCTGATAGCCGGCATCCAGCAGTTGCAGGTCGCGTGCTTGCGTGGCCGGATTGCAGCTGACGTAGACGATGCGTTGTGGAGCTGCATTCAGGATGACCTGTACCACATCGGGGTGCATACCTGCGCGAGGTGGATCGGTGATGATGACATCGGGCCGTCCATGCTCGGCAATGAAGTCGTCCGTCAGTATATCCTTCATGTCGCCTGCGTAGAACAGCGTATTGTCTATGCCGTTCAGTGCCGAGTTCACCTTGGCATCCTCAATGGCTTCGGGCACATACTCGATGCCTACTACCTGGCGGGCACGTCGCGACACAAAGTTGGCGATGGTACCAGTACCTGTATAGAGGTCGTATACCAGTTCGTCACCCGTCAGCCCGGCAAAGTCGCGTGCTACTTGATAGAGCACATAAGCCTGTTCCGAGTTAGTTTGATAGAACGATTTGGGGCCAACCTTGAAGCGTAGTCCCTCCATCTCTTCGTACATGAAGTCCTTTCCGCGGAAGGTATGCACAGCCAAGTCTGTGATGGTGTCGTTCACCTTATTATTTATAATGTATAGGAGAGAGGTAATCTCGGGAAACTTGTCTGCTACGTACTGAAGCAATACGTTCAGCCGTTCCAGCTCGTCATCGTTCTGTATCTGTGCCACCAGTATCACCATCAGTTCGCCTGTAGACGAGGTGCGCACAATCAGGTTGCGCAGCATACCTTCGTGTGTCCGCAGGTTAATGAAGGGATAGTCGTGCTCGTAGGCATAGTCGCGGATGGCATTGCGGATGCGATTCGAAATGTCGTCCTGCAGCCAGCATTTCTCAATGGCCAGCACCTTGTCGAAGGCTTCGGGAATGTGGAACCCCACGGCGTTCATCTGGTCGTACACCACCTCCTGCTGTACCTCTTCCGCCGTCAGCCACCGTTTGTTGGAGAAGGTGTATTCCAGCTTGTTGCGGTACTCACGTGTCTTGGCCGAGCCCAGAATGGGGGAGATGGGAGGCAGCTCTATCTTGCCGATGCGTGTCAGGTTGTCCACCACCTGCTTCTGCTTGTACTTCAGTTGCTCTTCATAGGGCAACACTTGCCATTTGCATCCGCCGCACACTCCGTAGTGCTGGCAGAAGGGTACGGCTCTGACCGGCGAATAGGTATGAAAATGCACCGCTTCGGCTTCGGCATAGTGATGTTTTTTTCTTCTCACTTGCAGGTCTACTACATCACCCGGAACTACGTATGGTACGAATACCACCAGATCATTCACTCTCGCAATGGCTTTTCCTTCAGCAGCCACATCTGTTATCTCAATCTTCTCCAACAGGGGAAGCTCTTTTCTTTTTCTTGCCACTTCTACTCCATTCTAATTAATTCTGTGCAAAAATACGACTATTTTTCGGTATTTGCACTACCGATGGGAAATATTCCAGATTGCAATCTCCATTTTGCATTTTTATGGAAAAAAACCATGGTAAAAGTTTTATAATTTATCAAATATCATTAGATTTGCGAAGAAATTTAGGAAGATAACAATTCCAAATAAATAACTTAAATTTATATTATGGACAAAAAAAGAGTTTATACCTTTGGTAACGGTCAGGCAGAAGGAAATGCCAAGATGCGCGAGCAATTGGGCGGTAAAGGTGCCAATCTCGCCGAAATGAATCTAATTGGTGTACCGGTTCCTCCCGGTTTCACTATCACGACAGACGTTTGCAACGAATATTACGAAGTTGGTCAGGATAAAATCGTGGATGTGCTTCAGGATGAGGTACAAAAGGCGGTTGCCCACATCGAGGGCCTGATGAACAGTAAGTTCGGTAGTCTGGAGAATCCGCTTCTGGTATCTGTCCGTTCGGGTGCCCGTGCTTCCATGCCGGGTATGATGGATACAATCTTGAATCTGGGTCTGAATGACGAGGTGGCAGAAGGTATGGTCAAGAAGACTGGCAATCCTCACTTTGTATATGACTCTTACCGTCGTTTCGTACAGATGTACGGTGATGTGGTGCTGGGTATGAAGCCGGTTAATAAAGAGGACATTGACCCCTTCGAGGCAATCATCGAAGAGGTGAAGGCCATCCGCGGTGTGAAGCTGGACAAAGACCTCTCTGTAGAAGAACTGAAAGACCTCGTTGCCCGCTTCAAGAAGGCAATCAAGGAGCAGACCGGCAGCGATTTCCCGACCGATCCGATGGAACAGTTGTGGGGAGCTATCTGTGCTGTATTCCGCAGCTGGATGAACGAACGTGCCATCCTCTACCGTAAGATGGAGGGAATTCCCGATGAATGGGGTACGGCCGTATCTGTAATGGCCATGGTATTCGGCAACATGGGCGAGACATCTGCTACAGGTGTTTGCTTCAGCCGCGATGCCGCTACAGGTGAGAACCTCTTCAACGGTGAATACCTGGTGAACGCACAGGGTGAAGACGTGGTGGCCGGTATCCGTACACCGCAACAGATTACTATTGAGGGTTCACGCCGTTGGGCTGCCCTGCAGGGTATCAGCGAAGAAGAACGCGCTTCCAAATATCCTTCTATGGAAGAGGCCATGCCGACTATCTATCAGGAACTGAATGCTATCCAGGAGAAGTTGGAGAACCACTATCGCGACATGCAGGATATGGAGTTCACCGTACAGGAAGGCAAGCTCTGGTTCCTCCAGACACGTAACGGCAAACGTACCGGTACGGCTATGGTGAAGATTGCCATGGACCTGGTACGCGAAGGTTTGATTGACGAAAAGACGGCGCTGCTACGTTGCGAGCCTCAGAAACTCGACGAGCTGCTTCACCCCATCTTTGACAAGGCTGCTTTAAAGAAGGCCAAAGTCATCACTCGCGGTTTGCCTGCTTCTCCGGGTGCTGCTTGCGGACAAATCGTGTTCCATGCTGACGATGCACAGAAGTGGCGCGAAGACGGTCACCGTGTTGTCATGGTACGTATCGAAACCTCTCCCGAAGACTTGGCCGGTATGTCGGCTGCCGAGGGTATCCTGACGGCTCGTGGCGGTATGACCAGTCACGCAGCTGTAGTGGCTCGTGGTATGGGTAAGTGCTGTGTATCGGGTGCCGGTGCCATCAACGTGAACTACAAGGCCAAGACCGTAGAGATTGAAGGCGTTGTCTACAAAGAGGGTGACTACATCTCCATCAACGGTTCTACCGGTGAAGTTTATGCCGGCGAAGTGCCGACAAAGGCTGCCGAGCTCTCTGGTGACTTCAAGGCTTTGATGGATTTGTGCGACAAATATACCAAGCTGCAGGTTCGTACCAATGCGGATACACCGCACGATGCACGTGTAGCACGCGACTTTGGTGCCAAGGGTATCGGTCTGACCCGTACCGAGCACATGTTCTTCGACGACCAGAAGATTGTAGCTATGCGCGAGATGATTTTGGCTGACACGGTAGAAGGACGTGAGAAGGCATTGGCCAAGCTGTTGCCTTATCAGAAGGCTGACTTCAAGGGTATTCTGGAGGCTATGGATGGTTGTCCTGTCAACATCCGTCTGCTTGACCCGCCCTTGCACGAGTTCGTACCCCACGATTTGGCCGGCCAGCAGAAGATGGCTGATGAGATGGGTGTCAGCGTAGAAGAAATCCAGAAGCGTGTAGCCAGTCTGGCAGAGAACAACCCGATGTTGGGTCACCGTGGTTGCCGTCTGGGCATCACCTTCCCCGAAATCACCGCTATGCAGACACGTGCCATTCTGAGTGCCGCTTGCGAACTGAAGAAAGAGGGCAAGAATCCGATGCCTGAAATCATGGTTCCGCTGATTGGTATTCTGTATGAGTTGAAGCAGCAGAAGGAGATTATCCAGAAGACTGCCAAAGAGGTATTTGCCGAAGAAGGAGTGGAAATCGAATTTGAAATCGGTACGATGATTGAAATTCCGCGTGCTGCACTGACAGCCGATCGTATTGCTACCGAGGCTGAATATTTCTCGTTCGGTACCAACGACCTGACTCAGATGACCTTCGGCTATTCTCGTGATGACATCGCCAGCTTCCTGCCGGTATATCTGGAGAAGAAGATTCTGAAGGTTGACCCGTTCCAGGTGCTCGACCAGAACGGTGTAGGCCAGCTCATCAAGATGGCTGTTGAGAAGGGTCGTGCTGTCCGTCCGGGCATGCGTACAGGTATCTGTGGCGAGCACGGTGGCGAACCTTCATCTGTGAAGTTCTGCGCAAAGGTTGGCATGAACTACGCCAGCTGCTCACCGTTCCGTGTGCCCATCGCACGTTTGGCTGCCGCACAGGCTGCAATAGAGGAATAAGAAGTAGCATAACATAATCATTAATTTAGGCTGT
>JBJEHI010000013.1:0-23860 GCA_051875915.1 Bacteroides sp.
AGGAGCGTCAAGCGGAGAGGGGTACGAGGGCGTTAAAAGCAAAAAGCTGTCTGAGTCTCGCAGAGGCGAGTTCTTTTTGCTCAGCCCGACACCCCTCGTAGTAGCTCCGTAGGTGCAGACGGGGTATTTTCTTTTGGTTAGGGCGCAAGATGTTGCGCCCCTACAGTACAAGCAAAAGAAAAGTGACACACCTGCACGTTATTCAATTTAAAATTAATAATTTAAAATTTAAAGTGGCACTACTGGCGGGATGAGGGCGGAAAATGTTCCGCCCCTACACGTTTCTCAATTTGAAATCTATCATGGCGTTCATGCCGGTCAACGAAAATCCTCTTGACTGCTAAGACTTAAGTGCAAAACTGCAAACTGGCACAGTATACCGGAAAAAGATTAAAAGAAACGGAGCAGTACTTTAAAACCTTTGGCAAGGAAGTTTAAAACTGTTTATGCAACGGTTTTAAACCTCTTTACCAGCAGATCCAGCATCCGCCTTAGAGGAGTTATTGTATACATTTTTCTTTTTGCAGGGTTCACTTAGGTTCAGGGTTCACCCCTAACCCTTCCTCTGCAAGACATCGGTGGGTATAGTATATCTATATTCTTGTGATTCAATCAGTTTGCGCCTTAATACATTTCTGAAAAGCCTTTTTTTACAGATTCAGAGATTCTTCGCTCGGAAAACAATGTCAAGAAATTTGTATATACAAAACGGTTATGCAGTCCCAACTGCGACAGAGCCGGCCGGGGATAGCCGATATGTGCCAGACTGTCTATCAGGAAACTCTTGCTGGTAGTGACAGGAATCTTGAAATATTGCGGCAGCGGCTCCTCGGACTGCAGGGAGCTGCGGCTTACAATTCATCAATTTTATTTAACAAATCGAATCAACTAAAAGCATTCAGTGTCGTCTCGGAGGGGTTAGGGGTGAACCCTGAACCTTCGTGAACCCTACTATCCGGTACAGCACCCCTCTCATTTCTGATAAAACGCTGATAACCAGCAAGAATAAAGCTTTCGGCATCTTTCTGTGTAAAGTCAGAATCGGCGAACCTACGGGCATAGAGCTGGATTGTCCCATCGGCCTCTTTTTGCGAAAAATAGTTACATCTAAACAAGCTGTTCAGTCCCCTTTATCCACCTGTCCCCTTCTTCGGAATCTGCCGACTGCAACGAAGTCGACGAGCTATGACAACCCATGACGAGACTGATCGGAGAAAGGAGACTCGTCAGAAGCGACAACGCACCTCGATGCCGGCCTGAACCGGGCGACCCAACTGACGGAAACGGTTTCCCATGCTCTCGAAATAGAAGGCATCGTACTTCCGGTCGAGTGCATTGCGCACCCAGAGGTCTATCTGCCCGCCTCCCTTACGGAAACTGATGCGCCCGTTCAGTGTACCGTACAACGACTGACTGGCCGTATTGTCCTCCGTCCAGTAGATGCGACCGGCAGCCCGATAGTCGGCAGAGAAGACGATGCGGTCCAGCAACGCCCGGCCTCGTAACGGCCACGCATACTGCATCCCCACATCGAACGTATGTTTGGGAACAAAGGGTACATAGTTGCCCGTATAGTCAATCGCCTCTGCCGCTTCACTCTGTGCACCCACGTAGTAGTCGCGGAACGTGGCATACGTATAGCCGTAGGCTGCATTCAAGGTCCATTCGTCCGTCAAAGCAGCGGCCAGCGCGCATTCCCCTCCCAGGCTGCGACTCTTGCCGGCATTGACCGTCTCGCGTCCCAAGCCCGACTGAACGAAACGGGAAATCTGTTGGTCCTTGGTCTCTAACCAGAAGAGAGCGGCATCCAGCTGCACCCTGCGGTTCCACAGATTGAGGTGGGCACCCAGCTCGTAGTTCCAGGTCTGTTCGGGCTTATATTCCACTGCCGCACGGGCTTCCGGATTCTCTCCCGCCTGAGGAAAATATTGCTCCACGAAGGAGGCATATTGCTCGGGCACATGGGTCAGAACCGCTTCGCGCGTCTGGCGCATCATGTCGTTGCGCAAGGCCGACTGCAGCAGCTCGGAGAACTTCTGGATGTTGTATCCGCCGGAACGATACCCTTTGCTGACGCTGACATAGAGGTTTCCCCTTCCTGCGGGCAACGCATACTGCAAGGCAGCCTTCGGCAACAGCTGGAGGTAATCTTTGTCTAACCGACCTTGATAACGGCTCTCCACACAGAGGGAGGTGGAGGGCATCATCTCGATGTCACGGACCAGCTGACCGCCTCTCAGCATCTGGCCTTGGATGCCTACGGAGTAGTTCAGTCCACAACCGGAGTCGTAGGTCAGCTTCTGCTTCTCATAGTCCAGACGCACCCCTACCGTCAGCGAGAGTCCGTCCAGGCCCAGCAGGCGGTCGAAGGTGGACTGGTGAAACAATGCCCCGTTGAGTTGCGGAGTCCGGAAGCCTCCCGCTATCAGCAGTTCCCGGTCGTCAATGGTGAGCGACGGCAAGATGTTCATACTCCCTGCAGGCCCCATCGAGACCTCAACCTGCGAAGGGATTACACCGCCCAGCATCCGTCCCAGCATCGCCATGCCATCGGAACGGAAGATGACGGGTGCATCGGTCTTCAGCCATTGATAGAAGCCGAAGGCTCCTGTGGTCCACTGCCAGCGTCCTTTCGTAGCCGACTTCAGCACGACCTCCTCGCTCAGCGTATGGATGCGCTGCCGCTGCTCCAGTGTATAAATGTCGGCTGCCGTAAAGTCCTGGTCAAGGAACATGCGGTCGTCCACCCACTGATGGCCCGTCACGGCACTCAGTGTGAAGCCCCGTCCGCGATACTCCACATTCAGACCGCTATTCAGCAGGTTACGCCGATAGTTGCTCTCCCGATTGTAAGCCACTTCACCCACCGATTCGTCCGCCGCACCGGCCTTGCTGCCCATATACTGATAGGGATATCCGCTCTGGTCGCTGTACTCGTAGCTGACGTTCAAATCCACCTTCCAGTTGTCTGCAGGCAGGCAGACAGCCCTCAGACGTCCGCCGGCACTCTGCCCGCGGTCTACCTTTTTGTTCCCCAACGCCCTGTTACGGAAGAAACCGTCATCGTACGTATAGAAGCCTCCGGTGGAAAAGGCAAAACGGGAACTCACCCGATGGTAGTGGGTCAGCGAAGCGTCATAGCTGCCGTGTGTGGCAGCCCCCAGACGTACATCGGTACCCTGATAGCTGAAGGGCGACTTGGTATGCACCTTGATGAGTCCGCCCATGGCATTGCGGCCGTAAAGGGTGCTTTGCGGACCTCGCAACACGTCGATGCGCTCTACATCCGCATAGCTGAAGTCGAACGCAGCTTGGTTGATATAGGGTATGTTGTCTACATAGAGACCGACTGAAGGGGTATTGATACGCGACCCGATGCCACGGATATAGACTGCCGTCGTCAGGCGGGAACCGTAGTCGGGGATGAAGAGATTGGGTACCACGGCTGTCATGTCCTTGATGGTAGTGACCTGCGCTGCCTGCATGGTTTGCTGCGAAAGCAGCGAGACGGCGTGAGGCAGTTCGCGCAGCTTGCGGTTTTCTTTGGGGGCAGCAATGACGGTGATTTCCTCCACATCCACTACCTTCAGGGTATCTTTCTCTTCAGCCTTCAACGTGCCGGCAACGCTCAGTGCCGCACAGAGGGCACATACTATACGAAATCTGTTCATCTCTCTATATTCTGTATATTACGGTTTGTATCCGGCTGCAAAATAACGGAAAATAGAGCGTACGCACAATCCTCATAAATGAGGAAATTGCTTTGCCGTGCGGATGTGTCGCTTTTCTTTTGCTTGTCCTGTAGGGGCGCAACATCTTGTGCCCTAACCAAAAGAAAAGACCCCGTCTGCACCTACGGAACTACTCTCTACCTCTCCGCTTGACGCTCCTGCGGTGAGGCCGGAAGCGTCCGCCTCCGGCGGACATTGGGATATTGCAATTGCCTGCATGACGCAGCCGGGAATTTCCGGTGCCGTGTAGGGGCGGCGGATAAGGGACTTTGTCTGTATATTATATAAGTAATTATTAAAATCAAGCAACTGAGCGCGAATGCGAAAAAAATACTTTTGCAGCTCGTTGCAAAACAGGTTGTTAGTGAATGACACCACCGCGAACGGCATTCTGGGCGGACACATAGATCCGCCCCTACGGGTGGGGATGCAACACGTTCAAAAAACAATACATGATGCCCGAATGCCGAGCCGTAGGGGCAGACCTATGTGTCTGCCCAAACCCGCACAAAATGAATCACGCGAACGGCATTCAGGGTGCAAAATGTTGCGCCTACAGATGCCTGTATCGGATTAACGGACGTTAATGTGCCGCCAGACTCCTTCACCACCTCTTGACAAGCGGAGCGCGGTTTTGCATCTTTGCAGGCAGAGGAAAGGCCCATCCGCACAAGCACTTTAAATCAGTATTTTTAAATTATCAAGATATGACAATCACTCCGCACTTCATCAGAGAGTCAATCCACTTGCCGGCATCGGCTTCGGCCCGCTCGGGCTCAATGCCATACGCATCCACCAGAACGCGGGCGGCATCGGACGACGTGAAATCCTTACCCTTCAACTCGTTCCACAGCAACAGGGCTGTAGCGTTCAGCGAAATGACCTTCGTCATGTCGCTCTGCAGCTTGCCTTGTTCCACTACCAGATTCTCTCCGGCTACCTGACGCACTTTATAAATATCCTTAATCTTCATGTCAATAACTTATTAGTTGATAATTCGGAGGGCAAATGTACATAAAAAGCGTGATTTTATGTACTTTTGCAGGCAAAAAGTGAACCATACATAGATATGAACCGTATACAACAACAGTTTTTCACGCTGGTGCGCTCGGGGCTCTGGGGCAGGGAGGCCGATGCCGGCCTCTTCGACAGCCATACGGACTGGGAGATGCTCTACCGCTCGGCACGTGCGCAGGCTCTGATGGGCATCGTGCTGGACGGCATACAGACGCTGCCCGCCGAACTGAGGCCGCCCAGGATGCTCTACCTGAAGTGGTGCAACAGCCAGCTGAACATCGAAGAGAAAAATCAGTTGCTGAACCAGGAACTGGCCAACGTCTACGCCCTGTGCCGCCAAGCGGGTATCGAGCCCATCCTGCTGAAGGGGCAGGGAGTGGCCCAAAACTACCGCCACCCGCTGCACCGGCAATGCGGAGACATCGACCTGTACACGGCCTCCCACTATGAAAGGGTCAACCAGCTGCTGCTGCCCGAGGTGACCCGCATAGAGGAAGAGTGCTTCAAACATACCGGCTACCAATGGCATGGAATCATGGTGGAGAACCACAGGGTGCTGAACAACCTGAACGCACCTGCAGCCGACAGACGCTTTCAGGCAGAAATCAGCCGCTGGTACAACGCCGGCGACTGGCGTACGCAAGAGATTGATGGATGCCGTGCACTGTTGCCGCCGCTGACCTTCGATGTGGTATACATACTGGCACACTCCGTGCTGCACGCCCTGAACGAAGGGGTGGGACTCCGACAAATCTGCGACTGGACATGCCTGCTGCATCACCGGCAAGCGGACATCGACAAGGCGGCTGTACGCGAACAGCTGAAGGCATACGGCCTGGAGAAGGCTGCCCGCATCTTCGGCACCATTGCCGTCCGACAACTGGGGCTGCCCGCGGAGGAACTGCCCATTCCCTATACCGCTGACGACCTGCCCACCGGCGACTGGCTGCTGAATGACATCTGGAGGGAAGGCAACTTCGGCAAAGGCAACAGCGACAAGAAGCAACGCCCGAAGGGATATTGGAGCGGCAAGTGGTACACCCTGACACGCCTCATAGGCCGATGCAACGACATGAAGCGGCTGGCACCTGCCGAGGCACGCTGGTACCCCATCATCGTGGCACAGCACTCGATAGGTATGCAGTGGAAATTGAAGAGAGGAAAATAAGAAGAACAACCCTATAACACACTAACAAGAATAGCATCATGGGAAATATGAACAATAAAGCGGTAATCATTGCAGGAAGCGTATTGTTGCTGTTGCTCGTCGGAGTAACCGTACTGCTCATCACCGAAAAGAAGACGAACCGAGAACTGGTACAGGAGTTCCAGCTGGAGAAGGAAGACCTGGAGAACCAATATACCGACTTTGCCAAGCAATACGACGAGCTGAAGCTGACCGTATCGAACGACTCGCTCTCTGTGCTGCTGGAACAGGAACAGTTGAAGTCGCAACGTCTGCTGGAAGAACTGCGTACCGTGAAGAGCACCAACGCCACGGAGATACGCCGCCTGAAGAAGGAACTGGCCACCCTGCGCAAGGTAATGGTGGGATACATCAACCAGATAGACTCGCTGAACCGGCTGACGGCACAGCAGAAGGAAATCATTGCCGATGTGACCAAGAAGTATAACGCAGCCTCCCGGCAAATCAACACGCTGGCCGAAGAGAAGAAGAACCTGACCAAAACCGTGACGCTGGCGGCTCAGCTGGATGCCACCAACATCTCCGTGCTGGCAGCCAACAAGCGCGGCAAGGAGGCCAAGAAGGTGAAAGACGTGGTCAAACTGAAAATCGGCTTCACCATCGTGAAGAACATCACGGCAGAGACGGGCGAACGCACACTGTACGTGCGCATCACCAAACCCGACAACAGCGTGCTGACCAAGAACGAGGGCAACACCTTCACCTACGAGAACCGCGAGCTGGCCTACTCCATCAAGAAGTACATCGAGTATACGGGTGAGGAACAGGCGGTCACGGTATATTGGGATGTAGAGGAGTTCCTCTATGCCGGCAGCTATCGGGTGGACATCTTCGCCGGCGGCACCCTCATCGGCTCACAGAACTTTACACTGAAATAAACCATTCACACTACATCAACGTATGAAACAGATTCTCATCTCCATGCTGTTGCTGGCCGGAATCGGCCAGACGGCACAAGCCCAGCACACCGATGTGCGTACGGAGGCTCCGCAAGCCGAGCAGGTGGTCACCGGCTACTACAACGTAGGCGAGGTGCCGGCTGGTACCCCCAACGAAGAGGTGTTTCGCACCATCATCCGTCACTACGAAGGCAAAGTGGTGCTAGTAGACTTCTGGGCAACCTGGTGCGGCCCCTGCCGTATGGCCAACCGGCTGATTGCCCCGATGAAGAGTGAACTGAAAGAGAAGGAGATTGTCTACCTCTATCTGACCGGCGAGACCTCTCCCCAGACTACGTGGGAGAGCATGATTCCCGACATACACGGCGACCACTACCGCGTGACCAACGCCCAATGGAAGTATCTATGCGACTACTATCAGATAGAGGGCGTTCCCACCTATCTGATAGTAGACAGAAAAGGAGAAATCCGCCTCAAGCAGACGGGATTCCCCGGCGCAGACAAGTTGAAGGCTGCCTTGCTGCAAGTAACGGATGAGGAGCGCTGATTACTGCGCTCCCCACTCTTTGGCACCCTGCTCCTTCAGGCGGGCGGTGAAAGCCTTGGCCTTCTGCATGGCTTCGGCCTCCTCCTCGGCACTGGCGTAGGCGTGACGATAGCCCTGCTGCCGTTCCCACTCTCCGCGGGTGAAGTCGGGGAAGGCTACAGCCGCACAACCGTTGTCCATCGACAGCTCGCCCAGCTCGGCCAGACAGCACCATTCGGCCAGGTCGTACACGTCCATATCCAGCGGCAGACCGTTCTGCAGGCAATATACCAGACGGCTGTCCATGACGAAGTCCATACCTCCGTGTCCGCCCACCTCCTTGGCCATCTCGCCGTACTTCTGCAGGATGGGGTGGCGGTACTTCTCTTCCAATGCCTTCCGTGCAGCCTCCGGCAGGAAACTGTGCGAATTGAGGTTCTCGATGTCGGGCTGTACGCCGCTTGCCTGCAGCTGCTCGCCGTCGAGTGCATACCCCTCGATGGGATACTTGTTGGCAAATCCCTTGGTTCCCGTCAGCTGATACAGACGGTTGTAGGGCTGGGGTGTCATCACGTTGTGCTGGATTTCGATGACCTTTCCACGGGCTGTACGAATCAGGGTGGTGGTGTGGTCGCCGTTGCGGAACGTTTCGCAAGTCTGGCCCGTGCGTGCGCTTACCAACTCCTTGCCGATGACGGACTTGGTGTCCATGGCTACCAGCGTGGTCATGCGGTCGCCGCGGTGGATGTCGAGCAACTGAGCCACAGGACCCAGTCCGTGGGTAGCGTACACATCGCCGCGGTGCTTGCTGTTATACTCCAGACGCCATCCTAACTTGTCGTCCGCACCCTTCTTCCAATAATGGTCCCAGAAGGGGGAGAGGTTGTGGATGTAGGCACCCTGTACGCGCAGCACCTCGCCGAAAACACCCTGCTGCGCCATGTTCAAAGTGTTCATCTCGAACCAGTCGTAACAGCAGTTCTCCAGAATCATGCAATGCTTGCGGGTGGTCTCGCTCAGGTTAATCAAATCCCAGCACTCCTGCAGGTTCATGGCCGACGGCACCTCGATGGCTACGTGCTTGCCGTTCTCCAGCGCACACTTGGCCACAGGAAAGTGATGCAGCCAGTCGGCGGCGATGTATACCAAGTCGATGTCAGGACGTTGGCAAAGTTCTTCATACCCCTTTTCGCCAGAGTAGACGGCTGCTTTCGGCATGGAGGCACGTTTCAGAATCTCCTGACAAGCCTCGGCACGCTGCAGCTCGTAGTCGCAAAGGGCTACCACCTGCGTGCCGGGGATGTAAGTGAACCGCTCCACGGCTCCCGGCCCGCGCATACCCAATCCGACGAATCCCACACGCACAGCCTCCAGCTTCGGTGCGGTCAGTCCCAGCACACTCTCTTGTCCCGCCGGGCGTTCGGGGCACTTCACTTCGATTGTGCCTTGTTTCCATTCCCACTGTGTACCGTTCTCGGTTGTCTGAATCGTGTTGGTTTGCATCGTGCAGGCTCCCAATGCCGCACAGGCACCCAACAACCAATAGTGCAATGTCTTCATATATAAAAATGTAATTAGTGTTTCGGCTTTTCTTTAGGGAGTTGGCAGGAGTTGACTACTTCAAGTTCAGCTTCTTGCGCAGGGCGGCCGGTATGGCATCCTTGTGTACCATGATGTAGATGGTCTTGGCGCGTACATAGCTCTCGGACATGTTCAGGTAGCCGCCGAAGGCATTGCGCTCTGTGCCCCACGAGTTTTTGGTGATGTAGTAGCGCGTACCGTTCTGGTCCTTGGCAATGCCCGTCAGGTGCATCAGGTGGTCGTCGGTCGTCACAAAGGCCTCATAACCCTGTTGACGCACTTCGGGTGTCACCTCTACCTCGGGGCAAGGTTTCTCAAAGCGGTAGGCCTCGGCCAGCATCTCCTGCTGCTGCTTTTCAAAGCGGGCGCGGTCGGTACCGGCAAGGTCGTCGGCCTTCTTGACGGAGGGGTTGATGGCCACCCCGTTGCGATGCGAGAAGCCCTTCTCGCTGACATCGCCGTCCCAGCAAACCGTAAAGCCGTGTGTCAGTGCGTAGTCCATCACCTCCATCATCTCGTCTAACGGCAGATTGTACATCTGCTGGAACTCCCAGTTGTCGGGCACCTCGGGGATGAACTGCCGGTAATAGGGCTTGTGGGTGAAGCTGGTCAGCTCTACGTAGTCGTCCATGTTCAGCCCTAAGCTTTCGGCAAAGCTCTTGGGCGTGTACTGCTTGCCTTTGTAGGTAAAGGTTTCGGGCAGTTCGCCCAGATAGGTGTCCAACAGTCCCTTGACCAGCTTGTCGTATTCAGGGCTGCGATGCTTCAACTTCACGGCCGTGCTGCCCAATCCTTGGATGTAGGTCACCATTTCGTTGTGGTTGTGGGTCTCCGAGTTGTAGTTGATGCCATGGTAGACCTCCTCGGGTACGATACCCACCTGACGGTAAGCATTCATCCAGGTGTGCGAGAGGCTTCCCTGGCCTACATTGCCTTTGCCACGGCGATAGTAGTTGTCGTTCAGCTGGTTCAGGTACTTCTGACGTACGATGAACATCTCGGACAGGTCGTATTCGCCTTTGCCCATACGCAGCAGTTCCGACTCCATGAAGGAGGTGGTGGCAAAGCACCAGCAGGTGCCTGTGGCTGCCTGGTTCTTGACGGGCGTTGCTTTTTGTGATACGACGGTTGTAAACTGATAACCGCTCTCTTGTGCAAACATGGCCGATGCAGACATCAGCAAGGCCATCATTCCAATTCTTGTTTTCATAGTTCGTAAGTTTTTATCTGTTGATGATATGTTTCTTTAAAATCCGAAACGCGATTCGTTCCAGTACTGGGCAGCCATCTCGTCCCAACGCAGCAGGGTGGCCCCGATGAAGTCGGCTGTATAGCCGGTCAGGTAGGCACGGGCAGCCTCCTCACCCTTGTCCTTGAGCAGCGACTGATATTGCGCCTCTACGAAGGGTAGTTCGCGCTGTCCCTTCTCCTCAAAATGGCGGATGTTCTTCTCCATCACCTGTCGGGAGGTGCCCCACTTCAGCGCGGCCAGTTTATTGGCACGACGGTAGTGCCACAAGGCTGCATCCTCCCGATAGCGGTGGTTGCCGCATATCTTGTAGAGGGCGGGCAGGTCGGTGATGCCACAGAAGATAGGCACGCGCGGGCTTTGGCCGGGGTTGTCCATCGAGAACCAGACGATGCCTCCCACTGCATCGGGCAGCCAGTCGCGCAGCTGGATGACGGTGGAGTAGGCACATTGCGGCACAGAGATGTTGCGCACATTCTTCACCACACCCTCCTTGATGCCGTTGAGCATCTTCACCTCGTCGGGACGCATCCAGGGGTTGGCCTTCGGACTGATGATGGTATCGGTCTGTCCGCTCTTTCGGTCCTTTACCACTACCTTCAGGTTCTGCGTCATGTCATACTCCGTCCCTTCATAGGTCTGGCGGAGCAGTGCCATCACATCGGTCACATCCACCGCCTTGTCGGGCTTCACGCTGATGGGCAGTTCCTCGGCATTGTAGTCGAGCTTCAGGGAGGGAGCCAACGTATTCAGAATAAAGAATTCGCGGATGCTGAACGACTTCACTTCGCCGAAGTAGTTGGTACCGCTGTAGGCCTTCCAGAACTTGAAGGGCTCCTTGCCGTCCCAATAGCCCAAACGCTTGGCCACTTCGAACACGTTGTCCGAAGCCATGTAGCGGTCCTTGTCCTTCAGGTTCAGTGTGCTGATGCGCGAGATGTTGGCCGACACGCCCACGTGGTCGTCGGGGATGCGTACAGCCGCCCACACGCCGCCAATCTGCTCCTTCCCTTCGCCGAACACTTCGAAATGCCACACCTCCTTGGGGTCGGCAATGGTGAGGCACTCGCCGCTGTCGGCATAGCCATACTTCTTGATGAGTTCGCCCATCAGCCGGATGGCCTCTCGGGCCGTGGAGCAACGCTGCAGGGCAATGCGCTCCAGCTCTTCAATCATGAACATGCCCTTGGGATTCTCCAGCTCCTTGCGGCCACTGATGGTGGTCTCGCCGATACCCAGCTGCCGCTCGTTGATGCAGGGGTAGGAGGTGTCGAGGAAGGCATAGGTGTGACGCGCCTGCGGAATCTCTCCCTTGACCGACACACGCGACTGGTCGGCCACGAACTCGGTATGCATGCGGCCGTCGTAGATGGCTGTCACCGTGTCGCGCTCGTAGGTGGCGGCGGGCACCATGTTGACCCATGTGCGATACCAGCTGTCGCACGTATGGCTGGTGATGACCGACCCGTCGGTGCTGGCCTTCTTGCCCACCATGATGCTGGTACAGCTCTCCGGATCTTTTTGATTGACAGACTGAGCCATCGCTTGCTGCGCAAGTGTCAGACTCACCATGAGTAAGGATGTAAGTAACTTCATAAAGATAGGTTGTTTGTTAAGTTAGGTATTCATTTTTTTCACTTCGACGATGCGTGTAGGTGCCTGCTCCAGGTTCCGCTTGTCTACCTGACGCGCCACAGCTGCGGCCAGCTGCAAGAAGGCCCGGCCGGTGGCCGTTTGGGTGTCAAGGGCCACGGGGGTTCCCTGGTCGCCGCTTTCGCAGATGCTCTGCACGATGGGTATCTGTCCCAGCAGAGGCACGTTGAGCTGTTCGGCCAGCTGCTTGCATCCCTCCTTGCCAAACAGGTAGTATCTGTTTTCGGGCAGTTCGGCCGGCGTAAACCAGGCCATGTTCTCTACCAGTCCCAAGATGGGCACGTTCACCTTTTCGTTGGTGTACATGTCCACTCCTTTGCGTGCATCGGCCAGGGCCACTTGCTGGGGTGTACTTACGATGACCGCCCCTGTAATGGCCAGCGTCTGCAGCAAGGTGAGATGGATGTCGCTGGTACCCGGCGGGGTATCTAAGATGAAGTAGTCCAGTTCGCCCCAGGCAGCATCGCCTACCAGCTGCTTCAACGCATTGCTGGCCATGCCTCCCCTCCAAAGAGTCGCCGTATCGGGGTTGACAAAGAAACCGATGGAGAGCAGCTTGATGCCATACTTCTCTATCGGCACGATGAGGTCGCGTCCGTCGATGCGCTCGGCGTAGGGCTTGGCATCTTCTACCTGAAACATCTTGGGTACCGAGGGGCCGAAGATGTCTGCATCCAGCAAGCCTACTTTATAGCCTAAGTGCGTCAGTGCAATGGCCAGGTTGGCAGCCACGGTAGACTTGCCCACCCCTCCCTTGCCGGATGAGACGGCAATCACATTCTTTACCTGAGGCAGCAGCTTGCCTACTTCGGGGCGTGCCGCCTGACGGCTTTCGGTCGCAATCTCTACCACCACCTCGGGTGACACATAGGTATGGATGGCGGTCTCGGCCGCCTTCAGCATCGATTTCATGAAAGGGTCGGTCGGCTTTTCAAACACCAGTGAGAAGCTCACCTTCATACCGTTGATGCGCAGGTTGTCGGCCACCATCTCTGCCTCCACCAGATTCTTTCCATTGCCGGGATAACGCACGGTGGCCAGTGCGTCGAGTATCAATTTGGGATAAAGTGTCATGTTGTTATCTGATTAATTTCATTCTATCATACTTCATAATCTACCACAGTACGGCTTTCGCGTACCGATTTGCAATAGGCACTGACCTCTTGATGGGCGGGGTGTGCCTTGTATCGGGCCAAAGCCTCGGCATCGTCAAAAAGCGAAATCAAAACCGCATCGTATGCCATGGAGCCTGGGTTCCGGTTGACACCCACCTCCAGCGAACGAATCTCGGGCACCACACCTATCAAGCGTTCCAAGTGCTTCTTCATCCATTGTGCATGTTCTTGGCGCGATTTTCCCTCCGCCTGTTCGCGGAAGCGCCACATTACTACATGTTTCAGCATATCTGTTCCTTCTTAATTAAATTATACATTCGCATCATCGGCTCGTCTCCAGCCCACTGCGCTTGCTGCGGTTGTAGCTGCGATAGTCATCCAACTCAATCTCCACATCGGGTTCCGTCAACGTACCCTCCTGCGGCAGTCGGAAGCGCAGATATTTGATGTCCAGTCCTCTGTCTATCCATTGCTGTTCGTAGTAGGTGCGTATGCTCAGTATCTCGTCGGCCAGCCCCGAATGATACAGGTCCTCCGTCATCACCTCTACCGGCAGCCGGTTGTGCTCTACCATATAGCGGGTGTAGGTGAACATGAAGCGGCTGTCCGTCTTCAAATGTACCCGTCCGCCGTCCGTCAGGAAGCGGCGGTAACGCTCCATGAAATAGGTAGAGGTCAGCCGTTTGGTCGCCTTTTTCATCTGCGGATCCGAGAAGGTCAGCCATATCTCGCTCACTTCGCCTTTCGCGAAGAAGCGGTCGATAATCTCGATGTTGGTACGCAGGAAGGCTACGTTTTTCATCCCCTCCTGCAGCGACTCTTTGGCTCCCGACCACATACGCGCCCCCTTGATGTCCACTCCTATGAAGTTCTTGTCGGGGAAGAGCCTCCCCAACCCCACAGTGTACTCTCCACGCCCGCATCCCAGCTCCAGCACGATGGGGTGGTCGTTTTGGAAGAATCGTTCGTTCCAATGTCCTTTCATGTCGAAAGGCACCTCATCTACTACCGAATAGGGATATTCAAACACGTGCGGAAAGCTTGCCATATCCGCGAACTTCGCCAATTTTCCTTTACTCATGGTTTTACTTGTTCCTTTTAAGGGAACAAAGGTACGGTTTTGGCGGAATAAAACAAAAAACCCATTAAGATTCCCTTGTTTTTCCATAATAATGGAAGAGTTATTTGCTCAATCCACTTTTTTTCTCTAAAATTGCACAAAATATAAACGGACTATTGATTATTTAACGATACACTTTAAACAAAAAAACAGTAACATGGGATTCTTAACAACTGAAAAACTGACCATCGTCGGCGCAGCCGGAATGATTGGTTCAAACATGGTTCAAACAGCCCTTACGATGGGGCTGACCAACGACATCTGTCTGTACGACGTATTTTCGCCCGAAGGTGTGGCTGAGGAGATGCGCCAAAGTGGTTTTGGCGATGTCAAGATTACAGCTACCACAGACGCTGCCGAAGCATTTACCAACGCCAAGTACATCATCTCTTCGGGTGGTGCTCCGCGTAAGGCCGGCATGACTCGTGAAGACCTGCTGAAGGGCAACTGTGAAATTGCCGAGGGTCTGGGTAAGAACATCAAGCAGTATTGCCCCGACGTGAAGCATGTAGTCATCATCTTCAACCCTGCTGACTTGACGGGTCTGGTTACGCTACTCTACTCAGGTTTGAAGCCTTCGCAAGTCACTACACTGGCTGCCCTCGACTCTACCCGTCTGCAAAGCGCACTGGCCAAGAAGTTCGGTGTGATGCAGAGCGAAGTGAAGGGCTGTGCCACATACGGAGGCCACGGCGAGCAGATGGCCGTATTCGGCAGCCACGTCACCATTGACGGCAAGAAGCTGACCGACATCATCGGTACCGATGCGTTCCCCGAAGCAGAATGGGAACAGATGAAGAAAGACGTTACGCAGGGTGGTGCCAAGATTATCGAACTGCGCGGCCGTTCTTCGTTCCAGAGCCCCGCTTACCTCTCTGTCGAGATGATTCGTTCGGTGATGGGCGGCGAGTCTTTCCGTTTCCCTGTAGGTACCTATGTATGCAACGAGAAGTTCAACCACATCATGATGGCGATGGATACAACCCTCGATACCAACGGTGCACACTACGTGATGCCGCAAGGTACCGCTGAGGAGAATGCCAAGCTGGAAGCCAGCTACGAGCACCTTTGCAAGATGCGTGACGAACTGGTAACGCTGAACATCGTGCCTGAAATCTCCAAGTGGAGCGAAATCAATCCGAATCTCTAATCTACCATTTATCTAAAAAGAGAGGGTGCTGCCAGCTGGTAACACCCTCTTCTTATTTGTCTGCATCCTGTCATTTCACCCGCTGCATACGGGCTATCAGCTCATCGCCCAGCGCAGTCTTCACCTCGATGTGCTTCAGTACTGCCGTCACAAAGGGATTGCTTTCAAAGTCACCGCGCACCTGCTCGAAGTCCAGTTCCTTCTCCAACCTCGACCCGTCGGCACCAAAGCCTGTCATCGAAGCCATGGAGAACTCTTTTTTGGCATCCTCGTACACCATGCGGTCCAGTCCTACCACCGCCTCTTTCCACTTCTCCACGATGCGGATGACATCGGCAGCCGTGATGGCCTCCGGATGGATGCCGTAGAACTCCTCCAGCTTTTCGTATGCCCACGTCCATTCGTAGGTATAATAGTGGAGGTGCATCTTTTCGAACTCGGCATTGATATGTTTCAGGCGGTTCACCCGTCCTGTCTCAATATCCTCTATCAGCGCATCAATCTCACTCTTCGGAGCAATCAGGCCAGACACATCAACCCACTCGCCACTGCCGATGGGCGTATCGGGACGCAGGCGGGCCCTTATCTCTTCATCATTGTGGAACTCTATCGCTTCCAGCCGTTTGATGACCGAATTGCCTAAAAACTTGTGGATGGCCGTCTCATAGAAACTGATGCCTTTTACCAGCGCGGAGTTGCGTATCTTGGCACTATGGAACGAGTAGATGTCAGAGAGCTCGCCACTGGCCCGGCGCAGGTTGAGCAGCGTTTCACGCCCCTTGAACATCTTCTGCACGGTATAGGGACTCAGCAGATTGTAGTTGATAAAATCCAGCTTGTCAGTGTCCTTCCGTCCGTCGCGCTTGGGCCATTTCTGCGCATCGCGGATGGTGCCCACACTGCGCAGGTTGACCCCCGGCACCAGATAAGTGGTGTTGTTCTGCTCTATCAGGTAGGAGAAGGGCAGATTGGAGGTGTCCGAGTGGTTGACATGCCGCCCCATTACCAGCGAGAAGGCGCCCACACGGGCAGGCCAAAGAATATACGAGTCGCTGGTGGTCTTGGCACCGCGTTCCAGCGTGCCTTGATGGATGGGGCCCAACTTGTACATGTGGTTGCTCTGATTGGAGCCCGAGCCGGCGTTCATGAAGGAGAACATGCCGGCAATCAGCAAGGTGGACTTGTGATGCGTCACTGTGAACGGGCCTGCAAAGATGGCACACGCCTCACCATTCTCGCCCTGACAGTTGCTGAAGAAGAGGGAGTCTGAAGCCGAATAGTTGTGCCCTAATCGGCAAGCCTGTCCCACAAAACAGCGTGTCAGCATCGCGCCGTCATCTACGTGCGAGCCGCTGGAGACGATGAAGTCGTCACAAATCACGCCATGTCCGATGTGCACAGGTGCCTGTTCGTTGCTGTTGATGCTGCCGTTGGTCAAGCGAGACGTTCCGCAGATGTGGCAATAGTCGCCGATGCGCACATTGCGGATGGAACCGGCATTGAGGATGGTGACATGATGGCCGATGCGCCCTATGGCTGAGGCATGTTTCTGCGCATAGTAGTCTGTAATCTCCCGCAGGCGGGTAATCAGTTCCGGCCGGTGGCGGTAGAGTGCCTGAATGTAGGCCTGATGCGCCGACAGTTTGTCGCTGATAAGCACCTCGCGTCCGCCTGTCTCGTTCAGTACGGACACCTCCACTCCGTTGCCAAACGTAGAGACACCGTCCACCAGCAGCACGTCGACATTCTCGATGAACGTGTCATGCCCTATCTCGTAGTTGGCTATGTAGTTCTGTATATTCTCGATGCAGCAGTTGTCACCCACGGTGACATTATGCAGGGTGACGTGACGCAAACCGGCATGTTTCTTGATGCCGCCAGGCAGTGTGAACTCCGAGCAGAACACCCCCAGCTTCACCTCTCCCGAGAAGCGGGTGTGATGTACATAGGCTGTCGAGAAATGCTCGGCGACGCGAACCAGCTCCCATTCGTCGGCCAGGCATGACTGCTCCTTCAGGCGGGCAATCTCCGCCTCTGTCAGTTTTCTATATTCCATACGCTACACAGTTGTTGTTTTTACAGTTCTTCTCCTTCGTAATGCGGATATAGGAAGTCGTTGTACGGATATTTCTGCACATGCAACTCCTTCACCCGTCCATACACCTCTGCCTTCATCTCCTCTATATTCATCTTCTCGCGGGCAGAGATGAAGAGGCAGTTGTCCTCCATCTTGGCCATCCACGTCTTCATCAGCTCTTCCAACGTCAGATTCTCCTTTGTCCGTGGAGTCAGGTCATCCTCATCCTTCTTGATATAGGTGTAAGCATCTATCTTGTTGAACACCAAAATCATGGGCTTTCCCGAGGCTCCTATGTCGGCCAATGTCTTGTTCACCACCTCTATCTGCTCCTCGAAGTCGGGGTGCGAGATGTCCACCACATGCAGCAGCAGGTCAGCCTCGCGCACCTCGTCGAGCGTCGACTTGAACGAGTCTACCAGGTCGGTCGGCAGCTTGCGGATGAATCCCACCGTATCGCTCAGCAGGAAGGGCAGATTCTCGATGATGACCTTGCGCACTGTGGTGTCCAGCGTGGCGAAGAGCTTGTTTTCGGCAAACACCTCGCTCTTGGCCAGCAGATTCATCAGCGTAGATTTGCCTACATTGGTATAGCCCACCAATGCCACACGTATCAGCCGGCCGCGGTTCTTGCGTTGCGTAGACTTCTGTTTGTCTATCTCGGCCAGCCTCTCCTTCAGCAGCGCCATGCGGTTCAGGATGATGCGGCGGTCCATCTCCAGCTGCGTTTCACCTGGTCCGCGCAAGCCTACCGAGCCCTTTCCGCCTCCGGCACCCGATCCGCCACCTTGCCGTTCCAGGTGCGTCCACAGGCGTTGCAGTCGCGGCAACATGTATTTATACTGTGCCAGTTCCACCTGCGTCTTGGCATTGGCTGTCTGTGCCCTCATGGCAAAGATGTCGAGGATGAGCGAGGTGCGATCCAGTATTTTCACTTTCAGCTCGCCCTCGATGTTGCGTATCTGCTTGGCCGACAGTTCGTCGTCGAAGATTACCATACCCACCTCACGCTCGGCTTCGTCTTCCGCCTTGATATAGTCACGTATCTCCTCCAGCTTGCCTTTTCCCACGTATGTCACAGAGTTTGCCTGGTCCATCTTCTGTGTGAAGCGTTTCACCACCTTGGCACCCGCCGTTTCGGCCAGAAACTCCAGTTCGTCCAGGTATTCGTTGGTCTTCCGTTCATCCTGCGTCTTGGTTATCAGTCCCACCAATATCGCCGTTTCCACCTGGGCTTCCGATATTACAAATTCTTTCATTGCCATAAGCTATTCATCTGTTGCTTGTTGTTCCAATATAGGGTGCAAATATAATGCAAAAGAAGCGGACGGAACGAGTAGTGCATCCAAAAAAATATGATGATTCAGCAAAGTAACCATCCCAAAAAGGGACCGTACCTCTCACAGGCACCGCCCCTCTCAAACAATTGTGAAAAAAAGTCTCTTGTTCTAAGATTATTTCAGTTGCGCCAAGGCTTCCTTGATGCGGCGGATAGCCTCCACGATGTTCTCGTCGCTGGTGGCGTAACTCATGCGGATGCACTCGGGTGCGCCGAACGAAGTACCGCCCACGCAAGCCACGTGGCCCACTTCCAGCAGATACATGGCCAGGTCGTCCGATGTCTGGATGAGGCGGTCGCCGGCCCGCTTGCCGAAGAAGCTGCTGCATTTGGGGAAGAGGTAGAAGGCACCCTGCGGCACGTTCACCTCGAAGCCCGGCACCTCTTTGGCCAGCTTCACAATCAGGTCGCGGCGACGCTCGAAGGCCTGACGCATCTGTTCTACCGGTTCTTGTGTGCCCGTATAGGCAGCCTCGGCCGCTTTCTGCGACACGGAGCAAGGGCCGGAGGTGTATTGTCCCTGCAGCTTGTTGACGGCCTTTACAATCCATTCGGGGCCGGCAATGAAACCGATGCGCCAGCCCGTCATGGCATACGCCTTGGACACGCCGTTGACGATGACCGTGCGTTCCTTCATCTCGGGGAACCGGGCGATGCTCTGGTGCTTGCCGATGTAGTTGATGTGCTCGTAGATTTCGTCGGCCACCACCATGATTTGCGGATGGTTGGCCAGCACAGCCACCAGTCCGGCCAGTTCTTCGCGGCTGTAGACCGAGCCGGTAGGGTTAGAGGGAGAGCAGAGTATCAGCACGCGGGTCTTGGGCGTAATGGCAGCTTCCAGCTGGGCAGGAGTAATCTTGAAGTCCTGCTCGATGCCGGCAGGTACGATGACGGGGCAACCCTCAGCCAGCTTCACCATTTCAGGATAGCTCACCCAGAAGGGAGCCGGCACGATGACTTCGTCGCCTGGATTGACCAGAGCGAGGATGGTGTTGCATACCGATTGCTTGGCACCGTTGGCACAAGATATCTGTGCGGCGGTATACTCCAGGCCGTTCTCGTTCTTCAGCTTGGCCACGATGGCGTTGCGCAGCGCAGGATAGCCTGCTACAGGAGAATAGCGCGAGAAGTTGTCGTCGATGGCCTTCTTGGCTGCCTCCTTGATGTGGTCGGGGGTGTTAAAGTCGGGTTCGCCGACACTCAGGTTGATTACATCTACGCCTTGTGCCTTCAGCTCAGCGCTTTTTTGTGACATAGCCAGCGTTGCCGAAGGAGAAAGGCTGTTCAAGCGGTTGGATAATGTATTCATATCTATCAATAGTGATAAGTTGTTTTTATAGATGTTTCAATCGTTATTTGTTGAAGTGCAGCGTGTGCCCCATGCGTTCCTTCTTGGTATGCAGGTAGCGCTCGTTGTAGGGGTTGGGAGTTGTCTCGATGGGGACGTTCTCTGTTATCTCCAGTCCGTAAGCCTCCAGTCCGACCCGCTTCACGGGGTTGTTGGTCATCAGTTTCATCTTGTGGACACCAATCTCGCGCAGAATCTGCGCACCCACTCCGTAGTCGCGTTCATCGGCCAGATGGCCCAGGCAGATGTTGGCATCTACCGTGTCCATGCCGTCCTCCTGCAGCTTGTAAGCCTTCATCTTTTCCATCAGTCCGATGCCGCGTCCCTCTTGGTTCAGGTAGACTATCACTCCCTTGCCTGCGGCTTCTATCATCTCCATGGCCTTGTGCAGCTGTTCGCCGCAGTCGCACCGCTTGGAAGCAAAGATGTCGCCCGTGGCACACGAGGAGTGTACGCGCACCAGTATCGGTTCGTCGGGCTGCCAGCTGCCCTTGAACAGCACCACATGCTCCAAGCCGTTTGACTTCTGGCGGAACGGTATCAGGCGGAAGTGGCCGTGAGCGGTAGGCATATCCACCTCTACGCCCTTCTCTACCATCGACTCCTGACGCAGGCGATAGGCTATCATGTCGCGGATGGTTATCAGCTTCAGTCCATACGCATCGGCCATGCGGCGCAGTTCGGGCAGGCGTGCCATGGTGCCGTCCTCGTTCATGATTTCCATCAGCGCACCGGCGGGATAGAGCCCTGCCATACGGGCCAGGTCAATCGTAGCTTCGGTATGGCCTGCACGCCGCAGCACGCCCTTCTCCTGAGCATAGAGCGGATTGATGTGGCCGGGACGGCCAAAGGTGGCCGGTGTCGATTCGGGGTCGGCCAGGGCGCGAATGGTGGCAGCACGGTCGGCCGCAGAGACGCCGGTGGTGCATCCTTCCAGCTTGTCGATGGTGACGGTAAAGGGGGTACCCAGCACCGATGTGTTGTCGGCCACCTGATGAGGCAGGTCCAGTTCCTTGCAGCGCGACAGGGTGATGGGGGCGCACAGCACGCCTCGGGCATGTTTCAGCATGAAGTTCACCTTCTCGGGGGTTACCTTTTCGGCTGCGATAATCAGGTCACCCTCGTTCTCGCGGTCTTCGTCGTCAACCACGATGACGAAATTGCCGGCCTTGAATTCCTCAATGGCCTCTTCAATCGTATCTAATCTTACTTTTTCCATATTCTAACAGTACTTATAACTGGTTGGTTTCTATCATATTCACTATTTCTCCGTTGGTCTCTGTGATGCGTTCCAGATCCTTGTCCAGACGGATGCGGAACGCCCATATACGGAAGTAGAAGAAGAGTCCCACAGGGAACAGGATGCCGCAGAGCAGGTTCAGCTCGTAGCGGCTGAAGGGGCGCACATGGGCATGGACAGGGATGATGGGGTATTTGTTCAGCGCGGTCAGCAGCCGTACGGAGCGGGTGTTGGACATCTCTTCTATCAGCTCTTCCATCTGTCCGCTGATGCGTTCCATCTCTCGGTCGCGCTTGTCGTTCAGCCACAGACGGAAGTAGTTGGGGGCACGTTTCAGCATCTTCCGTTCGGCATAGTCCCTGCACTCGTCGGACAGCTGACGCAATGCAGCCGGCAGGTGCCGGTAGTCGGGGTCGTTGATGATGACCTCCTTGCGGAAGAGGTGACGCACGCTGCGGATGCCGGCCACCTTCTTGAACCAGTTGACGTAGGCATCGGCGTTGAGCACCACTGAGTCGTTGTTCGACTTGTAGGTGAGGAAAGCCCCCAGCGGAGCCAGGATGGCCGAGCTGGTCCACATACCCATCCATACAATCCACTTGCCGTCGCGTGCCATCTTGTAGCCGGTCTGGTTGATGATGTAGTAGATGATGAATATCAGCACCGATACCACCACCGGCATACCCAGTCCGCCCTTGCGGATAATGCCGCCCAGCGGTGCACCGATGAAGAAGAAGATGAGGCAGGCCACCGAGAGGGTCAGCTTCTCGTGCCAGGCCGTCTTGTGGCGGCGCAGGCTGTGCTCGGTGTTCGACAGCGAGACGCTCTTGAAGCTCCAGTCGCTGCCTGCTGTCTCGGCACGCGAGACGGCTGCGTTGACAATCTTCTGCTTCTCCATCAGCGTAGAGGCGGCATAGAGGCTGTCGGCATCGTACTGCCCCACGTGTGCTTCCTGTATCTTGAGGGTATCTTTGTGGTTGAGCACCGCCGCCTGATAGGTGGTCTGCATGGCTTCGTGGTAGTAGGCACGTCCCACGCTGTCGTTCTGCACCGTCATCGAGTCGATGCCCGCTTGCAGCATCCGCATATCCTTGCTGTTCGACTGGTTGCTCATGATGCCCGCATCCACCATATTGAAGTCGGAGTCAAACTCGATGATGGCATGTTTCTCGCGGAAGGTCTCGCGCCGGTAGGGCACGTTGCGCTGGTTCATGTTCTGCGACTTCAGGTTCTCGAACTGCTCTCCGCTGAAGAGGTGCAGATAGAGGTGCTGCTTGTCGGCGGTCATTTCCAGGCGGCCTGAGTCGGCCTTGATGATCTGTGCGTTCTCGAATCCCTTCTCCAGATTGTATATCAGCACGTCGTACAGCATACCCGTCTTTCGGTCCTTGTGCTTCACGTAGAGGTTGTAGCCGTCTATTTCGTCGTAGAACACCCCTTCGGGTATGTCCACTTCGGGCGACTTCTGCTTCATGGAAAGCAGCAGCGTCCATAGCTTGGCCTGCGCCTGGGGGCCTATCACATTCTGGAAGTAGAACGACACGCAGCACACCAGGCTGACGAAGACAATCAGCGGCCGCATGATTTTGAGCAGCGAGATGCCTGCCGCCTTCATGGCCAGCAGCTCAAAGCGTTCACCAAAGTTGCCGAAGGTAATCAGAGCCGCCAGCAGCACCGCCAGCGGCAGCGAGGCCGGCACCAGCGTCAGTGCCGAGTAGAAGAAGAATTGTGCGAGGACAGTCATCTCCAGTCCCTTCCCCACCATCTCGTCTACATATCTCCACAGAAACTGCATCATGAAGATGAACAGACAGATGAAGAAGGTGCACAAAAAGAGCAGACTGAAACTCTTCAGAATGAATCTATCTAATTTTTTTATGCGCAACATCTTACCATATCATACAATGAGGATGCAAAAGTAGCATAAAAAGAGGAGGATAGGAAATTTTTAATCGAAAGTTAACTAAAAACCGCACGTTCTGCGCAATGTTTCCACCTGCGACTCCCACAACTCCTCCAAATCCGTCACTTCGTCGGCATCGGCAAAGTCGGTAATTTCCAGCACATAGTCGTTGGTCAGTTCGCTGTTCGACATTTTCAGCTCGAAGTAGTCGCGCTCGTTTTCATCGTCCAACCAATGGAAGCGGATGAAGGAGTAGGCCCGCATGGCCACGATTTCCGCTTCGCGCTTCTCCGTCTTCCCCCAAAAGAAGGCGACCCTTTTTTCGTCCGACTGCACGCGGTCGGCAAACCAGCCTTCCAGTCCCGTCGGTGTGCTGATAGCACTCCACAGAATGCTTTTCGAGGTAGCATTCAACAAATATTCCAGATGTATCTTTTTTCTGTCCATAGTCATGTAGTTTCGCTAATGCGTGGCCAAGATAGATACTTTTTTCTAATTAGCGAAGAAATCCCTCATATTTATGCTATTTTCATACTATATGGAGGCTTTTTTCACACAATGGAAATAATTTTGCAAGAAAAATCCGAAATTATTTTGGTAGTTCCGGCAAAAGCTCTATCTTTGCACCCGCAATCGAGAAACGATGGCGGGATAGCTCAGCTGGTTAGAGCGCATGATTCATAATCATGAGGTCCCCGGTTCAAT
>JBJEHI010000014.1:0-23148 GCA_051875915.1 Bacteroides sp.
GTTCAATATCAGTTATACTCGGAACGACGAGAAGAGCATCATGTATGGGTCGGGGTACTCGAAGAACAATATCAATGCCAAGCTGAACACCGAAATCAACCAGTGGCTCACGCTCGATTTCAATGCCCGCCTGACGCAGCAGAAAATTAATGGTCTGAGCGGAGGTGCTGACAACGAGAGCAGCAAGGCCTATTCGCTGGTGGCCAGAGCCATTACCCACTCGCCCATCAAAGCACTGAACGAAGACTCGGAGGATGACGAGAACAGTACCAATGCCCGTTACAATCCGTTGGAACGTGTAGAGTCTACCTACAAGCAGCAACGCCGTTTCCGTCAGGACTACAACGTGGGTGTCAATTGGGAGCCATTTAAGGGATGGAAGTTCCGCAGCGAGTTTGGTTATGGCTGGAAGTTTGACGATACCGATCAGGTGTGGGGCTATAAGGCAACGGCCAATTCCAAGTTTGGCCACGGAGGTCTGCCGCAAGCCTATCTGACCAATGTGGACAACAAAAACTGGCGCAATGCCAACACATTGACATACGATAACAAAAAGATGTTCGGTGGTCGCGACCGTCTGAACGTCATGGTAGGTCATGAGGTCTCTTCGTCGCAGGATACCAAGAAATATGTCACTGCGGTGGATTTCAGCAAGGATGCAACTACCACAGAGATTCTGGCCGCTTTGGGTAACGGTACGGCATTGCCTACCAGCACCTATATCGGCATCAAGGACAACTTGCTCTCCTTCTTCGGCCGTGCCAATTATACGCTGATGGATAAGTATCTCTTTACCTTCACCATGCGTGCCGATGGTTCCAGTAAGTTCGCTTCGGGTAACCAGTGGGGCTATTTCCCTTCGGCAGCTGTGGCATGGCGCGTGTTTGACGAGTCGTTCATGGAGAGTACACGCGAGTGGCTTTCCAACCTGAAGCTACGTGTCAGCTACGGTACGGCAGGTAACAACCGTATTCCCAGCGGTTCTATGTACACAACCTATTCTGTGGCCGAGACGACCGATAAGGGTATCTATTTCGACGACAATCTGGCCGTTGTGCTGAAGCATGGCAGCTATCTCTCCAATCCTTCTTTGAAGTGGGAAACTACAATCTCGCGTAACTTGGGTATCGATTTCGGTTTCTTCAACAACCGCTTGTCGGGAGCGTTGGACTTTTACTGGAATACCACCAAGGACTTGTTGATGAAGACGACCATCGCCTCCAGTTCTGGATATTCTTTCCAATATCAGAACATGGGCCAGACTTCTAACAAGGGTGTGGAACTGCAGTTGGATGCCGTGCTGGTGGACAACAAGGATTTCAGTCTGAACTTCAACTTTAACATCTCCTATAATCAAGGCAAGATTGATAAACTTGCAGGTAGCAAGTTCTGGCAGAGCAGTAGTTGGGCCGGTACAGCCATCGCCGGTATCGAGGACTTCCTGCTCGAAGAGGGTGGCCGTCTGGGCGAAGTCTATGGTTACGAGACCGACGGCTTCTATACAGCTGACGAGTTTGTGTTTGACGAAGTCAAAGGTACCTATGCCTTGAAAGAGGGAATACCTGATTGTGGCGGTTTGATTGGCAAGGTTGCTCCGGGTAGCATCAAACTGAAGGCAGACGAAAACGGTGAGTTCAAGAAGGTACGTCTGGGCAATACCGTTCCGAAGGTTTCTGGTGGTTTCGGACTGAACGGCCGTTGGAAGAACTTCGACTTCAACGCCTTCTTCAACTATTCTTTGGGTAACAAGATTGTGAATGCCACCAAGTTGGGCTCCAGCTTTTATAGCGGTTCATCCAAGAATTGGAATTTGAATGACAACTTCGAACTGGCCAAACGCTATTCGTGGATTGATCCTACCAACGGTGTGAATCTGCTCAGCAGTGCCTCTATCAAGGAACATGGAGCTGCGTGGACCGTGAATCGTCTGAATGAAGTCAATGCCAATGCCGGCATTTGGAATCCTGCCGGAGCCACTACGATGCCTTTGATTGACTGGGCGGTAGAGGATGGCTCTTTCCTGCGGGTAAACAATGTGACCATCGGATATACTGTACCCAAAACTTTGCTCAGCAAAATGAACATTCAGAACGTACGTCTCTATCTGACAGGGTATAACCTGTATTGCTTTACCAAGTACAAAGGAACAGACCCCGAAGTGGACTGCTGTACGAGCACACCGATGACTCCGGGTATCGACTATGCCGCTTATCCCAAGAGTCGTTCGTTTGTGGCCGGTATCAATGTTACTTTCTAACCCCATCATAATATATGCAACAATGAAAACGAGCATCAAATATATCACCGTTTTAGGAATAAGTGCCATGACGCTGGCTTCCTGTTCCGACTTCCTGAATCAGACTTCGCCTTCTGAAATGACGGGCGAGGCTGTATTCAACTCACTTACTTATACCCAACAAGCCCTTAACAAAGTTTATGCCGGCCTGACCAAGGACGAGACTTATGCACAGGTGGTGCCTTTACTGCTTGGATTAAACTCGGACATTGAATTGGTTGATGGTCTGGGTGAGTCGGGTGTCAATAGCAATAACGAACGCGGAGTCTGCAACTATGTGCCTCAGTTGAACTGGAGCAAGATTGACCGTAACTGGACGGGCATGTACGAAGCCATAGAGAATGCCAATATCGTTATCGAAGGTATTGAAAGCAGTTCGCTTGTAGCCAATGATGAAAGTTCGGCCAAGAAGATGCAGGCATTCAAGGGAGAAGCACTGACGTTGCGTGCCATGCTCTATCTTGACTTGATTCGGGTCTATGGCGATGTGCCGATGAAATTTGAGACCACCCGTTCGGACGGATCCAATATCTATCTGGCTAAGAGCGATCGTGATGAAATCTTTGAACGTCTTATCAGCGATTTGGAAGAGGCTGTCACTTGTCTGCCTTGGGCAGGTGAATCGGGTTATACCACTGAACGGATTACCAAAGGGTTTGCGCATGGCCTGTTGGCACGCATTGCCATGACGTATGCAGGCTATTCAATCCGCGAGAAGAATAAGAGTGGTTATGAGACGTTGGCAGGCAGTGATGCCACCTATCCCACGCAACGTCCTTCGGCAGACAAACGCCGCCAACTCTATGAACTGGCCGTGAAGCATCTGGATACCTTGATTGCCAGTGGAGTGCATCGCTTGAATCCCTCTTATGAGGATGAGTGGTATCTTATCAATCAGCTGACGTTGGACCAGACTTATCAGGAGAATCTTTATGAGGTGGCTCATGGCGTCAGCTTCTCGGGTGAGTTGGGCTACACGGTCGGTGTGCGCATCAACGGAAAGACCACCTACTATGGTGCCAAGGGCAACTCTTCGGGCAAGATGAAATTGACTGCCGCGTTCTTCTGGAGCTTTGACAAGAATGACCTTCGTCGTGACCTGAACTTTGCCAACTTTGAAATTAAGGAGGGTGAGAATGGAAATACGGTCGAGAATATGGCCGGCAATTCTCCCTTCGGCCTCTATGTGGCTAAGTGGGACGTGCGCAAGATGACGGACAAGTGGCTGGCTGCAGCACGTGCTTCGGCTGACAAGGTGGCCACCGGCATTAACAATGTGCTGATGCGTTATTCCGATGTGCTGTTGCTCTATGCCGAAGCCCTGAACGAACTGAATGGAGCCGATGCCGTAGGGCCTACTTGTGGCTTGAGTGCCCGCGAAGCACTCCGACAGGTGCGTGCACGTGCATTTGATGCTTCGCACAAGGCTGAGGTCAACCAATATGTAGATGCTCTGGGCAGTGGTGAAGCTTTCTTCCAGGCATTGGTGGATGAACGGGCTTGGGAATTGGCCGGTGAGTGCGTACGTAAGTGGGACTTGATACGCTGGGGACTCCTTTCTGACAAGATAGAGGAGTCAAAGGCCGCCTATCTGCAGTTGATAGCCGAGGCTCCACAGAAACTCTATTATAAGATGAAGGCCGATGTGCCGGGAGAGATAGATCCTGCCAGCATCTGCTGGTACGAAGAGCCTGCCGTTACTGATGGATATAAGAGCGTGGATTTCTGGGGAAAAGAAGATCCGGTGAGCGGAAAGAACGTCAACGACAATCTGCCCTTTATCAGCATTGGTCTGAACAATAAGGTGAAGAATCGTCACGTCTTCCCCTTGGGAACGACGACGATATCAAACTCTAACGGTACGTTGCAAAACTCTTACGATTTTTAATACAGCGAACAGGGCCGGCCGACATGCGCCTGCCATAAATCAAGATAGGTATGAATAAAATACAATATATCGCCTTCTCAGGAGCGGCATTGCTCCTGACGGCTTTCGCCGCCACTTCGTGTGACGATGCCAATGACTGGAGTACAGATGCCTCTTATGACCGTCTCTTCAGTTCTCCCAAAATTAGTGTCTCTGCCAATGCGTTGGATGCAGAAGTAACCTTCACAACGGTGCCCAATGCTGAGTATTACGTCATTGAGGTCAGTAAAGATTCGCTTCACGATGCAATCTCCATGGGTAGCACTGCCTCATCCATTCTCTATGGAGAAGACAAGAGTATAGTCAAGTCGCCCTTTACTATTGACGGACTGGATAGTGACAGCAAATACTTCTTGCGTATCAAGTCGTATGCGGCTGGCAAATCAGAATCTCTTTGGGGATATCTGACGGACAAGAGTTTCAAGACCCGTACGGAACAGATTATCAACTATTATATGCCTGCCGCTGAAAAGATTACGCTGGGTTGGCCGGCTGGCGCTGTTGTGGATAAGGTGGAAATTTGGGATGCTACCGGTGCTGTGGTACAAACAGTGATGCTGACTGCCGACCAGATTGCTGAAGGTCGTGTAGTGGTAGAGGGGTTGATGCAGCTGACGGATTATACCGCCGTGCTCTACAAGGGTGATGTGAAGCGTGGTATGATTGGTTTTACCACACCGGCGAAGGTGCCCGATGCTGATGTGGTGAAATACCTCGCCGAGGGCGACTCCATTAACAATACATTGTTTGAAGAAGTTGCAGCAGCCGGACATGCCAGTCTGACCCTTGCTTTGCCGGTAGGTAGTGAGTATTACAACATCAATACGCTGAATATTCCCGATGGACTTTCAGTCACCTTCTTCGGATTGAGTGGAGGCGTGCAGCCCCGTTTGGGCGTCAAGAGCATCAATGTGGCTGGCCAGCACGACTACATCCGGTTTGAGAACATAGAAGTCTACAAGGGTCAGGATGAAGAGGGCAATGTCACTACGTTAGACTATTTGTTCAACCAATCGGAGGCATGTGAAGTGGGTGAACTGGCGTTCAGCAACTGCTTCATTCACGGTCTGAAGAATTCACCGGTTCGTCTGCAAGGTAGTGCAGAGAAAACCATCCGACAGCTTACTTTCTCCAACTCTCTGCTCTATGGTGCCGAAAGCCGTAGCTATAGTTTGGTTCATGTGGATGCAAGCAGTGGTAAGGGCAAGATTGAAAATATCCTCTTCAGCCGATCCACAGTGGTCTATACCGGTAAGTGCTTCGTTTATAGCAAGAATACCGATTTTACCTCTCTTATACTTACCGATTGTACCTTCAGTAAGATGATGGGTAGCGGTGACTATCTGTTGGATTGTGCCAGCACTAAGTATGGTCCATCCGAAGGAGTCAAGATGACGAACTGTATTTTCGGTAGTACCAGTGATGTGGCCAAGGGCATCCGTTCGTCTGCTTCGGTTGATGTCACTAATTGCTATCAGACTGCCGACTTCAAATTGACGGGTAATCTTTTTGACGGCTTGACGGATTACGAAGGTGGTGAAACTGCCCTCTTCAAGGATCCGGCCAACCGCAACTTCACCATCATCGATGGTGGTTTTGCCGGTAAACAGAACTGTGGTGATCCTCGCTGGTATATGGAGTAATCCATTATCAGAATCGCTCTAATACGATACTGTGCGCTCTCTGGAAGGAATCTCAGTCCTTTCAGAGAGTGCTTTGTATCTGAACGTTATACATAAAAAAAGGAGATAAACACCTGTGACCGGTATTTACCTCCTATTCGATTGGAGCCGCTAGCCAGACTTGAACTGGCGACCTACGCGTTACGAATGCGTTGCTCTACCAACTGAGCTATAGCGGCGTTGCTCTTGGATTACGGGGTGCAAAGGTACATCTTTATTTGAATCTGCAAAAGGATTTGGCAATTTTTTTTAGGATTATGAAAATAATATCTTACCTTTGTCGCCGATAACAAATAGCGAAACAAAGCCTTGCTACTGCAGGTTTTTAATGAAATATCAGTTAACTCAAGTTCCGCAAGTCTGTCAACTTGCTGTCAGTGGACATCTTGTTTATCCATACTCTGGACTACTGGCAACATGTAAAGGATATGCGAGACTTAAATCAATGAATATGCGTAAATTTATTGCTTTATTATTTTTGACTTTCACTTTTGCAGGGACGGTTTTTGCCCAGCAGATGTCAGATGACCAAGTGGTTCAATATGTGAAGAGTGCCCAGAAGATGGGGAAGAACCAAAAGGAAATCACTGCAGAACTGATGCGTAGGGGAGTAACGAAAGAGCAAGTGATAAGAATTAAAGAGAAGTATGAATCTTCGCAAACTGAAACCTCGCAGGAAAGCAACGAGTCTACCTTGCGTATGCGACAGCGGAAGGAAGATTATCAGGAAGGTCAGTTCAATTCAAAAAAATATCGGGATTATATAATCGAAAAAGAGCCAACTACCTTGGAAATGATGTTGGCAGAGAGTGAGGAGGATTCATTGCTGGTAGCCAGAAAGGATTTGGATGATGCTTTGACTCCTAAATTTGATCCTACGTCACAAATTTTCGGACATAACATCTTTACAAGCGAGAATTTGACCTTTGAACCCAATATCAATGTGGCTACTCCTGCCAATTACCGCTTGGGCCCGGGTGATGAGGTAATCATAGATGTTTGGGGGGCTTCAGAAACTACAATCCGCCAGACTATTTCGCCGGAGGGAAGCATCTTGGTAAGCAGTTTGGGACCGGTTTATCTTTCAGGAAAAACCGTGATAGAGGCCAATAACTATCTGAAACAGGAGTTCGCACGTATCTATTCGGGTGTGACAGGTGATGCGCCCTCTACGCAGGTGAAGTTGACATTGGGTGAGATACGTACCATTCAAGTCAATGTGATGGGTGAGGTGCTGGTGCCAGGCACGTATAGCCTTTCCTCTTTTGCATCGGTGTTCCACGCGCTGTATCGTGCCGGAGGGGTTAACGATATCGGTAGTTTGCGAAGCATTAAGGTGGTACGCAACGGAAATGTTGTGGCCGATTTGGATGTGTATGATTTCTTGATGAAGGGACGGATGAAAGATGAAGTACGCCTGCAAGACGATGATGTGGTGTTGGTTGAACCCTATCAATCGTTGGTTCAGATTTTAGGGAAAGTGAAGCGTCCGATGTATTATGAATTGAAACAGAATGAGACAGTAGCCTCTTTGTTGCAATATGCCGGTGGATTTATGGGCGATGCTTATAAAAAAGCCGTTCGTGTAATTCGTAAAAGTGGACGAGAACATCAGATATATAATGTGGATGAGATGGATTATTCTGTTTTTAGATTGGAAGATGCTGATTTGTTAACAGTTGAGTCTGTATTGCAACGTTTTGAGAATCGTGTAGAGATACGAGGGGCCGTTTATCGCGAAGGGTTGTATCAGTTGAACGGTACAGTCAATACGGTGAAACAGTTGATTCAAAAAGCAGAAGGATTACGCGGAGATGCATTTCTGAATCGGGCCGTTTTGGACCGGGAACGTGAGGACTTTACGCATGAAATCATTCAGGTGGATGTCAGAGGACTGTTAAATGGGACCACTGCTGATATCCCTTTGCAACGTAATGATGTGCTTTATATTCCAAGTATACATGACTTGAAAGAAGAACAGACACTGACTATTCATGGTGAAGTGGCCAACCCGGGAACCTATTTCTATTCAGACAATATGACGGTAGAGGACTTGATTGTGCAGGCAGGAGGACTTCTGGAGTCGGCTGCTACGGCAAAAGTAGAGGTGGCTCGTCGAGTCAAGGATCCCCAAAGTACGAATTTCTCTACTACCGTCGGCGAAAGTTTTTCGCTTGACTTGAATGATGGACTGACATTGGGTGAAGTGGGCAGAGACTTTCATCTGCAGCCTTTCGATGAAGTGTATATCCGTAAATCTCCGGCTTATCATCGTCAGCAGAATGTAACGGTGGGTGGCGAAGTGCTGTTTAGTGGCAGTTACGCTTTATCCAAAAAGAATGAACGTTTAAGTGACCTGATAAACAAGGCCGGTGGAGTGACTCCTGATGCTTATGTGAAGGGAGCACGCTTGATTCGTCAGATGACTGAGGAGGAGATACGACGTAAGGAAGATGCTATACGTATGGCACAACAGGGAGCCGGTGATTCCATCTCAATCAAAAAACTGGATACCTCAGATACCTATTCCGTGGGTATCAGTCTGGAGAAGGCATTGCAGAGTCCTGGCTCCGACTATGACATGGTGTTGCGTGAGGGGGATATACTTTATGTGCCTGAATATGTAAGCACAGTGAAAATCAACGGCGCTGTGATGTATCCGAATACCGTATTGTATAAGAAAGGTGAAGATTTGCGTTATTACATCAATCAAGCCGGTGGATTCGGCAATGATGCCAAGAAGCGTAAGGCGTATGTGGTCTATATGAACGGAACGGTATCACGATTGAGGTCCGGCAATAACAAGGCTATCGAGCCGGGCTGTGAGATTATTGTGCCGAGTAAGGATTCCAGGAAGAAGATGACTCCTGCTGAGATTATTGGAATGGGAACCTCTGCTGCCTCATTGGCTACCATGATTGCCACTCTGGTCAATTTGTTTAAATAAAGAAGAGAGGTTTATGTATACAGTCATCAAACGTATGGAGGTTTCGGCCTCCCACAGCTTGTCTCTATCTTATCGTAGCAAGTGCGAAAATTTACATGGGCATAATTGGATTATCACCGTCTATTGCCGCGCAAAAGAACTGAATGCAGATGGTATGGTAGTTGATTTTAGTCATATCAAGCAAGAGGTGAAAGGACAACTGGACCATCGGAATCTCAATGAAGTGCTGCCATTTAATCCTACTGCAGAAAATATAGCCCGTTGGATTTGCGAGCGTATTCCTGAATGCTTTAAGGTGGAAGTACGCGAATCCGAGTCGAACACCGCTATCTATGAGAAAGATTAATGAAATATTCTATAGCCTTCAGGGAGAGGGATTTCATACAGGTACGCCGGCCGTTTTCATCCGTTTTTCCGGATGCAATCTGAAATGTCCGTTCTGTGATACCCGTCATGAAGAGGGAGTGATGATGACGGATGATGAGATAATGGCTGAGGTGCTGCGTTATCCGGCAACAATGGTGATTTTGACGGGGGGAGAGCCTTCTCTATGGGTAGATGTCGATTTGGTAGAGCGTTTGCATGAGGCCGGACGTTTTGTCTGTATCGAGACGAATGGAACGCATGTGCTGCCGGAGAACATCGATTGGGTGACCTGCTCACCTAAGCAAGGAGGAACGCTGAGGCTGCGCAGGATGGATGAGGTTAAGGTAGTATATGAGGGTCAGGAAATTGCTCCTTATGAGAATTTGCCTGCCCGACATTTTTTCCTCCAGCCCTGTTCGGGAGCCAATATCGAAGCTACAGTTGCTTGCGTCATGCAGCATCCCCGGTGGCGGTTGAGCTTGCAGACACATAAGTTAATTGGTATTGCCTGATGGAGGATATCTTTCGGGAAAAGACCTATAAAAAACAGAGAGAGGGTACGAAGGCATTCGTATCCTCTCTCTGAGTTATTGGGTCAACACGCTGGCTTATTTTACATCAATCACCTTCTTGGCCTTTTCTCTTTCTTGAGCGGTAAACTTAGGCAGGTTGATGTTCAGTACTCCGTTCTCTACGTTGGCTGAAATTTTCTCTTTGTCCACATCGTCTGGCAGAATCATGGTCTGTTGGAACTTTGTGTACGAGAATTCACGGCGCAGGTAGCGTCCTTCTGACTTGGCCTCTTTGTTCTCCTCCTTGTGTTCGCTTTTCTTTTCCATGGCAATGACCAGATTGTTCTCTTCGTCGATGTGAACGTTAAAGTCCTCTTTGGTCATGCCCGGGGCAGCAAGTTCCACCTTGTACTCTTTTTCTGTTTCAAACACATTGATGGCGGGAGCCGTAGCATTGGCCTTTTCCATCCATTCGTTGTCAAAGAAATCATTAAAAATACTCGGTAACCAATTCTGGTTTCTTCTTACTGGCATCATAGTTCTAATCTCCTATTGTTTAAGTTATACATGTTAGTTTTTGTTTCGGACTGCGTTTCAAGGGCTTCCCGACTTGTGGGTCTGTCGGCTCTCGAACCGCTGTTCGCTAACTGTATAGCAAACTCGGTGCCAATCGGAATGTGATAAATTATTTGACAAATTGTCAGCAAATAGTAGACTATTTGTCTTATTTGCTGACAAAATGATTATATAATAAAGTGTTTATAGAGGAACGTATTCCACGAAAGCCTCCATGGCTTCATAGGATGCCAGTCCCAAGCTATCGTACAACGAGGCTGTTGCTCTGTTTCGGTCTTCGCTTCGTTGCCAGAAGAGTCGTTCGTCATTACCCAGGAAAGGAGCGCTTTCCATCTGGCTTTGATGCTTCAGGATAGAGTTCCGTTTGGCCCGAAGCTCTTCCGGACTGATAGGTACTGCCATTTCGATATTCTCTATTTCCCACTCGGCCCAAGCACCGCGGTACATCCAGATACGACAATCCTTCAGCCATTCTGCTTCCGCTTCCTTCTCCAGATCAATGGCTGCAAATACGGCATCGGTGCAGACGCGGTGTGTACCGTGCGGATCAGCCAGGTCACCTGCCACAAAGATCTGATGAGGCTTCACCTCCTGCAACAGATGACGCACAATCTCGACGTCTGCCTCGCTGATGGGGTTCTTCTGGATTTTCCCTGTTTCGTAGAAGGGCAGGTCCAGGAAGTGGCAATGATCCAGCGGAATGTTGTTGTAGGTGCAGGCAGTACGGGCCTCGCCACGTCTGATCAGCCCTTTGATGGTCAGGATGTCGCGGGTATCCATATCGCCGTCCTTCTTATTGCGCAGGTAGTTGCGTATTTCGGTGTACTTCTCTTTGATGATTTGGTCGGCATTGTCATTGAACAGTTGGTTGAATCCGTTGATGAAGTGCAGGAAACGGATGACCTCCTCATCGCCTACGGCGATATTGCCGCTGGTTTCATAGGCTACGTGTACATCGTGCTTCTGCTCTACCAACCGGCGGATGGTACCGCCCATGGAGATGACATCATCATCCGGATGGGGCGAGAATACCACAATGCGCTTCGGATAAGGTTTGGCTCGTTCCGGACGATAGGTGTCATCGGCATTCGGCTTGCCGCCCGGCCATCCTGTAATGGTATGCTGGAGGTCGTTGAATATCTTGATGTTCACGTTGTAGGCCGAGCCGTACAGTGCCAGCAGTTCACTCAGCCCGTTTTCGTTGTAGTCCTTATTGGTCAGTTTCAGAATGGGCTTTTTAGTCAGCTGGCAGAGCCAGACGATGGCACTTCGTATCAGCTTGTCGTTCCATTCGCAGGATGTAACCAGCCAGGGCCGTTGGATACGGGTCAGATTGGCAGCGGCCGACAGGTCGGTCACGATGCGGGCATTGTTGTGTGTCTGCAGGTACGAGGCCGGTATGGTGTCAGTAATGGCTCCCTCTACACACTCTTTCACCATGTGCGCCTTCTCCTCGCCCCAAGCTGTGAGGTATATTTTCTTGGCATTCAGTATGGTAGAGACGCCCATGGTGATGGAACTGATGGGGGTGCTTTCGATGCTGCCGAAGGTCTTGGAGGCTTCGTTGCGCGAATCGTTGTCCAGCAGGATGAGGCGGGTTGTGGAGTTGAGCCGTGAGCCGGGCTCGTTGAACCCGATATTTCCTACGCGGCCTATGCCGATGATGGCTACGTCCAGACCGCCCAAGTTCGCGATGCGCTGCTCGTACAGGCGGCAGTATTCAAATATGTTGTCTTTGGGGATGGTGCCGTCCGGACTGTAGACGTTCTGTTTGTCAATGTCTACATGATTCAGCAGCATCTCGTTCAGTGCGTTCAGGTTGCTGTTGATGGCATCCGGAGCCAGCGGATAGTATTCATACAGATTGAATACGATGACGTTGCGGAAGCTGAGCCCCTCCTCCTTGTGCATCCGCACGAGGGCGGAGTAGACTTGGCGAGGTGAATTGCCGCCAGCCAGTGCCAGGACGCAGAATCGGCCTGCTTTCTGCTTGTCGCGTATCAGCTGGGCCACGTCGAGAGCTATCTGTTCGGCTCCCTCTTCCACTGATTCGTAGATGTCTGTCGGAATCTTTTCCAGTCGGGTGAGCACCGAGCGTTCAAAGGCGTTCTCAGGTTTGTAATACCTGGGAGAGACTCTGTTAAGAGTGATTTGTGAGCTGAGGTTGGTTTTCATAATGTGAGCGTTGTTTATTTATCGTTGTGATTAGATGCCAGGGTCTTGTGCGAGACTCTTTGTTCATCAAGGCAAAAATACGGCTTTTTCACTAAGAATGTTCCTGCGAGTGCGCTTATTTTATTAAATACTCTAAAAATGAACATTCGTATAGTGTAATACGTTACCTTTGTTGGGTGACAGAAAGATGATTGATTGAATCTTTTAAATAGATATGTTATGAAAAATCTGAGATGGGAAGCCCTGATTCTGGCCATTGGTATGGTGGTAGTGGGCAATTGTCTGAAAAGCGCATTGGAGAATTTTACCGACAAGGAGCGGGTGGTCAGTGTGAAGGGACTGGCAGAGATGGAGGTTCCTGCCGACAAGGTGGTATGGCCCTTGGTATATAAGGACATTGGTGATGACCCTGCCTTGCTCTACGAGAACATGGCAAAGAAGAATACGGCCATTGTCGCCTTCTTGAAGAACAACGGAATAGAGGAGACGGAAATCAGCATTGCCCCTCCCGAGGTGATAGATATGCAGGCCGAACGCTACGGCAACACCAATATCCACTACCGATACAATGCCACTTCGGTCATCACGGTGACGTCGAGAAATGTGGATAAAGTACGCCAGTTGATGGCCGAGCAGGCCGAACTGCTGAAGCAGGGCATTGCCATCACCGGAGGAGACTATCGCTACAATGTCGCTTACGAATTTACCGGCCTGAACAGCATCAAGCCCCAAATGATAGAGGAGGCTACGAAGAATGCACGGGCAGCGGCCGAGAAGTTTGCCAAGGACTCGGACAGCAAGCTGGGCAAGATACGTAACGCTTCGCAAGGCCAGTTCTCCATTTCCGACAGAGATGCGAATACGCCCTATATCAAGAGCGTGCGTGTGGTGACCACCATCAACTACTACCTGCGCCGATGAGCAGGTTGGTGTAGGCCGGATAAAGTATAGAGGGCAGCCAAACCGGCTGCCCTCTATTATCTGAACGATGCCGACATCCTGTGCGGCAACGTCAGATGGCAAAGTTTTCGGGAATCCGTCCTCGGAACCCTTTGAAATAGTCTTTTATGATGCGCATGTCCTCTTCCAGATTGCCCGTCGGCATCAAGGCTTTGGTTGCAGCGATGGTTTTCGACGGATAGTCGATGCCTATCAGCATGATGGGAACCTTCGCTTTCAGTGCAATGTAATAGAACCCCTTTTTCCAGTTCGGATTGGCCTTGCGCGTCCCTTCGGGAGTGATGGCCAGATGGAACTGCCGGCTGTGGGCAAAGCGTTCGGCCATCTGCTCGACCAGTGATGTCTTCTTCCCGCGGTCCACGGGGATGCCTCCCATAGAGCGGAATATAGGTCCCAACGGCCAGAAGAACCACTCCTTTTTCATCATGAAACTGGTCTTTCTTCCTAACGAGCCATAGAACAGCTTGCCGATGAAGAGGTCGCAGTTGGAGGTATGAGGGGCGGCACAGATGACGCATTTGTCAAATTCGGGCACCGTTATCAGATAGTTCCAACCCAATATGCGGTGGTAGATAAAGCGGCAGAGGGCTTGCTTCATTCGGCAGTCAGTTGGTTCATGTGCTCAACAATCTGGCTGGCGGCAGCCTGCAGGTCGGTGCGCAACTTGCTGTAGAATCCCTTTACATTACCCGGCTCTGTATGGCTGATGCGGCTCAGAAATTCGTTCTGCATATCCAGAATCTCGGCCAGTACCTTGTCGGCTTCTGCCTGATTTACCTTGGGATTGATGATGCTGGCCGAGAGGCATTCGGCAAACAGTTCGCTTGCTATGTAGTTCACGCTTTTCTTCAGTGTTCTTCTTTTTGCCATAATGTTTGTCTTTAAAGAGTTGATAATCGGTCGTCTCTCTCCTTCTTTGGGGGGAGTCGGTTGTTTCAAGGTACAAATATACGCATTATATTTGATTTCCGTCGATATTTTGTTCAACTTTTGCAAGAAAGAGGTCTCACTCTTTTGGCTACAGCCTTGAACACGGGACGTGGCTGCTGCACTTCCGATTCGTAGCCATACCAGTACCCCTGACCTTCCTCCTTGCCGACCGGAAGGTAGCAGATGCGCAGTGTCGGCTTGTACTCGCCATAGATTGTTTCCCATTCGGCAGGCAACTGTTGGCGTTTGGTGCGGACTCGCTCTGCCGGAGCTTTCTTCAGCGACAGGCCGGCCTCTATCCATGCCATGCTCACGTCGTTCAGACGTTCCGGATAGTGCCGTTTGCAGAAGTCGTAGAGTAGACACCCGCGTCGCTCCAGGCTTAGTGGCTGGTCGATGAGGTTCCCCTCCGCCATCTCTTTGAGTAGCAGATGCAGAAAGTCTGCATCCTGCAGGATAAGGCTGCGCGTCACTTCCTGCCAGGCTTCGGTGTTGTAGAAGGCATCCAGCAGGCGGGACAGTTGCCGGGCCGTCTGCAGTTCGCCGTTCTCTATCTGTTCGGTTTGCAACACCTCGTATGGGGGTAGGGGAGCATAGACGATGCCCAGCTCTGCCGCTCGTCGGCGCATCTCCGTGCCCGGCAGCAGCTTGAGCGACTCTAACTGTATTTCACCGGCTTTGTATGCGGCCAGCGTGCGTACATCTTCGAATAGCTGTTCCGGTCGGTAGAGGGGTAGTCCGGCTATCAGGTCGGCATGGGTCACCACATTGGGTAGGGCGCAGAGGAACCTCAGTCCCTCCAGCGCATCGGTCAGCCGGCCTTGTCGGCGGCATTGCTGCAGCACCTCTTCGTGTAGGCTCTGTATGCCCGCCTCCAGGTGCAGAAGGCCGTCCGGCATGTGCTGCAGTTCCTCCTTCAGCTCATCCGACAGCAAGGCCGGATGGATTTCCAGATGGAAGCGGATGTCGGGGTGATACTCCCGGAAGAGGCGCAGCAACTCCTTGGCCCTTCGGTTGTTGTAGTTGAAGGTGCGGTCAAGCACGCGCACGTTGCGTATGCCGTGTGCCCGGATGGTGTCTAACCGTTGCCGGATGGCCGATAGGGAGAGCGTGCGTACCGGTTTCTCGCCTCCGCTTACGCAGAAGGCGCATGTGTTGAAGCAGCCGCGCGTGGTCTCTAACTGCACAAACGGTTTCCCCCAAGGGAAGAAACGGCTTGCTTCGGGAGGCACCAGTCGGTCGAAGGCATGGACGCGGGCCGTCCCGTTGTCGCAATACCTGCCCTCGTCGTCCAGGTAGCAGAGCCCTGTTATCTCGTTCCATCGGTCTCGCTCCCGATGGCAGGCCAGCCAGCGGGGAAATTCCTCTTCTCCCTCTCCGCGGAACACGGCATCTACATACCGATGGCATCGGAGGAAAGCCTCGTTATCGCCCAGAAACTCCGGTCCGCCTAATATGACGTCCGTCTGCGGCAGCAAGGCACGTAGGCGGGCAACGATGTGCATCAGCTGTTCGTGGTTGAAGAGCCAGGCCGTAGCTGCCACTATATCGGGCCGATGCCGTACAATCTCCTCTACCACGCTTCCCGCTTGCTCGTTGATGGTGGCCGACACCACTTCCCATTCCACTCCTGCCATGTCGCCCGTCTGGGCATGCAGGGCTGGCAGTGCCAGCGAAGAGTGGGCATACGAACTGTTCAGGTCTATCCAAAGTAATTTCATGTCATCATCTGTAATCGTGGCGCAAACTTACATAAAAAACGCAGATTATTGTGTAAGTTTGCACGCAAAACGGGTCTTCGGACCATAAGTTACCGACAAATCCTAAAAGAATGGATATGAAAGAGCAGATAGAGATTGCAGATGCGGCATTGCGTCAGGCCGCCCAGGAGGGAATGGACGCATTCATACAAGTGTTTACCGATGCCTATCTGCAGCGGATAGGCGGACAGCTGACGGCAGAGACCATGCCGCTGCTGACGGGCGAGCAGCACACCCTGCTGGCCTATCGCCTGTTGCGTGACGAACTGATGGAGGGCGGCTTCTGCCAGCTGATACAGAATGGCTACGGGGGCTATATCTTCGACAATCCCTTTGCGCGGGTGATGCGTCTGTGGGAGGTAGGCGACCTCCACAAGCTGATTTATGCTGCCCGCAAGATTTACGATGCCCATCGGGCCGATCTGGAGCGCGAGCGTACCGACGATGAGTTCATGGCCATGTACGAGCAATACGAGGCGTTCGACGAACTGGAAGACGAGTTCCTGGAGAAGGAGGAGGAGTATACCGCCCGTGTGGCTGCGTATGTAGACGAGCATCTGGAGCTTTTTGCCGCCATCGTCTGATGTGTCGCTCATTTCTTTTAAAGAAGATGCTCATTTCTTTTAAAGATAAGGCCGATTTCTTTTAAAGATAAAGCACACTTCTTTTAAAGATAAATGCTTGTGGGTGTATACCAACTCCGCCTCCCTACAAAATGCCAGTCATTCCTTTATCTCCCAGTCGCTGATGGTGTGTCGCTCGGAGTCGAAGTTGATGCCAATCTTGATGACGGGCAGTCCGGCAAGGGCAAAGCGCGAGGCATACTCCTTTAGGTCCATCTGCCGCATGGCGGCCTCGGCACTCTGGTTGAGTTTCAGTTCGAAGAGGTAAAGGGCTTTGGCCGTGCGCATCACCATGTCCACACGGCCTGTCGGCGTGTGTACCTCCACATCCACATACCGCCCCAGCAGGGAGAAGATGATGTAGAGCATCTGCTGGTAATGCCCCTCGCTGTCAGTTTGATTGCAGTAGGGCACGGTGAGCAGATAGGCTTGCAGGAGACGGAGCATCCCGTCAAGGTCGTCATGATAGAGTGCGCTATACATCTTGCCTACCGTTGTGAGCCCGCGACCTCCCAATCGTCCCACATAGTTGGGGAGAAGGCTGTCCATCAGTCCGACACGTATCTCGGCATTGGGTATGTCAAGCAGATAGACTTTGCTGGTGCGGTCGTACGCCTTGATAGTCAGATAGCCGCTCTGGTAGAGCAACGGAATGATGGAGACCATGCCTTCGGTAGGGGCATCAAACTCGGAAGCCAAGGCCTCTATGGCAGCCAAATCAGAGGGCATGACATCAAACTTCCGCATCATCTCCAGCAGATAGGTGGGTGTGCCTGAGGCAAACCAGTAGCTGTTAAGCTCCCGGTCCTGCATGGCATTGAACAGGCTGAAGGGGTTGAACACGTCGGGCGAAGGCCAAGTGAAGTGATAGCCGTCGTATTGTCGGCGCAACGCCTCGATGGCTTCGTCACGAGTCATCTCCTGATAGACGGCCAGGTCGTCTATATAGTCGGTCATCTGGCTGAGCATCTCCTCCTTGCTGATGCCGCAGAGGGTGGCATATTCGGGCAGCATGGAGATGTTCTTCAGGTTGTTCAGCTCGCTGAAGATGCTGAGTTGCGAGAACTTGGTGATGCCGGTCAGAAAGACAAACTTCAGGTAGGGGTCGCATGCCTTCAGCGGAGAGTAGAAGTTGCGCATCACGTTGCGCAGGATGGGCAGCTGTGTCTCCTCGTGCACCACGTCGAGCAGCGGCGCATCGTATTCGTCGATGAGGATGACCACAGACCGGCCGGTCTGCTCGTAAGCCGCAGAGATGAGATCGGTTAATCTGACATTGTTATCAGCAGCCGGTTGGTTGATGCCATATTTCGGCTCGTACACGGCCAGTCGCGATCCGAGGTAGCGTTCCAGCTGTTCCTTCTCCATGTGCTTGCCTAACGACATGTCAAATCGCAGTACGGGATAGGCTGTCCACTCCTGCTCCAGCCGTTCGATGGCCAGTCCCTTGAACAGTTCCTTCCGTCCCTCAAAGTAGGCCTGTAGGGTGGAGATAAGCAGGGACTTGCCGAATCGGCGCGGACGGCTCAGGAAGATATACTTGCTGAGTTCCACCATCTTGCGGATGTACTCCGTCTTGTCGATATATAGCATATCGTAGTCCCGTATTTCAGAAAAAGTCTGTATGCCCACGGGCAGTCGTTTCAGTCGTTTTGCTTCCATCGTCACCTGTTGTTGTTGATTCTACGAGCAAAAGTACGACAATCGGTTGTAACTTGCAAATGGTAGCCTGTTTTTAATGTGGTTGGCGCTGTGGCAGTCGCATGAATCCTACGCCAATCCTTCCGTAATAAATGTTAAATATCGGAGGGGTGATGCAGTATTTGTACGCATCTTGCATTTATTCTTAAAAACAATAAAAAAACGGGGAATGGCTATCGTACCTCGTATCTTTTGTATATTTTTGCAACTCAAATAATAATAAGACAATGAAACAACTTAAACTATTAATGCTTTCTGCCCTCATGCTGTTGATGGGCGTATCGTTCACATCCTGTCTGGATTCGGACAATGACTATGTACCGACCAAATCTATGTATGGCAAGCTCTATTCAAGCTACGGCAGTTACTACTTCAAACTGAACAATGGCTATACCATCACGCCTTCGTATGCATCGGTGGCAGCCATCGAGGCCAATGGCACCAAACTTTCTACGTTCGACGGTCACTTGGTCTATTTTATCTATACGGCTGAAGGACTGGAACCGAATGAAACGACCAAGACGCTGGACGGCGTTACGCTGCAGGGCTTGATTACGCTGGACAACACGGTACAGGTAGTCGGTGGTAAGGAAGAGGATGCCCTCCCGCAGGACTCCATCGCTACGTCGCCCATCATTACGATGGAATACGGTCAGTCGAAGCCCGAGTTTTGGGACGCAACCACGCTGTTGCTGCCGGTGCAGTTCTCGGTAAAGAAGGCCGAAAACTACGTGACGCTGGTTTACTATACCGATGAGGAAGCCGACAACGGCGACATCCTGCGTCTGCATCTGCGCCTGAATGCCAAGGGCAATGCATTGACCTCCAACTATACCTCTTATGAGTATGCTTCCGAAGGTGGATATCTGGGCGTGTATTTGAGAGCCTACAACCTGGATGACGTGTTCAGAATCTATATGTCGAAGAAGGGTATGGGGGCTTATCCGACACAGGTTCAGATTGTAACGCAAGTGAACTCGTACAGCACGGAGATGACCGAAGCGCAGGAAAAGGTCTATACCGTGGAGTATAAACCCGAAACATCCAATTAAATTGCCATTGATACTTGAACTATAAAGAATTATTTCATCTCGCGATGTCATTGATTTCCTCCCCGGCCCGTGCTTGGGAGGAAATTCGTTTAGAGGATAGGCGGAAGGTGTACACCTCCTTCGTCTATCCTATGATTGGTTTATGTGCCTTGTCGGTCTTCATCGGTACGTTGTTCACGATGGGGTGGGACGGCCCGCAGAGCTTCCAGTATGCCATGCGCCAATGTTGTGCCGTGGCAGTATCGCTGTTCGGTGGCTATTTCCTGGCTGCCTATCTCATCAACGCCATGTGTGTCCATCTGATGGGGCTTGATGACAATCCCGCCTTGGCCCGTCAGTTTGCCGGCTACGCACTGGTGGTTTTGTTTCTGCTACGTATCATTCTGGGTATTCTGCCAGACTTTGCCATCATTGCCCTGCTGCTGCAGTTCTACATTGTCTATGTGGTGTGGGAGGGCAGTGCCGCACTGATGCAGATAGCCGACGAAAACCGCCTGCGCTTCACCGTCATCTCGTCGGTGCTGCTCATCGTCTGTCCCGTGCTGATAGAGTGGGCCTTCACGCGACTGACCATCCTGCTCAACTGACCCCGTTACCCCGACACTCCTCTTCCTAACGATTGCACCTTATGAAACAACCCGCTATCAACATCAAGAACAAACGCGCCACCTTCGACTACGAGCTGGTGGATACGTACACCGCCGGCATCGTGCTGACGGGAACCGAAATCAAGTCAATCCGACTGGGGAAGGCCGGCCTGGTAGATACCTTCTGCTACTTTGCCAACGGTGAACTGTGGGTGAAGAACATGCACATTGCCGAGTACTTCTACGGCTCGTACAACAATCACTCCTCGCGCCGCGAGCGCAAGCTGCTCCTGACGAAGAAGGAGCTGGACAAGCTGGCCAGAGGTACCAAGGACCCGGGTTTCACCATCGTGCCCGTGCGGCTGTTCATCAACGAGAAGGGGCTGGCCAAACTGGTGATAGCCCTGGCGAAGGGAAAGAAACAGTACGACAAGCGCGAATCCCTGCGTGAGAAAGACGACAAGAGGGATATGGCCAGAATGTTCAAGCGGTAAATCCGCCCTCCCTCTACCTATTATATATATACATACAATCATGAATACAATCAACGAATTGGTGCGTCAGCGCATTCTGATTCTGGATGGTGCCATGGGCACCATGATACAGCAGTGCGGACTGACCGAAGAGGACTTTCGTGGCGAACGCTTCGCCCACCTGCCCGGACAGATGAAGGGAAACAACGACCTGCTCTGCCTGACACGTCCCGATATCATTGCCGACATACATCGCAAATACCTGACGGCTGGTGCCGACATCATAGAGACCAACTCGTTCAATGCCACGCGCGTCAGCATGGCCGACTACCATGTACAAGAATACGTGCGCGAAATCAATCTGGAGGCGGCCCGAATCGCCCGTCGGGTAGCCGATGAGTTTACAGCCCTTACCCCTCACAAACCCCGCTTCGTAGCGGGTTCGGTAGGCCCTACCAACAAGACCTGCTCCATGAGTCCCGATGTGAACAATCCCGCCTTTCGCTCACTCACTTTCGACCAGCTGGCCGATGCCTATTGCGAGCAGATGGAGGCTCTTCTGGAGGGGGGTGTGGATGCCCTGCTCATCGAAACCATTTTTGATACGCTAAATGCCAAGGCTGCTATTTATGCTGCCGAAGAGACCATGCAGCGGATGGGGCGACAGGTGCCGCTCATGCTCTCGGTTACCGTCTCTAATACGGATGGGCGTACCCTCTCCGGACAAACATTGGAGGCCTTCCTGGCTTCGGTGCAGCATGCTCCCCTCTTCTCGGTAGGTCTGAACTGTTCGTTTGGCGCCCGTCAGCTTAAGGCCTGTTTGCAGCAGCTGGCTGCCCGTGCTCCTTACTACATCAGTGCCTATCCCAATGCCGGTCTGCCCAACAGCTTAGGGCAGTACGACCAGACCCCCGACAACATGGCCCGTGAGGTGGCCGAGTACATCAGCGAAGGACTGGTGAACATCATCGGCGGATGCTGCGGTACGACGGATGCCTACATCGCACGCTACGGTGCGTTGGTAGAGGGGGCCAAGCCGCATCAGCCTGTCCCCCGGCCCGAAAGCCTTTGGCTCTCCGGACTGGAACTGCTGGAGGTGAAGCCCGAAAACAACTTTGTGAACGTGGGCGAGCGGTGCAACGTGGCCGGCTCGCGCAAGTTCCTGCGGCTGATAAATGAGAAGAAATACGATGAGGCGCTGAGCATCGCCCGCCGCCAGGTGGAAGATGGGGCGCAGGTCATCGACATCAATATGGACGACGGCCTGCTGGATGCAGAGGCCGAGATGGTCAACTTCCTGAACCTGATAGCCTCCGAACCCGACATTGCCCGCGTCCCCGTCATGATAGACTCCTCCAAGTGGGAGGTGATAGTGGCCGGTCTGAAGTGTGTGCAAGGCAAGTGCATCGTCAACTCCATCTCGCTGAAAGAGGGTGAGGCGAAGTTTCTGGAACATGCCAGAGCCGTGAAACGCTACGGTGCGGCAGCGGTGGTGATGGCCTTCGACGAGCGCGGCCAGGCCGACAGCTACGAACGTCGCATCGAGGTGTGTGCCCGCGCCTACCGCCTGCTGGTGGACGAGGTGGGCTTCAATCCGCACGACATCATCTTCGACCCCAACGTGCTGGCCATTGCCACCGGCATGGAGGAGCACAACAACTATGCGGTGGACTTCATACGAGCAGCCGGATGGATACGCAGCAACCTGCCCGGAGCGCATGTCAGCGGCGGGGTGAGCAACCTCTCCTTTTCTTTCCGAGGCCACAACTACATCCGTGAGGCCATGCACGCCGTCTTCCTCTATCACGCCATCCGTCAGGGCATGGATATGGGCATTGTCAATCCGGCCTCTTCCGTACTCTACACCGACCTGCCGGCTGATTTGCTGGAGCGCATCGAAGATGTAGTGCTGAACCGCCGTCCCGATGCGGCCGAGCGGCTGATAGAGACAGCCGAACGGATGAAGGCGGAAGCCGAAGCGGCCAAGGCTGCCGGTCAGAAGGCTTCGCCTGCCGATGCGTCTGCCCATCAGCAATGGCGTCAGGCAACGTTGGACGAGCGGCTGCTCTATGCCCTTGTCAAGGGGGTGGGCGACTACCTGGAGGCCGACTTGGCGGAAGCGTTACAGGTGTACCCCAGGGCGGTGGACATCATTGAAGGCCCGCTAATGGCGGGCATGAACCGCGTGGGCGACCTCTTCGGGGCCGGCAAGATGTTCCTGCCTCAGGTGGTGAAGACGGCCCGTACCATGAAGCAGGCTGTGGCCATACTGCAACCCGCGCTCGAAGCGGGAAAGCAGGAGGGGGCAGCACCCGCCGGACGGGTGCTGCTGGCTACGGTGAAGGGTGACGTACACGACATCGGCAAGAATATTGTTTCGGTAGTGATGGCGTGCAACGGGTACGAAATCATCGACCTGGGTGTGATGGTGCCTGCCGAAACCATTGTGCAGCGAGCCATCGAAGAACGGGTGGACATGATAGGACTCAGCGGGCTCATCACCCCGTCGCTCGACGAGATGGTGCATGTGGCGCTTGAACTGGAGCGGGCAGGATTGGACATTCCCCTGCTGATAGGAGGT
>JBJEHI010000015.1:0-23018 GCA_051875915.1 Bacteroides sp.
TAGTCAGGTAGAAGGTCTGCGGCAGGTTGTCGCTACTGTAGCCGGCACGGGTAGCTGCGATGCTGGCCGATACCTTGATAGAGGAGGCAACTTGTGCCACCTCGTCGTCGTTGCAGCAGCTTGCAAACGTCGCTGCAAGCACTGCCATCGTTAAAAGTCGAATCTTTCTCATGCTGTATATTGTTTATATGGAATTATGCCTATAACGACAGAGCCTTCCGCCCATGTCGTGGTGTGACATGGACGGAAGGCTCTGTACCTGCGTGTGTAGATGGAAACGTTACGGCAACGCCATTACCCCCCCTAAACGGTTCATCCCGAGGGAGCAGTATTGAATGTTGGAGGTATATGCCATTGTCTTCATGTCGCAAAGATATGATTTTTATCTCAAACCCGCACTATCATCATCCCCTTATTTTCAGATTCACGAAACGGATTTTTGCCACACCTGCCCCCAAAGAGACCAACGGCCGATGTGGCACTCGCCTTATTCATGTCTCGTTTTTACAACAGCAGATTGATAGAATGGTCGTTATAACTGTAGGGGCGCAACATTTTGCGCCCTGAACCCGCTGTCGTGTGGCTTTGGGCGCATAATGTTGCGCCCCACACGTACCTTATATATATAGGTATAAGATGAAAACCCATAGGAGGTGATGTTCCCTCAGTCCTATAGGGAGATAGGTTCAGTCCTATGGTTAGGTTGTTTCAGTCGTATACTTAGTTACCGTTCACCGTTCGGTGTACAGGCGTACAACGTTCGGTGTACGAGTGTACAACGTTCGGTGTACAGGCGTACACCCCGGGTTGAACGGTATTTAAGTATACGACTGAAATAAGCTCAGTATACGACTGAAACAACCTGACCATAGGAGTGAAACAAGCAGAGGAGCATCTCGGAAAAACTTTTTCATGCAAGCATGAAAGTTCTTCACTCGATTTGCACTATCTTTGCCCCGCAAATTGCGAAAAGGAGAAACAACGTGCAACGATACTTTATATACTTGGCATACGACGGCACCGCCTACCACGGCTGGCAGATACAGCCCAACGGAGAGAGCGTACAGGGATGCGTGATGAAGGCACTCGCTACCCTGCTGCGCCGCGACGTGGAGGTGACCGGAGCCGGACGTACCGATGCCGGCGTACATGCCCGACTGATGGTGGCTCACTTTGACAGCGAACAGCCGCTGGACACGGCACAGACAGCCGACAAGCTGAACCGCCTGCTCCCGCCGGACATCTCGGTATGCCGCCTGCGTGCCGTGCGTGCCGATGCCCATGCCCGGTTTGATGCCACGGCACGCACCTATCACTACTTTGTCACGACGGCCAAGTCGCCCTTCAACCGCGCCTACAGCTACCGGCTGTTCCACACGCCCGACTTCGAACGGATGAACGAGGCGGCAAAGGTGCTGTTTGACTACACGGACTTCACCAGCTTCAGCAAGCTGCATACCGACGTGAAGACCAACAACTGCCGGCTGATGCAGGCCCGCTGGACACAGGTGGACGAAACGACATGGCGCTTTACCATCCAGGCCGACCGATTCCTGCGAAACATGGTCAGGGCGATAGTAGGCACGCTGCTGGAGGTGGGACGAGGCAAGCTGTCCGTCGAAGGATTCCGCCGCATCATCGAGCAGAAAGACCGTTGCGCAGCCGGCACCTCCGTGCCGGGACAGGCACTGTTTCTGACAGACATCCAATATCCCGACGAACTGTTTCTGGAGGAATCCGACACGCCTCAGTGAGCGGTTTCCACCCATCTGTTACAATAAACAAACTATCAAGCCATGTGGTTACTATTAGCTTTTCTTTCAGCCGCCCTGCTGGGCTTCTATGATGCGTTCAAGAAACAGGCCCTCAAGGACAATGCCGTCCTGCCCATCCTGTTTCTGAACACCGTTTTCTCCAGCCTGATATTCCTGCCGTTCATCCTCCTCTCCTACCTGAGTCCTGCCACACTGGAAGGCACGTTCTTCCAGATGCCGGTGGCCGGATGGGAGGCGCACCGGTTTATCATCCTCAAGTCCTTCATCGTGCTCTCCTCGTGGGTGTTCGGCTACTTCGGCATGAAGCATCTGCCCCTGACCATCGTAGGCCCCATCAATGCCACCCGTCCTGTGATGGTGCTGATAGGTGCCATGCTGGTGTTCGGCGAACGGCTGAACCTCTACCAATGGATTGGTGTAGGACTGGCCATCTGCTCCTTCTTCCTGCTGAGCCGATCGGGCAAGAAGGAGGGCATCGACTTCCGTCACAACAAGTGGATTCTGTTCATTGTGCTGGCTGCCGTAGCCGGAGCCGTCAGCGGACTGTATGACAAGTACCTGATGACCCGCCTCCATCCCATGCTGGTGCAGTCGTGGTACAACCTCTATCAGGTCTTCATCCTTTGCCCCGTGCTGCTGCTGTTGTGGTATCCCAAGCGCAAGGAGAGCACCCCCTTCCGCTGGCGGTGGACCATACTGGGCATTTCGCTGTTTCTCTGCGCCGCCGATTTCGTCTATTTCTATGCCCTCAGCTACGAAGACTCCATGATTTCCATCGTCTCCATGGTACGGCGAGGCAGTGTCATTGTCTCCTTCCTCTTCGGAGCCCTCTTCTTCCACGAGAAGAATCTGAAGAGCAAGGCCATCGACCTCTTCTTGGTATTGCTCGGCATGTTCTTCCTCTATCTGGGCAGCCGCTGATCAACGGAGGATGTCGTCCAGCGGAATGGCCCGGAACACCAGGTCGTAACCACCTGCACGCTCGTATTCTTCCCAATAGAAGCCTACCCGTCCGTCGGGCAACAGGGTCATGGTGGAATAGGCCGATGTGGTTTGGCTCACCTGATAGCTCCCCTGCCAATGGGAAGCGAAGCTGAGCGGGGTCTGATAGTCGGACGGGTGAGACAATGCCTTCCAATAAATGGTTACATGGGTACGCTTGGGGCCTGCCGGTACGCTCTGCAAGGCGTAGGCTTGCCCCCGATGGGTCACCATCAGCAGTTCGCCGTTGCACGGCGTGCCTTCGTTGCAGATGCCACCGGGTGCCTCCCGGCTATCTATCGGGGTGTCCCACCGCCCCTGTGCACGCTGCACATCGTCATATCGGAACAGATTGAAATAGCGTCCGCCACTCTTCCGCGAACTGATCAGCACACTGCCGTCGGGCAGTTCCTCGCACTTGGCCTCATCGCCTTTCGGCACACAACTTTCTGTGGCACTGCCCAATACCTGCCAGGAGCGTCCGAAATCGTCGCTATACAGGACAAAGTTGCCCTGATGCGTGCAGAGGGCAGCATACAGGCGGTAGTAGTCGCCCACCTTCACCCGACGGCTCTGGCAGATGCGTCCCGAAGACATGAAGAGTCCGTTCACCCGCCAGTCAAACAGGTCCAGGTAGACCGACGCGGTGTGGTCGGTGAGCGTATCCCACCTCCATGTGCCCGACGGAGCATCACGGTAGGCACGGACCGACACCATACGTTGGCTATGCTCTATCGTGGACCGGTGGTAAGGCACATCGCCCGCCACGCACACCAGCAGCAGTTCCTCGCGCTCGCGGTCGGCCACCAGACAGGCATCTCCAAAACCTGTGTCGGGTCCCTGCCCTGTACCCACCAGCACCTCAAACGATTCGCTCCACGTAGTGCCGTTGTCCGAGCTGGTACGGCCCAAGATATCCACACGCCCGTAGCCGATATCCCTGCCGCAAGGACGGCGGTCGGCAAGCGCAACCAGCTCACCCCCTGCAGTGGTGGCAATGGCCGGTATGCGGTAAGGAAAGCCGGAGGCATCGCCGGTATGAAACAATACGCTCTGGGCCATTGACTGGAGTGAAACCACTCCCCAAAGCCATGCGGCCATAAACAACTTCTTCATACGATATTCCATTTTTAATTCTCTTTTCTGCAAAGATAGTAAATGAAAACGTATATTGGAAATAAATCTTTTATGGCAAGTGTGGAAGACACCGTCCATATATTGAAATCCTCCATGGTTAGGTATTCATCTGTCAACGATGTCGTATTCAGTAGCAAACTAAAAGAAGGTGCATTCTCTGGATTTGACCGCAAGACTGGTATATTATACATATCTGACAATAAGATGGTGGTAGGAAGTGATTGGAGTAACGAAATAAGGACTAACGGATATGGATATTTTCCGGTATCAAACTTGGGTTAAATAACAATATATCAAAAAAAGGGCATTTCCACAACCAAGCCAAAGAGCAGATTCTTCACCCTGCCGATATGGAATCTCGTGGATTTTATATACTTTTGCAGCCTCATTTATACATACAAACAACCGAAGACAATTATGATTTCAGTAGATGGCCTGACCGTCGAATTTGGCGGTACCACCCTGTTCAGTGACATTTCATTCCAGATTAACGAAAAAGACCGTATCGCCCTGATGGGAAAGAACGGAGCGGGCAAATCGACCTTGCTGAAAATACTGGCCGGCGTACGACAGCCTACCCGAGGAAAGGTGACAGCACCCAAGGAGTGTGTAGTAGCCTACCTGCCCCAGCACCTGATGACTGCCGACGGACGCACCGTATTTGAAGAGGCATCGCAGGCCTTTGCACACCTGCACGCCATGGAGGCGGAAATCAACGCCCTGAATCACGAACTGGAGACACGTACCGACTACGAGAGCGACAGCTACATGGAGCTGATTGAAAAGGTATCGGCACTGAGCGAGAAGTTCTACGCCATTGACCTGACGCACTTCGAGGAAGATGTGGAGAAAGCCCTGCTGGGTCTAGGATTCAGCCGGGAAGATTTCCAACGCCCCACCAGCGACTTCAGCGGCGGATGGCGCATGCGCATCGAGCTGGCCAAACTGTTGCTGCAGAATCCCGACGTACTGCTGCTGGACGAGCCGACCAACCACTTAGACATCGAATCCATACAGTGGCTGGAGGAGTTCCTCATAAACAGCGCCAAAGCGGTGATTGTCATCAGTCACGACCGCAAGTTTGTGGACAGCATCACCACACGCACCATCGAGGTGACCATGGGACGCATCTACGACTACAAGGTGAACTACTCGCAATACCTGGTGCTGCGCAAGGAGCGGCGCGAACAGCAGCAAAAACAGTATGACGAGCAGCAGAAGATGATACAGGAGACGAAGGACTTCATTGAACGTTTCAAGGGCACCTACAGCAAAACGTTGCAGGTACAGAGCCGGGTGAAGATGCTGGAGAAGCTGGAACTGATAGAGGTTGACGAAGAGGACACGTCGGCCCTGCGGCTGAAGTTCCCGCCCTCGCCACGCAGCGGCAGCTACCCGGTCATCATGGAAGGGGTAGGCAAAAGCTATGGCGACCACACGGTATTCCGCAACGCCACACTCACCATCGAACGAGGAGACAAGGTGGCCTTCGTGGGCAAGAACGGCGAAGGTAAGTCGACGCTGGTGAAGTGCATTATGGGAGAGATAGAGCACGAAGGCACGCTGACGCTGGGACACAACGTGCAGATAGGCTATTTCGCCCAGAACCAGGCATCGCTGATGGACGAGAGCCTGACCGTATTCCAAACCATCGACGAAGTGGCCAAAGGGGAGATACGCAACAAGATACGCGACATACTGGGAGCCTTCATGTTCGGCAGTCCCGAAGCATCGATGAAGAAAGTGAAGGTACTGAGCGGCGGCGAGCGTACCCGACTGGCCATGATCAAGCTGCTGCTGGAGCCGGTGAACCTACTTATTCTGGATGAGCCGACCAACCACCTGGATATGAAGACAAAGGATATCTTGAAACAGGCTCTGATGGACTTTGATGGCACGCTGATTGTCGTGAGCCACGACCGTGACTTCCTGGACGGACTGGTAACCAAGGTCTACGAGTTTGGCAACAAACGGGTAAAGGAGCACCTGTGCGGTATCTACGAATTTTTGGAGAGCAAGAAGTTGGAGAATTTACAGGAACTGGAACGTAAACGCCCGTAACCTCATCCGTAAAAGGTACGATAAAAAAGCGAGGCACAAAGCCATAGAGACATTGATGAATCTCCCTGGCTCTGTGCCTCGCCGATATGTTTGTACAATCTGCCGACCCGCTTAACGTCCGGCAGCTTCAATCATCGCCCGAATCTTTTCATTCAGTTCATCGGCCTGCAACAGCTGTTCCAGCGTGAGGTGCATACGCCAACGCCAGTAGTGACGCGGATTGGCAGGCACATTGATACGCTCGGCCTGTGCATCGGGATTACGCAACGTCCCGTCTACCGAAAGCCAGTCCTGCCAAGAGAGGATGCTCAGGATGGAGTTGCTCTGCAGGTGTGCGTTCACCACCTCCTCACACAACTCGGGTGTAGCGGAGGCCGGAGCTGCACCGGCATGACCCAGTACGGTGTTGTAGTAGCTCTGCGTCTGTGCGGCATCTTCTTCCCACCAGCCACGCAGCGTAGACATGTCGTGGGTAGAGATGGTACATACGGAACGGTATGGATACCAGTCGGGATGGCCGAAGGCCTGCTTCGGGTCTTTAGGCATACGCTGAATCTCCAAGGAGAGGATGCGCAGGTCGTTCATCACCCAAGCTACGCAATCGGGTATCATGCCCAAATCTTCGCCGCACACCAGCATACGGGTACTCTGCGTCAGTTGCGGCAACTTCTTCATAGCCTGATGACCCCAGAAGTCGTTGTGACGATGGTAGAAGTAATGGTCGTACAGACGGTTGAAGGCAGCCTTCTCCCAGTCGTTCAACGCCCGGTAGACATAGTCGTGCTGCACACCGATGCGGGGATGATACTTGTAGGGATCGTTGCGGTCGGGCAGGAACAGGACATCGCTGATGAGTGCATAGAGTCCGTCACGTACACGCACGCTGTCGGCATCCGTCTTTCCGGCAAAGTAGGCCTCCACCTTGCGCTGGGTATCAAACTCCGGCTTCATCTCATAAACCTCCCACGTATCGGTGGTGCGGAGGAACGTCTGTTTCACGAAGTCGGTATGCGGTCCGAACATCTCGCCCAAGAAGTATTCGTGGATATAGGGTTTCAGGAAGAGGTCTTCACGGAAATGCAGCCCGTAACTCTCTATCTCCTCACGAGTCATGGGCAAGGCAGGAACAAATTGTCCCAACAGGCCGTGAACGGCATTCATCGGAATCTCCCAGATGCGGAAGAAGCCCAGAATATGGTCGATGCGATAGGCATCGAAATATTCGGCCATCTTGCGGAAGCGTTTCATCCACCAGGCATAGCCATCCTTCTCCATCACATCCCAATTGTAGGTGGGGAAGCCCCAGTTCTGTCCGTTGACAGAGAAGTCATCGGGCGGCGCACCGGCTTGTCCGTTCAGGTTGAAATAGTGCGGTTCCTTCCATGCCTCCACACTGTTGCGGCTGATGCCGATGGGGATATCTCCCTTCAGCACGACACCATGCTTGCGGGCATGTTCGGTAGCCGCCAGCAACTGCTTGTGCAGATTGAACTGGATATAGTAGTAGATGGCGATATGCGGATAATCCACTCCCTCGGGACGGCACAGATTCTCAATCTCGCGGGGATTGTACTGGCTGTAGCGCGGCCAGGTACGGAAGTCGGGTGTCTTGTAGGCATCGCGCAGGTAGCTGAACACGGCGTATGGCTGCAGCCACTCTTTATTGGCCTCATAGAAGTCGCGGAAAGCCTTGGAGGCAAGTACCTTCTCTCCTTCCTGACGGAAGATGAGACGGAAGTATTCCCACTTGACATGGTTGACAGCCTCATAATCCACCTGCGGCAGTGCATTCAGCTCCCTCCGTTGCTGTTCGAAAGCCGCTGCGGCCTGTTTGTCCTTCAAGGTACCCAACTGCTTCAAATCGGTGTACATGGGATGGAACGCATAGATGGAGATGCTGTTGTAGGGATAGGAGTCAGTCCAGGTATGCGTCATGGTGGTATCGTTGATGGGCAATATCTGGACAGCCCGCTGGTGAGTGGCCACCGCCCAATCGATCAGTTTCTTCAAATCACCGAAATCACCTACACCAAAGCTCTCCTCCGAGCGGAGTGAGAATACCGGTACAGCCACACCTGCCCCCTTCCAAGCCGGCAGGTTGAAGTAAACGTAGCGGTCGCCTATCGCCAGCGTCTCGTTGGCCTGCAGCTGGGGATCGGACATATAGCGGTTGGGGTTCTCCTCCCAGGCCACCACACACTGCTCCTTCTTGTTCCACAAGACAAACTTATACTCTATGGGGAAGGTCAGCTTATCCACATCCAGCTCCACCTGCCATTCGGGGAAATCGACATCGCTCATGCAGACAGCCTGCCGGGGATTCCAGTTACCCAGAGCGGGCTGGTTGCCACAAAGAGCCAAACAATGATCCTCGTCCACACACGGAGCATAAGCCTTGATGAGCAGGCTGCGGCCATAGGTTGCAGGTACGGCATCGCGATGCTGATGGGCCAACAACGACTCGGTGAAGGCCGATGTATAGAAATACTGCTGTTCGGGCAGGTTCTTCCAACAATCCACAATACGATAGTGCTTGGCCGACTTGCCCGTCACATGCAATGTACGTGGCAGGCTGTCCCACTCTACCCGCACGACCTCCAGTCCCCGGCAGATGACATAACGATAGGTAATCACCCCGTTCCGTGGAATCCGCACGTCGACGTCGGCAGTCCAATGCACACCGTCCACCGTATGCAGGGGCAATGCTTTCTCGGAGATTCCGCCGCCCAATTCGGGAACCGATCCCAGGACTTTCACTTCCTCGCCCCAACTGGTGCGATATTCAATATTAAAAGATAACGTCATATATATTAGATTTAGAAATAGCAATAACCGCAATGGGTATGCAAGTATAGCGATTAATCCTTGCATTCATGCGGTTACTGCTATTCAAGTCGTGCAAATAATTATGCAAACGTTTGCTTTTATTTCGGGTTATCCGCAACGCGAAGCACCGCAAGTCTTGCAGATGAGACATCCCTCCTGATAGACCAGTGTCTCGTTGCCACAGTTGGGGCACTTCTTACCTTTGGCTTCGGTACCATCCTGAATGTATTTCTTCAACGCGCGTTCCACACCGTTCTTCCACGTATTGATGTTCTCGCTGTCCAACTGGAGAGACCCTACCAACTTGATAACCTGTATGATAGGCATCCGATAGCGCAGCACGCCAGAGATTAGCTTGGCATAGTTCCAATACTCCTTATTGAACTTCTCCGACAGACCTTCGATAGTGACCTTGTATCCGCGCTTGTTCTCAAACTGGAAGTCGTAACGTTTGTTTCCGTTTTCATCCACATTCTTAATGATGTGTCCGGTCGTCACGTTCTTGGGCAGGATAATACCTTCGTCGTCATCCAGCACGCCGGTAAATATCTCGTAAGGACGGTTGTCCAGCAGGCCGACAAAAGCCACCCATTTTTCCTTGTTGTTCTGGAAGCGGACCACATCGGCATCCAGAATGCGCGGACGCACCTCTACCACCGTAGGCGGTTTGCAGGGAGGCAAATCAGCCTTCTTGTCACCCTTCGTAGAGATAAGCACGCCCGAACGGGAACCGTCGCGATAGACCGTACATCCCTTGCAGCCCGATCGCCATGCCTCTACATAGAGACGGTTCACCAGTTCCTCGTCCACATCGTTGGGCAGATTGATGGTCACACTGATGGAGTGGTCTACCCACTTCTGGATGCGTCCCTGCATCTTCACCTTCATCAGCCAATCCACGTCATTGGATGTAGCCTTGTAGTAAGGAGACTCCTGCACCATGGCATCCACCTCCTCCTGTGTGTAGCGACGGGCCGGATTGTAGCCCTTTGCCTCCATCCAGGTAACGAACTTGGGATGGAACACGATGTATTCCTCAAAGGCATCACCCGTTTCGTCGATGTAGTCCACATGTACGTTGGTATCATTCGGGTTCACCTTACGACGGCGTTTGTAGACGGGCAGGAAGACCGGCTCGATGCCCGAAGTGGTCTGAGTCATCAGACTGGTAGTGCCTGTAGGAGCGATGGTCAGACAGGCGATGTTGCGACGTCCGTATTGCTTCATCTCCTCGTACAGTTCGGGATCGGCCTCACGCAGACGGTTGATGAACGGATTATCCTTCTCACGCTCGGTATCATAAATCTCAAAGGCTCCACGTTCCTTAGCCATCTGTACCGACGAGCGATAAGCGTTCAAGGCAATCGTGCGATGCACCTTTTCAGAGAACTCCGTAGCCTCCTCTGTGCCATAGCGCAAGCCGAGTGCAGCCAGCATATCGCCTTCCGCCGTGATACCCACACCGGTACGACGGCCCTGACCGCTCTTCTTATATATCTTCTCCCACAGCGTGCTTTCGGTTTCTTTCACCTCAACGCTTTCGGGGTCAGAGTTCACCTTCTCCATGATGCGCTCAATCTTCTCCAGTTCCAGGTCGATGATATCGTCCATGATGCGCTGGGCCAGTACCACATGTTTCTTGAAGAGGTCGAAATCGAAGTAAGCATCCTCCTTGAAGGGGTTGACTACATACGAATAGAGGTTGATGGCCAAGAGACGGCACGAGTCATACGGACAGAGAGGTATCTCGCCACAGGGGTTGGTCGAAACCGTCCGGTAACCCAGATCGGCATAGCAGTCGGGCACAGACTCACGCAGAATGGTATCCCAGAAGAGGACACCCGGCTCGGCCGACTTCCAGGCGTTGTGTACAATCTTCTTCCACAAATCGGCAGCATTCACATCCTTCTTCACGATGGGATTCGACGAATCGACAGGGTATTGCTGTACGAACGTCTTCCCTTCCACGGCCGCCTGCATAAAGTCATCCGTCAGCTTCACTGAGACATTAGCTCCGGTCACCTTGCCCTCGGTCATCTTGGCATCGATGAAAGCTTCCGAATCGGGATGTTTGATAGAGACACTCAACATCAACGCACCCCGGCGACCGTCCTGAGCCACCTCGCGCGTAGAGTTGGAGTAGCGTTCCATGAAGGGAACCAGACCGGTAGAAGTCAGTGCCGAATTCTTCACCGGCGAGCCTTTCGGACGGATATGCGACAGGTCATGCCCCACGCCACCGCGACGCTTCATCAACTGAACCTGCTCCTCGTCTACCTTAAAGATAGCTCCATACGAATCGGCCTCACCATCCACACCAATGACAAAGCAGTTGGAGAGAGAGGCTACCTGATAATTGTTACCGATGCCGGTCATCGGACTGCCTTGAGGAACAATGTACTTGAAGTGATCGAACAGTTCGAACAGTTCCTCCGGACTCAGCGCATTAGGGTATTTGGCCTCAATGCGGGCCACCTCATTGGCGATACGCCAATGCATGTCTTCCGGAGATTTCTCATAGATATTGCCGAAAGAATCCTTGACTGCATACTTGTTGACCCACACTCTGGCAGCCAGTTCATCGCCTTGAAAGTAACGCAACGACTCTCGATAGGCTTCATCGTAAGAATATGTCTTCTTTTCCACGGATGTGTTTTTATTTAAATAGATTTATAGAATCAAAAAAACAATAGAATGTAGAAGTTATGTTTGTCGATAATTGTATTCGGCTGCAAAGCTATGAATGTTTTTTGGTCTGGCAAAAAAAATCAGTGATGAAATTATCAACTATGTCAAAGTTTTCATTTCTCCAACTTATAAAAACTGATATTCAACATATTATCATTTATTAACCAACAGCAAGTTTGCACAAAATTGGAATTTATACACCGATAATAGTCTGATTCGGTTGATAATTATCAGCAAGCACTCAATCATGCCGATGAAAGGATTTGGCAGGTTACTGTTGCGAATGTGCCGACCAAATTGTATTTTTGCAGAAAAAACAAAGACATCATGAAGAGTATGAACGAACGGCGGAGCATCCGCCAATATCAACCGAGGGAGATTCCTCAAGAACTGTTGGACGAACTGCTGACAACTGCCTGCAGAGCATCCACGGTCGGAAATATGCAGACATACAGCATTGTGGTGACCCGCGATGCCGAACGCAAACGTCGGTTAGCACCTGCCCACTACGGCCAACCAATGGTGGAGAATGCCCCCGTTGTACTGACTTTCTGCATCGACCTGCGACGCTTCAGCCAGTGGTGCAAATGCCGTCATGCCCAGCCGGGCTACAACAACGCGGAGTGGTTTGTAACCGGTGCCGTAGACACCCTGTTGGCCGCACAGACCTTCTGCGTAGCAGCCGAGGAGAAAGGGTTAGGTATCTGTTACCTGGGCACAACCACCTACAACCCGGAACAGATTATTGAGGCATTGCAGTTGCCTGAACTGGTCTTCCCCATCACCACCGTCACTGTAGGATGGCCTGCCGAACAGCCCGACCAGACCGACCGTCTGCCCTTGGAGGCAGTCATCCACGAGGAGGTCTATCACGACTACACTCCCGCCGACATCGACCGCCTCTATGCCTACAAGGAATCGCTGCCCGAGAACCGCCGCTTTGTAGAGGAGAACGGCAAGGAAAATCTGGCACAGGTATTCACTGATGTGCGATACACCCGCGAAGCTGCCGAAGCCATGTCGAAAAAACTGCTGGAGGTAATCAAGCAACAGGGTTTCTAAGGAAGAGTCATCCCCTAAAAAAGGCACGGAGGAACGTAGTGAGTCCTACGCTACCTCCGTGCCTTTCTGATTTCCTCAGGGAGTGCCCCTTCTTATTTCTTCAGAGCAGAACATATCTCGGCAATATCCTTGTCGAGCACTTTATCCACATTCTTCTGCTCGCGTACCGTCTTGCAGGCATGAAGCACCGTGGCGTGGTCTCTGCCACCAATCAGCGTGCCTATCTTAGCCATCGAGAAGTCGGTGTATTGCTTGGCCAGATACATGGCCACCTGCCGGGCCAATACCACCTCGCGTTTCCGCGACTTCGTATGAATGGCCTTTATCTCCAAACCGTAGTGCGTACAGACGGCATTGATAATCTCATCCACCGTCACGCTCTTGTTCTCGCTGTTCACCACTTTGCGCACAATGCGTTGTGCCAGATCCATGTCAATCTCGCGGTTGTAGATGGTTGAGTGCGCCACGATGGATACGATGATACCTTCCAAATCACGTACGCTGTCGCTGACATTCTCTGCGATATAATCCACCACTTCTGCCGGGAAGCGCAGTCCGTCGCGCCGTATCTTGTTGCGCAGGATATCCTTCCTCAACTCTACGGTTGGCTTTTCCAGCTCGGCCACCATGCCCCATTTGAAGCGGGTAATCAGCCGCTCCTCCACACCTTGCAGCAGGACGGGAGCCCGGTCGGATGTCAAGATGAGCTGCTTGCCATTCTGATGCAGATGGTTGAAGATATGGAAGAAGGTATTTTGCGTCTTGGTGACACCGGCAAACTCCTGGATGTCGTCAATGATAAGTACATCAATGGTCTGGTAGAAGTTGATAAAGTCGTTGGTCGTATTGTTGCGTACAGAGTCGGTATACTGCACCTGAAACAGATGTGCAGAGACATAGAGCACCCGTTTCTCAGGGAAAAGTTCCTTGATTTTCGTACCGATGGCATTGACAAGGTGTGTCTTCCCCACCCCCGACGCTCCGTAGAGGAACAACGGGTTAAAGATGGTCTTGGCCGGATTCTCGGCCACAGCCTCGCCTACGCTACGCGACAGCTTGTTGCTATATCCTTCGATGAACGTATCGAAGTTATAGTTCGGATTGAGGTGCGGATCCAGGTCTGACACAGGCGGCTGCGGAATCTCTTTCCGCTGCTCTCTGGCAACAGAATGCCCCCCATGCGGATTGGAAGGAAGCGGCACTTCTACACGCGGACGCTTCACCACCATCACATGATACATCAGTTTGGTACCTTCTCCAATCACCCGATAGATGGTCTTGCGCAGCAAGTCCACATACTTCTCCTCCAGATGCTCGTAAAAGAACTGGCTCGGCACCTGCAGAACCAAGGTCTTATCCGCATACTTCATGGGAACTATCGGAAGGAACCACGTTTTATACGCCTGCTCTGAAACGTTGTCACGTATGATTTCGAGACAACGGTTCCACAGCCCGACATGATTTGTTTCACTCATAACGGCTAACTAACAATTATCATTAAGCATAACTTCTACGTTTGCAAAATTGGGAATCTTATTTCAAAAAAACAAATACGTTTTTCCTTGCTTTTTTCAAGAGAGAAATAATGAGTTTAGTTTCAACCACTTAAGAGAAGAGGCCTTCAGAGGGGGATTTGAGGCGGATTTGCTTTTCTCGAACATCCTACTGTTCAACAGCTTACAAAGAAAAAGCAGGATTCCCGACAAAGAATCCCGCCCACTTGGTTTTATTCATATAAAGTTGATTAGAGGCACTCAAACAGCCTTTTCCAGTTTTTCCATCCGGAGCTTCCTATTTAGACAAATTCTATTTAAAACATTTTTTCGAAGCACATTCCAACAATGCGGGAGCCGCCCGCGAGTCTCTCTTACTTATCCTTCTTACCAAACAGCGAGAAGTGTACATAACGCTTCGGATGTGCCTTCAAATCCTCTAACAGAGCAGCCGCATTGGCCGTTGTCGCATTCAGGTTCTGGTAGAGTGCCGGGTCGTTGAGCAGCAGTCCCACGGTATTGTCCGGCTGATTCAACTTGTCGGTCAGCGAACGTACGTTGGCCAGCGTAGCATCCACCTTCTGCATAGCCGCGGCATAGTCAATCTGCTTCAGATTGTCCGTCATGGCCTCCACATTCTCCCCGATGTGATTCAGCTTGGCCGTCAGTTGCGGAATATCATTTTTCATCAGGCTCTGCAGTTGGCGACTGGTACCGGCCATACTGGCCGTCAGGTCCTCCACATTGTGCAGCGTAGCAGCCAGAGCCGGGTCGGCCAACAACGTGTTCAGTGATGTCAGTATTGAGTCCAGCTTCGGCATCATCTTCTCCAGTTGCGGCAGCATCTTGGCCGCCTGATCCATCATGCCACTGTTCAGCCTTCCGGGTATGGTGTCGCCCACCTGATAGCGTTCGCGCGGGTTGTTGGCCAACAGCAAGGTCATCTTTACGCCTCCCAGCATCTCGGCCACCAGTTCGGCTGTACTGCCCTTGGGGATACGCAGATCCGGTTCCACCTCAATCTCAGCCAAGACGTTGCCCGGTTTGGTATAGTCGTAATGCAGTGCCCGCACGATGCCCACGCGAAAACCGTCCGCAAAGACGGGGCTCGATTTGGTCAGTCCATTGATGTCCTGAAACTGCACATAGAAATAGCTGGTCGGCTTAAACAGATGGATGCCCTTCAGATAATTGATACCATATATTAATACGCAGAGAGCCACGATACCGGCCATGCCTATTTTCACTTCCTTGGTCAACTTCATAATTCAGATAAGTTTAGTAAAATCCATGATTATTATTTGTTTCTATTTCGTTTGAACTCAGCAATCGCCTCATTGACATTGACCTTCTTGCCTCCCTTGAAGGCTATGATGAAAGCATCTTTGAAGCGGGCGGTCAGTGTGCGTCGTGTCCGCAACACCTGATTATAGTCGGTAGATGCACCATAAGTATATTTATAGAGACCTCCCTCCTGGTAATACTCGGCACCTTGCAGTCCCTTCAGCCGTTTGTCGTTCTTGGCCAACGGACGCGAAGCTGTCAGTATCTGTACCTTGAACACCGGCCGCTCTCCCTCTACCACCTTCTGTTCAGCCGGACGGGATTCGGTCTTCTGCCCTTGCTTCGATGCCGCCTCCGGCTTCCGCTCCGGTTCATCGGCAGCAGCCTGCTCCGTCACGACGGGACGGTCTGCTATCACCAACGGCGGTTCATCGGTAGCAGGCCGTTCCTGCTCATCCACTACCGTCGGTGCCTCCACCTTACCTTCAGCCGTCTGAGGTTCCGGCAAAGCCTTCTCCCCATCCATCCGTATCGTCTGCTCGCGCTTGTAGGTCAGGAAGGCGTTGAAGATGCCCTTCGCCAACGAGGATGTTCCGTCTTCGGTATTCAGGAACCGCTCTTCATCGGGCGTAGAGATGAAACCCAGTTCCACCAGAATGCTCGGCATGGCACTGGCCTTCAGCACCAGAAAACCCGCCTGATGCACACCCCGATCAGTCCTCTTGCAAGTGTTGCGGAAATGCTGCTGCACCAGCGAAGCCAAGTGTACACTCTGCGACATGTATTTATCCTGCATGAATTCGAAGATGATGTATGATTCGGCCGAATTGGGGTTGAATCCCGCATAGCGAGTGCGGTAGTCGTTCTCATATAAGATTACCGAGTTCTCTCGCTTGGCCACATCCAGGTTTTCATCCGATTTGGCCAAACCCAGCGTCCACGTTGATGCACCTCGCGTGGTTTTGTTCTTGGCCAACGCATTGGTATGGATAGAGATGAAGAGGTCGGCCTTGGCATTGTTTGCAATCTCCGCCCGGCGGTCCAGCGCAACGAATACATCCTTCTTTCGCGTATAGATTACCTTGACGTCCGGACAATTCTGCTCTACCATCCGTCCCAGCTTCAAAGCCACATTCAAATTGATGTTCTTCTCTTTAGAGATTCGCCCGATGGCTCCGGGGTCATGTCCGCCGTGGCCTGCATCAATAACCAACACAAAGTCTCCGGCTGCCACACTCCATGCCAGCCAAGGAGCAATCAGCAGAGCGATACACAAGCGTATCCTATTCACACAGGGTCTGTATAGTCTCATAAAGAATTCCGAATGAAAAACTGCGCAAATTTAATTCTTTTTTATAGAAAACTGCCAGTTTATCTACAAGTTTTACTATTCTCTTCCTCTTTTCGGGCAGTTTTTGAGAAAAAGCTGCCAGTTTTTTCCAAATTGAAGTAACTTTGCAGGCCGAAAAAAGACGAGTTCTTGAATTTACGAGATTAACTATAAAGTACATATAGTAGAGAAATGAAACAGAATGTCCTTGTCCGTTTCTTGAAGAACTGGACACTTCCGCTGGCCATGCTGGTCGGCACACTGGGATACTTTGCCTTCGCACGCATTCCCTGGCTGGCCCCGGCCAAACCATTCACCAAGAGTCTGATTGCTTTCCTGACCCCTACCCTGATTTTCGCCCAACTGCTGCTTACCTTCTGCAAGGTAGAGCTACACGACCTGAAGCCGCGTACGTGGCACGGATGGCTGCTCCTCATCCAATCATGCAGCTGCCTGGCTGTCGTAGCCCTGCTGCTCTGTTGCCCGATGGACGAGACCTACAAGCAGGTGTTCGAAGGGGCCATGGTCTGCCTCATCTGCCCCACGGCTACAGCCGCCGCCGTCATCACAGGCAAGCTGGGAGGCAGTGCCGCCACGTTGACCACCTATACCCTGCTCTCCAATCTGCTGGCCGCCCTCTTTGTGCCGCTGCTCTTCCCGTTGGTTGAGCCACACGAAGGGCTCACCTTCTTTTCGGCCTTTCTGAAGATTCTGAGCAAGGTCTTCCCGCTGCTGCTCTGTCCCTTCTTCCTGGCCTGCCTGCTGCGTGCCTTCACTCCGCGCCTGCACCGGTTGCTTACCGACTATCACCAGGCCGCCTTCTACCTGTGGGCCGTAGCCCTGGCCATCGTGTCCGGACAGACGGTCCGCTCCTTGGCTACCAGTCAGGCACCGGTCTATACCGAATACCTGCTGGCACTGGCCGGACTGATCACCTGTTGCCTGCAGTTCCTCTTCGGCAAGCGGATAGGCAGCCATTACCACGACCGCATCAGTGCCGGGCAGGCATTGGGACAGAAGAACACCGTGCTGGCCATCTGGATGGCCTATACCTACCTGAACCCGCTTTCATCGGTGGCCCCCGGCTCTTACGTGCTGTGGCAGAACATCATCAACAGTTATCAACTATGGAAGAAGCGAAAGCTTGCATAATTCATTTGTTTTATCTATTTTTACGGCGAAGAACTTTTAGAAAAACACACACGCCATGAAAAAGTACCTGAAAACGGATGAATGGAACATCATAGAAGACAGCTTCCATGCCGACAACCTACGCATCTCGGAAAGCATCTTCAGCATCGGAAACGGCCGCTTCGGACTACGCGGCAACTTTGAAGAGCCTTACAGCAGCGACAGCTACCAAGGTTCGTTTGTGGCCGGCATTTCATACTTAGACAAGACCCGCGTAGGCTGGTGGAAGAACGGATTCCCCCGTTTCTATACCCGCATACCCAAGGCTGCGAACTGGAGCCGCATCCACCTGCGCCTCATCGACGAAGAGCTGGACCTGGCACAATGGGATGTAGACAGCTTCCATCGGAGATTAGACATGCGCGAAGGCATCTCGTATCGCGATGTGGATGTCACCTCGCCCCGAGGCAACCAGTTGCGCCTGCACGTCGAGCACCTGGCACACATGTCACGTCCCGACCTCAGCCTCATCCGCTACAGCGTCACCTCGCTCAACTACAAAGGACGCATCTCGCTGGTTCCGCTGCTTGACGCAGCCTTCACCAACGACACAGACCGTCCGAACGAGAAAATCTGGAACATCCTGCGTTCGGGTGCCTCCAATGACTGCGCCTACCTCTGGACACAGACACGGCACGAAGATGCCCAGGTGTGCTATGCCATGACCTGCCAATTCTTCAAGAACCATCGGGAAACGGCAACCAACCCCATCCGCATCGAGAAAGAGAAACAGACGGGATTCAGCTTGGGTACGGATGTAAAACCCGGCGACACCGTCACCCTCGTCAAGTACACCGCTCTGCTGACCTCGCTCTACCACGAGCGATCCGAACTGGTGGAACACGCCATCCGTACGGCCCGCTCTGCCCGCACCCTCGGGTGGGACAAGCTGCGGACCGAGCACAAACAGGCTTGGGACGAGATATGGAACGAGACCGACGTCGTCATCGAAGGCGATGCCGAGGCTCAGCAGGGCATCCGCTACAACATCTTCCAGCTCTACCAGACCTATCGGGGAGATGACCCGCGCCTGAACATCGGACCCAAAGGATTCACTGGCGAAAAGTATGGAGGCAATACCTACTGGAACACGGAGCTGTGCTGCGTCCCCTTCTTCCTGCTCTCTACCTCGAAAGAGGTGACCCAGAACCTGCTCATCTACCGCTACAACCACCTGAACCGGGCCATCGAAAACGCCCGCAAGCTGGGCTTCACCGATGGTGCCGCCCTCTTCCCGCAAGTGACCGGCAGCGGTGAAGAGTGTCACAGCGAATGGGAAATCACCTTCGAGGAGATACATCGGAACAACATCATCGTCTACGCCATCCTGCAACACTCCGTACTGACAGGTTCCCTCGACTTCATTGCCCACTACGGACTGGAGATGATGATAGCCATCTGCCGCTTCTGGAGCCAACGAGTATCTTTCTCCCGTCCCAAGCAGAAGTACGTCATTCTGGGCGTGACCGGCCCCGACGAGTACGAGAACAACGTGGACAACAACTGGTACACCAACTACTCGTGCCGGCAATGCCTGATGACAACCCTCCACTTTCTGGAGGTCATTGCCGACCGCTACCCCGACGAGTATGCCCGCGTCCGCCGCATCACCCACTTCCAGCAGGCCGAGGAGAGTGCACGCTGGCAAGACATCATCCAGCACATCTACCTGCCCGAAGATGCCGAACTGGGCATCTTCGTACAGAACGACGGTTACCTGGACAAAACCATCCTGCCGGCCGACACCATCCCGGCTGACGAACGCCCCATCAACCAGCATTGGTCATGGGACCGCATCCTGCGATCCTGCTACATCAAGCAGGGCGACGTACTGTTGGGAATCTACCTCTACTATTATCACTTCGACCTCGATACCATCCGCCGCAACTTTGAGTTCTACGAACCCCTCACCGTACACGAGTCGTCTCTCTCTCCCCACATCCATGCCATCCTGGCTGCACGCATCGGCAAGCTGGAGAAGGCTTACGAGCTCTTCCTGCAAACCACCCGCCTGGATTTGGACGACTACAACAACGAGAGCGACCAGGGACTGCACATCACCAGCATGCCGGGCAGCTGGCTGGCTATCGTCCGCGGCTTTGCGGGGATGCAGATTCTGAAACATCAGCTCTGCTTCTCGCCCGTCATCCCTCACCCCTGGAAAAGCTACGCCTTCAAAGTGAACTATCAGGCACGTACCCTTCAAATACAGGTACAGCGGGATGCCGTCCACATCACTCTCATTGCAGGCGAAGGTCTCTCCATACAGGTATACGACCAGACACACGAGCTCTCCCTCCATAAGGAACTGACCCTTCCGATGCAGGGGGTGTCGTGATGAGGATTTCGCAGAGGGGCTGTCTGACAGCAGGAATGGAGAAGAGTCATCTTGCATAACGGATGATTACATACGCACACATCTCTCGCGCGCGCACGCGCGTGACAAGTTTTGTTTATCTGCCATCTGCCACACACTTTCTGTTAGTTTCCTATATATAAACGGATTAAGCATCAAATAAGTGTGGCAGATATTTTCGGATTTACAATCATTAACACAAATAAGGCCCGTTTTTTTGAAAAAGTGGGTTCAAAACAAGTTATTTTGGGGCGTTATTTTGCATGTTGTGGCAGATTTGTGGCAGATAATCGTTGTATTTTCATCAAAAAGCACTTATTTTGGTGCAACAATCACTGTTATCACAAGCGTACCACCGCAGTTGTCGCGTGTGTACAATAGGCATGAAACAACTGTTGCATAAGCCATGGAACAATAGTTTCTCCTATAGATAACAACTGTTTCATTAGGAGATAACAACTGTTCCATTAAATGTTTACAGCTGTTCCATTTAAAGTTGTCATCCTATCCATTGAAGATTTATGAATTATTTTGTAACAAGTACTTACTAATCAACATATTACAAGACGAATATACACTTTTATGAGGGAGTTTTTGTGTTATTAATACATTTTATGAGGGAGTTTTATGCTTAAAGCCACATTTTTATGAGGGAGTTGCAATTTTAGGAAGGCACCTGATACGAAACTTCTACAAAGCAATCATGCGGGAGATGGATGCCAAGAAGTTCGGACTGAAGCCGACAAGCAGCATCACTTGCCTTAGGCTATAGCCTTCCCGCTATTAGAGTGGCTTCGGGACTTGCACCCGTTAGACAATGCCCATGCCGAGCGTACTACAAAACAGAAGGCTGCAAATGGCATTTAATTGCCGCTTGCAGCCTCCAACTGTTATTTGTTCTTTCGAGGGTTAATCCTCACTTCCTCCTTCGCCTAATCCTCCTTCATCTCCGGATGATGACGAAGAATTGTCCCTGTAGATTATTGTAGTACCACTTGCATTCTTCTTCCAAATGCCAGGGAGATTTTGTGTATTACTCTCTAAAGTGGTATATACTGTTTCATTTGCCAATGTAAGTGTGCGTGTACTTGCAGATTCTCCTGCCTTGATGCCGTAATTATCATCTCCCAGCCAGTATAACACGCAATTGGTTGCGGATACATCCGTAGCCAGCATAGTGACACTTGAGAGGTTGCTGCACTCATTGAACATACCACGATAGCATTCTGAAGCCAAGGTCGTGGCTGGAAGTACTGGAGCCGTAGTGAGAGATGTGCACCCATTGAACATCGCGCAATAGCACGAGGCAGCCATTGTCATGGCAGGGAGTTGAGGAGCCGTAGTGAGCGCAGAACAGCCAATGAACATGCCAAAATAGCAGCTATTAGCCAAGGTCGTAGCAGGAAGTTCAGGAGCCGTGGTGAGTGACGAGCATTTCTGGAACAACCACTTATAGCAATGACTAGCCAAGTTTGTGGCAGGGAGTTCCGGAGCACTTGTCAGCTGGGTATTGTCTCGAAATAAACACATAAACCTTGCATTGTCTGTATTTGTAGTTGCATAGTTCTGATAGTCAATGAGCGTACGTATATCGCCTGTACAAGAAACTGGTGTACTGTTCCCGAAGCTGATGGTCGAATATTCGTCACTCGTATATCCTGCTGTTGATGTTCCATTTATGCTCTTGCCACGCAGACGGAGATTACCCTTTGTACCGCCAAAGGCAACAGCATTTTCATCCAAGATAGTCGAAGTGAACTTCGTCCACTTGCCTCCTCCTACGGAATACTCGAAACACTCATTTTCACCCAAGGTGAATGAATTAAAATTCATCGTGAATGTTTGCTCGCTTTCGGCTGAGAAGGTGAGGCAGTGAACAAACTCCGCTTCTTCATCTGTACCGAGAGTTGCCCCTGATGTCCATTCATTGATAGTAATCCCAGAAATGTTGGCCACATTCCTTCCCACCGTGAGGTTGACGGTATAGCTCTTTCCGGCAGTGGTAGCTGGAATGCCTTTGGCATGGAGCGTTTCGCTAAGGTCACCTTTCGTAACGGTCACATCGATGAAATAGCTGCCATTATTCGCTGTGGTAGGCGACAGCAAGGCATAGAAGTTATTGTCGGTATGCTTATATGCATTCACCGCAATATCGCCAGTTGTCGGATTGCCGTCAGAATAGCCGGTGGTGTTGCCATGAACGGTGACTGCTGTCACTGTATATTCATCAAACTGGCTCTGTAGTGTCGGGGTGATTACGATGCGTGCCATCTTGCGCACCATCTGTAAGTTGACACCGTTATGGTCCTGTGCACGGGCTACAGAAGCAGAGTAGGTCATATAGTCGGCAGCGGCAATCTTGTTGGCATCTGTCTGATCAGTGGGCACGGCAAAGGTGTTTGCGTCCACGCCGTCAGCCACAGGATAATAGGCGGTGAAGGTCATGGATGATGAAGTCCATTTCAGGAATTTGCTATTCTCGGGTGTCCATACGCTGCCATCGAAGGCATATACCACGGGACCTTGGTCGGCGGTAGATACCGAAATGCGGTCGCCACTATTGAACTTATCTTCCGTCTCTGTAGTTCCTGCAGGTGTGCTGCGGGTCACGAAGCCACCACTCACATCGCCCTCGCCCACTTGTGCCGTTATCTGCACTGCATTGGGGTCGTCCTGATAGGATGTGGTGAAATCCTCCTGCGAACAGGCTGCGGCCAGCATGGCTACCGCTGCCAAGGTCATATATTTGAATGTCTTTTTCATCGTTTTGCTCCTTTCTCTTTACTCGGTTTTGTTATTGATGTCTTCACCTCCGCTTCCCCATGCGGATGCAG
>JBJEHI010000016.1:0-22590 GCA_051875915.1 Bacteroides sp.
ACGCCTATCTCACCACGCTGGGAGAGACGTTGATGCCTCAGTTGCCGGTGTCGCTCACGTCATCGGTCATTCTGCCCTACTCGCTGAATGCCGTGACACCTCACATCGCTACCGGTTTCGATTTGGGTATCGAACTGCACGGATTGCTGGGTGGCAAGTTCGGATACGAGGTGGGCATATTCAATGGTACGGGAGCTGCGGTCAACACCGCTACCAAGACGCTGAGTGACGACTGGCACATACCGTCGCTACTCTATGCCGGACGCTTTACCTATATGCCGAAAGGGGTAATGCCTGCCACGCAGGGCAATCCGAACCGCCTGCACGAGGGCCGTCTGCTGCTGGGCGTTTCGGCTTCCATGAATGTGGAGAGCGAGAACGAGAGTACCAACGATGCCCGGGTGGGGCTGGAGTTTGCCATGCTGAAGAACCGCCTCTATATAGGCGCGGAAGCCTATTACATGAATGTGAGCTTCACGGACCGGCAGAAGATTGACGAAAGCTACCACTATCTGGGCGGTTATGTGCAGGGCGGCTACTTTGTGGCTCCCCGGCTGCAGGCTGCATTGCGTTATGACTTCTTCAACCGCAATGGTACCGGCAAGGACGGATTCCTGAACATGCCCGCCGTGGGGATGAACTACTTCTTCCGGGGATGCGGACTGAAGCTGCAGGCCATGTATCAGTACATTGCCCGTAAGGGGCACGACACGCAACTGGACCGCGACAACGATAACCTGGGGCTGGCTACCCATGCGGCCACCCTACTGTTGCAATATACATTCTGACGGTTATGAGGCGAATGGTTAGCAATGGGATTCGGCTTGGGCAGACGTTGCGTGCAGGCAGGAAGGTGCTCCTTGCGATTTGGATGAAAACATCACGCCCGGAAGAGCAAATGCGATTCTCTCCTCTCGTTTGTTCGGTTTTTTGCATTATCTTTGTCCCGCTATGGCTCTCTTTGGCCGGGTGTGACGACGGGCGCATTCATGAGGAGACCGTGATAAGGCCGCAGGAGGGTGTGACGCTGAAGCTGACCGCCCGTATCAGCGGCATGAAGAGTTGGCCGGAAAAGTACAATGTGGTGGTGGCCGGATTTGGGGCAAATGGCGACTATGCCGTCCTCTCGAAGGTATTGCCGCAGAGCGCAGCCGACGGTCAGGAGATTACCCTCTACCTCTCTGGCATCGGTCAGGAGGTAGCCACGCTGGAATTGTGCGTGGTGAACCGCTTGCGCAAACGCATTGTAAGCTACTATAGCATAGATGCAACGGCAGCGGCTGCCGACACCCTCTGTCTGGATGCAGGGAGTGTGGATGTGGAGATGTACAGCACCATACAGCGGCGGGTGTTCAACGAGAATTGCGTGGCGTGCCACGGGCGAAGCACATCGGCTGCAGCCGGCCTCTATCTGACGGAGGGACGTAGCTACGCCGCTCTGGTAGGCAGACGGTCTGCGGTAGACAGTACGCAGTTGCTGGTAGCTCCCGGACGCGCACAGGAGAGTTTCCTCCATACGGTGCTCAACCGCAACGGAGTGATCCGCCATGACCACGGAGACATCCTTTCGGCCAAACCGTCGCTGCTGACGTTGCTGGACGACTGGATGGACCAGTTAGAAGATGATGATGAAATGGAGTAAAAACATAGAATATTGACGAAACAGATGCAGACTTATACATTGAACAATGCACTGGCACAGCTGGCCTCTCTGGAAGGAGGAGCGGGCGTGTCAGAATATCACTTGATAATTCAGGCGACCGACCGGGAGGCTACTTTCGAGGCACAGCTGAAGGCTGTGACCGATGGCTACGAACAGTTGCGCCGCGAACAGCTGGCCGGAGCCGTGGCTGTGATGAAACGTTACTTTCTGAGCGATGCAGCCAACCAGGCCGACCGGGTACAGGCCTTGGCTGCCGAGGGGGCGGAGTGTGCACTCTCGGTGGTGGAGCAACCCCCATTGGGTGGAACCAAGGTGGCGCTGTGGGTCTACCTGCAGACGGACATGCAGAGCCGGACGTTGCCGGGCGGACTCTTTGAGGCGAAGCATGGGGCATACCGTCACCTGTGGGGCGGGGGAGCCTGCAACCGGGCGGCCAACTCCGAGTATCAGACACGACTGTTGCTGGGCGAGTATGTGATGCAGCTGGCGCAGCAGGGATGCCGCTTAGCCGACCACTGCCTGCGTACGTGGCTGTTTGTGCAGAATGTGGACGTGAACTATGCGGGCGTGGTGAAGGCACGCAACGAACTCTTCGTCACACAGGGACTCACCCCGCAGACCCACTTCATAGCCAGCACCGGCATAGGAGGCCGCCATGCCGACCCGAAGGTGACGGTGCAACTGGATACATACGCTGTGGCAGGACTGTTGCCGCAGCAGATACGCTACCTCTATGCGAGGGAGTGGATGAACCCGACGTATGAATATGGTGTCAGTTTCGAGCGGGGCACAGCTGTGGAGTACGGCGACCGTCGGCACGTCTTCATATCCGGTACAGCCAGCATCAACAACAAAGGGGAGGTACTGCATCCCGGTGACATACGCCTGCAGACCTGCAGGATGTGGCAGAATGTGGAGGCATTGCTGCAGGAGGCGGGATGTGGCTACGACGACGTGCAGCAGATGCTGGTCTATCTGCGCGACGGAGCCGACTACTTTGTAGTGAAACGTCTCTTTGACGAACGGTTCCCCCACACGCCCAAACTCTTTGTACAGGCACCGGTCTGCCGGCCTGCCTGGCTGGTGGAGATGGAGTGTATGGCCATCAAACGGGTAGAGCAGCCTGCCTATGCGCCTCTGTAATCTCTACCGCACCGTGGATGTGCGGCATCTGGCCTTGCTGCTCACGGTAGGTATGATAGGGCTGTTGGCAGCGGCCACGGTGGTGGAACGTTGCCTCGGCACCCCCACGGTGGAGCGATGCATCTATCATACCACAGGGTTCTGTCTGTTGTGGGGTCTACTGGGAGTGACCATGCTCTGTGCCTTGTGGCAGAGGAAGGTGTGGCATAGGATGCCGGTACTGCTGTTGCATCTGGCCTTCGTGGTGATGCTGGCCGGTGGACTGGCCACCTATATAGGCGGAGAGAAGGGGTACCTGCATCTGCGGCAGGGAGAAGAGGTGTGTCACTACACGGAGCGGGGAACCGACCGGGTGCGGCAACTCCCCTTCAGCCTCTGCCTGGACAGCTTCCGGGTGGTCTGCTATCCGGGAACGGAGGCTCCGGCGGACTATGTCAGCTACCTGCGCGGACGGGGCAGTGTCTCTATGAACCGGGTGCTGACGTGCGAGGGCTACCGGCTGTATCAGTCGTCGTACGACGAGGACGGAGCCGGATGCTGGCTGCTGCTGAACCGTGACCCGTGGGGCATACGGCTGACCCTGACGGGTTATGTGCTGTTGGGTGTCGCCATGGTGTGGCTCTTGGTGGCGAGGCGCGAGGGATTCCGCCGGTTGCTCCGGCATCCGCTGTTGCGCAGGGGAGGGATTTCGTTGGCATGTCTTCTCTTCTTTCTGCCTCCGGCGGACGCATCGTCTGCCACGGTTCGAGGTTTGCCGGCATTGGCACGCAGTCAGGCCGACAGTCTGGCCCGGGTACAGGTTATCTATCACGATAGGGTGGCACCACTGCATACGCTGGCGCGTGACTTCCTGCTGAAGCTGACGGGTAGGGAGCGTTACCACGGCCTGACACCCGAGCAAGTGCTGGGCGGGTGGATGCTCTATCCCGAAGCGTGGCAAGCCGAGCCGCTGATTCGCGTCAAGCAACCGGCTCTGCGCAGATTGTTGGGGATGCAGACTTCCTACATCAGTTTCAACGAACTCTTCGTGGAGGGGGAATACCGCCTGCAACCTGGCTGGTTGCAGGCGGCTACGAAAGATGCCTCGTTGCACAAGGCCATCGCCGAACTGGACGAGAAGGTGGGGCTGGCTGTGATGTTGCGTCAGGGCACGTTGGTACGTCCGTTACCCGATGACGGTCGTGTGAAGCCCCTCTCGGCGGCACGTTTGGAAGCCGAACTGCTCTATCTGCGCATCCCCTTCAGCCGTTGGTCGGCCATCGGTTGCCTGCTTGTCGGGACGCTCGGCGTCCTTTGCCTGTTGGGAGGAAAAGGTGCACTCTTCTGTCGAGGAAGGGGAGCGTGGCTCTATTCGGCATTGCTGGTGGCCGCTACCCTGTTTCAGGGGATAGGCTACGGATTGCGTTGGTACGTGGGAGGGCACATCCCGTTGGGCAACGGCTATGAGACGATGCACACGCTGGCCCTGTGCGTATTGCTGCTGGCCTGCGTGATGAGCCGTCGGTTCCCCTTTGTGCGTCCCTTCGGCTTTCTGTTGAGCGGCTGCGTGCTGTTGGTGTCATACCTGGGCGAGCTGAATCCGCAGATTACCCCGTTGGTACCCGTGCTGGCTTCTCCCTGGTTGAGCACACACGTCTCGTTCATCATGATGGCCTATTCGTTGCTGGCTTTCACCTGGCTCAGTGCTTTGCTGGCTCTATGCCGGCATCGGGTCGCTGCCAGCCTGATGCTGTTCAGCCGCCTGTTGCTTTATCCGGCTCTCTTCTTCTTGGCGGCAGGTATCTTTCTGGGAGCCGTCTGGGCCAACGAGGCTTGGGGACGCTATTGGGCTTGGGATCCCAAGGAGGTGTGGGCGTTGGTGACATTGCTGGTCTATGGCGCAGCGTTCCATGTAGAGGCATTGCCTTGTCTGCGTGGTCCCCGCTGTTTCCATATCTACATGGCGCTGGCCTTTCTCACCGTATTGATGACCTGCTTCGGAGTGAACTGCTTGCTGGGCGGAATACACAGCTATCAGTAGGTACGAACCACCTCCGATGGAATGAAAAATACCTAAATCATGGGATTGCACGTTTCGCGCGGATGTCCTACCTTTGTCCCCGTCAAACACAGGAAATGAATTAGTTAGTCATAATTACGTAACCACTTACTTGTTAGAGTAACCCAGAATCCCCGCTCCCCCGATGTGATATCGAGAAGCGGGGATTTTTATCCTTCGAAAACTAACCTTCTATATCGACCGGACGACGGTCGGTCAATCGCCCGACCAAGGTCAATCACTTGGCCGACCAAGGTCGGTCGATTGGCTGACCAAGGTCGGCCACCGTATAAGGTACTATATTCAGGGGTTGCACATTACTTGTTTTTCTCAAGTTTCGCATGTCTATGCTATACTGTCAGTTGATAAGTCCTTAGACTTATAAAACGCAGTCTATCTATCGCCGCAGCTGATACGTACCGGCTTCATATTCCTGAGCCACGCTCTCTCCGGGCAATGTCACCGAAGCCGTAGCGCCCTGCGGTATGGTAAAGTCCCATATCCACCGGTCGCCTTCGTATCTCCATTCGCTCTTGATGAGTCCGGCAGCCGACTGATAGGCAGCCCGTACAAAGCCTAACCGTTTGTCGGGGCACGGCCTCATCAGGATGTGGCGGAAGCCGGGCTGAGAGGTGTCGGCAGCAATGCCTGCCACACTTTTCCAAATCCACTCACACACGCATCCATAGGCATAGTGATTGAAGCTGTTCATGCCGCTGGGTCCCATGCCATACTCTTTCATGTAGCTGTTCCATCGTTCCCAGACAGTGGTAGCCCCATTGTCCACCGAATAGAGCCAGCTGGGATTCTTGCGTTGCAGCAGCAATTCATAGGCAATGTCCTGCATACCGTTCTCCGTCAATGTTGCCATCAAGATAGAGGTTCCGAGGAAGCCCGTCTGCAAGCAGTTGCCGTGATCGGCAAAGTTACGGCGCAACCGCTGTATCATACGCTCTCGTGCCTCACCCTCCACCAGCTTGTTCTTCAACGCGAAGAGAGCCGGCGTCTGCATGGTGTCGAACAGCCTTTCCTTGAAGGTGCCATCCGGATTCAGAAAACGACTGTGCAGGTATTGTACAGCATTTGCTATCATGGTTTCGTATTTCTCCGTCGGACGACCGGTAGCCCGTGCCATGTCGCGCATGAGCCGTGCATCCATCAACCAATAGCTGGCACCCAGGTAGTTCCAATAGGTGTATGCCTGAGGGGAAATCAGCGTCCGTCCTGCATTGTCTTGGATATAGATGCCTCCGCCACAGCTCTCCAGTGGTTCGTAACTCAGCCAGTCGGCCCATTGGTAGTTGCCGTTTTCACCGCTTAAGGCAGCATGGTCATAACAGGTCTCGTTGACATGGTCGATGAAGCGCTCCATGGCTTCCCAGTTCTCGTCAATGATGTCCGTGTCGGCAAACTGTTTCCATACGACCCAAGGCACTATCACACCGGCATCGGCCCAACCCACGCGCATCATCTCACCGGGAGAGGAGCCGTATTGTCCGAAGGGTGCCACACCAGGGAATCCACCTGCAGGAGTCTGGGTATCGCGCATATCACGCATCCATTTGTGGAAGAAGAGGCGCGTATCGGCAAAGAAGGAGCCGGTCTCTGCAAAGACTTGGGTATCGGCTGTCCAGCCCAAGCGTTCGTTGCGTTGCGGGCAGTCGGTAGTGACAGAGAGGTAGTTGGAACGCTGTCCCCACACCGTATTCGATATCAGTTGGTTGACCCCGGCATGACCTGTTTCCAAAGTGCCGGTCTCCATCTGACGGGTGATGGAAGAGACCGGTATCGACTGAAGTGAACGGATGCGCACCTCGTCGGTAGCGGTGATGGAAACGAACCGATAGCCGAAGAAGGTACATTGGGGACGGTAAGCAACGTATCCCTTGCTGTCGGCAAAGATGTAGCTAAGCTGCATACCGATGTCCGGGATGCGGAGATTGCGCCGGTGGCAACTTCCTTCAGGACCGTCCATGCCACGCGCCTTCGCTCCATTACCATCGTTCAGCAATTCGGCAGGCAAGCAGGTCAGCTTGGTATCAGCCGGGGCATTGAACAGGAATGATGGGACAGCAGCACAGTTCTGACCGAAATCCACCACCAACGTTTCACCCGGCCGTACCACCAGTTCCTGACCAGGCTGATACTCACGGTCGACGACCACCGTACCGTATGCCTCGTCGCTTTGGCCGGTCACCCCCTTCCATACGTATGCCCGTTGCGGATGCAGGGCCAGGTCTTCGCGCAGATAGACCTCCGCCCCCTCCGAGGGAAGTATTTCGCCTTCAAACTCCCGATTCACCTCTGGGGTAGACAGCAACTGAGGCGTGTCATATCCCGGTGCGATGCGTGCATCATACTCCTCACCGTCAAAGATGGCGGCATGACGTACAGGACCTGCCACACCGGCCTGCCAGTCGGTGCAATTGGTGCCATAACAACGGGTCGTACCATCGGCAAACGTCAGGACAACCACACCGCGAAATGCCACTTTCTGTCCTACCATACCTTGGTGCCCGCTGACTGTCACAATCTTATCGGCCCACCAGCCGGGGGTGACCTGTACGGCAAAGGTGTTCTCGGCCTGCGGGGCGACGGCAAGTGCCTCCGTGACATCGTAAGTGAACGAACGTTTGGTCTTGGCATAATGGGTAAAGCCCGGTTTCAGAATTTCTTGTCCGACGGGGCATCCGTTGACATAGAGCTGGTAGATACCCAGACCGGTTGTGGTCCAGCGGGCTTTCACCACCTTTTTCTCATTCTTGAGCGTAGATACGAACCAGCTGGCTCCGTCAGCCGCCCGTTCGTTGCCTCCTCCGATGATGCCGTCAACCACAGGTGCATTGGCGGCAGAAATCCATTCGGAGCATCGCCATACGGTGTCGTTCATCGCTTCGGTACGCGCCCCCACCACGGTTGAGGGTGACGAACTGCATCCGGCCGTAACGGTTGCGGCCAGAAGCAGAACCGATGCATAGTGAATCAGGTGTCTGTTCATGGTGTTCGATTGTTTTTATTGGGAGTATAGTATTCGTGGATTCAGAGGATAGCCTTCAGTTGTTCAGCCATCTGTGCCTGCACCTCTTGGGCAGCCCTACGTGAGGCCTCGGCAAAGCGTTCCGTCTTATCCACATAGATGATGCCTCGGCTGCTGTTGACGATGAGTCCGCACTGGCTGTTCATTCCATACTTGCAGACCTCTTCCAGCGAACCGCCTTGAGCTCCGATGCCGGGTACCAACAAGAAGTGATTAGGCACAATCTTGCGAATATCCTCAAAAGCACGTCCCTGCGTAGCACCTACCACATACATCATGCGGTCGTCGCCGGCCCATTGCTGGCTCTTGCGCAGCACCTTTTCAAACAGACGTTCGCCCTGCTCATCGGTTGTGAGCTGGAAGTCGTGACTACCCTTGTTGCTGGTCAAAGCCAGCAGGATAACCCACTTGCCTTCGTAGGTAAGGAAGGGGGTGACGCTGTCTTCACCCATGTAAGGGGCTACCGTGACCGAGTCGATGTCCAACTCACCGAAGAAAGTGCGTGCATACATGGCCGAGGTATTGCCTATGTCGCCGCGTTTGGCATCGGCAATGATAAACTGGTCGGGGTACTGCTGCTTGATGTAGTTCACCGTTTTTTCAAAGGCAATCCATCCCTTCACGCCCATGCTCTCGTAGAAAGCCAGGTTGGGCTTATAGGCGATGCAGAGGTCAGCAGTGGCATCGATGATTGCCTTATTAAATGCAAAGATAGGGTCTTCTTCCTTCAGCAGGTGCTCGGGAATCTTCTTGATGTCGGTGTCCAGACCTACGCAAAGAAAACTCTGCTTTCTTTTTATGTTCTCAAATAAATCCTGTTTATTCATATCGTCAATGATTAAATGTTACTCGTAATTCATAACTTGTAGCCCGTAGCTCGTAGCTATAATTCACTCTCTTTCAGCCTTTCCGCATTCTCGGCCACGATGAGGTGGTCGATACAGTCCTGTATCTCTCCATCCATGAAAGCGGCCAGATTATAGATAGTGTAGTTGATGCGGTGGTCGGTGATGCGCCCCTGCGGGTAGTTGTAGGTGCGAATCTTGGCCGAGCGGTCGCCGGTGCTGACCATGGTTTTGCGCTTGGAGGCGATGTCGTCGATGTACTTCTGATGCTCCTTGTCGTAGATGAAGGTGCGCAGGCGCGAGAGGGCACGCTCCTTGTTCTTGGGCTGGTCGCGCGTCTCGGTACACTCTATCAATATCTCCTCCGTCACGCCCGTATTGGGGTTCTTCCAGTTGTAGCGCAGACGGACTCCCGACTCCACCTTATTGACGTTCTGTCCGCCGGCACCGCCACTGCGGAAGGTGTCCCACTTGATTTCGCCTTCGTTGATGACCACGTCAAACTCTTCGGCCTCGGGCAGTACAGCCACCGAAGCGGCGGAGGTGTGTACACGTCCCTGCGTTTCGGTAGCCGGTACCCGCTGCACACGGTGTACACCCGATTCGTATTTCAGGGTTCCATACACATTGTCGCCCGTCACCGAGCAGATGATTTCCTTGAATCCGCCGGCAGCACCCTCGTTGGCACTGGAGACTTCCAGATGCCAGCCTTTGATGTCGCAGTACTTGCTGTACATGCGGAAGAGGTCGCCGGCAAAGATGGCCGCCTCATCACCTCCCGTACCGCCTCGTATTTCGAGGATGGCATTACGGCTGTCCTGCGGGTCGGCAGGGACAAGCAGCAGCTTGATTCTCTCTTCCAGCTGCGGCTGGCGTGTCTCGCAGGCCGTCAGTTCCTCACGCGCCATTTCGCGCATCTCGGGGTCGGTCTCGTTGGCGATGATGTCCTTTGCCTCTTCAATGCCGCTGAGCACCTGCATGTACTCCTTTCGTGCCTCCATCAGGTCGCCCAGTTCCTTGTACTCTTTAGTGAGCTTGACGTAGCGCTTCTGGTCGGCAATGACTGCCGGGTCGGTAATCAGGGTCGATACCTCCTCAAAGCGGGCGACGAGGCTGTCCAGCTTTTCTAATATTGTATTGTTGTCTGCCATAGATGCTGGTCGTTATAGTTTAACTGCCCTTGACAAGAGTCACGACTTCTTCGTTATAGATACTCTTCAGAAGTACTCGGGCTGATAGTTCTTGAACATGTCCATTGTTGTCTCCAACGATAAGCGTCTCATTTCGCAAGGCCTTCTCACGAATCAGCTTATAGCGTGAGCGGTTCAATCCTTCACGCAATTTCTGTCTAAATTCAATTCGTTCAGATTCTGACATATTTTCTTCAGTTTATTGTAAGTTTCCAAATCAAACACTGTTGTGGACAGATTGAGACCTCCTTCTGCTATGTAACAACTTTCACCTAACGTATTGTTTGCTATCAGCCAGTAGTCTGAAATGGCCATATAAATATGAAAGAGGTTATGAATACCGGCTGTATAGCGTCTGACGACTACGTCAGTTGGGATATTATGTCCACCTTCACTGACTCTTTGTGCTACTCGTCGGATGGCTATCTCGGGCGATTCCAACCAAAAGAAAATGAGCTTGATTTGATAGCCCAACCGATGAGCTTGCTCATACAGGTTTCGGTAAGATTTGGTTGATAATGTCGTTTCGATAGCAAATGTTTTACCGGCTTGTAACAAATCCTGTATGCGCGCCAACATAAGTCGTCCGGCCTCTATGGCTACACTTTCCGGGTTAAAGGGAGAAAGTCCTTTTGCTATTTCATCCGCATTGACAAACTCATTGCATTGCCAGATATCCGGCAAAACGGTATAGGAAGCAGTTGTTTTCCCTGCTCCATTACATCCTGCAATGATATACAGACATTTTCCTTTTTCCTCCATCATAGCTCTTTCAGACTACTTGCAAAGATAATTGGCCCAGCGGTATTGGCGGGTCACAATGTTGAACGTAATCACCAGCCAACCGATGGAACCGAGCATGAACATGATGTCGCGCAACGAGAAGTGGCGAGCCTCAATCAGCAGCCACGACTCATAGCCCATATAGGCCGCGATACATACACTGGCCATGCAGCACAGAAAATAGATAAGTTTACGCATTCTTGTAACTTGTAACTTGTAGCTATAGGGCGGAAGATTTTCCGCCCCTACCGATAGCTTAATACACAAACTCGCCGAACTCGCTGCGGATAATCAGTTCCTTGTGGTCGTTCTCCTCGACACGACCGATAATCTGCGCGTCGATGTTGAAGCTCTTGCTGATAGCGATGACCTCTTCGGCATGTTCGGACGACAGGTAGACTTCCAGGCGATGTCCCATATTGAACACCTTGTACATCTCCGCCCAATCTGTATCGCTCTGTTCCTTGATGGTGCGGAACAGGGGAGGAACAGGGAAAAGGTTGTCCTTAATGACACGGCAGTTGTCGCCCACGAAGTGCAACACCTTGGTCTGTGCACCGCCCGAGCAGTGCACCATGCCATGAATCTGCGGACGCAGCACATCGAGCAGTTTCTTAACCACCGGTGCATAGGTGCGGGTAGGCGACAGCACCAGTTTGCCTGCATCCAACGGACTGCCCTCTACAGGGTCGGTCAACTTCAGGCCACCGCTGTACACCAGTTCATCGGGCACGGCCTTATCGAAACTCTCCGGATACTTCTCAGCCAGATACTTGGCAAACACGTCGTGGCGGGCCGAGGTCAGTCCGTTACTGCCCATACCGCCGTTATACTCTTTCTCGTAGGTAGCCTGTCCGTAGGAAGCAAGGCCTACGATAACGTCACCCGGACGGATGTTGGCATTGTTGATGACATCGCTCCGCTTCATGCGGCAGGTCACGGTACTGTCCACAATGATGGTACGCACCAGATCGCCAACGTCGGCCGTCTCACCACCCGTAGCATAGACCCCTACGCCCATCTCACGCAGTTCGGCCAGCAATTCATCCGTACCGTTGATGATGGCGGAAATCACTTCGCCCGGCACCAGCAGCTTGTTGCGTCCGATGGTGGAAGAGACCAGGATATTGTCCACGGCCCCCACACAAAGCAAGTCGTCGATGTTCATGATGAGTGCATCCTGTGCGATGCCCTTCCATACGCTCAGGTCGCCCGTCTCCTTCCAGTACATATAAGCCAGGCTCGATTTGGTGCCCGCACCGTCGGCGTGCATGATGTTGCAGTACTCGGGGTCACCTCCCAGAATGTCGGGAATGATTTTGCAGAAGGCTTGCGGGAAAATGCCTTTGTCAATGTTCTTGATGGCGTTGTGCACATCCTCTTTCGATGCGCTTACACCACGCATCATGTATCGTTGGTTACTCATGAGTTGATAGTTTATATTCCATTGATTCCGCAAATATACAGCTATTTTTTCAGATTCCCGTACATGGAATTTATTTATTTCAGTTTGATTGGTTCAGTCACATATTTAACCTATGGTGGTTCCCAACTTGGGCAGGACTGAAATTTGAACGATTTATATACCTTTTTGAACGAATATTATGGATGGAATGAGAGAGAAAACGTTACCTTTGCAACAATGAATGGCATTCGAACGGCATCCGAACGGTGTCCGTAACCGATTTATTGATGAATTTACATACAAAGGAACTCACATGATACACAAGAAGAACCTATGGATGATGTGGCTATGCTGCCTCCTTCCGCTCTACGTACAATGCCGGACGGCACAGACCCACCCCACCCCTATTGCCGACGAGGGAGCCTGGTGCTGGTTTGCCGACCCTCGTGCTCTACACCACGAAAGCCGGGACGGACGCATCAATAAAAGCTATGTCGGCTACATCGACCGGCACGGCAACATCAAGGCCATGCAGTACGATTTCTGTACCGGTCGCCAGGAGGAGATACTGATCCGCTCCTACTTCCAGCCGGATGACCACAGCAATCCCACCTTTCTGGTGCTGCCCGACGAACGGGTCATGGTATTCTACTCCCGCCACACCGACGAGCCCTGCTTCTACTACCGCATTACCCGTCAGCCGGGCGACCTGACCACACTGGGAAAGGAGCAGGTGATTGCTACCAAGGACAACACCACCTACCCTTCGCCCTTTCTGCTGTCAGACGACCCCGCACACATCTACCTATGTTGGCGCGGCATCGGCTGGCATCCCACCATCGCCCGTCTCACGCTACCCGATGCCGATGACCGCGTGCAGGTGGATTGGGGACCCTTCCAGCTGGTGCAGTCCACAGGCGCACGTCCCTATGCCAAGTACGTATCCAACGGCAAAGACAAGATATACCTGTCCTACACCACCGGGCATCCGGACAATGAATACCCCAACTTCCTCTACCTGAATGTAGTAGACATCCGTCGCGGTTGCCTCACCGACATCCGAGGCAATGTACTGTCCACCATTGCCGATGGTCCGCTGGCTGTCGACAAACGGGCCGACTACGGCGAACGCTTCCCTTGGGCGCTGGTCGATGCCTCTACCGAGCGCGATTGGGTGTGGCAGGTGGCTTTGGACAGCGAAGAACGTCCTGTCATCGCCATGACCCGCATCAGCGAAGACAAAACCTCGCACGACTACTATTATGCCCGTTGGACAGGCAACGAATGGAAGATGAGCCGGGTGGCCCATGGCGGCGGACATTTCCATCGCACCACCGGTCTGGAACTATGCTACAGCGGAGGGATGGCGATTGACCCGGCCGATGTACATCAGCTCTATGCCTCTGTTCCTGTAGAGGGGCACTATGGCAAGGTGTACGAGATTGTAAAATACACATTGGATGACGAAGGTCGGGTGACGGCTACCGAGCCTGTCACCGTCCATTCTACCAAGGACAATGCTCGTCCCTTTGTATTGCCCGGCTCGAAGGGAACTCCCCTTCGGGTAGTCTGGATGCAAGGCGACTATTACGATTGGATAGTAAGTCGTGCCCATCCCTTGGGATATAACACCGGCATCTATTCCGACTTTGCCGGTTTCGCAGACTCCACACCGGCGTTAAACTACTCAGACGAGACGCTCAATTTCCATCCCGACCGGCCCTTTGCCATCGAGTTGACCCTGACTCCTGATACAGCCAACTACGGAGGATGCCTGCTCCAACTGGGTGATTTGAGCTATCACGTGGATGCCCAAACCTTGAAGCCGGAAGTACGCTATCAAGGGCAGCGCTTCGTCAGCACCAACGTGCTGGGGACAGCCGACAGCTGGCAACAACAACCGCGAGGTACCAACGGCGACTGGTATGCACCGCAACGCTTCACCCGTTTTCGCTTGAAACTGGTCTATGCAGACGGCCAACTCTCCACCTACATCAACGGTGCACTGGACCAGCGAATCACATTGGTGGAAGCCGCCCCTCTGTCCGAGGTCGGGTGGCCTACCCGTCTGGTAGAAGCCGGCAAAGGCTATAGCCAGACATCGGTCAACACCACCGTCTTCCGAAACAGCTCGCTGCTGACACGAGGCAAGTGGCAATATATCGCTTATTACGATGCCGACGGTTACCTGACACTGGGCAAACGCAAGCTGGACCACGATGAGTGGATCCTGCACCGCACCCAGTACCGTGGCAACGTGAAGGATGCCCACAACGTCATCAGTATGATGATGGACGGCGAAGGCTATCTGCATCTTTCGTTCGATCACCACGGCCATCCGCTCAACTACTGCCGCAGCCTGAAGCCCTACTCACTGGAACTGGGCGACAAACAACCGATGACGGGAGTGGACGAAGGCAACGTGACTTATCCTGAATTCTACCTGCTGGCCGGAGGCGACCTGCTCTTCGCCTACCGTTCCGGGTCGTCAGGCAGAGGCAATCTGGTACTGAACCGTTACGTATTGAAAGAGCACAAATGGGTGCGGGTACAAGATGTGCTGATAGACGGCGAAGAGAAACGCAACGCCTACTGGCAACTCTATGTAGACGAGCGGGGTACCATCCATCTGTCGTGGGTGTGGCGTGAAACGTGGATGGTAGAGACCAACCACGACCTTTGCTATGCCTGCTCCTACGACAACGGAATGACCTGGCAAAAGAGCAACGGGGAAGTATATGAACTGCCCATCAAAGCCTCCAACGCCGAATATGCCTGCCGCATTCCACAGAATTCCGAACTGATCAACCAGACCAGCATGAGTGCGGATTCCGAAGGACATCCCTACATCGCCACCTACTGGAGAAGCCAAGAGAGTGACGTGCCCCAATATCGCCTGGTGTGGTTTGACGGCCATTCCTGGAAACAGCGCCAGGTATCGCAACGCACCACCCCCTTCTCGCTGAAGGGAGGCGGCACCAAGATGATACCTATTGCCCGTCCGCGCATTGTGGTCGATGGCAAAGAGGCTTTTTACATCTTCCGCGACGAAGAGCGGGGAAGCAAGGTGTCGATGATACACACTGACGATGTAGACGGAGGAGTATGGACTCTCTCTGACCTAACCGATTTTGCGGTCGATGCCTGGGAGCCTTCGCACGACACCGAACTGTGGAAAGGACAGAAACGTCTGCACATCTTTGTGCAACACACCAAGCAGGGCGACGGCGAGCGTACCGTAGACTTCGAAGCGCAACCGGTCTATGTACTGGAAGTACTCTCACGATAAGACGCAAGTTCAGAAAACCAACAAGACAAAAAACAATATGAAATTCAAGACCTTACTTATTCCCTTGATGGGAACCTGCCTGCTGGCATGTGGCTCGAAACAACAGCCTGCCAAACAGCAGCAAGAGATGGATAAAGTGGTGGAGATTATCCACCAAGTGAACAGACATTGGCAAGAGACGCATCCCCAACACGAGCGTTCCTTCTGGGACAATGCCGCCTACCATACCGGCAACATGGAGGCCTTCTTCCTGACGGGCGACAGTGCCTACTACAGCTACTCGCTGGCCTGGGCAGAACACAACGAGTGGAAGGGAGCCAAGAGCGACAACAAAGAGGAGTGGAAATACAGCTACGGCGAGAGTGACGAATACGTGCTCTTCGGCGACTACCAAATCTGTTTCCAAACCTACTGCGACCTCTATACGCTGGCACCCGACCCACAGAAGATTGCCCGTGCCCGCGAGGTGATGGAATATGAGATGAGTACCGAAGCCAACGACTACTGGTGGTGGGCCGACGGACTCTACATGGTGATGCCGGTCATGACCAAACTCTACAAGCTGACACAGAACCCGCTCTACCTGAAGAAGCTGTACGAATACTGGTCGTATGCCAACAGCATCATGTATGATGAGGAGAGCGGTCTCTACTACCGCGATGCCAAGTACGTCTATCCCAAGCATCAGAGCGTGAACGGAAAGAAGGATTTCTGGGCACGGGGCGACGGATGGGTGCTGGCAGCCTTTGCCAAGGTGCTGAAAGACCTTCCGACCGATGATGCCCATCGTGCCGAGTTCCTGGCTTATTATCGGAAACAGGCAGCAGCCGTAGCCGCCTGCCAGCAGCCCGACGGCTACTGGACACGCAGCCTGCTGGATCCGGATCATGCACCCGGTCCCGAGACAAGCGGCACGGCCTTCTTCACCTACGGCCTGCTGTGGGGTATGAACAACGGTCTGCTGGACAAGGCGACCTACGAACCGGTGGTACGCAAAGCGTGGAACTACCTGACCACCGTAGCCCTGCAACCCGACGGACGGGTGGGTTACGTGCAGCCCATCGGCGAAAAGGCCATTCCCGGTCAGGTAGTGGATGTCAACTCTACAGCCAACTTTGGTGTAGGTGCCTTCCTGCTGGCCGCTTGCGAGATGGCCCGCTTCCTGCAAGCCGACTAAGCGCAACCGTTTGAACAGAATGATTGAAAACGGAGGAACAGAGCAGATTAAATTGCATTCCTACTTCCGTTCTCATTTTTTTGATTACTTTTGTACCGCTAACCCTATAAAACAGTTTTTATGATTACCAGAAACACAAAATCGACCTATGCTTGGTGGATTCTATTGCTTTGCGTAGGATTTGCCTCTTCCTTGTCAGCTCAGTCTGCAAGTAACCGCGAGAAAGATTATGCAGCCTATCTTTTCACCTATTTCACAGGCAACCAAATCAGTCAGGAGGCTGTATGCTATGCTGTCAGTCAGGATGGCTACCATTTTACCGCACTGAACAACAACCGTCCCGTCATCGACTCCAAAGTCATCAGTTCCACCGGTGGCGTACGCGACCCCCACATCCTGCGTTGCGAGGACGGAAAGACATTCTATATGGTACTCACGGACATGGCATCCTGCAACGGATGGGATTCCAACCGGGCCATGGTACTGCTCAAGTCAACCGACCTGATTCATTGGACGCACTCCGTCATCAACATGCAGAAGCGTTATGCAGGACAAGAGAACCTGAAGCGCGTATGGGCACCGCAAACCATCTTCGACCCCCAAGAGGGCAAATACATGGTCTATTGGTCGATGAAGCACGGCGATGGAGTGGATATCATCTACTATGCCTACGCCAACCGTGAGTTCACCGACCTGATAGGTGAGCCGAAACCGCTTTTCCTGCCTGCCGACGGCAAATCGTGCATCGACGGCGACATTGTCTATAAGGACGGACTCTTCCATCTCTTCTACAAGACCGAAGGCCATGGAAACGGCATCAAGGTAGCGACAAGCGAGAGCCTCACTTCGGGCAAATGGACCGAATATCCCGACTACAAACAACAGACCACAGATGCAGTAGAAGGTGCGGGCACCTTCAAACTGATAGGAGAAGACAAGTACATCCTGATGTACGACGTCTATACCAAGGGACGTTATGAGTTTACCGAAACTACCGATATGCAGCACTTCAAGGCTGTAAACAACGAGGTGACGATGGACTTCCACCCGCGTCATGGCACAGTGATTCCCATCACCCGAAAAGAACTGGAACGCATCACCGCCAAATGGGGTGCCAAACAGGCTACCGACCGGAGCACCTCCGTGCAGAGTCCCGACGGAAAGCTGAAGGTCACCGTCAGCTGCCATGCCGGCAAGCCCACCTACAGCATCACCTGCAACGGCAAGACAATGCTGCAAGACTCTCCATTGGGTCTGGAGGCCAATTGGGGAGATTTCACGCAGGATCTGAGCATGACCGACGAACGTCAGAGCGAAATCAGTCGCGACTACACTCAGGACCGCATCAAGACCTCACAGATAACATACCGTGCCAACGAGCTGGTATGCTCGTTCGAGAATCCGTTGCGTCAACAGATGCAAGTGACTTTCCGCGTCAGCAACAACGACGTGGCCTTCTGTTACACCCTGCCCAAGACAGGCGAGACAGGAAGCGTGCGTGTCATGTCCGAAGCCACGGGTTTCCGCTTTCCCGAAGGCACCACCACCTTCCTCTGTCCGCAGAGCGATGCCATGATTGGCTGGAAGCGTACCAAACCCAGCTATGAGGAGGAGTATCATGCCGACGCTCCTATGACCGACCGTTCGCTCTACGGCCACGGCTACACCTTCCCCTGCCTCTTCCGTATAGGCGAGGACGGCTGGGTACTGGTCAGCGAAACGGGAGTGGACAGCCGCTACTGCGGTTCGCACCTGAGTGACTATGAGGAAGGACTCTATCGCATCGCTTTCCCGATGGCGGAAGAGAACAACGGGAACGGAACCGTCGAACCGGCCTTCGCCCTACCGGGAAGCACGCCATGGCGCACGCTGACCGTGGGCGAGACGCTGAAACCTATGGTAGAGACAACCGTTCCTTGGGACGTAGTAGAGCCCCGTTACACCACCCGGAACGAATACAAGATGGGACGTGGCACTTGGAGCTGGATCCTCTGGCAGGACGGCAGCATCAACTACGACGACCAGGTACGCTACATCGACCTGGCTGCCGCCATGGGGTATGAATATGTACTGATTGACAACTGGTGGGACACCAACATCGGACACGAACGGATGGCCGACCTGATCCGCCATGCCCAGAGCAAGGGCGTGGACGTATTCCTGTGGTACAGTTCCAGCGGCTATTGGAATGACATCGTACAGGGTCCCATCAACTGCATGGACAACTCCATCGCCCGGAAACACGAGATGCGCTGGATGCAGCAGTTGGGCGTGAAGGGCATCAAGGTTGACTTCTTTGGCGGCGACAAGCAAGAGACCATGCGCCTGTACGAGGAGATTCTGAGCGATGCCGACGACCACGGTCTGATGGTCATCTTCCATGGATGTACCTTGCCACGCGGCTGGGAGCGCATGTACCCCAACTATGTGGGCAGCGAAGCGGTATTGGCCTCCGAGAACCTGATATTCGGCCAGCACTACTGTGACAACGAGGCCTTCAATGCAGCTTTGCATCCCTTCATCCGCAATGCCGTGGCTTGCATGGAGTTTGGCGGCTGCTTCATGAACAAACGGATGAACAAAGGCAACGACGGCGGCAACGTGCGTCGCACGACCGATGTCTTCCAGCTGGCCACCACCGTTCTCTTCCAGAATCCCATCCAGAACTTTGCACTGGCACCCAACAATCTGGAGGATGCCCCAGCCCTCTGCATGGACTATCTGCGACAGGTACCCACCACGTGGGACGAGACCCGCTTCATCGACGGCTATCCCGGCCGTTACATCGTACTGGCCCGCCGTCACGGCCAGCAATGGTACGTAGCAGCCATCAACGCTACGTCCGAACCGCTGAAGCTCACCCTCTCCCTTCCCATGCTGGCGGGCGAAACCGTCTCTCTCTATCAAGACGACAAACAGCTGCAACCTCAGGTTAAAGAGCAGAAGCTGAAAGCCGATGCCCTGTTGAAGGTCACCATCCAGCCTCAAGGCGGCATGGTCATCAAGCAGTAAAAGAGAACCGATGGACGTTCAAACGAACTACTAACTCAAACAACATAGAAAACCAAAAACATCAAAAGACATGACCTGTTTCAGAACCTTGTGGGCCTTGTGCCTCTTCATCATTTTCTCTCTTTCGGTACAAGCCGGACATCCGCGTACCATGAACGAGCCGGACAGTGTTTACCTGTTCTCCTACTCCCATGCCGACGGCAGGAGCGGCCTGAAGTTTGCCTGGAGCCCCGATGGCGAGCAATGGTTTGCCGTCGGTGCAGGACACACCTATGTAAGCTCCGATTTCGGTCCTTGGGGACGCATGAAGACGATGTTCCACCCCCACCTGATGCAGACCCGTGCCGACGGACACTGGCACTGCCTGTGGGAGGTAAGTGGAAGCGGACAGACGCTGGCATACGTCGAGTCGCCCGACTTGCTGCAATGGCGGGCACAGCGCTACTTCGACCGCGCCGACTTGGCGAAGTATCTTCCCAAAGAGGTCTATGCCACCACGAAACGCACCATTCAGCTGGACGGTGAGGAGCAGACAGGCTGGACACAGCGGGTCGCCTATTCGACCGTTGAACAACTGGTGCGCTTTGCCGAACAGAAGCGTTATCGCCAGTCACTCTATGACGAACGTACCGAACAAGACCCTGTCCGCTTTGCCGGTCTGAAACCCATCGAGGCGACCATCCGCGTCGAGGCAACCCGCGCGAAGGCCATCAGCCCGCACCTGATAGGTATCTTTTTTGAGGATATCAACTATGCCGCTGACGGCGGCCTCTATGCCGAACTGGTGCAGAACCGCGACTTCGAATATTCAGAAGCCGACGGCGGACGTGAAAAGGATTGGGGGCCGAAGAAGGCTTGGACGCTGCGCCAGACAGCCGAAGGTGCCTCTTTCACAATAGAGAGCGAGCAGCCCTTACACCCCAACAACGCCCATTATGCCGTGCTGGAGGTGCCCGCAGACGGAGCTGTCACCTTGCTGAACAGCGGTTACGACGGCATCGCCCTGCAACGCGGTGCCAAGTACGACTTCTCCCTGTTCGGCAAAGTGCTGCAAGGCAAGGGAGGCAAGGTGAAAGTCAGCCTGCTGGATGAGAACGGTGAGGCAGTAGCCGAAGCGATGGTCAACCTCACATCTGCCACGTGGAAACAGCAGAAGGTGGTTCTCACCAGCCGTCAAGATGTCAAGGCAGCTTCGCTCGCCCTTCAACCGCTACGAGCCGGCCGCTATGCACTCGATATGGTCTCCCTCTTCCCGCAAGCCACTTTCCGCGGACACAAGAACGGACTTCGTGCCGACTTAGCTCAGACACTGGCCGATTTGAAACCTCGCTTTGTCCGTTTCCCCGGCGGATGTGTGGCGCATGGCGACGGTGTAGACAACATCTACGACTGGAAAGGCTCCATCGGCCCCTTAGAGGCCCGCAAGCCGTTGCGCAATCTGTGGGGCTACCACCAGACACGCGGTTTGGGCTACTTCGAATATTTCCAGTTCTGCGAGGACATGGGAGCCGAACCGGTACCCGTACTGGCGGCAGGTGTACCTTGTCAGAACTCGGGAACGTGTGCTCACCATTCGCACGGCGAACTGGGTTGTAACGGACAGCAGGGAGGTCTTCCTATGGAGGAGATGCCCGCCTACATACAGGATGTGCTCGACCTGATAGAGTATGCCAACGGCGATGCCCGTACCACCGAGTGGGGTCGCAAACGGGCAGAAGCCGGCCATCCCAAACCTTTCCATCTGAAATACATCGGCATCGGCAACGAGGATATGATAACGGAAGTCTTTGAAGAACGCTTCAAGATGATTTATCAGGCTGTGCGCGAACGTCATCCCGAAATCACCGTCATCGGCACAGTAGGCCCCTTCTACGAGGGTACCGATTATACCGAAGGGTGGCGATTGGCATCCGAGCTGAAGGTGCCGATGGTCGACGAGCACTATTACGTCAATCCGGGCTGGATGATTTACAATCAGGATTACTACGACCGTTACGACCGCAGCAAGTCGAAAGTCTATCTGGGAGAATATGCCGCCCATCTGCCCGGCCGCCCCAACAATGTGGAGACGGCACTGGCCGAAGCACTCTACCTGACGGCTGTCGAGCGCAATGCCGATGTCGTGTCGATGAGTTCGTATGCGCCTCTGCTGGCCAAGGAGGGACACACGCAATGGAATCCCGACCTCATCTATTTCAACAACAACGAGGTGAAGCCTACTGTAGGGTACTACACCCAGCAGATGTACGGTCAGAATGCCGGCACCAGCTATCTGCCCTCCGTGGTGACGATTGACAACCAGCGTCCGGAGGTAAAGGCCCGCATCGGTGTCTCCGTCGTACAAGATGAGACTTCGGGTGACTACATCGTCAAGCTGGTCAACCTGTTGCCTGTAGAGGTACGCACCCAAGTAGTGTTGAAGGATGTAGAACTGGGGGCAGCCCCCACTGCCGTCCGGACCATCCTCAGCGGGCATCCGGCCGACAAGCAGGTCCGTTCGGTCAGTGCTCCGTTCGCTCTGTCGGGCAGCGACTTCCCCTATACCATGCCGGCCTACTCGTTTACAGTGATTCGCATCAGCCAGACGCAGGCAGGTAAGTAAAAAGGCTATATAGCTTTCCAATATGTCTTGCAACGTACAGGGGTGACACCTTTTCTCACCTCTGTACGTTTATTTTATACTCATCACACGGGACGGATGATACCTGTCAGCCTTCCTCCCGAGGAAATTATTTTTTCTACGTGAGGGAGATATTACTTTCTTTGTCCTGAAACAAAGACAGGGTCCGACAACAACTTTAAATGGAACAGCAGTAAACATAGTATGAAACAGTTGTTATGTCCTAATGAAACAGTTGTTATCTATAGGTGAAACAGTTGTTCCATGGCCTATATAACAGTTATTCCAAGTGCGGTGGTACGCTTGTGATAACGGTGATTGTTGCAGCAAAACAAGTGCTTTTTTGATGAAAAAACAGCGGTTATCTGCCACAAATCTGCCCAAACTT
>JBJEHI010000017.1:0-76774 GCA_051875915.1 Bacteroides sp.
TAGAGCAACTGACTCTTAATCAGTGGGTCCAGGGTTCGAGTCCCTGAGGGTGTACCAGAAGTGAGGTTAGGGGTTGAAATCTGAGAATGTATGTTCTCGGATTTTTTTGTATATATATACGTCAGCCGTTTGATGCCCCCTGATGTCGGCATCAAACGGTGTGTGTGGCGGCGGTCTACTGCTTCTCTAACGAGAATCCCACCATCATGCCATCGTAGCTGCCGGCCAGCGAACCGATGGTCTTCAGCGTGGTACTGCTGCTCTTGCTGGAGAGGAACGCTATCAGCTTCAGCAGCTTGTCCGACTCGAACAGCAGGTCCATCTTGCTGGAGGTGCAGGCCAGCGTAGCGTTCAGGTTGACGAGCCGGCTGAAGGCAAGGCTCACCTTCTTGCTGTCAGCGTTGTAGGAATAGCTGCCGCTGGTGGTCTTCTTGGCAATGCGTGCCGTGAAGGTGCTGTCGGCATTGAATGTAAACTCCATCTGTCCGGGGGTGATGCCCACCTTGGCAAGTTGCTCGTCCAGCTTCTTTTCGGCTGTAGATGCAGCTACCGCTCCGCCTGCCTGCTGCAGGAGGTTGTCGGATTCAAACTGAATGGCAGAGCCGGTGAAGAGCCAAGTGCCGGTCATGTCGGTGTTGCTTTGGCCGGTGACGGCACTGACTACCTTCTCAATGTTCTCTTTGTTGAAGAGGTCCTTCAACGATTGCGCCTGGCAGTGGTTGCCTGCCAGCATAGCGGCAACGAAGAGTTGCCAGAAAATCATCTTTTTCATCAATATTGGGTTGTTGTTGTTCTTAAGAATGTGCATTCACATCCTTGTTTATCTGTTCAATGTAGTCGAGCAGCTCCTGCCGGCCTGCCTTGCTCTCAGAGGAGGTGACAAAGTAGGGGGGCAGCTCCTCCCACTGCTCTTGCAGCTGCTTCATGTAGCCGGCGATGTTGCTCTTCAGTTTGCCGCCCTTCAGCTTGTCGGCCTTGGTGAAGACTAGGGCAAAGGGTACGCCGTTCTCGCCCAGCCACTCGATGAAGGCCAGGTCAATGGACTGCGGGTTCAGCCGGCTGTCGATGAGCACAAAGAGGCAAGTCATCTGCGTCCGCTGCAGGATGTAGCTCTGGATGATGCGCTGTATCTGCTCCTGTCCCTTCTGTCCGCGTTTGGCGTATCCGTAGCCGGGGAGGTCCACCAGATACCATTTCTTGTTGATGAGGAAGTGGTTGATGAGCATGGTCTTGCCGGGGGTGGCTGAGGTCATGGCCAGTCCTTTGCGCCCTGTCAACATGTTGATGAGGCTGGATTTTCCTACGTTGGACCGTCCGATGAAGGCGTATTCGGGCAGGTTCCCTGCCGGGCATTTCTGTACGTCGGTGTTGCTGATGACGAATTCGGCGTTCGATATTTCCATCTGTTGTTGTTTCTATGTTAGGGTTCCTGATGTCTCAAATCTTCTGCAAAGTTAATACTTATTTCAAAAATGGATTCCCTTGAATCTTTTTTTTCCTATCTTTGTCGCCCGATAGCGTATTTTTGTTTATGAACGGACAATATCCATCGACATTGTTAGAGAAGGCCGTAGGCGAGTTTGCCAAGCTGCCCGGGGTAGGGCGGAAGACGGCTATGCGGCTGGTGCTGCACTTGTTGAGGCAGGACACGGCGGTGGTGGAGGCTTTTGGTCGTGCCATCGTCACCCTGAAGCATGAGGTGAAGTACTGCAAGGTATGCCACAACATATCCGATACGGAGACCTGCCGTATCTGTGCCAGTCCGCAGCGCGATGCTTCGGTGGTTTGCGTGGTAGAGAACATACGCGATGTGATGGCCGTGGAGGCCACGCAGCAGTACAGGGGGCTCTATCATGTGTTGGGCGGAGTCATTTCGCCCATGGATGGCATCGGACCGGGCGATCTGCAGATAGAGAGCCTGGTGCAGCGCGTGGAGGCAGGCGGCATCGAGGAGGTGATATTGGCACTGAGCTCCACCATGGAGGGCGACACTACCAACTTCTACATCTACCGCAAGTTGGAGAAATATCCGGTGAAGCTCTCCGTGATAGCCCGTGGCATATCGGTGGGTGACGAGCTGGAGTATGCCGACGAGGTGACGCTGGGACGTAGCATTGTGAACCGCACTCCTTTCGCAGGGAGTGTATAATCTTATAGAGATGGAAAAAGAGATTCGAAAGACGGTCAGCCTGACCTGTGGCTTGTATGGAGCGTTTTGGCTCCTGCCCATCCTGCTGGTAGGTATGGGCGAGTGTGGAGAGTATTGGATTGGCGTGTATGCCGACGATGCCTCTGCCGTGTATTGGGCAGAGACACTCACCATCCTGCTGACGGCAGTGTGCGTGCCGGCCTCCCTGAAGCTGTTTTCGTGGGTGCTGGACAAGCAGATGAGTAAGGCTTCCATAGCCAGGGCGCTGCATCTGTACGCCGTGTGGAGCGGGCTGCGTCTGCTGCTGCTGGCCATGCCACTCGTATCGGGGCTGCTCACCTACTATTTGATGTGGAGCGGAAAGGGCATCTTGTGTGCTATGATAGCCTTGACGGCCTCGCTGTTTTGCCTCCCGGGCGAACGGAGGCTGCGCCACGAGCTGTGCATAGAGCAGGGCGGGGAGGAAGAGTGAACCATGACCATATAGCCGAGACAAGAGGATGATGAAACGATATTTTACAGGCGAGCACATCTGCCTGCGGGCGGTGGAGCCGGAAGACCTGCAGGTGATGTATGAAATGGAGAACGACCCCTCCATGTGGGATGTGAGCAACTTCAACGTCCCCTACTCGAAGTATGTGCTCCGTCAGTATATAGAGAACAGCCAATACGACCTCTTTGCCGACAAGCAGCTGCGTCTGATGGTGGTAGAGCGGCCGACCGGCCGGGTGGCAGGGACGCTGGATGTGAGCGACTTTGCACCGATGCACAGCCGGGGCGATGTGGGGATTGCCTTGCGGAGCGACTTCCGCGGCAAGGGGTATGCACGCGAGGCGTTGCTGCTGCTCTGCGACTATTGCTTCGGCTTCCTGCACATGAAGCAACTGACGGCCCATGTGGCTGCCGGCAACGAGGTCAGCCTCCAGCTGTTTCGCTCGTGCGGGTTTGTGCCGTGCGGCTGCCTGAAGGAGTGGTGGCGCATGGAGGAGGGTTACGTCGATGTGGTGCTGCTGCAAAAAGTGCAGGAGACGGCATCTGGCCGATGACGCGCCAACCTGCTCACGATGAGGTGATAAGCCGGTTCGGTCGGATGGAGGTGAAAAATATTTTCAAAAAAGTGTTCCGAAGCTATTGCAGATTCCAAATTAATGTCTACCTTTGCAACCGCAATCGAGAGAGATGCTGATAAATGTTGATACTTTGGTGCGTTAGTTCAGTTGGTTAGAATACATGCCTGTCACGCATGGGGTCACGGGTTCGAGTCCCGTACGCACCGCACAGAAGTCCTGAGGCCAAGCGCTTCGGGACTTTCTTTTTTTAGGTACACGTCCTGTCAATGCAACATGTCAGCAATCGGATAGGCCAAAGAAAAGGTCTCCCCGCAGGAAAAAGATGGAAGGATTTACAAGTGTCACTTGTGCCCTTACTTTTCAATGCAGCTCAGGTCGATGCCGGGACTTTGCTTGGCTATTTGCGTAATGGCATGACCTTTCACAGTGACAGGAGCGGTGATGAACTCGGGGATGTTGTATGACTTCATCAGCATCGTGTAGTAGTCGCTGCGCTCCTGAGGCAACACAAAAGGCTTGCCGGTGTTCCCCTCTTCGTCAATGTAGGCTATGTAGGGACGGGTATACAGTCCGTCCATGCGCCGGCTGCTGAACACAACCCACCGCCCGTTGCTACTCCAGGAGTGATAGCTCTCCACCTCGTGGCTGTTAAGCGAATCAAGCGGACGAATGGAGCCGTTGGTGAGGTCGGCCAGATAGAGGTCGGCCTCGCGGTGCCAGATGGAGAAGTTGCCATAGTGAGAACGGGTGAACATCAGGAAGCGACCGTCGGGAGAGACACGTGGAAACGAGACGCTGCCTCCTTCGCGATGGACATTGTACAATGTATCTATCCGATTGGCAAAGTTGCGGCTGTCGGGGTCGAAGCCGATGGAACAGAGGCTGTAGTGTACCCGATTGTAGTTGCCGGGCATGGATACACTGTCTGCTGAACAGAAGTAGAGTGTGCGCCCATCGGGAGAGAAGGTGGGGAAGGTCTCGAACGCTTCGGGAGTGGAGAGCAGGGAACTCTTCAGAATGGTGTGCTGCTCGACATCGTACACCACGACATCCGATGCAAAGTCCATCACTTCAATGCGGTTGCGGTCGGTGGTGTGGAACATCTGCTTCGTGCTGTTGACTGAGAAGGCCACGTAGCGGCCTGATGGATGCCACGAGGGGTAGACCAAGGCCGAGAGGGTCTGAGGTGTCTTGGTATTCAGCTTCTCGATGTTCCCATGGTCAATCAGATAGGTGCCTCCATAATCCAGACGCAGATGGAACAGCATCTGATCGGGGTCTTGCTTGCAGAACGAGTGGCAGTTCATACAGCCATAGCCCGTCTGGCGGTTGGTCAGGATGGCTTTCTCTTCGTAGTTCTCCAAGCAACGCTGGTAGATGCCCATCTCATTCCAGGTCTCATAGCCCGGTTCAATCAACCGGTAGGCAAGATGTGAGTCCACCTGCTCATTAGCCACATAGAGCGAGAAGGGGGCGTACGCTGTCCATTCGCCGTCGATACGTGCCAGCAGGCGGACAGTAACCGTGGATGCGCCTTGCAACATGCGTCTCCACTTTTTAGCAGGAAGAAAGACTTCGCCGTGGTTGCCGGTCGCTTCCCACTCTTCTGCTCCTGCAGTGAAGTGTGCCCGTAACTCGGTGGCCTGGCAACTGTCCGGCAGGCAGAAGTGCAGCGGTGCGATGTTGGGGGGCAAGGTTATCTCGGTATAGTCGGGACAGAGTGGGGGAGGGCACGACAAGGTGTGTGCCACTTCTATACGTGATTGGCAGGCTGTCAGCCCCAGGCAGACACAAACGGCCCATGTGTAAAATCTATGTTTCATATCTATCGGTCGCGGCGGAGAAGCTCCGCCTTTCTTTTATACTCTATTTACATTATCTGGCAAACTGCAGAAAGTACCATACGGTGTTGCATCCGGATGACGGGTTCTGCAGGAATGCTTCGTATTGTTGGCGTACGTCTGCCGTTATCTGGTAGTGCTCCAGCAGTTGCGGCTGGTCGGCGGCAAACGCCATCACTCCTTCCTGAAAGTGGACGGGAAGTGGCCCTTCAGGCAGCGACGGTGTACCATAGAAAGTCTCCAACGTCTGCTGGAAGCGAGGAAGATCCTTTGATAACAGGTAGAGCGAACCCAGGTACTGCAACGTGATGCGATGCGAGGGATTGCTATGTAAAATCTGTTTCAGGTCATCATCCAGTCCCTTGTTGCCAGAGAAACGGTTGTCGGGAAAGAGACAGCGACGTTTGTTACCCAGCAGCGGGTCGGCTTCGACGGCAGCATCGTTCCACAGGTAGCGACGGTGCCGGGCTGCCCATTGACGGTAACAGAGCGTATGTTCCAGTAGCGTGATATACTTCGCGGCCACATCGTAGGCTCCATAAATAAGATTGGTCTGTACCAGCCGTTGCAGCAGGCGGGGGGAATGGTTGCCCATCGCTTCATTGGCTTCAAAGGCATACCGTTGTGAGAGGGCGATATGGCCCATGGAGAAATAGATGTCGCTGAGCAGGGCAGAAACGTAAGGCGTCTTGTCGCCCTGTACGTAGATGCTTTGTATGTCGATGCACGGACTGTGGAAGAGTCGATCGGCCAGCACGCCCTCTTCGGCCAGTGCCACATGATAGTAGTTCTGAAACAGCAGGTTGTTGAGCGGCAGGGCGTTCCCCCGTTGGCGCAGCAAATCCCATCTCCCCTCGCGGGCGTAGCAGTTGAACTCTTTGAACACTTCGTTGCGGGAGTCGATGTAGCGATGGGAACCGTCAATGAAGAAAGCTGTCAGGCCAACGACCTGAAGCAGGAGGACGGCTCCGCGCAGCATACGGTGTCTCAACGTGAAGCAACGGGACAGGAGGGCAAGGAGAAAGACCGCCGCCCACAGACACCAAGGCAGGTAGATGACCGAAGCGGCTTGCAGACGATGGGTGAAGTAACCGTCAGGCAGCAGCAAATGTTGCCAGGTACCCGAGAGTCCGGCCCGTAGCGAGAACCAGCCCAACAGCAAAAGCAGGAGTGGAGGTAACAGGTAACAGAGCGAAGTCCGTCTCCATTCAGCCGCAGCCTGCAGTGCCAGTAGCAGGGTGAAGAGAGAGGCTACCGGCCCGGCTAAGGCATAGAGCAGTGCCGTGGCAAGTAGTGCGTAGAGCAGGTGCATACGGCGCGTGCGGATGTAGGCATGACCGGCTAACAGCAGCAACATCAGCAGCAGGGCGACCGTGCCGCTATAGAAATAGTTGACATTGTGATGCAGGAACAGAAGTGCCGCTACAGGAAATAGGGACAAGGGAAGTACCAGCAGCGTATGTGCCCATTGGTATAGCAACCGGGCTGTCAGTAGCGAGAGGAGGGTGAAGAGCAGCGCAGTAAGCAGGATGCCGGCTGCAGGATAGCAGAAGAACTGAAGCAGCAGGTCGGCTATCAGTTGCGCCAGACCACCCGGCTGCATCACTTCGTTGCGCAGGGTGGCTGCATCATAGATAAGGGTATGCCACTGCTCCAGATAGAGAAAGTTGAACCGTCCCGTGGTGAAGAACAATAGACCCCAAAGGAGGAATAGCCCGATGCCGGCTGCCGTATAGATTTGTTGTCTGTTTCGTAGTAGATTCATAGTCGTGAAAGATTAGCATACAAAAGTAGACAGAAATCGGGAGAGATAAAAATATCCGGGGGTGGATTATTCTTATTTGGGGGCAAATGTTACATGGAAAAACGTTTTTGTTACATACGGGGCGGATGATGATACACAGCTACATGCTTCTGTAACATTCGTAACCCGGCTATGTGGGCCGATTTTCGTACTTTTGCTAACGGAAGAGGACGGGTTATGAGCCGTGCGCTCCCAGTGAATAGAATGTATATATAAATAGGTATCATGAAAAACAAATTATCATCATTGCTGATTGTGCTGGCAGTGACCGTCTCGTTGAACGGGCAGGATTTACCTTACCAGAATAGCAACTTGAGTGCGCACGAACGTGCGGTGGATTTGCTGGGAAGACTGACGCTGGAGGAGAAGGCTGTGCTGATGCTGGACATCTCTGAGGCCATACCCCGTCTGGGCATCAAGAAATTCAATTGGTGGAGTGAAGCACTGCATGGCGTAGCCAATCAGGGCGGGGTGACTGTGTTCCCCGAACCGGTGGGTATGGCAGCCTCGTTCAACGAGGAACTGGTCTATGAAATCTTTACTGCTACCTCTGACGAGATGCGGGCTAAATATCATCAGCGTATAGAGAGCGGACAGGAAGACGCACGCTTCCATAGCCTTTCGGTATGGACTCCCAATGTCAACATCTTCCGTGATCCCCGTTGGGGACGTGGACAGGAAACCTATGGAGAAGATCCCTATCTGATGTCGCGCATGGGAGTGGCCGTGGTGAAAGGATTGCAGGGACCGGAGGATACCAAGTATCGGAAGCTCTATGCGTGCGCCAAACATTATGCCGTGCACAGCGGGCCGGAATGGAGCCGGCATACAGCCAATCTGACAGATGTGTCGCCGCGTGACCTGTGGGAAACATATCTGCCTGCCTTCAAGGCACTGGTACAAGAGGCCAAGGTGCGTGAGGTGATGTGTGCCTATCAACGGCTGGACGATGACCCGTGCTGTGGCAATAGTCGCTTGTTGCAGCAGATTTTGCGTGATGAATGGGGATTCCAATACCTGGTGGTCTCTGATTGTGGGGCCGTGACCGATTTCTGGACGACACATAAATCATCGTCGGATGCCCGCCATGCAGCCGCCAAAGGGGTGCTGGCCGGCACGGATGTGGAGTGCGGATATGACTATGCATATAAATCGTTGCCTCAGGCGGTAGCACAGGGGTTGGTGTCGGAAGCTGAAGTGGACAAGCATGTACTGCGCCTGCTGGAGGGACGTTTCGAACTGGGAGAGATGGACGATCCGTCGCAGGTGTCGTGGTCGCAGATTCCCTACTCGGTCATCAACTGTAAGAAACATCAGGAACTGGCGTTGGAGATGGCCCGCCAAAGTATGACACTGTTGCAAAACAAGAATCATATATTGCCGTTGGATAAGTCAATCCGCAAGGTGGCTGTGATAGGCCCGAACGCGGACTTTGAAACCATGATGTGGGGCAACTACAACGGTACGCCCAACAGTACGGTGACCATTCTGGAGGGTATACAGAGCAAGGTGAAGAAAAACCGTATCGTCTCCTTCAAAGGGTGCGACCTGGTGAACGACAAGATACTGGAGTCGTACTACGACCAGTGCAGCTTTGAGGGCAAGCCGGGCATGAAGGCTACCTTCTGGAACAACCGTAAACGTGAGGGAGAACCAGTCTCTACCTTGCAGGTCACCAAACCGCTGCAGGTAACGACCTATGGACAGCACGCCTTCGGCCCGAAGGTCAATCTGACCGACTTCTCGGCCTGTTATGAAACGGTTTTCCGTCCCAAACAGTCGGGAGAGATCCTGCTGAGTCTGGAGGGGTGCAGCTACTTCGAACTCTTTGTCAACGGTGAGTCCAAACAGCGCGAGTACACTTGGCGTACGACCGATACCCGTACCATTCTGCAGGTGGAGGCCGGTAAGGAGTATAAGATAGAGATACGCTATGCACAGGTTGAAAACTACAACGCCAATCTGCGCTTTGACTTAGGACGTGAACTGGATATCGACTATGATGCCTGCATCGCTCAACTGGATGGTGTAGAGACCGTGGTCTTTGTAGGGGGCATCGCTCCGAATCTGGAGGGGGAGGAGATGCCTGTTCAGCTGCCCGGCTTTAAGGGAGGAGACCGTACGGACATCGAGCTGCCGGCTGTGCAACGCAACTTCCTGAAGGCGTTGAAGCGGGCAGGCAAGCGGGTGATCTTTGTCAACTGTTCCGGTTCAGCCATGGCCCTGCAGCCCGAAGTTGAGAGTTGTGACGCCATCCTGCAGGCTTGGTATGCCGGTGAGAGGGGTGGTCAGGCTGTGGCCGATGTGCTCTTTGGCGATTACAATCCTTCGGGCAAGTTGCCGGTAACCTTCTACAAGCGTTCCGATCAGTTGCCCGACTATGAGAACTACTCCATGAAGGGACGTACCTATCGTTTTATGGAGGATGCGCTCTTCCCCTTTGGATACGGACTGAGTTATACGACCTTTGCCTTGGGTGATGTTTGTTTGCAGACTCCAACCGTGAAGGCGGGCAGTCAACTGACACTTCAGGTACCTGTCAGCAATACGGGCAACCGTGCCGGTGTAGAGGTGGTGCAGCTCTATGTGCGCAAGGTGGGCGATGCAGAGGGACCCCTGAAGAGTCTGAAGGCTTACAGACGGGTCTCGTTGATGCCGGGTAGTACAGAGCAGGTTACCTTGACATTGGAGCCCGAAGCGTTTGAGTTCTTTGATACGTCGACCAATACCATGCGGGTAACCCCCGGTGCATACGAACTGTATGTAGGGACCAGTTCGGACAAGAAGGATTTGAAGACGGTACGTGTTACCATCCAAGGATGAAGCATGGAGAGATATAACATGATTAAGTTAAAAAGAAACAATCAACAGTTGTCAATGAAAAAGTTACTTTGCTTAATAGGAGGAATGTGGAGTGCATCTTTGCTGATGGCACAATTGCAGCAACCCCTCCCGTTGGTCTACAAGCAGGAATGTACGGCTGTGAAGGCTACAGAGATGTCTCTGCCTTTACTGGCAGAACTGCCGCGTATCACTACGCTGCCCGATCCGTTTGCATGGGCTGATGGCAGCGGACGTACGGTTGACTTCAAAGACTGGGAACGTAGGAGGGCGGAGATTATCCGCCAGCTGGAGCACTATGAGATAGGCCCCAAGCCAACCGTCCGGAGGGAACAGATGGAAGCTACACTGCGAAACGATACGTTGTGTGTGACGGTACGGGTAGGCGAGGAGCGATTGGTGCTGACCGCTCCCATCCGTTATCCGAAGGGAGAGGGTCCCTTCCCGGCTATTATCGGCATCGGGCGGGGAAGCGGTTCCCTGCCGGCTTCCTTGTTTGAAGAACGGGGAGTGGCACAGATTGCATTCGATTTTACTCAGGTGATGTCGCACACGCAGAAGCGTGGAAGTGAACCCATCAATCGCCTCTACCCCGAATTGACCTATATGGGTGCCTATAGTGCCTGGCCGTGGGGAGTGAGCCGTCTGATAGACGGACTGGAGATGGTAGCTGAAGAGGCTCGCATCGACCTTTCGCATCTGGCCATATCGGGTTGTTCCTTTGCAGGGAAAATGGCACTCTTTGCCGGAGCTTTGGACGAACGCATCGCCTTGACCATCGCACAGGAACCGGGCGGTGGCGGTGTGGATTCCTGGCGTGTATCTGAAACGTTGGGTGAGGTAGAGAAGTTGGGAAGAACCAGCTTTGCCTGGTTTATGGAGAGTATGAGACAGTTCGCCGGTGAAGAGGTAGACCGTTTGCCGATTGACCACCACGAGGTAGCGGCATTGATAGCTCCGCGTGCCCTCTTGGTGCTGGGCAATACCGACTACGAGTGGATGGCAGAAGAGTCAAACTACGTCTCCTGTCAGGCGGCACGGATGGTGTGGAAGACGTTTGGCATAGAGGATCGCATGGGCTTTTCCATTGAAGGAGGGCACATGCATTGCCAATTGCCCGACAGCCAATATCCCGAGGTGGCCGCTTATGTGGATAAGTTCCTGTTGGGAAAACAGTGGGTCGATACACAGGTAACCCGAGCTGATATGTTCAAGAAGGTGGACTACAGGAAGTGGATGCCTTGGGCTGCACCCGAACCGACACCCATTGCCGCTCCCGCCGGAGGCGGATATCCGAAGGTGAATCCCGACCTTTCAGTTACTGTCAAAGTGGATGCTCCGACAGCACAGACGATGACACTTGACTTGGGACGCAAGTATCCGATGAAGCGAGGTGCCGACGGATGTTGGGAGGCCACGACCGACCCGCAAGTGCCGGGCTTCCATTATTACTTCATAGAGGTGGACGGTCGCAGGGTAGCCGACCCTTCATCGGACGACTATTATGGCTGTGGCTCGGTAGCCAGTGGGGTAGATGTGCCTGAAGCATCGGTTGACTTCTATCAGGAAAAGCAGGTGCCGAAAGGGGAAATCAGGGAACAGATTTACTACTCTGCCGTTACCCGTTCATGGAGACGTTGCTTCGTCTACCTGCCTGCCGGCTATGACTCATCCACGGAAAGTTATCCTGTACTCTACATACAACACGGTGGGGGAGAGGACGAGACCGGTTGGCCCACACAGGGAAAGACGGCTGTCATCATGGACAATCTGATTGCTTCCGGGCGGGCCGAGAAGATGATAGTGGTGATGGCCAATGGCAATGTGACGCATGGAGCCTATAATAAGAAAGGAATGGAACCCTTCGCCCGTGAAATGGTGGAGTGTCTCGTACCCTATATCGACCGTACTTTCCGTACTCGTACCGATGCGGCCGACCGTGCCCTTTCTGGCCTCTCTATGGGTGGCGGACAGACCTTCTATGCAGGCTTGTCTCATCCGGAGTGTTTCGGTAGTATCGGCATCTTCAGTTCCGGTATCTTTGGAGGTGTCTCCATGAAGGGAATGCCCCCTTTCGATGCCGAACGTGAGATGCCCGGCTTGTTGAGTGATGCCCGTTCGTTCAACCGGCAGTTCAAGTTGATTTATATATCGGTAGGCGAGCAGGATCCTCGTCTGGATGCCACTCGTCGGCAGGTGAAACTGTTTCGCAAGCATCATCTGAAGGTGACGTTTGCCACCTTCCCCGGTGACCATGAATGGCAGGTATGGCGCAAGTCGTTGCATGATTTTGCCCAGCGGCTGTTTAAAGATTAAGTTCATAATTAATACAGATACCATGAAAAGAAAACAATGGATGTTGACAGCGTTAGGTTTATTGGCTGTCGGAGCAACACAATCGCAAAACCCAATTATAAAAGACCAGTTCTCTGCCGACCCGACGGCGAGAGTTTTTGAGGGAAAGATGTACCTCTACCCGTCGCATGACATACCCAGCCCTATCGAAAGGCTGAAAGAGTGGTTCTGCATGGCAGACTACCACGTCTTTTCATCCGATAACCTGAATGACTGGACAGACCATGGAGTTATCGTCAGTCAGGATCGGGTGCCTTGGGTACAGCCGGACTCCTACTCCATGTGGGCACCCGACTGTGTCTGCAAGGATGGGAAGTACTACTTCTATTTCCCTTCTACCCCTCGGGGAGAGGGAAAACGGGGATTCAACGTCGGTGTGGCAGTGAGCGACCGACCGGACGGCCCTTTCATGCCTCAATGGCGACCCATTGAAGGTGTGATGGGTATCGATCCGTGTGTGCTGGTCGATACGGACGGACAGAGCTATATCTATTGGTCGGGTATGGGATTGCAGGTGGCCAAGCTGAAAGACAATATGATGGAACTGGCCACTCCGCCACAGCTCATCAAGGAGGTGCCTGAGGGATTCAAGGAGGGGCCTTTCGCCTTCAAGCGCAACGGTAAGTACTATTTTACCTTTCCTTGGGTGCAGGACAAGACGGAGACACTGGCTTACTGCATGGGTGACCACCCGATGGGTCCCTTCGAGTTTAAGGGTATCATTATGGACCAGTCTCCTACGGGTTGTTGGACCAATCACCATTCCATTGTGGAGTATGAAGGACAGTGGTACCTCTTCTATCACCACAACGACTATTCGCCCGAGTTTGACAAGAATCGCAGTGTGAGGGTAGACTCGCTGCACTTCAACCCCGACGGTACGATTCAGAAGGTGATACCTACCCTACGCGGTGTGGGACTGACGGATGCACGCGGTCATATACAGATGGATCGCTACAGTGCGTGTGGCAACGGAGCCTCCATCGCTTTTCTGGACACAGACCATAAATTTGAGGGATGGAAAAGCTGCTTGCCCCGTTCGGGTGCATGGATGCAATACAATCGGGTAGACTTTGGTTCGCGGCCGGTTCAACAGGTGACGGCACGTGTCATAGCTCCATCCGGAGGTGTGCTGCAGGTACGTACCGACGGAAAGAACGGCCCGGTGATAGCCAGCATACGCCTTCCGCGTTGTCGGGAGTGGCAAGAGGTATCAGCCGCTCTGCAGCATGTTCCTGTCGGGATACAGGATTTGTGTCTCTCTTTGCAGAAAGGGAACAAGGTGGAAGTGGACTGGATAGGCTTCGATGCCTTGCCTTGGGAAGAAGGTGCATTCAAGACTGGAAAGTATCGCAACCTGCTGGCAGAGATGGGACATTCACAGGAGGAGATAGATGCCAAAGTGCAGGAGGTGTTTGATGCTCTGTTCTTTGGCCCCGACAAGGTTTACTTTGAAGTGGGTGACTCGCTGGGCTATATAAGTGACTTGAAGAATCACGATGTCCGCACCGAAGGTATGTCGTATGGCATGATGATAGCCGTCCAATTAGACAAGAAAGATATATTTGACCGCCTGTGGCGATGGAGCAAGAAGTATATGCAGCATACTGACGGACCGTGGAAAGGCTATTTTGCCTGGACTTGCAAGACGGACGGTACACGCAATGCACAAGGACCGGCTTCGGATGGCGAACTGTACTACATCACCTCCTTGATTTTTGCTTCCAACCGTTGGGGTAACGATACGGGTATCGACTACCTGGCCGAAGCACGACACATTCTGGACTGCTCCATGCAGAAGGCCGGCATGGACTTTGTAGCACCGCTCATCAATCTGGAACACAAGCTGATTACCTTTACGCCCGATACATGGGGCGGACGCTATACCGATCCTTCCTATCACCTGCCCGCTTTCTACGAGGTATGGGCCCGCTGGGCCGGTGACGGACGTTCGGACTTCTGGCGTGCCTGTGCCCGGGCCAGTCGGGAGTATCTGCACCGTTCCATCCATCCGCTGACCGGATTGAATCCGGATTACAACAACTACGATGGCTCTTTGCGTGGCAGTCGTGGCATCATAGGCGATGCGTTCCGTTTCGACTCATGGCGTGTGCCGATGAACATCGCGCTGGACTATTCATGGGCTTGTGCCGACAAGAAGTGGCAGCGTGAGTATGGAGACAAGATACAGGACTTCCTCTACAGCCAAGGCATTGATACCTTCGTCGACCAATACAATGTGGATGGTACGCAGGTCGCTGATACGTTGGGTGCAGGAGGCTACAAACAGTTGCGCCATTCGGTGGGATTGGTAGCTACGGCAGCTGCCGTTTCGCTGGCTGCCACTCAGATGAAGTCGCGCGAGTTTGTAGACAGACTGTGGAACTCGCGGCACGAGCCCTATGAGGATGGTTATTTTGATGCTTATTTCGATGGTTTGCTCCGTCTCTTTGCTTTTATGCACCTTAGTGGTAAGTATCAGATTATCGGACCGAAACAGTAATATATAATTCAAACACAACGAGTATGGAGAAAAACACAATCATCCGCACGATGTCGGCAACGTTGTTGGTTGCCGGTGCATGTCTCCTCATGGAGTCGTGTCAGAGTGGCCGGCCTGTGCCTGCTATCGGACCGTCAGAGGCGCTGTTTGACAATTTCAGTTACAAGGGTATGGATGTCTTCTATGAAAACAATCCCTTGTCCGACGATTCTTCTTTCTTCAATCCCATCTTGCCCGGCTGGTATTCCGATCCGAGTATCTGTACCAATGGAGAGGGTGATTATTATTTGGCCACTTCCACCTTTACCTATTTCCCTGGTGTGCCTCTCTTCCACAGTCGCGATTTGGTGAATTGGAGGCAGGTGGGACATGTCTTGAGCCGTCCGTCGCAATTGGTGAACATGGAGGGGCAGCATGTCAGTGGGGGTATCTTTGCTCCGGCAATCTCATACAATCCACATAACAAAACCTATTACATGGTGACTACCAATGTAGGTGCAGGCAACTTCTATGTCAAGACCCAAGACCCTTGCGGGGAGTGGAGCGACCCCATTCCATTGCCTGAGGTGGGTGGCATCGATCCCAGTTTCTTTTTTGATGATGACGGCAAGGCATACATCGTGAACAACGATGATGCCCCTGATTTCAAACCCGAGTACAGCGGTCACCGTACCATCCGGGTGCAGGAGTTCGACTGGAAGAGCGACAGGACGGTAGGACCGCGTAAGATATTGGTGAACAAAGGGGTACATCCTGAAGATAAGCCTATTTGGATAGAAGGTCCGCACTTGTACAAGATTAATGGATATTACTATCTGATGGATGCCGAGGGAGGTACCGGTCCGCAGCATTCCGAGGTCATTTTCCGCAGTCAGTCACCTTTCGGTCCCTTCAAGGCTTGGGACAAGAATCCCATCCTGACGCAGCGTCATCTGAATCCCGACCGTCCCAATCCTATCACCTGTGCAGGTCATGCCGACCTCATTCAGACGGTTGAAGGTGATTGGTGGGCTGTCTTTTTGGCTTGCCGTCCGCTCAACAATCAGTTCGAGAATTTGGGTCGTGAGACCTTCCTGATGCCTGTACGCTGGAGTCGGGATGGATTCCCCTATATAACGGCATGTAACGAATTGGTGCCGATGATGCTGAAACGTGATGGGGTGAAACGTGACTCGGTCGTCACGTTCGGAAACTTTACAGAGATGGAAGAGTTTGACAATCCGGCTTTGGGTATGCAGTGGATGACGCTTCGTACCCCTGCTACCGACCTCTATTCACTGACAGAGCATGAGGGTTTCCTTACGTTGAAATGCAGCGAAACTTCCGCCAAGGAGAAGAAAACGCCGGCGTTCGTATGCCGCCGGATGCAGCACCACTGCTTTGAGAGTGTCACTCGTATGCTGTTCAATCCTGCCGATGATAGCGAGAGGGCTGGTGTACTGCTCTTCAAGGATGAGACCCATCAGTACTTCTTCTCTGTAGGTCAGAATGAAGGAAAGCGTGTGGTACGTCTGGAACAGATTGGCAGGGAGGCTGATTTGGAAGTCGCTGTTGACAAGGTGCCTACATCTCAGAAGGAGTTCTATCTGAAGGTTGTGTCAACCGGTATGCTGTTTGAATTCTACTACTCGTTGGATGGCGGGGAGAAATGGATTACTTTGAGCAAGGGGGTAGATGCCAAGTTCCTCTCTACAGCCGAAGCGGGTGGATTTACAGGAACGACTATCGGACTATATGCTGTGAAGAAATAAGGTTTAAAATAACACAAAACAAACCGCAGAACTACTTATTTGTACTTGTATTTTTGGTTAGTTGAACAACTTGCCGGGGTAGGTGGACAGGATTTAGACTGTTCGTACTACCTCGGCAAGTGCTTATGTAGACCTGTTAAAGGAAATTGCGCTCGATTACAGTTTCAGTTTCTTGGCAATATCCTTCGGCAGTGCATCTTTGTGAACCAGGATGTTCATGGTTTTGTAGGCCACAAAAGCCTTGCTGGCATACCATATACCTTTATATTTGCCGCTTTCGCCCCAAGAGTTCTTTACCATGAAGTACTCTTTCCCATTCTGGTCTTTGGCAATACCGTAAATCAGCATACCGTGGTCATCGGTCGTCTCCCAGTTGTCATAGGCCGTCTGACGCATCTCTTGCGTGATTTCCAGTTCGGGCATCGGCTTATTGGTCAGGTCATTGCGCCGGTCAGCGGTCGCACCCGTCCAGCGTGCCATGTCCGATCCGCTCAGTTCGGCTGCACGCTCAGCGTCGGGAACTACGGCTACGCCATTACGAGTGAAGCCCTGTTCGCTTACGTCGCTGCCCCATGCAAAGGTGTAGCCCTTCTTGACGGCGTTATCCATCACAGCCATCAGTTCGTCGATGGGCAGGTTCCAGGAAAGACCGTTGCGCCAGTTGTCTTGTACTTCGATGGCAAACTTCGTATAGAAGGGATAGTGTGTGTATGAAGTCAGTGACACGTAGTCGTCCGGATTCAGACCCAGGCTTTCGGCAAAACTCTTCGGAGTGTACTCTTTGCCTTGATAGCTGAATGTTTCGGGATACTTGCCCAGATAGGTGTCGTAGATAGCACTCAAACCCTCCTTCCATACCGGTGACAGCTTGCGCAGCTTACCTTTGGCGATAGCGTCCACATAGGCTCCGGCTACAGCATCCAGCTCGTTGTGTACAGGCAGTTTCTCACCATACATGATGCCGGGCATAGCCTCTTGGGGTACCAGACCGTAGTTCTTCAGACAGTAGATGACATCATAAAAACTACCACCGGGAGCAAACGAGCAGTCACCGTGCAGGCGTACGTAATTGACGGCGCGATCTATCATGGTGTGATGCACTACGAACATCTCCGACAGGTCGTATTCACCTTTGCCCATTCGCAGCAATTCGCTTTCCAGAAAACCTATACTGGAGAAGCTCCAGCACGTCGAACTGCGATTCTGGTTCTTGATGGATGTGATAGGGTTCTCTTTGATGGTGGTGAAGACAAAGCCTTCTTCCTTTTGGGGGGCATCTTGTGCCATTGCGCTCAGGCCCATCAAACCTAAAGCGGCAATCAATAATGTCTTTTTCATCGTAATTGAATTAATGTGAATAAAATATTTTGGCAACAAATATAGATATAATTCGCGAGATTCTACACCGACAGGATAAAGAAAGATTTTTCTTTCAGAATCGTTTTTTGTACAAATGGAGAGGTCCTTTCGATTAAAATCCTCATGTACACCTTGTGTAAGGTAATAATAAGCAAGCATCAGGCCATTCATTCCCGTTCAAAAACTGTTTGGAAACGGTGCCTTTTTTCGCCTCTTTTGTTCATTCCTGTTCATCATCGTTCAAAGGCTCTAACGACGTACGTCCATAGCACCTTACGACGTACGTCCATAGCATCTAACGACGTACGTCCATAGAACCTTTGAACGTACGTCGTTAGAAAGCCACGAAGTACGTCCTCAGTAACACCTTAAAAGGCACGGTATTCGCAAAAGGATAAATCTGCAGGACAGAATGAAAAAAAGAAACCAATTTTTGGTCGTTTGCAACAAAATGCCTACTTTTACCATCGTAACCATCAGACTATTGCCAAGACATTATTCATCATTTAATAAAATCATACTTATGAAAACCAAATCATTACTCACATGGCTCATGTTGCTCATGGGTGTCTCCGCCTCTGCACAGATTGAGGTGCTCTATTTCTATCACAACGGACAGCCTCATCAGTGGAACACCATAGACCGCACCAAGAAGCTCTACTGGCTGGATGATGAGTATAACACCTGCTTCAATGTCAAAGACTACAAGGTGTCGGGCAACCAAGCCACCTTCACTCTCAAGCTTCAGGAACCCTCTTCGGATGTCCCCTTCCAGGAAATGCACGTTGGTGTCGATCTCGACGCCCAAGGCAAGATTGTCAAGATTCACTTCAAGGACACAGCCTCTCCATCATCAAGGACTTCGACGTCAAGACGAACGCTCCCGCTCCCAATCCCGGTGATGTGGAGTATCACAATCACCTGATCAGATACTTCAACGAAAAGGTCGGGTACCCCGCCGACCAGGGTGTAATCTCCGAGTCGGGAGTTCCGGCTGTAGGCGACAAAGTTCCGGCTGTAGAAGAGAAGAATCCGGTCAACAAAGTGAATGATGCGGCCAAGAATGCCATGGGGAAAGTGAAGGGACTCCTCAAGAAAAAGAAGTAAGGGGGGCAACCATACCTATAAGGTTCATCCGACTTTTGGAGTGATAATCACAATTAGAGAAGTTGATAAGAGGGTGTGTCAAAACTCAAATTGTTCATCGAGTCTGTAGGGGCGGAAAATATTCCGCCCCTACTACAGGTAACCCGCAACTAATATGTAAACTATTTTCAAAATTTTGTGACTGAGTAAAAATCAAAAAAAAGTCGCTTTGTAACCCATTGAAAATAAATGTGTTAGATAGATCAACATTCAGTCGTATACTGAAACACATTCAGAATACGACTGAATGGCATTCAGAATACGACTGAATATATTTCAGTATACGACTGAATATAGCACCCTATAAACCCTATCTGTTTACCTACTTGATTTGTCCGTATTTTTCTGTGTTTAGAATAACTTTTTTAAGTCCATGTTGAGGAGGTTGTGTGCGGAAATGCCGGCATCGCCCACAATAAACGAGGTGGTGGGATGGAACAGTTCCTCGAATCGTTTCAAACCATCAGTGCGTTGTTCCGCATTGCTTTTGATTCCTATGGCAACTGTAGACATGTTCTATCTTTAAGCTTGCCCCTAATTAGCTGATATTCTGCTATTTTATACATCGCATTACATTTTATGCAGTAGATTGCGTATTTTTACGCACAGCATAGATAATAGCTTATTTTTTAACTACGCACAAGTCAAAGGGTATGCTTTTTGTGTGATACGATGCGTGCGGATTGGGCAGACACGTAGGGCTACCCCTACCTGTAACTCGTAGCTGACAGATTGCACGAATAGATTCTTGTCCGTTTCTGCTGCTGTAGAAGCCTGAATCGCTTCCCCTTATCGCCTCCGCAGGATGAATGGCTGGGGGAGTACCATGAAAGAGGTAACTCTCATTTTCTGCGCCAATAGTGGTCTGTTTTGCCTTTTCTAAAAAAACTTTTGGCTATTTCAGAAACGAGTCGTATATTGCAGACGAATCAGATTTGCATATATATGAACGTGTTTGTGTGTCGCATTCAAAACTATTTGAAGTACATATTGATGTGCCTATGGGTATCTGCATGTCAATCAGGTGATGAGATGTGCCATTTCAAACTCTCTTCTTTCCCTGTCACCGATACACTTGCAGGTAAAGCGGTACATTTGCCGATAGAGGAACCATACGTACCTGGTGCTTTGAAAACTGCAGGTGATGGCTATCTGGTGTATCTGTATGATGCCGACTGTTTCCTTGTCTATGTAAATGACACATGGGAAGAAGCCTGTAGGGTGGCTCCAAAAGGTGAAGGCCCCGGTGAGGTTCTGGGGGTATCGGGGACGTTCGGACAACCGCTTGAAAAGGAAAACTGGCATTCAGTGTACGACCCCTATGCGTGCAAGTTATACGGATGGGACACCGTGGAGCGAGGTGCTTTACATCAAGTAAAGGCTTTTCCGATGGATTGGGGCAAGTATGCGCCGGGAAATGTGATTCGCTTGTCGTCGGGAAAGTTTGTGGCCACTCGCGGAGACTTCCAATATGGTTTGGTCTGCTGCGGTGCTGAGGAGTATCATGTACAAGAATGGACATCTGGAGAAGAAGTGGAGAAACTGAAAGGGATTCGCTCGGCCTATACCTCTTTGCGTGATTTGAGTTACGATGTCGAGCATGAGGTGATGGCGGAAATTTATGGTTCTTGTCCGTTTGTCATTCTGCATGACACGGCCGGAACCGTCATACGTACGCTGGTTTTTGACGATTATCCTTTGAAAAACTGGCGTGAGTATGAAGAGCCCCAAGAATGCTTTACATCGGTATGCCTGACTTCCCGATACCTCTGGCTGCTATATGGTGACACGTCGCAGGGCGGTCAAGGCCATGTATTCGTTCTGCAGCATGATGGCACTCCGGTTGCCGACTTGCTCATTCATTCGGCTTCTACGATGGCCGTTGATACCCGAAGGGGATTGATAATAACCGTTCATTCCGACGGGGAGGAACATGCCATCATGACCTATCCGATTCCGGCATCCCTATGCGACTCACATACGACATCGGCATGTCGCTAATCCCTCCCCTCGGCAGAGAGCCGTTTGCAGATTCGGAGTTTTGTGCTTACCTTTGCACCCGATATGTAATGACGGGGGGGGCGGTACCGCAGGATTGCTCCTTAGCAGGAAGGCGTGTCCGCCCCCAATCCCCCCAAAAAACAACAACGGGACAATGATGAAACCTACGGAAAAAGTGGCCGCGCTGTTCGACTTTGACGGCGTGGTGATGGATACAGAGGCGTTTGCAGTTCTTCTTATCGACCGATGGTTCAAACCGCAACAGCAGATGGGTCAACACGTGCAAAGCGGTGAAACGCTTTCGCTCGATGGTGTCGATGCCCGACAGATTGAGAACAATAACAAGAATGGATTTTTTGCACTATCTTTAGATAAGATAGGCTGCATCTCGGAATAACTTTTTCATGCAAGCATGACAATTCTCCTCTCAATTTGGATAAAAACCTCACGCTCGGGAAAGCAAATTAATTTCCTTTTCTCTCGCTTACTTGGTTTTTTGCACTATCTTTGACACCATAAAAAGAGAAATAGGATGATACAGATAGATAGTCAAAGCGGTTTGGTGCTGGAAGGCGGAGGGATGCGAGGGGTCTTTACGTGTGGCGTATTGGACAATTTCATGGATAGAGGCATTCGTTTCCCCTATACCATCGGGGTCAGTGCCGGAGCTTGCAATGGCCTCTCCTACATGTCGGGCCAGCGTGGAAGAGCCAAGTTCAGCAACATCGATTTGCTGGAGAAGTATCAGTATATCGGGTTGAAATATCTGTGGAAACAACATAATATTATGGATTTCAGACTGTTGTTCAATGACTTTCCTGAACGTATCCTACCGTATGACTACGCAGCCTATGCCCGCTCAGAAGGACGCTATGAGATGGTAACTACCAATTGCCTGACGGGTGAAGCGAACTACTTTGAAGAGAAGCGGGACAAGGCACGTATCATTGACATTGTGCGGGCATCGAGCAGCCTTCCGTTTGTGTGTCCCATTGCGTGGGTGGACGGGGTGCCGATGTTGGACGGAGGCATTGTGGACAGCATCCCTCTGATGCGGGCACGACAGGAAGGATTTGTACACAATGTGGTGGTGTTGACACGCAACCGAGGCTATCGGAAGGATGTGCAAGGTACCAAGGTGCCGCCGTTCATCTACCGCAAGTACCCTCTGTTGCGCGAGGCCATCAACCGACGTAGCGTGGTGTATAATGAACAGCTGGAACTGGTGGAACGTATGGAGGATGCCGGACTGATAACCGTTATCCGTCCGCAACGTCCGATTGTGGTGGATCGTATCGAGCGCGATATACGTAAGCTGACGGAGCTGTATGAGGAGGGATATCAGTGCGCAGCGGCACTGGAGTTTTCATCAAAGCAGATGTAATGTCCCATACGTTCCAGTTCCTCCGGCGGAAATTCTTCCAGCAGGATGAAGTGCTTCAGGTTCTGGATTTTCCCATGCTTCCGACGATATTCTACCAACTCTTTGGCCTGATAGAAATTGATGTACGGATGGTGCCGCAACCGCTCTACACCGGCCCGGTTGACGTTGATGCGCTGCACGGAGGTGGTGTCGATGGTCAACCAATCCGTCAGTAACTGGTAGTTGATGTGTATTTCACCCAACTGCTCCAGCCGGTAGTAACCGCCTAACTGCTGGCGGTAACGGACAATCTGCCGGGCTATGTAGCTCCCGATGCCGGGTATCTTCTTTAGTTCGGTAGTGTCGGCGCCGTTGAGCTCTACCACTGTGCCGGCTTCGTACTTCTCCACTACAGGGAAAGGGGGCAGGCTGTCTGTGACCGATGGCTCTGCCAACAGACGTGGTGGAGTGGGGGATGTGGGGAGTGTTTGTTGCTGGATGCGGATGTATGGTTCCAGAAGCCGATACTGCTGCTCTGTCACTCCATATATCTTCTTGAAATCGCTTGCTTGCCGAAACACGCCTCCCTTGGCCCGATAGTGCAACAGGTGACGAATGACGTAGTCGGGCAATCCCAATGCATCAAGCGTGAGTGAGTCGGCTTGATTGGGGTCGAATGCGAAGGGATGCAGTACACTTCCCTCTCGGACTCTTGATGACGAGGCAGGCTGTCTCTCTATCTCCTCTATCTGTTCTATAAACGCTTGATAAGCTTCGGCCGTGCGTGCCTGTGCCTCCTTCTCCGTTTCGGTAGGCGTACGGTCGCTTTGCCTTGTGTGGAACCATTGGCGGAGCATGAAGATGCACACAATCAACCCGATGCCTATCAAGGCACCTCGCCGTTGGCTGCGGGTATAGAAGAGAAGTGTGCGGATAAATGGGTTCATGGCATGGTGTGTTTTGGCTTATTCGAGAATTTGCGTATAAAGGTAGGCAATTCTGTTTGATTTCATCGTATCATCGTCTCCTTTTTTAAAAAGAAAGCCTTCCGGACATGTCAGCATTGTGAAAATGAAGAGAGTAAAAAGTTGTATTACAATTTTTGCATCGATGCCGGAAGGCTATTATCTTTCTTGTCTGCACGAACCGTGCCTTGCTGGAACTAATCCACTTCCTCCTTTTCATCCGGATTCAGCTCGTATACGTCATCCATATAGAGATTGCCGGACACACCAGTCAAAAGGAAAAGGCGTTTCCCGTTGCTGAATCCAACGGCTCCGTAGCGCGGTGTACCTCCGGTGTCGGCATCGGTAAGTGGGGTGAATTCGTCGTCGCTATCGCCGTACCACAAATCCTGCGAAGGAATGTATTTCCAATAGTCGGAAGTGACACCCAACCGGTTTCCGGTAGCTATATAGGCTGTTCCGTCAAGGACAAAAGCTACCGTGGCATAGCGTGTGATGGCATAGTCGTCATCGTAATCCTCTTCCCCATTGGTGTTGGCGATGTCGCGCAGGCGGGTGAATGTCTGTCCATCAAATCGCCAGAAGTCCTCGGGTAACGAACCGTTTTGTTCGCCGCAGAGAATATAGGCATACTCCCCGATGACAAATACGCTGCCATATACCCGCTTGAATCCGCCAAAACCGTTGACCACTGTCCACTGGCTGCCCGATGGTGCCGAAGGATTGAAACGATAGAAATCCTTCAGCCAGCCGCCATCGTACCCTGTGCCAACATAGCCGTAGTCTGCCAGAGAGAATCCGATGGCTCCATAGCGGGCACTGCCTGCAAAGTCGTCCTTGCGTGTCCAACTGTCGGTTTGCGGATCGTATTCCCACGTGTCGGCCAGGTATTTCGTCTCACCTGTTTTCCGTAGCCCGGTGGTAAGGTAACCCTTCCCGTCCAGCGCAAAGGATGCCGCACTGTGGCGGGTATCGGCTTCATCGGGTAAGGTGGCACATTGGCTCCACGAGTCGTCAGTGAAATCGTAGCACCATAGATCTTTCAAAAAGTCATGGCTATCGTCCCGCTTCCCGCAACAAAGATAGCCCTTGTCTCCAATTGTAAATGTGCTGGCATAGCCGCGTGCCATACCGGTGAGGTCGGCACGCCTTCGCCAGGTGCCTTGTGTGTAATATTCGTCATCGCTGCATCCGGCGGTCAGACATAGCACGAACAGAAGAGGCAGGATGTGGTAGCTGCTGATGTTTTTGGTCATCATGTTTTTTCAGTTTTTGAATGGATGCTTCATACCTACTATCTCCTGAATCTCCTCCCGACTGACCGACGGATTGTCTCCTTCGGACAGTTTGCGGCAAACCAGTCGGCCCGTCTTCAGGGCTTCCTCTTGGGTATCAAAAGGAATGTATCCTCCTAAAGCGGGAATGTGGGGCTGTACAATGAGGGTGTCGCCTGCGGGGAGGATGGTGACCACATAGCCGTAGCCGCCCGGCACTTCCATTACCTGGCAACGGTATGTCGCTCCGTCCTTTGTTGACGGACGGTGGAACAGTGTACGAAACAGGCACGCCAACGCAACCACGCAGACAAGCAAGAGGCAATAGCTCAGTTTAGTCTTCATACCATTCGTCTGGTTTCAGTTCATACACATCGTCCATATAGCTGTTTGAACCCGATGTCCCGGTGAGGACAAAGGCACGCGAACCATTGCTGAAGGCCACTGCTCCATAGCGGGCGGTACCTCCATAGTCTGCTTTGCTCAGCGGTGTGAAATCGTCGTCATCGTCTCCATACCACAAATCCGTGGCAGGAATATATTTCCAGTAATCCGTTGAGGCTCCTCCTCTGTTGCCGGTAGCAATATAGGCAGTGCCGTCGATGACAAAGGCTACGGTGCTGTATCGGGTAATGGCGTAATCATCGTCATAGTCTTCATCATCGTTCGTGTCGGCAATGTCACGCAGACGGGTGAAGGTGTTGCCATCGAACTTGTAAAAGTCTTCGGGGCAGTTGCTTCCTTGCAAGCCGCAGAGGATGTAGGCCTCGTCGTTGATGACAAAGGAGGTGCCGTAGTAGCGTTTGAATCCCCCGAACCCGTTGACTACCGTCCATTGGCTACCCGAAGGTGCCGAAGGGTCGAAACGGTAAAAGTCCTTCAGGTAGTTGTCCGAATCGCGTCCTGTGCCTACATAGCCATAGCCTTTGATGGCGAACCCCAATGCTCCGTAACGTATGCCTCCGGCAAAATCGTCCTTCTGCGTCCAGGTGTTTGTCTGCGGATTGTACTCCCACGTGTCGGCAAGGTACTTAGGCTCGTCTTTGATGGCACCTGTAGTAACATATCCCTTGCCGTCCAAAGCAAAGGATGCGGCACTGTGGCGTACCGATGCGTTGTCGGGCATATCGGCGCATTGTGTCCAATAGTCGCCATAGATGTCGTAGCACCACAAGTCTTTCAGGTAGCTTTTGGTGCTCTCTCGCATTCCGCAGCACAGGTAGCCTTGGTCACCAATGGTAAAGGCACTGGCATAGCAGCGTGCCGGTCCGTCGAGGTCGGAGCGGCGATACCATACCCCTCTCGTCTCATCGTCGTCACTGCAACTGCCTAACAAGCATAAACCTGCTGACAACAGCAGCAGGCTAAATAGAAAATACTTCTTGTTCATCATATTCTTCATTATATAGATACATGTTCGGAGAACAATTTCCGATTGTTCCCGGCAAATGTACAGGTAGATATGTTTCTCTACAAGAAGAATCGACAAACAGGCTACTATTCTCGTCAATCGAACTTTCAGGGAGTTTTCCGACTTGTCATGCTCTACGGTCGATTTATGTTGGAGTGAAAGAAGAGAAGGCTTTTTCTTTGCAACCCGGAAACATAACTTTTCAGACAATGACAAATAAATTGTTTGCTTTCTTGATTGTGTTCGCAGGTCTCAGTCTCTGGACAGCGTGCGTAGACGAGAACGCTGAACTGGGAGCCTCGTTGGTGGACAGTTCCTTCTACAATGTCCGTACAGACACATGCACTGTAGATTTGAGCACGGTCTATATGGACTCGATGGTGACGCGCAACGATACACTCTTTCAGGTAGGCCGCTACCGTGATTCCTTGTGGGGCGAGTTGAAAGCGGCCTATTATGCCGAGTTCTCGCACAGCAGCTTCACACCCGACGAAAACTACACATATACCTTCGATTCGCTTGTGTTGCGCATCCGTCATACCGGTTACTATCTGGGCGATACACTGGCTCGGCAACGTATCATCGCCTATCGCCTGAAAGAACCCATCGAACTGGAGGATGATGACGACCTCTACAACCGTACCGTACTCGCTACGGAAACTGCACCCCTCTTCAGTTTCACATACGCTCCGCGCCCCAAGCAAAAGAAAGAGCAGGAAATCCGTCTGCCCGATGCTTTGGGCGAACAGCTGCTGAGGGAGCTGGTGGCAGAGGAGGAGTATTTTGAAAATCAGGACAAGTTCCGCCTACACTTTCCCGGATTGGCTCTGATGCCTGATAATGACGGGTCTTGTGTCTGCGGTTTCCTGGTAAACGATTCGTCAATGACTGTCACGTTGCACTACAAGGAGGTGTCCAACGACCGTATCGAGAGGAGTTTGGTCTTTACGGTCAACACCGAACATGCCTATACCGGGGTACAGCACGACCGCAAAGGTACTGCACTTGAAAGCATGGAGTATGGCATAGAGCAGGCACGACACAGCTATGATATGGACCAGCGTTCCTATCTCCAGGGACTGACAGGCTTCTATAACCAAATAGAGTTCCCCTATCTGAACAATCTGCAGGATGAAGGGGATATCGTATCAGTAGAAAGTGCCACTCTCTACCTCTATCCGTTGGCCGGGAGTTATGGCAACCACAATGAACTGCCCTCCTCGCTTACCCTATACATCAGCAGCGAGAACAATGCCTTTGAGAACTATAACGGTGACGATGTGAGTACGCAGCGCGGCTCGCTGACACTGGATGATCTGTTCAGGCTGGATACCTATTACTCTTTCGATTTGACAGATTATATGAAAACCAATTTCGGGACGTGGGGCCTCCGAAGGCAGAAGCTGCTGCTCAGTCTGACGGACGAAGACTTTGAGGGTACACTGCACTCCGTTGTGCTGACCAACCACAAACAGGCTGACCGGCAATGCAAGCTGTCGGTGCGCTACAAGACGTATAGAGAGAAGAGATAAAGTATGTTGAATGATGTGTATATGATATGAGAACGTTCCAAGTTTTACTTTTCTGCTGCCTGATGACAGCTACCGTGGCCACTATGGCGCAGAATACAACGAATCTGCCCACTTCCATGTATGGGGTGGGAGAGCTGGTCGCCTCTGATGGCGGACGTTATGCCGGTATGGGGCAGATAGGTATCGCCCTCAACCGGCAGGGTTTCCAGAACACGCTGAATCCGGCTGCCGTTACCCGGATGGATACGCTTAGCTTTACATTTGATGTAGGTGTCAGTGTCAGCTATAACCGTTACTCCTTTTTAAGCAAACGTAGTTCCAGCTTTACCGGTAACCCCAACCGCTTGAACCTTGGCGCGAGGCTGACGCCGCGTTGGTACGTCATGATTGGAGCCGCACCTTATAGTAGTGTAGGATACCTTATCCAGACGAAAGAACCGATAGAGGGAGTTCAGGACGGTTACGTCTATTCCACTTTTACAGGCAATGGCGGTCTCTATCGTGCCTACCTGACCAATGCGGTGAGATTGACCGACTGCCTCTCGCTGGGCATGAACATAGGCATGATATTGGGAACCGTGAACCAAAGTGAAATGCAGGAGAATGCAGTGGTGGAGTACGAGTCAGTAAAACGTGCGCTCTATTTGGATGCCGGATTGCACTACGAATCCCCCGTGGACCGTTCTACCGGACGCTACTGGTCGGCAGGAGTGGTCTTCTCTCCTTCCATCCCCATCAGTCACGACAATACCTTATTATATAGTAATTCGTCCGGCAACGAAAATCTGGACAAAAGCTATCACAGCCATCGTCAATACCTACCCATGCACCTGGGAGCTGGCATTTCACTGACATCGGAACGATGGGTGTGGACAGCCGACTACAATTATTATGACTGGAGCCGCAACCGCTCATCTTACACTTCGATGGATTATGAAAACCAACATAAACTGAATGTGGGTTTCATCCGTATCACCCGTCCGCGTCTGCCTCGTTGCACCGAGTGGATGGGAGGAATCGGACTAAGTAATTCTTACATGATGCTGAAGAAGGGACGAATGTACTATCTGGAGGCGAGCATAGGAGGCAGCTTCCCCATCCGTTATACGTATCTCTCGTTGGGTGCTACTTGGCGGAAGCAGCTAAACTCGCGCAGCTCCCTCATGCAAGAGAGCCGCTGGAGTTTGCATCTGAACCTTACGTTTGGCGAGAAGTTGGTGAAGGCGAAAATTCAATAGATTCCGATTCATTCTTATTCTCTTTCTCTTCCACAATCTTCAACTCGGACACCCATTGCTTCAACCGGTCTCGGTAGGTATCACCTACAGGCAAACGCTTGTTGGCAACGAGTACTTCGGAACGCTCAATATATTTTATACGCATTTTATTGACAATGAATGAACTGTGTATGCGGATAAACATCGCATGTGGCAGCCGCGCTTCCATCTGTTTCATGCTGCTCAAGGTTAGATGTGTCGTGTCCACATCTTGTAGGTGGATTTTGACGTAATCCCCCATCCCCTCAATGTAGAGAATCTCATCCAATCGGATGCGGATAATGGATGACTTTGACCGGATGGAGAGAATCTTCTCTTCCCATTCGTCTCTGCCTTTGGAGGAGATAGCTGGTGCGATGCTGGTATGGGCAAACCAGCGCAGTGCCTTGTTGACCACCTGAAAGAAGGTGGAAATGTCAAGCTCGGTCAGGTAATCCAATGCATCTACCCGGAAACAACGGGCAGCTTTCTGGGCGTTCCGTGCAATGAAAACTACACGTGTTTCCTCTGAAAGCAACCGGCTGAATTCGATTCCATCTATATCATTGGCCTCGTACGGGGCATCTAACTCTACAAAATAGAGGTTCACCTTATCTTTTGTGTATCGGTTGAGTGCATCCAGCGGATTGCTGTGAACGATGGGCTGTTGCAGATAAGGTGTCTTCGCTATGTATTCTGTCAGTTGGGTGGCCAGCGATGCATCACTGCACAGTATGGCGCAGGTTATTGTCTTCTTGTTCATTCCATCAAGTAGGTTTTCGAAACTCTACTCTCTTCATTTTCCGTCCTAATAGACGATGATGCTGTTCAAAAGGCTGGAATGTCAATGGAAAATTTAAGATTTTTTCTCAAAGCGAACGATACGCTCCCCATTTTGCAAGAGAGACTATTACTCTATGCGCTCCCAACGGATGTCCAGCTGGCTCAATACGGTGGCATTGGCTCCTGTAGAGCCTGTATGCTGAATGCAGAAGCCGCCGGCATCGGTCGGCTGAATGTCGGCTTCCAACGTCACCCGGGTTGTCAACCCTTCACGATGAGGCGATGGTAAGGGGTATAGGTTGTCTGCCTCTGCCAGCAATCGGGTTCCCTTGACAGACAGACGAATCCGGCACCCCGTACGGTAGCAGATGGAGGAGATAGCTTGACTGATGGGGGAAGCGACACCTTTCTCGTATCGCATGAGCAGAAAGTCAACCGCCTTATCGTTGTGGGGTGTACGTATGATGCGCAGGGCATATCCAGTCAGTGTGTATGTGTCGAATTTCAAGCAGATGTCCATATACTGACCTGTGGCACTGCCGAATCCTTGTCCGGCTGTCTTACAAGGGTTGGCAAGGAGGGTCACTTCCATGTCACCCACTTTGCCGGGTAGGGGCGTATAGCGTAGCCGGGCACCTCGGCTTATCTGTATCAATCCGTATGATTGGGCTGCGCCATCTACTCCTTCTCCGTATCTCCAGCTGTCTTGCAGCGTGTCGGCCTGCCAGTCGTATTCCTGTGTGTCTATAGGTTTGTAGCAGTCTACACTCCAATATCCGGGCAGTACTTGGGGCTGATAGCGGGTAGGGAAGTGTGGAAAGTCACTGCTCCATTGTGCTGAAAGACCGGTGTAAGTCACCTGCATGGGAACTGACGTGCGTACACTTACACGCTCGCCTCCCTTGCTGCGCAGATGCTTGGGAGAGATAGCCGCCAGCAGGTAGCAGCCGCTGTCGGCTGGTGTCAGTCGGTACCTCAACAGAGGAGTGTGAAGGCGGGATACGGCTACGGGAATTGTGTCACGTCCATCGGCTTGCTTGCAACGATACCAGGTGACGTACGACTGGTCTGCTCTGCCTTGCAGGTCGAGTTGGTAATGAAGTGTCAACACAGAGTCTCCTTCTTGCTGGATATGTGGCATTTGGGTGAAGGAAGGAGGGGGTAACTGACTGGGGTGTACAACGACCTGGCAAGCAGTTTCCACGCCGTCGGCGGTAGTGGCCTGTAATGTAGTGAATACGCTCTCATCGTTTCTATTGTTTCCCGTCAGGAGGCATCGGTTACCGGGCAGTGGATGCAGCTGCAGACTCTTTTGCGCATCTGGATGGATGTGCCAACTGACGACGGGGATGGTTTCTCCGTTCCCGATTTCTCCCTTGCGGGTGGCGGGGCGTAGCGGGTAGGCCTCTATCCACACAGAGTCGGTGCCACTCACTATCTCCACATCTTGTTGTGACAGTTGCAGATGGTTGAAGCATGTGGTGGAGGATAGTGCCACTTGCTCAGGTACAATGGCTTCCAGTTGGGCACGTTGTTGCAGTGGATCCCATCCGTCGGTACCTCGCAACAGGTTGTATACATTGTAAATGTCGCCCTGCGGAGTGGATAGTTTGTAGGCCGTTAACATGGGTTTATGCGCCAGCTGGCAAGTCAACTCCGGACGGTCGGCCTGTATCAGCAACGGTTGCCCATTCAGCGTCAGGTTGTGCTGGTAGCATCGCAAGGCATCGGTAGGGTTTTGTGTCCATCCGATAAAGAGGGTAGGATCGTCACTCGTCCAACGACAGTCCACCATACTGACAGGGCTTTCTGCTTTTACCAGATATTGTCTGCCGTGTGTCAGGGTGTGCAGGTCGCAATTCAGGAAAACGGCTCCTGTCCCTTCAGTGCAATAGAAGGGCTTGCTGCTGTAAAGTGTGAAGCGACAGCCCAGATAGACTCCTGTACCACAGAGGGCATCATCCGTACATTCAAAATAGCACTCCTTGAAGAGAGCACGGCGGGCACCGGCCAGCGGACAGGAGTTCAACCGGCTGATGAAGCGACAGTGATGTGCTGACAGCCGGTCTCCATCGCACAGAATGAGTTGTGCCTGTACGATGGCATCGGCACGTTTCGGTCTGCTAAGGGTAGGATTCCAGGGATAATCCAAATCAACATTGCAATAGTTTCCAAAGGTGAGTCGTTCCAAGGTAATGTCGCAACCGGTCAGGTGCAGCATGGTGAAGTTGCCGTCGGCTCCTTGGGTCTGGCCCCGGTTACAGGCTATCACTGTCTCTTCAGCACTATCTCCCAAGCCTATCAACCGTAAGTGACTGACGTGTAACTTCAGGGCAAAGGGAATGTTCTCCCCAGGAAGAGGTTTGCGGATGGCCGGATCATCGGGGTCATCGAGCCAATAGACAGAAGGGGCAATGTAGATGACGAGCGGCTGTTCGGTGGTGTATATGTCCGTTTGCTGTTGCATCTGTTCTGCCTTGACGAGTGCTTCGCGTAACGAGTGAAAGAGGTAGGGCGAATCTGAGGGAAGAGAGACTGTATCGGTGGTCGGTGTCACTAATAGATGATGCTCATCCAGTGATAAGGAGGAAGGGGCAATCTGTTGGGCATATAGTGAATGAATACAAAAACCGGCAAGAAGTATGCTAAGCAGTAGGATGATTCGTTTCATGGCAGGATACTAAAAGTTATACGATGGAGACGTAAGGATATAAAAAAAGGGATACCGCCGTATCCCAACCTTTGTTAACCTTAAATCTAATACTATGAAAAACACATTGCAAAGGTACGCACTTTTTCGTAACCTGCAAATTATCCAAATAAAAAAGGATGTTTTATAACACACTTTAAGGCTGATATATATTTGTTTACAAAAATACTGTATCGTTTTATCGATTCAGAGTGTGGCAGGCTTCCTTCAGTTGCTCTAATGCCTGGCGAAGTACGGCCCTTGGTGACGCTACATTCATACGCATGAAGCCTTCGCCCTCCTTACCGAACATCGCACCATCATTCAGAGCCAGACGTGCCTTTTGTACGAAGAGGTCTACCAACTGCTCGTGCGACAGATTCAGCCCGGTGCAGTCCAGCCATACCAGAAAAGAGGCCTGTGGACGTATGGGCTTGATGAGCGGCAGATGGTTGCGGCAGTAGTCGATGACAAACTCTATGTTGCCTTCGATGTAACGTAACATTTGCCGACGCCACTCCTCTCCTTGACTAAAGGCGGCTATGGTGGCAATGGGGGCAAAAAGGGTAGGCTCGTTCAATTCATTGGCAGATAACCATTGGTAGAAGCGTGTGCGCAGTTCCTCGTTGGGTACGATGGCGTAGGAGCTGACAATACCTGCGATATTGAAGGTCTTGGAGGGTGCACCGAAGGTGATGCTGCAGGCGGCTGCTTCGGGTGAAACCGATGCAAAGGGAATGTGCTTGTTGTCCCAAAGAGCCATGTCGCAATGAATCTCATCGGAAATCACCAGTATGTGGTGGCTATAGCAGAAATCGGCCAGACGGACCAATGTCTCTCTATCCCATACAATGCCGGCCGGGTTGTGTGGGTTGGAGAGTATGAGCATACGGCACTTCTCATCTGTCACGGCTGCCAGATTCTCGAAGTCCATGGTGTACGAACCGTCGGCATGGTGTATCAGCGGATTGAATACCACCTGTCGCCCGTTGCCTTGCGGAGTGAGCCGGAAGGGGTGGTATACAGGCGGCTGGATGATGACTTTCTCGTCTTCTTTTACAAAGACATTGATGGCCATACCGATACCTTTGACGATACCTGGAATGTAAGTCAACCATTCAGGTTCTACTTGCCAGCCGTGATGGTCGGCAATCCATTGAATGACGGTAGGCCAATACTCTTTCGGTTCGACGGTATAGCCGAACAGCGAATGCTCCAGTCTGTTGCGCAGTGCCTTGGTAATGAAGGAGGGTGTCTCAAAGTCCATGTCGGCCACCCATAAAGGCAGCAGATCGGCCCGTCCGTAACGTTCTTGCAGCACTTCCCGCTTTAACGCATTGGTGCCTTCCCTATTTATGATTTTATCAAAATTATACTGTTCCATATCTTTTTTTGTTTCATATTCATGTGCCAATGTGAGTCCTCTTGGCAGAGGGACAAATGTGTGTGCTGATTCATACCATTGGTAAGGGTAAAAAAAAAGGGATACCGCTGTATCCCAACCTTTTGTTAACCTTAAATCTAATACTATGAAAAACACGATGCAAATATAGGGAGATTTTGTGAAACTGCAAGTGGTAGCAGGAATATAATGCACTTTTATAACATAGATTAATAAATAAGGATGGATATGTTACCAAATCCATCCTTATTTTAACTGTTTGTTTGACTTCTGTGAGTTTATTCATCCATCAGGATTTCTAGAATTTGGCAGGCGGCCTTGGCTACGGGGGTACCGGGGCCAAAGATTGCTGCTACACCAGCCTTATAAAGGAAGTCATAGTCTTGTGCCGGGATGACGCCGCCGGCTATCACCACGATGTCTTCACGACCTAACTTCTTCAACTCGTCGATGATTTGAGGTATCAACGTCTTGTGACCTGCGGCCAACGAAGATACACCTACCACATGGACATCGTTCTCTACTGCTTCACGGGCAGCTTCGGCCGGTGTCTGGAAGAGCGGTCCCATGTCGACATCGAATCCGCAGTCGGCATAGCCGGTTGCTACTACTTTGGCACCACGGTCGTGACCGTCCTGCCCCATCTTGGCAATCATGATACGGGGCTGACGTCCCTCTTTCTTTGCAAACTTCTCGGTCAACTCGCATGCGCGGGCGAAGTCGCTGTCGTTCTTACTTTCTGATGAATACACGCCTGATATGGTTCTGATTACTGCTTTATAACGTCCTACAATCTTTTCACAAGCCATGGAAATCTCACCTAAGGTGGCCCGTACGCGAGCGGCTTCAACAGCCAGTTCCAGCAGGTTGCCCTTGCCGGTCTTCACACATTCGGTGATAGCCTCCAGTGCTTTGTCTACCTCTGCCTGGTTGCGGCCTTCGCGCAGACGTTTCAGGTTCTCAACCTGCTCCAAACGTACGGCTGTGTTGTCAATTTCCAGAATGTCAATGGGGGCTTCCTTCTCCAGACGATATTTGTTCACACCGACGATGGTCTGCGCTCCACTGTCGATACGGGCTTGTGTGCGTGCGGCAGCTTCTTCGATACGCATCTTGGGAATACCTGTTTCAATGGCTTTGGCCATACCGCCCAGCTTCTCAATCTCCTGTATGTGCTCCCATGCTTTGTGAGCGATTTCGTTGGTCAATGATTCTACGTAGTATGAACCACCCCATGGATCTACATTCTTACAGATGTTGGTCTCTTCTTGTATATAGATTTGGGTATTGCGGGCAATACGTGCCGAGAAGTCGGTAGGCAGCGCGATGGCCTCGTCGAGAGCGTTCGTATGGAGTGATTGGGTGTGACCCAAGGCGGCTGCCATGGCCTCTATACAGGTACGTCCTACATTGTTGAAGGGGTCTTGTTCGGTGAGCGACCAGCCAGAAGTCTGTGAGTGCGTACGCAGTGCCAGTGATTTCGGGTTCTTGGGGTTGAATTGCTTGACAATCTTGGCCCACAGCATACGGGCGGCACGCATCTTGGCAATTTCCATGAAATGGTTGGTGCCGATGGCCCAGAAGAAAGAGAGGCGTGGCGCAAAGGCATCGATGTCCAATCCTGCCGCTACACCTGCACGCAGATATTCCAAACCGTCAGACAAGGTATAAGCCAGCTCGATGTCGGCTGTAGCTCCTGCTTCCTGCATGTGGTAGCCGGAAATGGAGATGCTGTTGAACTTGGGCATCTTTTGTGACGTGTATTCAAAGATGTCACTGATGATCTTCATGGAGAATGCAGGCGGATAGATATAGGTGTTGCGCACCATGAACTCTTTCAGAATGTCGTTCTGGATGGTTCCTGCCATCTCTTCCAGTTTGGCTCCCTGTTCCAGTCCGGCATTGATATAGAATGCCATGACGGGCAATACGGCACCGTTCATGGTCATGGAGACGGACATCTTGTTGAGAGGAATGCCATCGAAGAGCACTTTCATGTTTTCGAGTGAGCAGATGGATACGCCGGCCTTACCTACGTCACCCACTACACGTTCGTTGTCGGGGTCGTAGCCGCGGTGTGTGGGCAGGTCAAACGCTACGGACAGACCTTTTTGTCCGCTGGCCAGATTGCGGCGATAGAATGCATTGGATTCTTCGGCTGTCGAGAAACCTGCATATTGACGAATCGTCCAGGGACGCAAGGTGTACATGACGGAGTATGGACCGCGTAAATAGGGCGGAATACCGGCGGCGAAGTCCAGATGCTCCATGCCTTCAAGGTCTTCTTTGGTGTAGACGGGCTTCACTTCGATGTGCTCCGGAGTCTTCCAGTCGGCGTGAATGCCATTCGCCTTTTGCCACTCTTTGCCATCCGTGGGCTGAAAAGCGGCATAAATATCGAGGTTTTTAAAATTCTTTCTCATGGTTTTATAGTCATCAGCTTAATAACATCTTGTTGTATTCTCTCAGTGTCTCCAGCACATTGACCCGTACATGGATGAAGTGCTCGATACCGGCAGACTTCAAATCGTCCATGCAGGCGGGAGCGCCGGCAACGATGAACATGGCGCGACCGGCCAAAGCCTGGAAGGCAGGCACGGCGTATTCTGCATATTCGTCATCGCTCGAACAGAGTACCACGATGTCGGCTCCGGCCTTTACGGCGGCTTCTACACCCTCTTCTACAGTGGGGAATCCCAGATTGTCCACCACTTCGTAGCCTGCACATGCCAGGAAGTTGCATGAGAATTGGGCACGAGCCTGGCGCATGGCCAGATTGCCGATGGTCAGCATGAAGGCTTTCGGACGTTTGCCGCTGGCTTCGGTCTGCAGACGCAGGGCTTCAAATTCACTGGCAGCACGGTCGGTGAGCAAGGTATCGCAGTCTTTCTGACAGCTCTCTCCGCCACCACAGCAGCAAGTGGCTTCCAACGGTTGTTTGCCATCGGCCTTCTCGTTGAAGTTGGGATATTGGTTGGTGCCCAGCAATACCTCCTTGCGCTTAGCCACAGCTGCATGACGGTTGACATTGCTTGCATTGACTGCCTCTTGTACTTTGCCGGCCTTGATAGATGCATAGAATCCGCCTTCATCTTCTGTATTTAGGAAGAGGTTCCATGCCTGCTGTGCGATGGATGCCGTCAAGTTCTCAATGTAATACGATCCGGCAGCCGGGTCGATTACCTTTTCAAAGTGCGACTCTTCCTTCAGCAGCAGTTGCTGGTTGCGTGCCAGTCGTTCAGAGAAGTCGTTGGGTGCTTCATAGGCTTTGTCGAAGGGTGTTACCGTCATCGAATCCACACCAGCCAGTGCAGCGCTCATGGCTTCAGTCTGTGTACGCAGCAGGTTGACGTAAGCGTCGAACAACGTCAGGTTGAAGGTCGATGTTTCGGCATGGATGCGCATCTTGGCAGCGCAGCGGCACTCGCCGTTGCTCCCCTTGTTGGGGCAATCACGCAGACATTCCGGCTGATAGGCTGCTACGATGTTGGCCCACAGCATACGGGCTGCACGGAATTTGGCAATTTCGAGGAAGTAGTTTGAGCTGATACCAAAGTTGAATTTCAGTTTCTTGGCCACGATGGCAGCGGGTAGTCCGGCATCGGTCAGCTGGTTCATATATTCATTGCCCCATGCCAAGGCATAGCCCAGCTCTTGGTAGATGTAGGCTCCGGCATTGTTCAGTGACAGTGCGTTGACGTTCAGCACTCTGTACTTAGGCAGTTCAGCGGTAGCTTCAATCAGAGCCTTGGCTGTCGCAATCAAATCGCCTTTTTCCTTACCGCGGGTCAGCATTTTGCCGAAGTAGTCGAAGTTGATGGAACCTTGTAGCTTGGCCAGTTCGTAATCTTGCTTCTTGAAGTAGTCTACCAATAGCTTGGCCAGTTCTACCACATGGCCTTGGCAGGTAGAGAAATTCAGTTCGATGCAGTCGGCGCAGATATCCTTCAGCAACGTGTCGATATAGTCGGCACTGAGGTCCTTGGCCTTGATATGGAACGAGAGTGAGTCAATGCCTTTGTTCAGGATGTCCAGTGCTTTGGCATTGGCTTCTTTCGGACACTCCACCCGGATGTCCTGACGGACGAGCCATTGGTTATTGTCCTTCTTTGTACCTCTCAGGTAGGGGAATTCACCTGGAAGGGCATCGATGGTCTTGAGACCTTCGAGGTCTTCCATGCGATAGAAAGGTTTCACCTTGAATCCTTCGTTTGTCTTCCAAACGAGTTTCTTCTCAAAGTCCGCCCCTTTCAAGTCGGCGGTAACTTTCTCCATCCACTTTTCGGTAGTGACGGGTGGAAAGTCCGAGAAGAGTCTTTCTTTACTGTCTGCCATAGTTTATTTAAAATTAAAAAGATGAATTGAAGTTCATGTCTCTGCAAGAGACTTGCAAATATAACGATTTACTTGAATAGGCGAAACGATTTACGGCTTTTTTTTCTTCCTCTGCGAAGGCGATTTAACAAAATGAAGGAGCTCGAAATAGGATTCAGATAGGTTGGATAAAAAAGAATAGAGGCATGAAGAGGGAAACTCTCTTCATGCCTCCGATTCTTTTCGTTCAGTTCTTATGGATTACTTCAGGATAGAGGGGAGGTTTTCACGACCCCAGAAGTAATAGACTGCAAGACCAATCCAACTGGTCAGCAGTACCAGTATGGCGACTAATAATTTCTTTACGCCGTCTACCGGCCACTTCAAAATCTCCAGTACGGCTTTGATAGCCAATACGAGACCAATAATCCAAATGATGAATGAAATCATAAGTTTGTGTTTTTTAGGTTTGTAAATTGGTGAGTTTTTAAGTCTTCAAATTCTTAAGCTTATCAACTCAAAAACTCAAAAAACCTAAAAACTCAAATAGCTTACTTGCTCCAATCCAGCTGCGTCATGCGCACATAGCTCTGATAACGCTTCTTGGCCATGTCTTCACAAGCCTGGAAGAGGTCGGCTGCTTCGGCAGGATATTGCTTCATGACAGAAGCAAAACGTACCTCACCCTTCAGATAGTCTTGGAAGCCTTCCCAAGCCGGCTCTTTAGAGTCAAGCGAGAACGGATTCTTGCCCTCGTCTTCCAGAGCGGGATTGTAGCGCCACAGATGCCAGTAACCGCATGCTACGGCTGCTGCCTCTTCGGCCTGTGCCTTACCCATACCCTTCTTCAGACCGTGGTTGATACAGGGAGCGTAGGCGATGATGATGGACGGGCCGGGATATGCCTCAGCTTCACGGATAGCCTTCAAGCACTGAGCCTGGTCGGCACCCATAGCAATCTGAGCTACGTATACATAGCCGTAGGTGGTGGCAATCATACCCAGGTCTTTCTTGCGTACGCGCTTGCCGGCTGCGGCAAATTTGGCGATGGCACCCAGCGGAGTAGCCTTGGATGACTGACCGCCTGTATTCGAATATACCTCGGTATCGAGTACCAGGATGTTCACATCTTCGCCGGAAGCGATGACATGATCCAGACCACCGTAACCGATGTCATAAGAAGCTCCGTCACCACCGATAATCCACTGTGAACGTTTCACGAGGTAGTGGCTCAGTTCCTTCAGCTGTGCACATGCGCTGCAACCCTTGGCAGCACCGGCCTCGATGAAGGGCAGTAACTTGGCAGCTGCTGCCTTGCTGGCATCAGCGTTGTCCTTGCCTGCAATCCACTCTTCTGCAGCGGCTTTGTATTCGGCAGGCGCCTCTTCTGCGGCAATCACATCCTGCAGCAGAGCCTGGATGCGGGCACGCATCTTCTTGTTGGCCAGCGTCATACCGAGACCGAACTCGCAGAAGTCTTCAAACAGGGAGTTAGCCCAAGCGGGACCTTGACCCTTTTCATTGGTCGTATACGGAGTAGAGGGGATAGAACCGGAGTAGATTGAAGAGCAACCGGTAGCGTTGGCAACGATTTCGCGATCACCGAAGAGCTGAGAAATCAGCTTGACATACGGAGTTTCGCCGCAACCGGAGCAAGCACCTGAGAACTCGAAGAGCGGAGTAGCGAACTGTGATACACGGGGGTTCGACTTGATGTCGACGAGGTCTTGTTTGCTCTTTACGTTCTTTACCAGATAGTCCCAGTTGGCAGCTTCGTCCAGTTCGCCTTCCAGCGGAACCATCTTCAGGGCAGGACCTGTCTTCGGGAGACCCGGACATACGTCAACGCAGTTGCCGCAACCCAAGCAGTCCATAACGCCTACCTGCATACGGAACTTCATGCCCTTCAGAGCGGCAGGAGCCTTCATGTCGAGTGTGGCTGCGTTCAGTCCGGCAGCTTCCTGCTCGTCCATGACGAACGGACGGATACAAGCGTGAGGACATACAAAAGCACACTTGTTACACTGGCTACAGTTCTCGGCTGTCCAAACCGGAACAAAAGCAGCTACGCCACGCTTCTCGTAGGCAGCTGTACCCTGCGGCCAAGTACCGTCTTCGATGCCCTTGAATGCGCTGACAGGCAGCAAGTCGCCATTCTGTGCATTGATGGGGCGAACTACCTCGTTGATGAAGGCGGGGTCGTTGTTGGCTGCCTTCTCGTCAGCGGGCAGGTTGGCCCATGCTGCATCAACAGTGAGTTGCTTGTATTCACCACCGCGGTCAACGGCTGCATAGTTCTTGTTCACAACGTCTTCACCCTTCTTGCCATAAGACTTCACGATGAACTTCTTCATCTGCTCGATAGCCAGGTCTACGGGGATAACGCCTGTGATACGGAAGAAGGCACTCTGCAGAATGGTGTTGGTTCGGTTGCCCAGACCAATCTCCTGTGCAATCTTCGTTGCGTTGATATAATAAACTGTGATGTTGTTTTCTGCGAAGTACTTCTTCACATTGTTAGGCAGGTGCTTGGCCAGCTCTTCGCCTTCCCAGATGGTGTTGAGCAGGAAGGTTCCGTTCTTCTGCAAGCCGCGAGTTACGTCGTACATGTGCAGGTAAGCCTGTACGTGGCAAGCCACGAAGTTAGGCGTATTTACCAGATAGGTAGAACGGATGGGCGTATCGCCGAAACGCAGGTGAGAGCAGGTGAAGCCGCCCGACTTCTTGGAGTCGTAAGAGAAGTAAGCCTGGCAGTGCTTGTTAGTGTTGTCACCGATAATCTTTACGGAGTTCTTGTTGGCACCTACCGTACCGTCAGCGCCCAGACCGTAGAACTTGGCTTCGAACATGCCTTCGCCACCCAGGGCAATCTCTTCCTTCTGGGGCAGAGAGGTGAAGGTTACGTCGTCCACAATACCGATGGTGAAGTGGTTCTTGGGTTCGGGCAGAGCGAGGTTCTCGTATACAGAGAGTACCTGTGCAGGAGTGGTATCGTTAGAACCCAGACCATAGCGGCCACCTACGATGACGGGAGCGTCTTCTACGCCGTAGAAGCAGTCCTTCACGTCGAGGTAGAGAGGTTCGCCGTTGGCACCCGGCTCCTTCGTGCGGTCGAGCACGGCAATGCGCTTGGCCGTCTTGGGCACAGCTGCCAGGAAGTGCTTGGCTGAGAAGGGACGGTACAGGTGAACAGCCACCAAACCTACCTTTTCGCCCTTAGCAGTCAGGTAGTCGATAACCTCGCGGATAGCTTCTGTTACCGAACCCATGGCAATGATGACGCGCTCGGCATCAGCAGCACCGTAGTAGTCGAACAGACCGTACTGACGACCGGTAATCTTGCTGATTTCGTTCATGTACTCTTCTACGATGGCAGGTACTGCGTTGTAGTAGTTGTTGCAGCTTTCGCGGTGTGAGAAGAAGGTGTCGGGATTCTCGGCCATACCGCGGGCAACGGGATGCTCGGGTGAGAGCGCACGGCTGCGGAATTCAGCCAGTGCCTGCTGGTCGATAAGCGGAGCGAGGTCTTCGTTCTCCAGCATCTCAATCTTCTGGATTTCGTGTGATGTACGGAAACCGTCGAAGAAGTTGACGAAGGGTACGCGGCTCTTGATGGTAGAGAGGTGAGCAACACCGGCCAGATCCATAACCTCTTGTACGGAACCCTCAGCCAGCATGGCAAAACCAGTCTGGCGCGTGGACATTACGTCCTGATGGTCGCCGAAGATACAGAGTGAGTGAGATGCCAGCGTACGTGCAGATACGTGGAATACGCAGGGCAGGAACTCACCGGCAATCTTGTACATGTTGGGGATCATCAGCAACAGACCCTGAGAAGCGGTGTACGTGGTGGTCAGCGCACCGGCCTGCAATGAACCGTGAACGGCACCTGCAGCACCGCCTTCCGACTGCATTTCTTGTACCAAGACAGTCTCGCCAAAGATGTTCTTACGGCCTTGGGCTGCCCACTCGTCTACGTATTCTGCCATCGTAGACGACGGAGTGATGGGGTAGATAGCGGCCACTTCAGAGAACATATACGAGATATGTGCAGCGGCCTGATTGCCATCACAAGTAATGAATTTCTTCTGTTTAGTCATAACTAAATTATTGTTTATAATAAAGTGAGTAATTCTTCTATACTCTTAATATAAAAAGCCGAAAAGCCACAACGGAATGACATTGCCTCGGCCTATCTCGGCCTTGTGCGATGCATAGGTGACTTCCGGGCAGTTCTTTATCTTCATCCCTTGGGGGCATATCTTGAAGGGAATCATGCCGTCCACCAGAAACGAGATATTCTTGTCTCCTTTGTTGACTTTGTGGTCCTTCCACAGTGCATTGACAAAGAAGGTGTCCAGTACATCTTGTTCTTCCACTTTTACCGGGTAGATGGAATACATCAGGTTGGGGTTGTGCATCATTATCTTCGATGGCTTCTTGGGGAACTCTTCTCCCTTGGGATAGACCATGTTGATAAGTCGTGCATCGGCCAGATACTTGATGTAGTTCATCACCGTGGCACGCGAAGTGTCTATGTCATTGGCCAGCTGGCTGACGTTTGGAGCCTTCGGCCCGTCTACAGCGAGCAAATATAGTAATTTCTTTATTCTTGAGAGATATTTTAACTCAATTTGTTTGATAAGAAGTATATCTACTTCTACCATCATGTTCATGGTCTTCAACAGGTTTTCCGAAAAGTTACGTTTTTCAAGAAAAAACGGATAGAAACCATGGTGCAGATAATCCTGCAGATACTCCAGTGGACGTACCTTGGAGAGGACGCCTTTAGCAATCTGTTCGTGATTGCTCAGAATCTCTTCCAGTGTGTACGAGTGGAACTTCATACCTGTCTGCAGGTTCAGGTATTCGCGAAACGAAAAGCCGCGCAGGTTGTAGCTCTTTACGATGTCGTGTAGTTCTTGGTTCTCCTCCTTCAGACGCATTACCGACGAACCGGTGAAGACAATTTTCAGTTGCGGGAAGCGGTCGTAGCACGTACGCAGTTCCCGACTCCAGTTGGGATATTTGAATACCTGGTCGATGAGCAGCACCTTGCCTCCGCGTCGTTGGAACTCGCCGGCAAACTCCACGATGCTGTGGCCGGCAAAGTAAAAGTTGTTCATGTTGATGAAGAGACAGGAGCGATTGGTGCCAAATTTCTCTTTGGCATATTGCAGCAGGAAGGTGGTTTTGCCCACGCCGCGAGTCCCCTTGATGCCGATAAGGCGGTCGTTCCAGTCAATCTCATCCATGAGGTCGCGCCGGACGGGAGCATTCGTGTGCTCTACAAGATAAGCGTGTGTGCGATAAAATGCTTCCATGCTGTACGTTTATTGAAATTCCCTGTGGCTGTTCAATAGGTTCGTAGCCATTCAAGAATTTATGTAGTTAGCTATCGGGCGACAAAGATAACGCATTTTTTGTTGATTTGCAAAGTGGAGTTTGCAAATTATTCTATATTTTTGCATAATCAACGAACGAAGCGGGCAGGAATGCTCCATGACCTATTATGATATAGCTATGACGATTCATCTTTTCAATCCGGAGACGGACATGGCATTGGCCGAACGCAATGCCCATTACATGCCCCCTGAATCCATTCGGTCTATGGCAAGAGACTTGGCCATGTTGCCCGTCTGGTATGCCGATCCGGGCCATGCCGTGTTGGCATTGTCAGACACCAACTGCGACTATCTGCGGAGATTGCATTCGTACTTTTCCTTGCCTGTAGAGCTGGTGTCACCTCAAATGCTGCAAACCGGTGAAGATGCCAGGATACAGCCTTGGGGATGGAACCATGCCTTACGGAACCGTCTGCAGGAACAGGGTGTCTCTTCTCGTCGTCTGCCTGCCGTAGAATGGCTGGATAATTATCGTGAGCTGTCGGGCAGACAATCGTGCATCGGGATATTGCAGTCGTTTCAGGATATGGAGGGCTGTTGCGGGACGATGGCACGTATGGAATCGGTGGAGGATTGCCGTATTTATGCCGCAGCATGTAGTCAGGGTGTTGTGTTCAAGACTCCCTGGTCCAGCAGTGGAAAGGGGCTGCGATGGTGCAGGAAACGGTTCGGCAGTGAGGATGAAAGCTGGTGTGCAAGGAGCATCCGCAAACAGGGTTATCTGGTGGCCTCCCCCATTGTCGACAGGGTGTGCGATTTGGCCATGGAGTTCTATTCCGACGGTCGTGGAAAGGTGGTGTTTGCAGGTTACTCCCTGTTTGACTGCGATGCGAAGGGACGCTATACAGGCAATTTGCTGGCAGCCCAGGAGTATATCGAACGGCTGTTGATAGCCTCCTATTTTCCCCTTCCCTTTCTGGTACGTGTACGCGAGCAGTTGTGCCGGCAGCTTGCCCTTACCTATGCCAAGAGTTACTCCGGCTATCTGGGAGTGGATATGATGGTCGTGAAGGATGGAACATCGGGCCGCTATCTGTTACACCCATGTTCCGAAGTGAACTTGCGCATGAACATGGGTGTAGTGGCCCGTCTCTTTACTGAACGTTATCTCGTAAAGGATAGAGTTGCTTTCCTTCATCTGGCTCATGCACCTTTGGCGGAAGAGCTGTATCGGGTGCATCTTTTCCTGTCAGACCGATATCCGTTGAAGATATATGACGGGCGTGTCATGGATGGCTATCTGCCACTGGTACCCCTTACTTCACAGAGCCGTTCGATGGCTTTCGTACTTACGATACCTCGAAGAGAAAAAAAACTGTAGAAAATGTGAATCAAGTCTGTGCTTTTGACTACTTTTGTGGGTGAATTGGTAGAGGGAGTGAATGGCGCTCTCCCTTGATGCAAAATTTAACCACCGTATTATATGAATATCTGAATCTATGGAAGATTATGACACACTGATCAATGGCCAGTTGGAAAGCATTCTGGCAGTGATGGCCGCCCGAAATGTGGCCGAGACCGACTTGCAACGCATCAGGGCTGCCTTTGAGTTTGCCCGTCAGGCTCATGCAGGACAGAAGCGCAAGAGCGGTGCCCCCTACATCATTCATCCTGTAGCAGTGGCCCGTATTGTGGCTGAGGAACTGCGCTTAGGACCTAACCCAGTCATCGCTGCCTTCTTGCACGATGTGGTAGAGGACACCGAGTTCACGGCTGAGGATGTGAAAAGCCGTTTCGGGCAGGATGTCGCTTACCTGGTGCGTGTGGTGACCAAGCAGAAAAAGAAACAATATGAGACCTCCAAGCAGGTGGACAATTTCAAGCAAATGCTTGATTCGCTCCACTATGACATACGCGCCATTCTCATCAAACTGGCCGACCGCCTCCATAACATGCGTACGCTGGACAGTATGCGACCCGACAAGCAGATGAAGATAGCGGGAGAGACGGATTACTTCTACGCTCCATTAGCCAATCGTCTGGGACTTTATGGCATCCGGCGCGAGCTGGAGAATCTGAGCCTCCGTTACCGCTGCCCGCAGGAATACCAGCAGCTGGAACAGGCTCTGGCTGAAGACAAGACGGAGAATCAGGGCCGGTTGGATGAGTTTACCGGCAAAATGCTGGCTCTGCTGAAACAGAAAGGCATCGACGCACGCACGGAAGTGCGCTACAGAATGCCTTACAGCATCTGGCGGAAAATTCATGCGACCGGACGTGACTTCAAGCACCTGGACTATCGCCATGTCATCCGGCTCATCTATACGGCAGAACGTCCGGAAGACGAGAAACGTACCTGCCTTCATATTTACTCCATCCTGACAGACCGTTTCAAGGAGAAGCCGGGTAGCATCGTCAATTACATCGACTCTCCCAAGGAAAACGGATACCAGAGTTTCCACATCCAGCTGCTCAGTGAGCAGGGTATCTGGGAGGAGATACACATCTCGTCCGAACGGATGGTGCTGAACTCCAAGCTGGGGTGTGCTGTGGAGCGTGTGGAGGGCGCGTGGGAGAATTGGATTGTGAAGTTCCGCGCTCTGTTGAAGGATGCGGCCAGCCAATCCAGTGACGGATGGTTCATGGACAGTGTGGTCAGTTCGCTCTACAACGAAGACATCACGGTGTTCACGCCACAAGGAATGGCCATCAGTCTGCCGCAACGGGCTACCGTACTCGACTTCGCTTTTGAGATACACAGTGCCATCGGCGAACATGCCCAATATGCCAAGGTGAACGGGAAGCTCTGTTCAGTCAAGACCGAGCTGCATCACGGCGATTGTGTGGAGGTGGGGGTGAACTCTCACTTTACACCTAAACCCGACTGGCTGGAGTGTGTGCAGACGTATAAGGCCAAACGTTTCCTGCTGCCCTACCTGCGTCAGATGAAGTCGATACCCAAAAACCGCTGCCTCCGCTGCCATCCGTTGCCCGGCAACGAGGTCATCGGCTTCATGGAGGCCGATGGCAAGGTGACCATCCACAAACGTGACTGTGCCACAGCCATTCGTCTGGCCTCGCAGAAGGGCGACTCTATCGTTTCGGTAGACTTCCCCGAGGATGAGGAGGTGCACTATCCGGTGCGTATCAATGTGCGTGCGGTAGACCGCTATCATCTGCTCATCGACTTGGTGGACTGCATCACCAACGGTATGAAGCTATCCATCTCCAGCCTGAATACGGTGACTGTCGATGAAATTGTGGACTGTACCATCAATTTCTCCGTACATTCGTTTGGCGAGCTCCAGCGAGTCATTGCCACCATCAACGGCATTGATGGAGTCGATGAAGTGCATCGTGTAGAAATGTAACCTTTGGAAGGTGACGGCCCGGCAGCGTACCCGTCACTCGTTGGCTTCGCCGTAGGCGGCCTCCCTGCTCTCGTTCCCATAGCGGTCTGTGGCCGTCACGGCAAAATGCGTACAGGTCTCCCACGGCAGGATGGGGGAGTAGATGAAGGTTGTGCCCTCTACCCGCTGTGCCACTATATGAGACGGATTGTGGAGATCGACAGGACCGTCTGCCGAACCGTAAATCACATACGTCGGCGGATTCTGGCGGTCGTTGTCTGTAGATGCCTCCCATTGCAGCTGCCAATATCCTTCAGCCAGTTTCTTGGCCTGCAGCCCTTGGGGTTGTGTGGGAGGGGTCGCATCCATCCATGACATGGCAGGTATCAGGGCTGGCGCGGTGTAGTAGGTCTGCTGCAGCAAGTCGTAGATGCCTTGCGTGTTCTCCGTCAGGTATTGCATCCGGTAGAAACCCTCGCCGTCCAGATGGTTCGCGCGAAGGAAATTGATTTGTCGTTCAATCTCCTCCCTCTTCCAATCCCCCTCCTTTGGATGCAGGAAGTAGATGCCCAGTCCCGGTACCACATGGCGCCCGTTGCTCTGTTCCTTCCAGTCTAACGCAAAGGGGTAGAATGAGTTCCCCCGAAAGTACATCATGGGATAAATCTGGTCCTGTATACCTTCACCCAGCCATCCTTGCACATCCTGGTGGACGGTGTGGTAGGCATTCCAGCCGCGTGACGGATACCGGCTGGTGTCGCGATACTTGCCCACAGGGCTGCTGCTCACCTTGACCCATGGCTTCAGTGCCTTCACTCCCTTGTAGAGGTAGCGGACAATCTCGGTGATGTTGTCTCTGCGCCATTGGTCCAGGCTCCGTCCCTTACCATATTTGCGGTATTCGGGCCCGTCGGGAAAGCGGGGCGCATGTTCGGGATAGCGTAGGTAATCAAAGTGTACTCCGTCCACGTCGTAGTGAGTCACCACCTCCCTTACCAGTCCCATCAGGTATTCCTTGGTCTGCGGATGGCCGGGGTTCAGAAAAAATTCCCGCTTGTAGGGTACACAGATGGCTCCCTTCCGCTTTACTACCGAACTGCTTCCTAACCTTGCCACATGTTTCCGGTTGCCCAAAGGTATGCTCACCATCCAGGCATGACACTCCATCCCCCGTTTGTGGCATTCCTCTACGGCAAAGGCTAAGGGATCGTAGCCGGGGGTACCGTTCAGACGGCCGGTCAGTATCTCGTTGTAGGGCTCTATCGCGGAAGGGTACAGCACATCCCCCCGGGTACGTGTCTGGAACAGCACCGTGTTGAAGTGAGCTTCTTTCAGTCGGTCCAGAATCTCCAACAGTTCCTCCTGCTGGCGGCGTATGCTGGCGGCCGAAGTGGCCTTTGTGTGAGGCCAGTCCAGTCCGTAGGCGGTGGTAATCCATGCCGCACGCACCTCGTGTTTGGGAGATTGGGCATACAGTGAAACCACACCGGATAGTATATATAATATGGTATAGATAAATCTTCTCATAGCAGATGCACATCAAAATTGGGGCGAAGATACGCAAAACTGTTGATAAAATGAGGCTATTTTCGTAGAAACCATTACTTTTGCACTCCATAAAGTAATAAAAATGAAAAACAGACAGACATCATGCTTACATTTACGCTTTGCCTGCTGACATTGGTAGCAGGCTATTTTGTGTATGGCCGTTTCGTGGAGCGCATCTTTGCTCCTGACGACCGTCAGCCTCCCGCGCTGACACGTGCGGACGGAGTGGACTACATGCCTTTGCCCACTTGGAAAATCTTCATGATACAGTTTCTGAACATCGCGGGCCTCGGACCAATCTTCGGTGCGATTATGGGAGCCAAGTTCGGTACGGCTTCCTACCTGTGGATTGTGCTGGGTACCATCTTTGCCGGTGCCGTACACGACTTCATGGCCGGTATGCTCTCGTTGCGTCATGACGGCGAAAGCCTGCCGGAGATTATCGGACGCTATCTGGGCATCACTACCAAGCAGGTAATGCGTGGATTTACCGTCATCCTGATGATATTGGTAGGGGCGGTCTTTGTGGCCGGACCGGCCGGGCTGTTGGCCAAGCTTACACCGGATGCCATGGATGCCAACTTCTGGATTGTGGTGGTCTTCATCTATTATATTTTTGCCACCTTGCTGCCTGTTGACAAGATTATAGGCAAGGTCTATCCGCTGTTTGCCATAGCACTGCTCTTTATGGCTGTGGGCATTCTGGTCATGCTCTATGTACATCATCCGGCGCTGCCTGAGTTCTGGGATGGTCTGCACAACACCCATCCTGCAGCTGCTACACTGCCCATCTTTCCCATCATGTTTGTCAGCATTGCTTGTGGGGCTATCAGCGGTTTCCATGCTACGCAGAGTCCTTTGATGGCACGTTGCATGACCAGCGAACGCCATGGCCGTCCTGTCTTCTATGGAGCCATGATTACGGAGGGCATCGTGGCACTTATTTGGGCGGCCGCAGCTACCTATTTCTTCCACAACAACGGTATGGAGGAGAGCAATGCCTCCGTCATCGTCGATGCCATTACCAAAAGCTGGTTAGGAATGGTAGGTGGTGTGCTGGCCATTCTGGGCGTGATTGCAGCGCCCATTACCAGTGGTGATACCGCGTTTCGTTCGGCTCGTCTGATAGTAGCCGATTTCTTGGGTCTGAATCAGAAGAGTATGCGCAATCGTCTTTATATCTGCATTCCCATGTTCGTAGTTGCAATCGCCTTGCTTTTCTACAGCCAGCGCGACAAGGATGGTTTCGACATGATATGGCGTTACTTTGCCTGGGCCAATCAGACGCTCTCCGTCTTCACTTTGTGGGCCATTACGGCTTTTCTGGTACGCGAACGTCGGGGCTATTGTTACCTGCTTACCCTCCTTCCGGCTCTCTTCATGACGGCTGTCTGCACCAGCTACATCTGTGTGGCTCCCGAGGGGTTGGGATTGGGTACAGCTGCGGTAGGTCCCGTGGCTCTGCTGGCCGTGGCCGTTGCCGCGCTCTGGTTTGGCGTTTGGTGCAGTAAGATTCGTAAAGGTTCGGGGCGATGAGACGATGCCGGAAATCAACCTCCCTCTGCCTTTTCCTGCTGCTCTATGTCACGGTGATGGCCCTCTATTTCCTGCCGCGCAATGTGGAGCTGGATTTGCAGCAGAAGTGGCTCACGGCAGCTGCCTCCTATTTCGTGGTGCTGTTGCTCTGGTGGGTGCTGCGCAAACGGGAGTCGTTGAACGAGAAGAATAATGTAAAGAAAGATTGAAATCGGGTGGATTTGGCTTGACTCAAAAAGACAAGTTTGTAACTATTTGATTTATAGTGCGATAAACCCCTCAACATTCAGTCGTATCCTGAAACACATTCAGTCGTATTCTGAAATACATTCAGTCGTATCCTGAATGTAGCTGCCTTTAGGAACCTCTTTTTTTAGGTGTAAAATGTATTGATGTTTTACTAAATTAAATTCGAAATGAATGAAGGAATGGTGGGCCGTTCGGCATTTTTTTCGGCAAAATGCTTGGTAGTTCACCGCGAAATCATACCTTTGCAGACGATAGATAATCATTCACTACGTTTCGCGTGTTCTGTCGGTTGGTACAAAGGCCTAAAGACAATGCGAAACAGGAACCATTAAAAAACTAAATCAAGATGAAGAAACTTGCACTGTTCGTTTGCTTGTTGGTTGCCACAGTGGCAGCTCAGGCACAGTTTGAAAAAGGAAAATGGTTTGTAAGCCCATCGCTGACGGGACTCAATCTGGTACACGACACGGAGTTGGACCAGACCTCCTTCGGATTGGAGGCCAAGGGAGGAGCCTTTCTGTTGGATAATGTAGCCTTGTTGGTACAGGCTGGAGCGGCTTGGAACCAAAACAATGCAGATGTCTACACGCTGGGTGTGGGCGGACGCTACTATTTCGACCAGGTGGGTATCTATCTGGGTGCCAATGTCAATGTCAACCGTTGGGATTTGGGTGATTGGGACGATACCCGTTGCTCCTTTGGTTTGGAAGCCGGTTATGCCTATTTCCTGAGCCGTACCATCACGTTGGAGCCTGCTGTCTATTGGAATGTGGATGGTGAAGGTTCGCGTTTTGGCTTGAAGGTTGGCTTCGGATTCTATTTCTGAGATGACATGCCGGGGCGGGAAACTGCTCTCTGACAGATGCGGAAAGGCGCAAAGCAACAGCATACGATGGGTCATGCTGTAGCTTTGCGCTTTTCTGTATCTGGAGGCTGCCGTAAAAATGTCGGGCACGAACGATGAAAAACATCTAAATGTGCTTGAAGCTCCTGTTTTTTCTATATTTTTGCATTCAAAACAATTAAGAACAAAACATTATGTGTGGAATTGTAGGGTATATAGGACGTCGGAACGCTTATCCCATCTTGATGAAGGGACTGAAACGGCTGGAATATAGAGGATATGACAGTGCAGGCGTGGCACTGATAGGTGACGATGGTAAGTTGAATGTGTACAAGGCAAAGGGAAAGGTGTCTGACCTGGAGCAGTTTGCTGTCCAAAAGGATACCTCGGGCCGGATAGGCATCGCCCATACACGCTGGGCTACCCACGGCGAGCCATCGTCGGTGAATGCCCATCCGCACTACTCGTCGTCCGAACGGTTGGCATTGATACACAACGGCATCATCGAGAACTATGCCGTGCTGAAGGCCAAGCTGCAGGCAAAAGGATATACCTTCCGCAGCAGTACGGACACCGAGGTGTTGGTGCAGCTGATAGAGTATATCCAGCAGAGCAACGGCATCGACCTGCTGACGGCCGTCCAACTGGCCTTGCAGGAGGTGATAGGGGCCTACGCCATTGCGGTGCTGGAGCGTGACCATCCGGAGCAGATAGTGGCTGCCCGCAAAAGCAGCCCGTTGGTGGTAGGTATAGGCAACGATGAATTCTTCCTGGCCTCCGACGCTACCCCCATTGTAGAGTATACGGATAAGGTGGTTTATCTGGAGGACGAAGAGATTGCCCTGATACGCCGGGGCGAAAAGCTGAAAGTGGTGAATCTGAACAATGTAGAGTGCCCGCACGAGGTGAAGACGGTGGCCATGAACTTAGGACAACTGGAGAAGGGAGGCTATCCGCACTTTATGCTGAAGGAGATATTTGAACAACCCGACTGCATACACGACTGTATGCGCGGACGCATCAACGTAGAGGGTACCAGCGTGGTGCTGTCTGCCGTCATCGACTACAAGGAGCGGCTACTGGCAGCCAAGCGTTTCGTTATCGTAGCATGTGGTACGTCTTGGCATGCCGCCCTCATCGGCAAGCATCTGATAGAGAGTTTCTGCCGCATCCCCGTAGAGGTAGAGTATGCCAGCGAGTTCCGTTATCGCGACCCCGTCATCGACAGCAACGATGTGGTGATAGCCATCTCGCAGAGCGGTGAGACGGCGGACACCTTGGCTGCGGTGGAGCTGGCCCGGAGCCGGGGAGCCTTCATCTATGGTATATGCAATGCCATCGGTTCCAGCATACCACGTGCCACACACACGGGATCGTACATCCATGTGGGGCCTGAGATTGGTGTGGCTTCTACTAAGGCCTTCACCGGTCAGGTGACGGTACTCACCATGCTGGCACTGACGCTGGCACGCGAAAAACGGAGCCTGGACGACGACCGCTTCCGCACCATCGTAAGGGAACTGGGATGCATCCCCGAGAAGATGAAGGAGGTGCTGGCGCAGAACGACCGCATTGCACAGCTGGCGAAGATATTCACGTATGCCCACAACTTCATCTATCTGGGGCGCGGATACAGTTATCCGGTAGCACTGGAGGGAGCTTTGAAACTGAAGGAGATTTCGTACATCCATGCCGAAGGTTATCCGGCTGCCGAGATGAAGCACGGCCCCATCGCACTGGTGGATGCCGAGATGCCTGTGGTGGTGATAGCCACACGCAACGGATTGTATGAGAAGGTGCTGAGCAACATACAGGAGATTAAAGCCCGCAAGGGGCGCGTGATAGCCTTGGTGACAAAAGGTGATACGGTGGTGAGCAGTCTGGCAGATACCTGCATCGAACTGCCTGAAACGTTGGAGTGTCTGGATCCGCTGATTGCCACGGTGCCTTTGCAACTGCTGGCCTATCACATAGCCGTCTGCAAGGGAATGGACGTAGACCAGCCGCGCAATCTGGCCAAGTCGGTGACTGTGGAGTGAACAGGAGGAGAGGAATGAGACGAATCGTACTGATAACGGGCGGCGCACGGTCGGGCAAAAGTAGCTATGCCGAACGCATGGCGTTGCAACTGGCTCCCAATCCCATCTACATGGCTACGGCGCATGTATGGGACGAGGAGTTCCGTCAGCGGGTAGTGCGGCACCAGCAGGCACGTGGCCCGGAGTGGACGAACGTGGAGGAGGAGCAATACCTGAGCCGCCATCGGGTAGAGGGACGGGTGGTGCTGATAGACTGTGTCACGCTGTGGTGTACCAACTTCTTCTTTCATATGCAGGGTGATGTGCAACGGTCGCTGGAGGCGCTGAAGCAGGAATTTGACCGCTTCACGCAGCAGGAGGCCACCTTTCTGTTTGTGACCAACGAGATAGGCATGGGCGGAACGTCCGAGAACGAACTGCAACGTAAGTTTACCGACCTGCAAGGCTGGATGAACCAATACATCGCCTCGCGTGCCGATGAGGTGGTGATGATGGTATGTGGCATCCCCATGAAGGTGAAGTGAACATCAATTCATAAAACAACAGCGAAGGGAATGAGAACATTTGATATCAGAAAGCCGGACGAGGCCATCAAGGATGCGCTGACGGACAAGATTGACAACCTGACGAAACCGAAGGGGGCATTAGGCGTACTGGAAGAGCTGGCCCTGCAGGTGGGCTGGGTGCAACAGACGCTGACACCCTGCCTGCAGAGGCCGCAGAATGTCCTCTTTGCAGCCGACCACGGGATTGTAGAGGAGGGGGTGAGCCGTTCGCCCAAGGAGATTACCTGGCAGCAAATCAGTAATTTCCTGCATGGCGGAGCCGGAGTGAACTTCCTTTGCCGTCAGCACGGATTCACACTGAAAATCGTAGACGCAGGGGTAGATTATGATTTGCCCTACGACAAGGGAATCATCAACCGGAAGGTGCGCCGCGGCACCCGGAACTTTCTGCACGAGGCGGCCATGACGGAGGATGAGATGGGGCTATGTCTGGAACATGGAGCAGCGATGACGGACAGTTGCATCGCCGAAGGAAGTAACGTGCTGAGCTTCGGTGAGATGGGAATAGGAAACACATCAGCCTCGTCGCTCTGGATGAGTTGTTTGGCCCACATCCCGTTGGAGCAGTGCGTGGGAGCCGGCAGCGGACTGGATGAAGAGGGCATCCGACACAAATACGACGTGCTGCGCCGGGCATTGGACAACTATCGGGGCGACGGTTCGGCCCGCGACATCATCCGCTACTTCGGCGGGCTGGAGATGGTGATGGCGGTAGGTGCCATGCTGCGGGCGGCTGAACGGGGTGTGCTGATACTGGTGGACGGATTCATCATGACCAACTGTATGCTGGCGGCTGCAAGCCTCTATCCGGAGGTGAAACACTATGCCGTCTATGGCCATCAGGGGGACGAGTGCGGACACCGCCTGGTGTTGCAGGCCTTGGGCGCCCGTCCGTTGCTGAATCTGGGCTTGCGGCTGGGCGAAGGAACGGGTGCCATTTGTGCGTACCCCATCCTGGAATCGGCTGTGCGTATGCTGAACGAGATGGATAGCTTTGCGCACGCCTCCATCACCAAATATTTCTGATTGTATGAATCTGCTGGCTGCATGTATCTTCTTCACGCGGTTGCCTTTCTGGAGAATAGCCCGGGTGTCGGCCGATAGCTTCAAGCACGTGGTGCCCTACTGGCCGTTGGTAGGCTGGCTGACGGGAGGTGTCATGGCGGCTACGCTATGGTTGGCTGCGCAGGTGTTGCCCGTTTCGTTGGCATGGATGGCAGCTGTGGTGATCCGCCTGTTGCTGACGGGATGCCTGCACGAGGATGGACTGGCCGACTGCTGCGACGGATTTGGCGGAGGCACCACACGCGAACAGACGCTGGCCATCATGAAGGACTCTCACATCGGTACCTATGGGGTGGTGGGACTGGTAGTCTACTTCCTGTTGCTGACGCAGTTGGCGCAGCTGCCGGTCAGCCTGTTGTGTATCATGGTGCTGTGCGGGGATGCATGGGCCAAGTGCTGTGCGGCGCAGCTCATCAATCTGCTGCCATACGCCCGTAAGGAGCAGGATAGCAAGGCATGTGTGGTGTATCGCCGTATGACCGTTTCTGAATGGCTGGTTTCGCTGGTGGGCGGATGGGTGCCGGTTCTTCTGCTGCTGCCGCTGCGCTGCTGGTACATCCTGCCGGTGCCACTCTTAGTCTTCGGCTTGCTGTGCCGCTGGATGAAACGTCGTCTGCAAGGATACACCGGCGATTGCTGTGGGGCCACTTTCCTGTTATGTGAACTTAGTTTTTATATAGCTTATTTAGCAATCAATTACTGATGTGTAACGGAGAATAAAAGGAACGATGATTGAGATAACGTTGATTCGCCATACGGCGGTAGATGTGCAGCCGGGTACCTGCTATGGGCAGAGTGATGTGCCGCTACGCGATACGTTTGAAGAAGAGGCTGCCGTGACGGCCAAGGAACTGGAGAGGTTTGCCCCATTTGACCAAGTCTATACCAGTCCGTTGAGCCGGTGTACCCGTCTGGCTGCCTATTGCGGCTACCCGCAGGCACGGCCTGACCGACGCTTGTTGGAGATAGACTTTGGTGAGTGGGAGATGCAACCGTTCGATGCCATTCAAGACCCCCGTTTGGAGGAGTGGTACAACGACTATCTGCATGTGCCTGCTACCGGAGGGGAATCTTTCGCCATGCAGTATGAACGGGTAGCCCGGTTTCTGGATGAACTGCGTCATTCCACCTGCCGCAGGGTGGCCTGTTTTGCACATGGCGGTGTGCTGATTTGTGCACAGATCTATGCCGGTGTGCTGCGTCCCGAAGAGGCTTTCAGTGCACTGACTCCCTACGGCGGCATTGTCAACCTAACGTTGTGAGGCAGCATAGGGCGATGGCCGCTAACTCTGCCAGACGGTTGATGCGGACAGACCGTTCCATGTCGGCCGTGGTCAGCGGACGGTTGTTGGTGCCGATGAAGGGTTTCCATACTTCTACACCGAAGTAGTGATGGGGACCTCCGAAGCGACAATCCAGAATGCCGGCCAAAGCGGCTTCCGGGTAGCCGGAGTTGGGACTGGCATGTCGGCATCCTTGTCGGCGGACGAATCCCAACAGCGAGGGGCGACCGGCCACCAGTACCATCAGCAGGGCGGTGAGGCGGGCAGGCAGGTAACCGGCAATGTCATCCAGCCGGGCTGCCGGACAACCGAAATGCAGATAACGGGGGGTGCGATAGCCAATCATGGAATCCAGTGTGTTCACCATCTTGTACGCCATCATGCCGGGCACCCCCAATAGGGCATACCAGAAGAGAGGGGCAATCACCCCGTCGTTCAGGTTTTCGGCCAGTGTCTCCAGAGCAGCTGTCCGAATCTCCTGGTCGGTCAATTCACGGGTGTCGCGTCCTACGATGCGTGCTACCTGTCTCCTTCCCTCCTCGGTCGAACGGTCAACGGCCCGGAACACTTCGCGTACCTCGCGTATCAGTGTAGTGCCGGCCAGACCGTAGAACAGCAGGAGTGTGGATATTACAGAAGCCAGCCAGGGGGTGATGCGTCCGGCACCTTGCAGCAGGCAGCAGCTCAGCAGGTAGGTACCTGCCACTAACGTCGCTGTCAGCAAAGCCCCCTTGAGGCGGCGATGGCGACCGCGATTCAGCCGGTGTTCTCCCCACGAAATGAGTCGGCCGAAACCTACAACGGGATGAGGGAGCCAAAGCGGATCTCCCCAGATTCGGTCGAGCAGATAAGCGACAATCAGATTCAGCATAGTGTATCCTCCTTTCTTATAGGGCGATAAATGCTTCGATAGCTTGTACCAGTCTGTCGTTCTCTTCCGGACTTTGGGTGGCTATTCGGAAGAAATGCTCGTCCAGTCCCTCGAAGTTGGACGCATTGCGAATCAGTATGCCATGGGTATGGGCCAAGTATTCTTTCAGAGCCGATGCGTTACCGAAGCGCAGACGGCAGAGCATGAAGTGGGTCTGTGTCTCCCACACGTCGATGACCTTCAACTGCAGCAGCCGGTTGCGTAGCCGTTCGGTCTCTTGCAGATACGTTTCCAAAGGGAGGGCTGTTTCGGAGGGGTGACTTATCAGGTACAGCCCACCTTGGATGGCCAGACTGTTGACCGACCAGGGAATCCGATGGGAACGCAGGCGCTGCAGCAGTCCGGCAGAGCCGGTGACGTATCCTAAACGAAGACCGGGTATGCCATAGCGTTTGGTCAGTGAGTGGAGCAGCAGCAGGTTAGGCAGATGAGTTCCCTCTGAGGCTGAAAGAAGCGGGGCGCGGGTGAAGGCTTCGTACGACTGGTCTACCACAAACAGCACCTCCGGGTTTTGCTGGAGCAGAGCCAGCAGATGGGATTGCTCGGTGACTCCTCCCGTCGGATTGTTGGGATTGCAAAGCCAAAGCATACGTACATCGGCAGGCAACCGGTAGTGCTCGTGTACATCGGGCAGGCGATAGAGCGAGGTGAGTGGGTGTGCATGCATCCGGCAGGCATCGGCGTATTCGCTGAAGGTGGGTTGCACTACGGCACTGTGGGTGCCTCGGAAGGCCTGAGCAATCAGATAGATGGCCTCGGTAGCTCCGCTGGTGACACATACCTCTGTAGGCTGCAGGTGATGAAAGGTCGCTAACTTTGCTTCCAGCAGATAGGGAGCGGGTTCCGGATAGTGCTCGATGCTATCCATGCTGTGGCGCAAATGCGCTTTAAGTCCACTCAAATCCTGCCGGTTATATACGTTGGAACTGAAGTCCGAAACGATGGCTGTAGAGTAGGCGTATGCATCGTCTCCGTGTCCGTTAATCATAATCTTTAGTCAATATTTCATAGACGAGTGGCAGATTGATGTGCGCACGTACGTGGGCTGCCAGCTTGTCATAGTGTGTCTCTTTAAATTGATGATAGTTGAACGGGGTGTTCGTGGTATGGACTTTTTCCTGATGTGGTTCCAGCAGGAAATCGATGAAAGCCGGGTTGTCCAAAATACCGTGGATATAGCTACCCAGGCAGGTGGTACTTCCCAAACAGCCGTCCGTCTCCCCCTCTTCCAACAGGTTGAGGGGAGTGAACCCCTCTCCTTCCGACTGGGGACGGGTGATGCCCATGTGTATCTCATAACCCTCCATCAGACCCGCTTCCGGCCGTTGGTATAGTCGGAAGTGTACTTGTCGGGTCACCTTCTTGCCTTGCATCTCGGTGACTATAGGAAGCAATCCCAGTCCCGGCATCATTTCTATATCGCCTTCCACATGGTATGGGTCTCTAATCTCAGTTCCCATCATCTGGTAACCGCCGCAGATACCCATTACCGTGGCTCCTGTACGGTGGGCACGTACGATGGCCTGTGCCGCTCCGCAACGTCTCAGCTCGTTCAGGTCGTCTATGGTGCTTTTGCTGCCCGGCAGGAGTATGATGTCCGCTTTTTCAATCTCCTCCACGTTGTTGGTATAGAACAGATGTACACGCGGATCCTGTTCCAGCACATTGAAGTCGGTAAAGTTGCTGAGGTGGCGCAGTAGGATGATTGCTACGTTCACTTTGCCTTGTCGGGCTTGCAAGGATTTCTGTGCCAATGCCAGCGAATCCTCTTCCTCGATGAAGATGTCGTGGTAATAGGGGATGACACCGACCACAGGGATGCCACACAGCTCCTCCAGCATGTGAACACCAGACTCAAACAGACTCAGGTCACCTCTGAACTTGTTGATGAGGATGCCTTTGACACGGCGACGTTCTTCGGGAGGAAGCAGGAGCAGGGAACCGTAGATGCTGGCAAATACCCCGCCACGGTCGATGTCGCCCACCAGCAATACGTCTGCATGGGCATGGAGGGCCATGGGCATGTTCACCAGATCGACATCGTGAAGGTTGATTTCTGCCAGACTGCCGGCTCCCTCCAGTACGATGGGATTGTATCGGCGGGAGAGACGGTCGAATGCCTCACAAACCTCTTTCCGCAACGCTTCCCGTCGGGGACCTTTGTGGAAGTACTCGCAGGCATCTTGCTGACCGATGGCTATACCGTTCAGTACCACTTGACAGGTGTGGTCACTCTGGGGTTTCAGGAGCAGTGGGTTCATGTCTGTATGGCAGGGAACGCCTGCTGCTTCTGCCTGTACGGCTTGTGCCCGGCCTATTTCCAGTCCTTCGGGAGTGGCGTAGGAGTTAAGGGCCATGTTTTGTGCCTTGAAGGGAGCAGGGGTAAAACCGTCTTGCCGGAAAATACGGCAAAAGGCTGCCGCCAATACACTTTTGCCAACGTCACTTCCCGTGCCGGCTAACATCAGTGGATGCAATACGCTTTTCTCATTCATTCTCTTGTCCCGATTTTGTAATTGCTGTGCAAAAATAGCAATAATATCAGTCGGAGTGCCTATTGCCGCTTCAGTTTTTTAACGGCATTTTCCAGTGACTCTGTCGGCTCAATGATGTTATACTCTTTCCAGTAGTCCTCGTTCCAATACTCTTTCACCATGTCATAGAATACCTGTTGAGGCTTGAATGCATCCCTGCGGGCTATGAGGCGGTCTGTATGCTCCTCACGTTCCACCACTACCATTTCCGAACGGGCACTGTATGAAGAGGAGAACATCCTCCGCTTCCAGTCGCACTTGAAACGGATTTCATTGCAGATGTAATGCAGCCAGGTGGTCTCTCCCTGTTGGCGATAGGTGACGAGGAAGTTGACCTCCAACGGGCGGAAGCGTAGTCCGGCGGGTTTCTTCTGAAGGATGGCGGCTATAGCCTTTTCCCGGTCGGAGAGGTCGAGCGAGAACTCTGCACGGGTGAATGACAGACGTTCGCGGTCTATGAAGACTCTTCCAACGAGCAGGGGGTATTCCAAATGGACACACGGGCGGAAACGGATGACATATTGTACCCGATTGTCCAACAGAACAGACGGCTCCTGCTCAAAGAGATAGTAGTTGAGTGTCTGTTCATCGAACAACGCATCGCCATTCTTCACCACATCCAGGTAGAGGGCAAGGTTAGGTCCTCCTACTACTTTTACGGCCAGCGTATCTGACGCTCTTTGGCTTACCAGACGGCGTGCTTTGGCCAGCTGGACTTTGTCATGGTCGGGGCTGCGTCGGGTGTAGGCTGTCTTATACACATCCATCATTGCTTCAGAAACTCCGATATAGCGATGCCCCTTTTGTATGGTCTCCCGATAGAAGGCGCTCAACAGACTCTCGGTATTCGGATAGTTGGCGGGTATTTTTTTCAATGCCTCCTCCACCAGGCGCCGGGCGTCGCCTCCAAACACTACCACCTCGTCCAGCATGTGGTTGGCAGGAGTCATCCATATCGTGACAGACAGGTCGTTGGCATTGTCCGGTATCAGCGATGAGAAGTGGGTGTTCTGATAGCCGATGTGTGAGAACTCTAACTGCGAAGAGGCCAGCCGACGGGGAATCTTCAGAGAGAAGACACCGTCTGCATTGGTCACGGTACCCATCGATGTTCCGGCCAAAGAGATGGTCACATTCTCCAACTTCCTTCTGTTTTCTCTGTCACGAACGACACCGTTGATGATAAACTCACTGTCGGCCCGGGTCGGACTTTGTGCCATGAGTGGACAGATGTCGGTATGCCATACGGTAAACAGGCATACTAAGTAACCGGCGATAGTCAGAATTCTCTCTTTCATCATGATTCACGGATTAAGTTGGTTGACATGATACAAAAGTAAACAAAATAATCGACAATCGGAACAGTGTAGGGTAGAAAAAGCCTGCGCGGACAATGCGGAGAGGAATCCGTCCCGTGAGACGAATCGATCCGCACGTATCCGCGCAGGCAAAAGCGGCCCTTTTCTGAAGGGAAAGTTATACCAAGAAGGTGGCTACCAGTGCCAAGATGGCGTAGAACTCGGGCAGGGCGGCGTAAATCATGGTGTTAGTCTGAACATCGTGTCCCTGCGAAACACCTACGATACCGTTGGCACACACTTGTCCTTGGCGGATAGCCGAGAAGAGGCAAACCAGACCTACTCCCAGACCTACACCAAACCACAGTGTGCCGGTCTCGGCCGTCACCTTACCGAAGTGGAGCAGGAAGGCCAAGAAACCATACAGACCCTGTGTAGCGGGCAGTGCAGAGAGAATCATGTAGCCTGACGACTTCGAAGGGTCTTTCTTCAACGCACCTTCTGCCGCATTACCGGCGATAGTCGTTCCATAGCAGCTGCCGATACCGGCCAGGCCCAGCATCAGGCCCATTCCCAAATAACCTAATAATTCATTCATAATGCTTTCGTTTTTTTGTTGTTATTATTTTAGTTTTCAATTTTTCCAATAGGGTAAGTTTACCCGTCATTACTTTTTAAATGGTTTGTATTCCATTCCCTTTCCGTCGTAACCGGCGTTCTTGAAGTATTCCACGAACGTCAGACGCAACGGGTGTACAAATGCACTGAGGCACGACATGGCGATGTTCAGCGTATGGCCTATCAGGATGATGAGGCTGAAACCTATCCATCCGAACACGGCTCCTACGCCCTCTTGTCCGTCGACCACCATCAGTGCCAGTGTGTTGAATGTCTGTCCCAGCATACCGCCGGCCAGTCCGAGGGCAAACAGACGGATGTAGGAGAGGGTATCACCCAACAAGCCCGAGGCCATATTGTAGGTATCCCACAATCCGGCTCCGATGTTGACCAATGGGTTGCGGTGCAGGTTGTTCAGCAGATAGATGCCTATGGCAGCGATGCCTCCGACAATGATAAAGGCCCATTGCGATACCTCGGCCGGAATGAGGCTGAGGAACGAAAGGGTGCCGATGACCACGCCACCTACTACCAGCAGCCACCAACCCCAGGCACTGAGCGATTCTTTGAAGCCGTAGAACACCGTACTGTTGATAGCTTTCACCGTCATGGCTATGCAGATGTGAACCACACCGATACCCAAAGCCAGCACCATTTGCTTGTCGTACGTCGAACCGAACAGTTCTACGTTACCGGCTATGATGAATTGCTTCAGATTCTCAGGCAGACCGCTGTTTATCAGGCTGATGCCAAAGAACGTTCCCAATATGGCACCGAATACCGTGGTGAAGATACCCAAGGTGATGACCAGATTCATCATACCGGCCATATCCTTACCCAACTTCTTCTTCAGCAGGAAACCTAACAGAATCAGAATCAGACCGTATCCTGCATCGCCCATACAGAAGGCAAAGAAGAGGGAGAAGAAGGGGGCCACAATGGGTGTGGGGTCAAAGTCTGTGAAGCTGGGCATACCATACATCTTCGTCAATACCTCGTACATGCGTGTGAAGGCATTGTTCTTCAGTTTTACCGGTACGCGGTCTTCACGGGTGGCATTGCGCATATCGTAGCATACGCCTTGTTCGTCGAGCAGTTGCTTTACCTGTGGCACATTCTCTTCGGGCACCCAGCCTTCCAATAGTTTCACGGTTCCTTCGGCAGCCTGTTCGCTGTTCAGTTTCACCTTCAGCAGGTCAATGTCATCCTGCAGCTGGGCATTGTACGCTTCCAAGTCGCGGTAGTGTGCTTTGCAGAATGCTTTCAGCTGTTCGGTGGTGTCGGCCAGAATCACTTCTGTATCGTGCCTCTTCGCTTTCAGCTGCTTCAGGCTAAGGGTAGGCAGGCGAAGGGGTTCCAAATCAAGAGTGGCCGGAGCAGGTGTCACCGTGACAAAGTGGCGTGGATTGCCCTCGTTCATCACGATGGCATTGTACGTCTCTTCCCAATCCGGCTGATAGTCGCGCTCGGCACACGCATAGAACTGGACGTACCAGCCGGCCCGTTGCAGTTTGCGTACCGATTCCCAGTCGAAGTCGCCCCATGCTTCCATCTGCGCTATCTCTTTGTCGATGGCAGGCAGTTGCTGGTTCAGTTCTTGTATGCGTGTCTGCAAAGCGTCGTACTGCTTCACCAGTTCATCGGCCGAAATCTTTTTTTCAGCCTTTTCAGCCGGTTGCTTGTCGGCCAGCATATACATGGCCTGCAGCATGTTCTTGTAGAGTGTCCTTTTCTGGGTGTACTGCAGCAGGTGTTCGTCCATCTCGCCCTGTTGCTTTTCGATGACATGTACCACCCCCAGTTCCCTGATTCGGTCCAGGAAGCTCTCGTACTCCTTATGATAGACCAAGAAGGTCAGTCTCTTCATTCGTGTAATCATGCCTCAGCCTCCTTTCTTTTTTCCTGGTGTGATTTCATGATCTTCTGCGACGATTTGGAAAGGTTCTCCTCATCTTCCATGAAGCGTTTGATTTTGCGTAGCGCATCCTGATATCCAGGTATCTGCACCTTTTCAAACAGGTTTACCTTCTGCGTCGTCTTCTTACGTGCATGTTCCAGCAGGTTCAGCTTGGCCACGGTAAACTCGCGCTCAATAGCTGTGTGTGCCAGTTCCTGCAGCAGATTCAGTCCGTCGGCATACCATTTGGGGGCGTTGAACAGGCTGTACGGTCGTATCTCGAAATCTACGTTTTCGAGTAGCGGCACCCGTACGCCGGCAATCTTTTTGACACCTAAGTGTACATCGCTCACTTTGATGAGCGAGGCGTCAAATTCGTTCCAAAGGGCAAACATGCTTTCGTAAGCCTGAATCTCCTTTTCCAGCCTCTCTTCCAGTGCCGTGGCATCGGTCTTGCAACGTTTCACTTCCATGCGCAGGGCACTCTCCTTGTTCTTGATGATGGGGAGGGTGCGTACCCGCACTTTCAGTTGCTTTTCCAGCTGCTGGAGCGAGGTCTTGTTATATTGAAACTTAATCACCGTTTATTCAATTAATAATTAATAATTAAAAATTGTCACTTGTAGCTCGTCACTTGTAGCTCGTAGCTTACTTCCCTTCCGGCCAGTATTGGTCTACCAGTTCCTTCTTGATGTTTACCTCTTCCGGACGGAAATATTTGCCGAAGAGACTCCAGGCTACGTCCAGCATTTCCGTAGTGTCCAGATTGACGTCGATAGCCAGCAGTTGGTTGGAGTAGTCCTTGGCGAAGGCCAGCGTGCGTTCGTCGTAGTTGGTGAGGTCGAAACCGTTCTCCAGCTTGGTCTTGGCGTTGGCAGCATCGGCATACAGACGTACGGCTGCATTCATCACCTGCGGGTGGTCCTTGCGGGTCTTCTTTCCGGTGACGAGCTGTTTCAGACGTGACAACGAGCGGAACGGGTCGACGATGACCTTACCGATATCGCTGTCGCGGCGCAGGAAGAGCTGTCCCTCGGTGATGTAACCCGTATTGTCGGGTACGGCATGTGTGATGTCGCCACCCGAAAGGGTCGTCACGGCGATGATGGTGATGGATCCGCCGCTGGGGAACTGTACAGCCTTCTCGTAAATCTTGGCCAGGTCTGAATAGAGCGAGCCCGGCATGGAGTCTTTGGACGGAATCTGGTCCATACGGTTTGATACGATAGCCAGGGCATCGGAGTAGGAGGTCATATCGGTCAGCAGCACCAGTACCTTTTCGTTCTTTTCTACAGCGAAGTATTCGGCGGCAGTCAGTGCCATATCGGGAATCAGCAGACGTTCCACCGGCGGATTCTCCGTCGTGTTCATGAAGCTGACAATGCGGTCCAGCGCACCGGCGTTGGAGAATACGTTCTTAAAGTAGAGATAGTCGTCGTTGGTCATACCCATACCTCCCAAGATAATCTTGTCTGTCTCGGCACGCAGGGCCACGTTGGCCATCACCTGGTTGAAGGGTTGGTCCGGATCGGCAAAGAAAGGAATCTTTTGTCCCGATACCAGCGTATTGTTCAGGTCGATGCCGGCAATACCGGTGGCTATCAGTTCAGAGGGCTGCTTGCGTCGTACGGGGTTTACCGACGGTCCGCCGATTTCCACTTCTGTTCCTTCGATGGCTGGTCCGCCGTCTATCGGGTCGCCGAAGGCGTTGAAGAATCGTCCGGCCAGCTGCTCACTCACCTTGATGGTGGGTGCTTTGCCCAGGAATACCACTTCGGCATTGGTAGGAATGCCTTCCGTTCCCTCAAACACCTGCAGTGTCACGTCGTCGCCGGCAATCTTTACCACCTGTGCCAGCTTGCCGTTTACGGTAGCCAATTCGTCATACCCCACACCCGTAGCTTTCAGCGAGCAGGTAGCTTTGGTAATCTGGGTAATCTTGGTATATATCTTTTGAAATGCTTTTGTTGCCATTTTTATCAATTAATAATTTAAAATTAAAAATTGTCATTTGTCACTCGTAGCCCGTTGCTGTATCAACTCTTGCAGTTGGCGGCGGAATTCGTTGTACTGCTCCGATTGGAAGGGCGAGTAGTTCATCTGCTTGCAGATGTTGATCATCTTCTTGAAGTAGTCCATCACCTCGTTGAAGTTGTCGAATGCAAACTCTGTGTGGCAGATGTCGATGACCATGTTCAGAATCTCCTCCTGACGTTCCATCGGGGTCACGGCATCAATCTCGTCGAAGGCATCCTGCTGCAGGATGACAAAGTCTATCAGTTCCGATTTCCAGAAGATGACGTGATACTCTACCGGTACGCCGTCGTCACCCAGAATGTTGATTTGCTCGGCAATTTCCTTTCCGCGTTGCAGGCGTGTCTTTATTTCGTTCACTTTGCCTATCCATTGGTCGTTGATGCGGTTGGAAATGTATGCTTCAAACTCAGGATATTCAATGTATTTCGAGTATGAATCAATCGGATTCACGGCCGGATAGCGTTTCTTGTCGGCTCGGTCCTGTTCCAGTGCATAGAAGCAGCGTGCCACCTTCTTGGTATTTTCCGTAACCGGTTCCTTCAAGTTACCGCCGGCAGGCGATACGGTTCCGATGAAGGTGATGGAGCCTGTCGCACCGTTGTTCAGCAATACATAACCTGCTCTACCGTAGAAGTTCGAGATGATGGACGAGAGGTCCATGGGGAAGGCATCGGGGCCGGGCAGCTCCTCCATACGGTTGGACATCTCACGCAATGCCTGTGCCCAACGTGAGGTGGAGTCGGCCATCAGCAGCACCTTCAGTCCCATGCTGCGGTAATATTCGGCAATGGTCATGGCTGTGTAGACCGACGCTTCACGGGCGGCTACCGGCATGTTTGAGGTGTTGGCAATGATGATGGTACGTTCCATCAGTTTGCGTCCTGTGTGCGGATCCACCAGTTCGGGGAACTCCGTAAAGATTTCCACTACCTCGTTGGCACGCTCACCGCAGGCTGCGATAATCACGATGTCAGCCTCTGCCTGTTTGGAGATGGCGTGTTGCAGCACTGTCTTACCTGTACCGAAGGGGCCGGGAATGAAGCCTGTACCACCCTCTACGATGGGGTTCACGGTGTCGATGACACGTACACCCGTCTCCAGAAGTTTGAAGGGACGTGGCTTCTCTCTGTAGTTGGTCATGGCTCTTTTTACAGGCCATTTTTGTATCATGTTTACTTTAATTTCATTTCCTTCGGCATCGGTCAGTACGCAGACGGTATCTTCAATTGTATAGTCACCTTCTGCTGCGATGGACTTCACGGTACAGATTCCTTTCTGTTGGAACGGTACCATAATCTTCAGCGGTTGGAAGTTCTCCTCCACCTGCCCCAGCCAGGCTGAGGCTTCTACCTGGTCGCCGGGTTTTGCCAGAGGTACAAAGTGCCATTTCCGCTCCTTGTCCAGCGGATAGGTATATTGTCCGCGTTTCAGGAATACCCCTTCCATCTTGTCCAGGTCATTCTGCAGACCGTCGTAGTTCTTTGAGAGCATACCCGGACCCAGCGTCACTTCCAGCATGTGTCCGGTAAATTCGGCTTCGGCTCCTACCTTCAGTCCGCGTGTGCTTTCAAACACCTGCACATAGACCTGGGCACCTACCACTTTAATAACCTCAGCCATCAACTTGTCTCCACCGGTCGAGATATAGCAAATCTCATTTTGTGCCACCGGGCCGTCGACGGTGAGGGTCACCATATTGGCAATTACGCCACAAACAGTTCCTTTTGTTGCCATATTATATTATAGTATTTTTAGATTTTTAGTTTTGGGTATTACGGGTTCTGCGCTTAGTGGAATTCCGCCGGGATGCTCACTTCGTCTTTCAAAGCGGCGATAAGGCTGCGGAACAGGCGGTTGCCCTCTTCCTTATCCAGTGAAATCCAACGTTCTATCATCTCTATCTGCAAAAGGAAGACCAGCAGACGCTCTATGGTGAAGTAGTTGAAGAAGGAAGCCTCTTCCATCCACTCCCAACGCATCCGGTCAATCCGTTTTTCCCGTTCCACCAGATCTTCTGTTTCTGCTGTCTTCATCACCTGTTCCAGATAGTCCACTTCGCTGCTTAGGCCAAAGTCGCGGGCGTTGCTGGTGCGCAATGCCTGACAAACGTCCGTATCGCCCACTATCAGCGGAGCCACCTCCATTTTGTATTTTCGGGCTGTGAGAGCTACCAGCAGGTTGCTGATGTTCAGGTTGAAGTCAAACCACGAGGCAACGAAGCGGTTGCCGCACTTCATTGCATAGGCATAGTAGAGGGCTGCCAAACGGTCTTCGGGCAGTGTGCGCCCCCACTCGGTAGCCGGTGTAGCGAAGTATTCGGATACAAAGGTGGAGAGGTAAGCCGGGAATCGGCTGTCGGGCAGTGAGTCTCCCTCCTTCAGCAGGGCGATGCACTCCAGCAGTTCCTCGGCAGTGTAGTTCCCGCGCGAATCAATGGAAGCCTCGCGATCCCTCAGCAGCTTCAGCACGTTGGCGTTGTCGAACTTCAAGTAGAACAAATCCGCCAGCCGCTTGTCCGAATCGGACAGGGCGGGGTAGAGCTCGCTCTTGAAGTCGGCCACCGTATAGCTCAGCTTGCTGTCTTCCAGCGAAAGTTCCGGCAATCCGGCCACCAGGCAATAGTACTTACTCATAAGCCTTATAGGATTATTTGTCGAACAGCATTTCTACCAATTGCGGACGCAGGAATTCTTTGAAGTAGTTCATGAACTCCTCTTCGCCGAAGTTCAGTTTGTATGAGCCGTCGGCGGGAGATACGGAAAACAGCGTCTTCTGTCCGTTCACCTGTTCTATCTTCACCCCTTTGTTCAGCAGTTCTTTCGCTTTGGCTGTGAAGTATTTCTTCAAATCTTCAGCATCCGATGTGGCGATGACAATGGGTTCGTCAATGCTCCAGCGGGAGGCCAGTGAGACGATAAAGGCATTCAAATACTCTTTGTTGGCGGCAAAAGCCTTCACGTCGGCCTCTACAATGCGGTTGGTTACCAGATTGGCAATTTCCGATTTCAGTGCATTCACCGCTTGTCCTGTGTACAGCTTCAGTTCCGAGCGGGTGTTGTCAGCCAGTTCTTCAGCTTTCCGATGTGCTTCTGCCACTACCGATTCTGCCTCTTGGTGGGCTTCATCTACAATCTTCTTTGCCTCTTCACGGGCTTGTGCAATAAGCTTCTGAGCCTCTTCGTTTCCCTTTTCTACACCTTCGCGGTAGATCTTGTCGGTCAACTCTTGAATTTTGTTTTCCATATTGTTCGGAGTTATATTTAATTATATTGTATTACTTATATACACATTGAAGTGGATAAAGGAATCTCCTCTTTATCAGATTCACGCCAAAATTACGAAAAGCATTTGATTTGAACGAAAAAGTGTTGAAGAAAAGTGTGGCTTTTCTTTAAAAAAAATAGTTTGGACCAAAAAAACAGCTTCTGCGGCCGGCTCTCCTCCTTGTAATCGCTTGTTTGTCCTGTCGGCTGACCTTTATTCAGCGGACACGGTGAGAAATGTTTACAAGCTTGAACCGGAGCTCAAATGGCAGACCGGCAGCAGATATTCCCTCAGACGGATGCGATTCTTCAATTTAGCATCTTTTATCATTGTTTGGCGTAAGTCTCTCATCAATTATTGCTAATTTCGTGCGATTTTTCAGAAAACCCGCTAAATTACTAATAAACTATTATATGGAAAATTTGAATGAAGCACTTTTGCTGATGGTAGTAGGCATGTGTACAGTATTCGCTATCTTGTTGATAGTTATCTTTTTAGGTAAGTCACTTACGTCATTCGTCAACAAGTATGTACCCGAGGAGGTTGTTCCGGTCAAGCGCGATGCCAATGCACCTGCTCCCATTCCGGCCAATATCCGTGCTGCCATTGATGCTGCCGTTACTGTAGTGACTCAGGGAAAAGGCAGAGTGGCAAAAGTTGAGAAGATATAATATTACATCACACATTATCCCCAATTAAATCAATGAAAAGAGAAGTGAAGTTCAGCTTGGTCTTCCGTGACATGTGGCAGAGTGCCGGTAAGTATGTGCCTCGTGTAGACCAGCTGGTTAAGGTTGCTCCGGCCATTGTCGAGATGGGTTGCTTTGCCCGTGTCGAGACAAACGGAGGTGGTTTTGAACAAGTGAATCTTTTGTTCGGCGAGAATCCGAATAAGGCTGTGCGTGCATGGACCAAACCCTTCCACGATGCCGGCATACAGACGCACATGTTGGACCGTGCCCTGAACGGACTCCGTATGAGCCCTGTTCCCGCCGATGTGCGCAAACTCTTCTACAAGGTGAAGAAGGCGCAGGGAACAGACATTACACGTACATTCTGCGGATTGAACGATGTCCGCAACATTATCCCCTCTATCGGATATGCCCATGCAGCAGGCATGATTTCGCAGTGCTCGCTCTGCATCACCTTCTCGCCCGTGCATACCGTTGAGTACTACGTCAATATGGCCAAGCAGCTTATCGAGGCCGGTGCCGACGAAATCTGTATCAAGGATATGGCTGGTATCGGTCGGCCGGTATCGCTGGGCAAGATTGTGGCTGGCATCAAGCAGATTAAGAATATCCCTGTGCAGTATCACAGCCATGCCGGTCCCGGTTTCAACATGGCCAGCATTCTGGAAGTATGTGAGGCCGGATGCGACTACATTGACGTAGGTATGGAACCTCTCTCTTGGGGTACAGGCCATGCCGACCTGCTGAGTGTACAGGCCATGTTGCGGGATGCAGGCTATCAGGTGCCCGACATCAACATGGAGGCATATATGAAGGTGCGTGCCCTCATCCAGGAGTTCATGGACGATTTCTTGGGTCTCTACATTTCACCGCGTAACCGTCTGATGAACTCGCTGCTCATCGCTCCGGGTCTGCCCGGCGGTATGATGGGCTCGTTGATGGCTGACCTGGAGAGCAACCTGGAATCTATCAACAAATATAAAGCCAAACGCAACCTCCCCTTCATGAAGCAGGACGAACTGCTCATCAAGTTGTTCAACGAAGTGGCATACGTATGGCCTCGTGTCGGTTATCCTCCTTTGGTAACTCCCTTTAGCCAGTATGTCAAGAATCTGGCTATGATGAATGTTATTGCCATGGAGAAAGGTAAGGAGCGTTGGGGTATGATTGCCGACGACATCTGGGATATGATTCTGGGCAAGGCCGGTAAGCTGCCCGGCGAACTGGCACCCGAAATCATCGAGAAGGCCGAACGCGAGGGACGCAAGTTCTTCATTGGCAATCCGCAGGACAACTATCCCGATGCACTTGACAAATATCGCAAGATGATGAAGGAGAACAAGTGGGAATTGGGTGAGGACGACGAAGAACTCTTCGAGTATGCGATGCATCCTGCACAGTATGAGGCATACAAGAGTGGTAAGGCGAAGGAAGACTTCCTGGCCGATGTGGAGAAACGCCGTGCCGAACGCGACAAGTCGCCTATGGACGATGCCAAACCCAAGACACTCACCGTACAGGTAGACGGTCAGGCCTATCGCGTGACGGTAGCATACGGTGACATCGACCTGCCTGCTTCTGCTACCGAGAAGGTGACAGCCCCTGTAGGTGAAGGACAGGATGTACCTGCTCCGTTGGAAGGCAAGTTCTTCTTGGTGAAGAACGCGCAGGAGACGCCGGTCAAGGTAGGTGATAAGGTGAAGAAGGGTGACCTCCTCTGCTACATCGAAGCCATGAAGACTTACAACGCTATCCGTGCCGACATAGACGGTACCATCGTGGCCATCTGCCTCCATCCGGGCGACTCTGTATCTGAAGATGATGTATTAATGAAGATTGGATAATGGAAGAGATATTTAGCAAACTCTATGATATGACGGCTTTCAGCAACATTGCTGCACAGCCGTCGTTCCTCATCATGTATCTGCTGGCCTTCGTCCTCCTCTACCTGGGCATCAAGAAGCATTATGAGCCGCTGTTGCTCATCCCCATTGCTTTCGGAGTGCTCATCGCGAATTTCCCCGGAGGGGAGATGGGAGTCATCCAAGCTAACTCCGAAGGGTTGGTGACGCTGGCCAATGGTGAGATGAGGAACATTTGGGAGATGTCGTTGCCCGAAATCGCGCATGAGCTGGGACTGATGAACTTCTTGTACTATGCGTTGATAAAGAGTGGACTGTTGCCTCCTATCATCTTTATGGGTGTAGGTGCGCTTACCGACTTTGGTCCCATGCTCCGCAACTTGCGTCTGGCCATCTTCGGTGCGGCAGCTCAGTTCGGCATCTTCTCCGTATTGCTCATTGCGGTAGCATCCGGCCAGTTCACGCTGCAGGAGGCTGCATCGTTGGGCATCATCGGAGGTGCCGACGGCCCGACGGCCATCTTTACCACCATCAAGCTGGCTCCCCATCTGCTGGGTCCCATTGCCATCGCGGCTTACTCCTACATGGCGTTGGTACCTGTCATCATTCCGTTGGTTGTCAAGCTGACCTGTACACGTAAGGAGCTGATGATTAATATGAAACAGCAGGAGAAGCTCTATCCCTCGAAGACCGAAATCAAGAATCTGCGTGTGCTGAAGATTATTTTCCCCGTTGCAGTCACTACTGTGGTTGCTCTGTTTGTGCCTTCGGCAGTGCCCTTGATTGGTATGTTGATGTTCGGTAATCTGCTGAAGGAGGTGGGTGCCGATACCAACAGACTGTTCAACGCTGCTTCCAATGGCATTATGAATGCAGCTACCATCTTCTTGGGACTTTGCGTGGGTGCTACCATGACGGTGGATGCCTTCCTCAACTGGACCACCATCGGTATTGTCATCGGCGGATTCTTCGCTTTCGGCCTTTCCATTGCCAGCGGTGTCTTCCTGGTCAAGCTGTTCAACCTCTTCACCAAGAAGAAAATCAATCCGCTGATTGGTGCCACAGGTTTGAGTGCCGTACCTATGGCAAGTCGTGTTTGCAACGACATCGCTACCAAGTACGACTCCAAGAACCACGTGCTCAACTACTGTATGTCCAGCAACATCTCGGGCGTCATCGGTTCGGCAGTGGCAGCTGGTGTGCTCATCTCTTTCTTGGGATGATACCTATATAATATATAAGTATAAAGAGAGGCGGGTCAAAAAAGGCTCGCCTTCTTTATATGTATATATAGATGATGTTAATGAATAGATTTATTGTAACAATGAGAAATAATGGATTCCTTACAAGGATGCTGGCCTGTAGTGTAGGCATCATCCTGTTTTTTGCGGCCTGCTCTTCACAGACCGATGGAGATGACGAACCGATAGAAAGTCCGGTCATGCAAGCGGACAGCCTGGAACTTCACTGTGTCCGCGACGGTCGGGATATCTACGGGTGGATGTATCGGCCCGAAGGCATCACTGTCAAGCTTCCCTTGGTCATTTTGTCCCACAGCTATTCGCTCACAGCCGATGCCATGCGCGGCTATGCACGTTGGCTGGCAGAGGCGGGGTATGCAGCCTATTGCTTCGATTTCTGTGGTGGTAGTGAGCAGAGCCGCAGTGACGGCGACTTTTCCCGGATGACACCCTTTACCGAGGTGGCCGATTTGCAGGCGGTTCTCTCCACCTTGCGTCAGCGTAGCGATGTAGATGCGTCACGCCTCTTCCTGTTGGGTTCCAGCCTGGGCGGTGTGGTGTCTGCCTTGGTGGCCGAGGAACGACCGGCTGATGTGGCAGGTCTGATACTCTTCTATCCTGCCTTCAACATAGCAGAGTTGGTCAACAAGTATGCCTCTTCCTCCGGCCTGTCCGGCATGAGTGAAGCCTTTGTCGCCTCGTTGAATGATTATCAGATGTTTCAGCATATCGGTACCTATGCAGGGGATGTGCTCATTCTGCATGGTTCTGCCGATTTCATTGTGCCGCTCTCCTATTCGCGTCAGGCAGCCGACCTCTATCCCCATGCCGAACTGCAGGAGATAGAGGGAGCCACCCATGGTTTCAATGCAGCCAATCTGGGCGCATTGGGCAGTCTGATGGGCAGTATGGCAAAGTACGATGCCGTGGTCATGCCGCTGGTTCTTGACTACCTTAGCCAGCGTACAGGCCGTTGAAGCTCCTTCTTCATCTGCATGACAGCTCACTGGCTCATTTCCCTTCAGACAAGATGAACGCATACTGATAGGGTTTGTTGGCATCGATGGTGTACTGGGGCAGGGTAGGTTTGCCCCAAGTGTCGGCACCGCCTACTCCGTGGATGTTCAAGTCGATGTGAACGTTGACGAATGAACCGCGCTGCAGCTCATGGGGATGGGCTGCCGTCAGATTCTCGTCGCCATAATCCCAAACACGGAAGCAGAGAGGCTGGCAACCGCGCACCGTGATGGAAGGGCCTGCCGACGTTTCCGGTGAGAGGCTGAACCAACGGACATCACACCGATTGGCATTGTCCTGCGGACGGATATAATCTGTCGCGAAAGAGGATAGCGGCAGGCGGAAACGTCCGATGTGCTGCGACAGCTTCCGGTCGGGATAGTTCTCGTAGGGTCCTCTTCCATACCATTCGATGCCGGTGTAGCTGCTTGGCAGGCGGAGCCTCATGCCGAATTTGGGAAGCAGCGGAAGTGCCGAACCGGCATCGGGAAGGTAGTGGACTTGTACACCTACCTGACCGTCGGCATTGAAGGTGTACGAAAGGGTATAGGTCACCTGTTGCAGCAGACGGAATGTCGCCGTGACGGTGACGCTTCCCTTATCCTGCTGGCACTCGATGGATTGCAGTTGGCGTTCTGCAGCCGCATCGCGCCACACAGCCGATTGCTCGGCAAAATGTGCAGCACGCTGGTTGTCGTTCTCCGGCTTCCAGAAGTAGGGCTCCAAGGGTGCAACAAGCAGGTTCTGGTTTCCTATCCTCCAGGTGGTCAGGGCTCCTGTCCGGTCGACGACAAAGGTGGCACGGTCTGTGGTGACTGTAAATCCCTGTTCGGACTGTTGGACGCGGGGAGCCCTATCGGTCACGGCCAAGGAGGTAGGGAAGGTGTAGGGCTGCAATTCGAACTGCTGATGAGCCACGGTGAATCCGCGCTTTGCCCAGGGCGTATCCTTTTTCAGACGGGCATATACGTTGAGCAGCTTTTCACTGCCTTCACCGGTATGCTCGCTGACGATGTCGTATTCGTCGGGTGACACGAACGGGTTGCGGCTGGTCGTATGTACCGTACCATCCGCTGCCAGCTCGAAGGCCAACGGCTGGTAGACATATTGTACTTCGTAATAGTGAGGGTGCGGAATGCGGTCGGGGCCTATCAAACCGTTGATGAGGAAATTCCCGTCGTTAGGCTTATCGCCGAAGTCTCCTCCGTATGCCCAGAACTCATCTTCGCGCAGCGTTAAGGATGCGTCGGGTGCCGGAGCCAGCGGACGGCCATCGATGGGCTTGGCCAATCCCTGGTCTACCCAATCCCAGATGGCTGCTCCTACAATGCTGGAGTCGGCATAGATGACGTCCCAATACTCCTGGAAGTTGCCCATGGAATTGCCCATGGCGTGTGCATACTCGCGTTGCATGAAGGGCTTGTCCGTTACTTCCTGTGCTACTTCACGCATCCGTTCGGGGAATAGGTAACTGTCGTCGTAGATGTCGGACACGGAACGGTCGCTATCGTAAAAGACGATACGGGTGGTGTCAATGGAGAGCACTGCCGAACGCATGGCCTGAAGGTTGGGGCCCACACCGCCTTCGTTGCCCAACGACCACATCAGCACACAGGGATGGTTGATGTCGCGGTGTACCAGCGAACGGGCTCTATCCTCATGCGCCAGCTTCCAATCCGGATCCTCTCCCATCTCTTTATTGGCATATCCGTAGCCATGACTCTCCTGACAGGCTTCGTCCATCACGTAGAGGCCGTATTTGTCACACAACTCATACAGGTATTCGCGGTCGGGATAGTGGGATGTGCGCAGGAAGTTGATGTTGCACTGCTTCATCAGACGTATGTCTGCTTCCAATGTGGCATCGTCTACATAGCGCCCGGTACGCGGATGGTGATCGTGACGGTTGACGCCGCGCAGTTTGACATGCCGGCCGTTGACTTTGAAAATCTGGCCCGTGATGCAAACCTCGCGGATGCCTAAATGATAGTCAAACTGTTCTATTGTTTTGCCTCGTCCATCCTGCAATTCCACGGTGTACGGATAGAGATGAGGCTGTTCGGCACTCCAGAGTTTGGGATGCTCCATCGGCATCTCCACGCGGCAACGTACCGTGTCGTGGCTCGGAATGCGGGCGACGTTGCCACTCACTTCACGGCCATCCATCTTCAAAACCACCCGTACGTTTTTAGCGGTCTTGGTACCCTGATTGCAAAGAGCGACCTCGGCATAGACCTGCGCATGGGTGTAGTCGGCAGTGAGCTGGGAAGAAACCGAATAGTCGGCTATATGTACCAACGGCCGCACCCACAGCTGAACCGGGCGATAGATGCCGCTGAGTCTCCACATATCCTGATCCTCCAGATAACTGCCGTCGGACCAGCGATAGACCTCGACTGCCAGCCGGTTGCTGCCGGCACGAAGATAGGGTGTGATGTCAAATTCGGCCGGCGACATGGGATTCTGGCTATATCCGACCTCCTTACCATTCACCCACACATACATGGCCGACTTTACTCCTCCGAAATGCAGAACCACATGCCGGCTCAGCATTTGGTCGGTCACTGTAAACTCCGTCACATACGAACCGACAGGGTTCCGATTGTCGTAAGCGGTCCAGTCTTTGGGCGGCTCTGAGGTGACGCTGGGTCTGTTTCGTTCGAAAGGATATGGAATGTTGGTGTAGATGGGTGTACCAAAGCCTTGTGTCTGCCAGTTGCCGGGCACGGCTATCTGCGGCCATTCGCTCACATCGTAGTCTGCACGATAGAACTCCTTGGGACGCTCGTCCGGGTTTCTGGACCAATGGAAATGCCACATGCCGTCCAGTGACAGAATCTCCTCACACGCTTGCTGGCGGGAGGGTAACTGCAGTGTGGCATGATAGGGCAACTTGTTGCGCCCGATGACAAGCGGGTTCTCCCAGTCTCTCTGTTGGGCAGATAAGAAGGAAGAAACAAGTGAAATGAACGATGCGATAAAAAAGATTCTTTTTCTCATAAATTGTAGGGTTTTATAATGTGTCAGATTTCTGCTACAAAAGTATGCTTTTTATTTGAAGTACGCAACCGGATGCTGCATCATTTCAATCTGCATCCATCATATCTATCCGATGGGCCTGGGAGTTCTCTTTATGTAACTTTTACTATCGACTACCATTTTGTAACATTAGCTGTGATGGTCATTCACAAGAAGTCTCAGCTCTAATATTCCCCAATGATTACAGTGCCGGCAAAGTTACCTTCTATGTGGTTGAATGGGACGAAGGAGCAAGCTATAAATGCTATCTATTTGAAAAACAAGGATGGGAATATGGATTGTTTACATTGATGCATATATAAGAGGTATAAAGTCAAGTGATGCAAAGGGAATGGGCAGGTGATGTGGAAGGTCTTTTCTTTTTTCGACAGTCCCTGTCTTCGTCATCGGGTGCTCCACAATGGCTCATCCTGCCAGTTGCCTGATGGGAAGCCCATGGCACGGATGTCAATCATGGGATATTCTGCAAGGAGTGCCTGTAGATGTTCAAGCATATCGTTGTTGGGCGATGCTATGTTAATAAACCACTTGATTATGCAGATATCAAAATATATTCGCTTGGGCGACACATGGGAAACTATCCACCTGTCATTCAGCCTTCGTGGTATCATCGGACTGATGGCATTTGTACTTCTCCTTGAAATGAAGTATGAAATCCTCTTTCGAGTTCCTCAGTTCCTTGTCCACCAATTCCATGGTTCGTCTGAACT
>JBJEHI010000018.1:0-21915 GCA_051875915.1 Bacteroides sp.
CCAGATATTCGGTTAGCCGTCCTGCCTCTCAACCACGGACAATATCGGTAGAGCCGATATGCGCGACACGATAATGTTTAAATATAAAGGTGTAACCTATATTTCTGAATGTCAATATGGAGACAGCTTGTTGATTTATGATGAAGCAATAGACAATGCTTTCAGAAACTTGAACGAAAAGCCTAATGTTGCTATCGCGGTTAATCCGGACGGAAGCATAGAATTCTATGATACGTATGCTGAATTGGAAATGGAATTGCAATTAAAGAAGTATACAGTAAATACAAGAGCGGTGGATCTTCGGTATATTAAAGATTTTGACATAAGGCTTTGGGAAGACGCGAAGGGTAGAACAAAAGGTGGCAGATATATTGGTTATGTGTCAAATGGTACTCAAGGAAATAAATCTCCTGAAACGTTGTATGTCCCAGAACACGTGTTAATCGCTCATGGTTTCAATAACCAAATATCCTCTTTCCAAATGTGGGGAGTGGTAGAAACGGCTGTAGGGTCACAATTGCCAGGACAGTACAAAAATACTTCTGCAACATTCTATGACGGTAATTTTACAGGGAGAAGTCTCACTTTTACCGATGTTACAGTAAATAAGACCTATACGGAAAGGGACTATTTTAGTTCTTTTGATTTCAATGATGTTACAAGTTCAGTTGAGGTTAAATGCTTCTGATTGTATTGGCTGATTTACGAGCGTGTGTCTTTTTTTGACATACGCTCAATAGAGCATCCAAACAACATATTTTATGGTCATGATAAAGAGATTCATGTATGGAACCCTTCCTTATGTAGCCTGCCTGTTGTTCAAGAGAGATTCTGTAAACCTGACGTATTACCGATACATTCATCGGCATGGATATCGCAACCACTTGTATGAATTCAGGGAAGAATACGAAGCCATGCGGGTAGAGGTGCAACAAGATGCAGAACGAAACTTGCCGTACGTCATCAACCGACAGGGACGACGGCTCTATTTCAAGCGAGGAACTCCTGTCGATAAGATAGAGCGCATGTATCGTGCCCTTGTAATGGAGCAAGACCCCCGTTCGCCCCATCACTATTTGGACTGTACGGACGAAGCAAAAGGATATACCTGGGTGGATGCAGGATGTGCCGAAGGATACACTTCGCTGGAGGTGGTAGAAGAGGCGGGTCACCTCTATCTGTTTGAATGCGATGAGGCGTGGATTGAGGCGTTAGAGGCAACCTTTGTCCCGTGGAGGGAGAAGGTGACAATCGTGCGCAGATGGGTAGGGAGTAGCGATGACGACATGGGTGTGTGTCTGGACAGCTATTTCCGTACAATAGATGCACCACGCCTGTTTTTGAAGATGGATATTGAAGGTGCTGAGCCGAAAGCCCTGCAAGGTTGTAAGGAGCTGTTTGCTACGCGCAATGTACGGTTTGCCATCTGCACCTATCATCACAACGATGAACAGACCATTCCGCCTTTACTAAAAAAATACGGCTGCCGTTTTGTAGGGCAGACAGGTTACTTTCGACGTAAAAAGCGTATCGTAGTAGTAAGAGGGGATAACGGAAAGAGACAATAAATACAACCATATCATCGACAAGGAAAAGCATCGTATCATGGCATGAAATGGTGGTACAAAGCCATGAAATGGTCATTTCATGCCATGAAACGACCATTTCATGCTGCATTACATTTGCAGAATCCGCCATCTTATGTTATGATAACCGCCTTCTTGATGTGGAAAAAGCGACTGTCGGGAGGATGTGACTGAAGCTATCTGTCATTCGTGAACGCCGTTTGTGATGCTGCATTACGTGCGATTTTTGAATGAAAATTGCCCTTCTTCTACGAAGATAAGCCCAAATTTGCACGAAAACTACGTAAAAACGACCCTGAAATGATGCCGTTTTGCTCAAAAATGGGCTATTTTTGTGTTAATGTATGTAAATCTTAAAACATCTGCCACACTTTTTTGATGCTTAATCCATTTATATAGAGGATTTTGAAGAATAACGTGTGGCAGATGGCAGATAAACAAAACTTTTCACCCGCGCGCGTACGCGCGAAACGATGTGTGCGCGGGTGAGTGATAATGTGTAGAGATAGCCCGCTGACACTTTAAATGTTTTCACTCTTTTCTTTAAAACTTTCTGCATAAAAGTATAGAACTTCTTGCCCGGAAGTTTAAATGTGGTGTGCCCCATCTCTTCTGCTCTTTCCGAGGGTAAGGAGGCAAACGGCTTGCGTCTACGTAGAATTCTGCCATCTTGTACTTGCACTCTCGGAGGAAAACGGTACCTTTGCCCCGCCATACAAATGCTCCGAACAACGTAAACGGAAAAGTGATGAATCTGATTATTGACATAGGTAATACGGCGGCCAAGGTGGCGGTGTTTGACCGGGGAGAGCCAGTCGCCCTCTTCCGTACCTCCAACCGTACGCTGGAGTGCCTGCCCGAGGTGTGCCGCACCTATCCTGTCCGGCAGGCAGTGGCAGCCTCCGTCATCGATTTGCAACCCGAAGCCGAAGCACGGCTGGCCGAACTGCAGGTTCCACTCCTGCGGCCGGACGGGCATACCCCGCTGCCCGTCACCGTGAAGTATGAGACGCCGCAGACGCTGGGCATCGACCGCATAGCCGCTGTGGTGGGGGCGCAGACGTGCGCACCCGGCAGGGATGTGCTGGTAGTGGATGCCGGCACCTGCATCACCTACGAACTGCTGGACGCGCAGGGATGCTACCGGGGCGGTAACATCTCGCCCGGTATGCAGATGCGCTTGAAGGCACTCCACGCCTTTACCGGTAGGCTGCCTTTAGTGGAGGCGGAGGGAAGGTTGTTGCCCATGGGATGTGACACGGAGAGTGCCATCCGGGCCGGCGTTGTGCAAGGCATCAAGTATGAAATAGAGGGGTATATACGCTCGCTGAAACATAAATATCCTCAACTTTTGGTTTTTTTAACAGGCGGCGATTCATTTTCTTTTGATACAAACGTAAAAAGTATCATCTTTGCAGACAAATTTTTAGTGTTGAAAGGATTAAACCGAATTTTAGAATACAATAATGATAGGATATAGACAAGCACTGATAGCGCTCTTGCTCACGGTATTATCCGGGCTGCTATACGCTCAGAATAATACCAATTCCCCCTATACACGGTATGGATATGGAGAGTTGGCTGATCCGGGGTCGGGCAATAGCAGAGCCATGGGCGGCATCGCTTACGGCTTGCGTGACCCGTATCAGACGAACACGGCCAATCCTGCCTCCTATACGGCGGTGGATTCGCTGACCTTCATCTTCGACGGTGGGGTCACCCTGCAGAAGGTGAACTTTAGCGACGGCACCTTGAAGCGGAACGCCAACAACTCCAGCTTTGACTACATCACCATGCACTTCCGCGCCAGCCGTTGGGCAGCCGTCAGCTTGGGTATGCTCCCTTACTCCAATGTGGGCTATAATCTGGGAAGCTCTGTGGAAGAGTCGGAAGGGACACCGGCACACACGGTGACCTATAGCGGAGAGGGCGGTCTGCATCAGGTTTATTTGGGTCTGGGATTTAAAATTCTTAAAAATCTTTCTGTCGGAACAAATATTTCGTATCTTTGGGGAGACATCACGCGGACGCGAACGCAGAGCATTACTTCGGTGTCGTCTGCAAACTCTTTGATAACAATGAGTTATGTGTCGATGCGTAGCTATAAATTGGACTTTGGAGCGCAGTACAGCATGGACCTGGGCAACAAGCACGGGCTGACGGTGGGAGCGGTCTTCTCGCCGGGGCATGACTTGAGTACCGACTCGTATATGGAAGACTATCTGGGCAGCGGAAGCTATGTCACCACGCGCCGCGATACGGTGGCGACGTTCAGCATCCCGATGACGGTGGGACTGGGTGCTACCTATACATATAACAACCGCCTGACGGTAGGAGCCGACTTCATGTTGCAGACGTGGAACAAGGCCACCTATATGAACGATGAAGACGCCTTCTGCAAGCGTGGCAAGCTCTCTGTAGGCGCCGAGTATGTGCCCAACCCGATGAGCCGACACTACTTGAACCGCGTGAAGTACCGTGTGGGTGCCTACTACTCGAAGCCGTACTACAAGATTGATGGCGAACGTGCGGCTACCGAGTACGGCCTTTCGGCAGGATTTGGCTTGTCTGTGCCCCGCACACGCTCGCTGCTGAGCCTGACGGCGCAGTATGTGCGTACCGAGGGCGCGAAAGCGATGTTCCTGGATCAGAATGCCTTCCGACTCTGCATAGGCGTGACGTTCAACGAACGTTGGTTCTTCAAACGGAAGGTGGATTGATGACGGATGGATTGAAATGTAACAACGATAATTAATAACTTCTAAATGAGAATACAATGAAAATGAAGATGCTCGTGGCTGCCTTGCTCCTTTCGGGTGGAGTGACCAGCACTTTCGCACAGGTCGAAGATTGTAATAAGAACAGTAGTATCTCGCACGAAGCCGTGAGAGCCGGAAACTTCAAGGATGCCTACGCTCCCTGTATGGCTGTACTGAAGGACTGCCCTACGCTGAAGTATTATACCTATACGGATGCGGAAAAGATTCTTCGCGCTTTCTTGGGCGGCATCAAGGACCGCAACAGTGCCGATTACAAGAAGTATTTCGACGAACTGATGGCCGCTTACGACCAGAAGATTAAGTATCTGCCCGACCTGAATGCCAAGCTGAAAGCTACGCAGCAGGTGTCCGAAGCACGTACCATCGGCGACAAGGCGGTGGACTATCTGCAGTTCGCTCCTTCGGCTGACATCAACCAGGCCTATACGTGGCTGAAGCAGTCGGTAGACGGTGAGAAGGGCAACTCGAAGGGTGCTACGCTGAACGCCTTCATGGAGACAACCCTGAAGATGGTGCAGGCTGACAAGGGTCATACCGACAAGTTCTTCCAGGACTACTTGGATGCTTCCAAGTACATCGAAGAGGCTATCAATACCGAGGCCAAACCGCAGGTGAAGGAGTATCTGGAGACATTGAAGAACAACTTCGTAGCCATGTTCATCAACAGTGGTGTAGCCGACTGCGAATCGCTGCAGAACATCTATGGCCCGCAGGTAGAGGCCAACAAAACTGACTCTGCCTTCCTGAAGAAGGCCATCGCCGTGCTGAAGATGATGAAGTGCAACGAGTGCGAGGCTTACTTCTCTGCTTCTGAATATATGTACCGCATCAATCCTACTTCGGATGCCGCACTGGGCGTAGGTGCCATGTATTATAAGAAAGGTGACTTCGAGACAGCCGTGAAGTTCTTCGACGAGGCACTGGAGAAGGAACCGGAGAATGCCAAGAAGGCCGAAATCGCCTGCGCCACGGGTGCCGCCCTGTTCCAGGCCAAGAAGCTCTCGCTGGCCAGAAGCTATTGCCAGAAGGCTATCAGCTTCCGCGAAGACTATGGCGATCCCTACATCCTGCTGGCTTCCATGTATGCTTCCAGCCCCAACTGGAGCGATGAGCCTGCGCTGAACAAGTGTACTTACTTTGTAGTCATCGACAAGCTGCAACGTGCAAAGGCCGTTGACCCCTCTGTAGCAGACAAGGCCAACGAACTCATCTCGACCTATGCACGCCATACCCCGCAGGCCAAGGACCTCTTCATGTTGGGTTACAAGGCCGGCGACCGCATCACTATTCAGGGCTGGATCGGTGAGTCTACTACCATCCGATAACGATTGACTATGATGCAACGACTTGCGGACGTAGTCTGTCATCATACAAGCATAACCATCACCTGGGGGGTGATGGTTATGCTTCTTTTATTCTCGGCCTGTTCGGGACGCAAGAAGGAGCTGGGAGCTGCCATCACCGAGCGCGACTCGCTGCCCGTGCTGGATACGCGGGGCATCACCACGCTGGTGTCCGACTCGGGCATCACCCGCTACCGCATCCTGACGGAAGAGTGGCTGGTGTTCGACCGCAAGTCGCCTCCCTACTGGGCGTTCGAGAAGGGCATCTACCTGGAGAAGTTCGATACCCTGTTTCAGGTGGAGGCCAGCATCAAGGCCGATACGGCCTACTTCTACAACAAGGAGGAGCTGTGGAAGCTGATGGGCCATGTAGACATCAAGAACCTGAAGGGCGAACGCTTCAATACGGAACTGCTCTACTGGGACCAGCGGCGCGAGAAGGTCTATTCCGACCGCTTCATCCGTATCGAACAGCCGGACCGCATCATCACCGGCCGCGGTTTTGAGTCGAATCAGCAAATGACTGTCTATACCATCCATAAGCCCGAGGGCATCTTCTATCTGGATGAGGAGGCAACGAGAGCAGACAGCGTGCGAACCGACAGTGTCAATTAAATGTGCGTGCGATAATAGTATGGATATCTTCGTTTACCTGCTTATTACAATGGCCTTTTCGGCCTTCTTTTCAGGGATGGAAATCGCGTTCGTCTCTGTGGACAAATTGCGTTACGAGATGGAGCGTAAGCCGGGGCTTACCTCTACCATCATCGACTTCTTCATGCGCAATCCCAACAATTTCATCTCCACCATGCTGGTGGGCAACAACATTGCCTTGGTCATCTACGGTATCATCATGGCCCAGATTATTGAAGACCAACTGCTGGCTGGTGTCATCCCCAATGAGTTCCTGAAGGTGCTGGTGCAGACGGTCATCTCTACGCTGCTGATTCTGGTTACCGGTGAATTCCTGCCCAAGAACCTCTTCAAAATCAATCCCAACCTGATGCTGCGTATCTGCGCCCTGCCGCTTTTCGTCTGCTACATCGTGCTGTTCCCCGTCTCCAAGTTCGCCTCCGGCCTCTCCTACATCTTCTTGCGCCTGCTGGGACTGGAAATCAACAAGGAGGCTTCCGACAAGGCTTTCGGCAAGGTAGACCTGGACTATTTCATCCAGTCGAGCATCGAGAACGCGGACAACGAGGAGGAACTGGACACCGAGGTGAAGTTCTTCCAGAACGCATTGGACTTTTCCAACATCAAGATACGCGACTGCATCGTGCCACGCACCGAGATAGTGGCTGTGGAGAAGAACACCTCGTTAGATGACCTGAAAAACCTCTTTGTGGAGTCGGGCATCTCCAAAATCATGGTGTACGACGGCAACATCGACAATGTGGTAGGCTATATCCACTCCTCCGAGATGTTCCGCAATCCCAAGGACTGGCGCAACAACATCAAGGAAGTGCCTATCGTGCCCGAAACCATGGCTGCCCACAAGCTGATGAAGCTCTTCATGCAGCAGAAGAAGACCATTGCCGTGGTGGTGGACGAGTTCGGAGGAACTTCCGGCATCGTGTCGTTGGAAGACCTGGTGGAAGAGATATTCGGCGACATCGAGGATGAGCACGACAACACCTCGTACATCTGCAAGCAGTTGGGCGAACACGAGTACGTCTTGTCCGCCCGACTGGAGATAGAGAAGGTCAACGAAACCTTCGGATTGAACCTGCCCGAATCTGACGATTATCTTACAGTGGGCGGTTTGATTCTGAACCGTTACCAGAGCTTCCCGAAGCTGCACGAGATAGTGACCATCGGCGAGTTTCAGTTCAAGATTATCAAGGTATCGGCCACAAAAATAGAGCTGGTACGGCTGAAAGTGAGCGAATAATCTCGTTAAAACGTAATTTTTTAGAAAATAAGTAGATGCGTATTTGCATTTTTTGTATCTTCGTGCGCTAAAATGAACTCGTGCGCCAAAGCGTACGATGAAAGGCTATGCGATAATTGGAAATAATAATAAACAAATAAAAACATTCAATTCAAATGGCAACATTACAAAACATTCGGTCCAAAGGACCCTTATTGGTGATTGTAATTGGTTTGGCGCTGTTTGCTTTCATCGCAGGAGATGCGTGGAAGGTGCTGCAGCCGCACCAATCACAAGAAGTAGGTGAAGTGAACGGAGAGAGCCTCTCCGCTCAAGAGTATCAGGCACTGGTGGAAGAGTACACCGAAGTGGTGAAGTTCTCGCAGGGCGTCAATGCGTTGAACGATGACCAGACCAACCGTATCAAGGACGAAGTGTGGAGATCGTATGTCAACAACAAGCTGATTGAGGCCGAAGCCAAGAAGCTGGGTCTGACCGTTACAAAGGGTGAGATTCAGGCCATCATCGATGCCGGTGTTCACCCCATCCTGCAGCAGACTCCCTTCCGTAACCCGCAAACCGGCGCGTTCGACAAGGATATGCTGAAGAAGTTCCTGGTAGACTATGCCAAGATGGGTCAGAACCAACTGCCTGCACAGTATGCAGAGTATTATACCTCAATGTTCAAGTTCTGGACATTTGTGGAGAAGACACTGAAGCAGTCACGCCTGCAGGAGAAGTATCAGGCATTGGTAGCCAAGGCACTCTTCTCTAACCCGGTAGAAGCCGAAGTCGCTTTCAACGGCCGCGCCGAGCAGAGCGACCTGTTGCTGGCTGCCATCCCTTATTCGTCTGTAGCCGACTCGCTGGTCAGCGTGAAGGAGTCTGACCTGAAGGCTGCCTACGACAAGAAGAAGGAGCAGTTCAAGCAGATGGTGGAGACCCGTAACGTGAAGTACATCGACGTGCAGGTGACTGCCAGCCCCGAGGATAAGGCTGCCATCCAGCAAGAGGTGGAGGAATACACCGCCCAGCTGAACGACGAGCCTGCCGACTATACCACTTTCATCCGTTCTACCGGTTCGGAGACTCCGTATGTGGATCTGTTCTATACAGCCCGTGCATTGCCCTCTGACGTAGTGGCTCGCTTGGACTCTGTCGCTGTAGGTGGCGTATATGGCCCCTATTACAACGCTGCCGACAATACCATCAACTCGTTCAAGAAACTGGCAGTCGCTTCGCTGGCCGACTCCATCGAGTTCCGTCAGATTCAAGTAATGGCCGAGGATGCCGATAAGACCAAGACACTGGCCGACAGTATCTTCAATGCCATTAAGGGTGGTGCTGACTTTGCCGAACTGGCCAAGAAGTATGGTCAGACCGGTGAAAAGAGCTGGATCTCCTCTGCCAACTACGAAGGCGCACAGGTAGATGGTGACAACCTGAAGTACATCACTGCCGTGACTTCGCTGCCGGTCAACGAACTGAGCAACCTGGCGCTGGCACAGGCCAACGTCATCCTGCAGGTAACTGCCAAGAAGGCTGTGAAGGACAAATACAAAGTGGCTGTAGTGAAGCGTCCCGTAGAGTTCAGCAAGCAGACCTATAGCAAGGCATACAACGACTTCAGCCAGTTCATCGCTACCAACAATACGTTGGACAAGATGGTGGCCAACGCCGAAGATGCCGGTTACAGACTGCTGGATAACCCTGAACTCTATAGCTCGGAATATGGTATCGGTGGTGTAAGAGGTACAAAGGATGCCTTGAGATGGGCCTTCTCTGCCAAGGTGGGTGAGGTATCGGGTCTGTATGAGTGTGGCGAGAGCGACCGCATGTTGGTGGTAGCTGTTGCAGGCATCACTCCCGAAGGTTACCGTCCGCTCGCTATGGTACAGGAGCAGCTGAGAGCCGAGGTTGTTCGCGACAAGAAGGCCGAGAAGATTATGGCCGACATGAAGGCTGCCGGTGCAGCTTCGTTCGACCAGTACAAGAGCCTGCCCAACGCCGTGAGCGACTCCATCAAGCACGTAACGTTTGCCGCTCCTGCCTACATCGCTTCGTTGCGTAGCAGTGAGCCGCTGGTAAGTGCCTATGCTTCGATAGCCGAAACCAACAAGCTGAGTGCTCCTATCAAGGGTAATGCCGGTGTCATCGTGCTCCAGCCGTATGCCAAGGAGAAGCTGGAAGAGAGCTTCGACAAGGCTGCCGAAGAGACCAACCTGGCATCGATGCATGCACGCATGGCTTCGCAGTTTATCAATGACCTCTATCTGAAGGGCAACGTGAAGGACAAACGCTATCTGTTCTTCTAAACGCTTCTCCTCAGTACGAAAGATAGATTTGACGGTTCAAAAGCCTCTATCACAGACACGGGCTACACGGGGTAAGGCAAATACCGCGGGTAGCCCGTGCCTGCTTTTTCATGAATGTAGCATTTAACAGTATGGATAATATACAGAAGCAACCGCTGCTAGGTATGACGTTGGCCGAGTTGCAAGGCGTGGCCTCCCATTTGGGGATGCCGGCCTTCACGGCCAAGCAGTTGGCACAATGGCTCTACGTCAAGAAGGTGACCTCGATTGACCAGATGACCAACCTCTCCTTGAAGCACCGCGAACTGCTGAAGCAATGTTATGAGGTGGGTGCTGCCGCACCGGTCAATGCCATGCGCTCGTCCGACGGAACGGTGAAGTACCTCTACCAGGTCGGTGACAACCACTTTGTGGAAGCCGTCTACATCCCCGATGACGACCGGGCCACCCTCTGTGTCTCCTCGCAGGTAGGGTGTAAGATGAACTGTCTCTTCTGCATGACCGGCAAGCAGGGCTTTACGGCCCAGCTGACAGCCAATCAGATTATCAATCAAATCAGTTCACTGCCCGAGCGCGACCGGCTGACCAACATTGTGATGATGGGGATGGGCGAGCCGCTCGACAACCTGGACCAGGTGTTGAAGGCACTGGAAATCATGACAGCCCCCTATGGCTATGCCTGGAGCCCCAAGCGCATCACGCTCTCTTCGGTCGGTCTCCGCAAGGGGTTGAAACGCTTCATCGAATCGTCCGATTGCCACCTGGCCATCAGCCTCCATTCCCCCTTGCCCCAACAGCGCCGTACGCTGATGCCGGCTGAGAAGGCCTTCTCCATTACAGAGATTGTAGAGCTGCTGCGGGGGTATGACTTCAGCAAACAGCGCCGCCTCTCGTTCGAGTACATCGTCTTCAAGGGAGTGAACGACTCGCTGCCCTATGCCAAGGAGCTGCTCAAACTGCTCCGCGGGTTGGATTGCCGCGTCAATCTGATACGTTTTCATGTCATTCCGGGCGTAGAACTGCAGGGTGCCGATATGGAGACCATGGTGCGCTTGCGCGACTACCTGACCTCGCACGGCCTCTTCACCACCATACGTGCATCGCGCGGAGAGGATATTTATGCCGCCTGCGGGATGCTCTCGACGGCCGAACAGGAGGCAAAAAGAGGCGAATTAATATAAATTATTAGCTTGGGTAAGGCGGATGTGACGCTTTCTTTGTAGCTTTGTAAACATTAAATTTTGATAGGATATGAAAAGACAGTTGTTTTTTGTAGCATGGGCCTGTCTGCTGTCACTCTTGACATCATGCAGTAGCGGTGGCCTGATGAAGCCGACATCCAGTGGTCGGGCGTATGAACTTTTGGTGGTGATAGACCAAGGGCTGTGGGAGCGTCCTGCCGGCAGGGCCTTGTTCAATGTGCTCGATTCCGATGTGCCCGGCCTGCCTCAGTCCGAGCGCTCGTTCCGTATCATGTACACGGCTCCCGCTCATTTCGATTCTACCCTGAAGCTGATACGCAACGTCATCATCGTTGAAATCAATAAGGACCGCTATACCCAGCCTAAGTTCAAGTATGCCAAGGATGTGTATGCTGCTCCGCAGACGATACTCACCATTCAGGCTCCTGACGAGACCTCTTTCGGTCTCTTTGTGGAGGAGAATACGCAGGTGATTATCGATTTCTTCCACCGAGCCGAGATGAACCGTCAGATAACGATGCTCTCTACCAAGCACAACGACCAGATTAGCACCAAAGCAGCCGAACTCTTCGGATGCGACGTATGGGTGCCGGGCGAGCTCTCTTCGCTCAAACTGGGTGAGGACTTCTTGTGGGCAGGTACCAACAGCGCTACGGCCGACCAGAACTTCGTGCTCTATTCATATCCTTATAAGGACCGCAACACCTTTACCAAAGAGTACTTCGTACACAAGCGCGATTCCGTGATGAAGGTCAACATCCCGGGTGCCCGCGAAGGCATGTACATGATGACCGACACGCTGATGACCGATGTACGCTCCATCGCCGTACAGGGCCAGTATGCGTTGGAAGCACGTGGCTTGTGGCGTGTGAAGGGTGACTTCATGGGAGGCCCGTACGTCTCTCATGCCCGTGTCGATACGGTATCAGGACGGGTCGTTGTGGCCGAGATATTTGTCTATGCGCCCGAGAAGCTGAAACGCAACCTGGTGCGTCAGCTGGAGGCATCACTCTATACCCTGCAGCTGCCGGGAACCGCTGCCGGAACCGGTGCTGAGATTCCTTTAGGCATTTCGGCTGCGGAGGCAGGAGAGTAAATATCGCAGATATGCGAAACTTGAATTGAATTACATACATTATATATATGGAAGATAAGAAAATCAGAATCGGTATAACACAAGGAGACATCAACGGAGTAGGGTATGAGGTCATCCTAAAAACATTTTCAGACCCTACGATGTTGGAACTCTGTACACCTATCATCTATGGCTCGCCCAAGGTGGCAGCGTACCATCGCAAGTCGCTCGACCTCTCTACCAACTTCAGCATTGTCAGTTCGGCATCCGAGGCATCCGACGGACGACTCAGTGTGGTGAATTGTACCAACGATGAGGTGAAGGTGGAGTTTGCCAAGGCCGATGCCGAAGCCGGCAAGGCTGCATTGGGTGCGCTGGAGAGAGCCATCGAAGAGTATCGTGAGGGATGGATTGACGTCATCGTGACGGCTCCCATCAACAAGCATACCATCCAGTCGGAGGAATTTCACTTCCCCGGCCATACGGAGTATATCGAGCAGAAGCTGGGCGAGGGTGCCAAGGCGTTGATGATTCTGCTGAAGGACGACTTCCGGGTGGCTTTAGTGACGGGTCATCTGCCTGTCAATCAAATTGCTTCGACCATCACCAAAGAGCTGATAGAGGAAAAACTGGCCATCTTCCACCGTGCGTTGAAGGGTGATTTCGCCATCGGTGCCCCACGCATCGCGGTTCTGTCACTCAATCCTCATGCCGGCGATGACGGGCTGTTGGGTACGGAAGAGCAGGAGGTGATTGTCCCTGCCATCAAGGAGATGTCAGCCAAGGGTATGCTCTGCTATGGTCCCTATCCGGCCGACGGCTTCATGGGTTCGGGCCACTTCTCCCATTTTGACGGCATTCTGGCCATGTATCACGACCAGGGACTGGCTCCCTTCAAGGCGTTGGCAATGGACGAAGGGGTGAACTACACGGCCGGTCTGCCGGTAGTGCGTACCTCGCCTGCCCATGGCACGGCCTACGACATAGCCGGCAAGGGAGTTGCTTCGGAGAGCTCGTTCCGTCAGGCCATCTATGTGGCGATAGACGTCTTCCGCAACCGTCAGCGCGAGAAGGCTGCCCGCACCAATCCGTTGCGCAAGCAGTATTACGAGAAGCGTGATGACAGTGACAAACTGAAACTTGATAGTGTAGAAGAAGATTTGTAGACATGACGAAAGCGGAGATACAACAAGTGAAGAACCGTTTCGGCATCATCGGAAACAACGAGGTGCTGATGCGTGCGATAGACGTCGCTATACAGGTGGCACCTACCGACTTGTCTGTGCTTATTACCGGTGAAAGCGGTGTGGGAAAAGAGAGTTTTCCCCAAATCATCCATCAATACAGTCGCCGTAAGCACGGGCAGTACATTGCGGTGAACTGCGGTGCCATCCCGGAGGGAACCATCGACTCCGAATTGTTCGGACACGAGAAGGGTGCCTTCACAGGTGCCATTGGTGAACGGAAGGGCTATTTCGGCGAGGCCAACGGCGGCACCATCTTTCTTGACGAGGTGGGCGAGCTCCCTCTCTCTACCCAGGCACGTCTGCTCCGTGTGCTTGAAAGCGGTGAGTTCATCAAGGTCGGCTCCTCTAAGGTGGAGAAGACGGACGTGCGCATCGTAGCCGCAACCAATGTCAACCTGACGCAAGCCATTGCCGAGGGGCGTTTCCGCGAAGACCTTTACTACCGTCTGAATACGGTGCCCATTCAGGTGCCTCCGTTGCGAAGCCGTGGGCAGGACGTGGAACTGCTGTTCCGTAAGTTTGCCACGGACTTTGCCGAGAAGTACCGTATGCCTGGCATCCAGCTGACAGAAGATGCCAAGGCTGCCTTGTTGGCCTATACCTGGCCGGGTAACGTGCGCCAGCTGAAGAACATTGCCGAACAAATCTCCATCATCGAAACCAATCGGGAGATTACCGCTGACATCCTGAAAAAGTATCTGCCGGAGCAGAGCAATGCCTCCCGACTGCCGGCCTTGCTGAACTCGAAGGACGGGAAGAACTTCGGCAGCGAACGTGAGATTCTCTATCAGGTGCTGTTTGACATGCGTCACGATGTGACGGAACTGAAGAAGCTGGTTCACGAGATTATGACGGAACGGGGACACGCTCCCATGGGAACGGCGCAGGTCGTCTCTTCCCCGTCCTATTATACGCAGGCTTCTCCGGTGGTTGCCCCCGAAGCTGCTCCGGGTATGCCCACCATCATCCACTCTGCCGTCAAACCTTCCGCCAATATGGATGACGACATACAGGACACGGAGGAGTATGTGGAGGAGTCGCTCTCGCTGGACGAAGTAGAGAAAGAGATGATTCGCAAGGCGTTGGAACGTCATCGTGGCAAGCGGAAGAGCGCAGCGCAGGACCTGAACATCTCGGAGCGTACACTTTACAGAAAAATCAAAGAATATGGATTGGATTAAGAATACACTTCTCCTCTGCCTGTCGGCAGTGTGCCTGTTGTCGTTTCAATCGTGCAGTGTGCAGATGGGATTGGCTCCCATCAGTTCCATCGACTATACCAAGGTGAAGTCCATCTCGATAGCCGACTTCCAGAACCGGGCGGACTATGTATATGCCCCCCTGGCCACCGAGTTCAACCAGAAACTGAAGGATATGTTCATCCAGCAGACCCGTCTGTCGCTGCTCAATTCGGGCGGCGACCTGGAACTGGACGGCGAGATAACCGGCTACAACCAGTACAACGAGGCCGTGGATGCCAGCGGATATGCTTCGAAGGTGAAGGTGACGCTGACCGTCAACGTGCGTTACGTCAACAATACGAACCACGAAGAGGACTTCGAACAACAGTTCTCGGCCTTCCAGACCTACGACTCGTCCCAGCTGCTGACCGAGGTGCAGGATCAGTTGATTGCCGTGATGGTGAAGGACATCGCCGAACAGATATTTAATGCCACCGTAGCAAACTGGTAATGCCATGACTTCCAACCAACTGCTGCAATGGATTCAGCATCCCGAGACGTTAGACCGCGACTCGTTGTATGAACTGCGCACCCTGTTGGGACGTTATCCCTACTTCCAGTCGCTCCGTCTGCTCTACCTGAAGAACCTCTACCTGCTGCACGATGCCTCGTTCGGTCAGGAACTGCGCAAGTCCGTGCCCTATGTGGCCGACAGCCGTACGCTGTTCTATCTGATAGAGGGCGACCGCTATCTCCTGAAGCCTCACGCACCTTCGTCGGCTGCGGCAGGCAGTGACGTTGCCGAAGGAGCCGACCGCACACTCTCGCTGATAGATGCTTTCCTGGCTACCATGCCGCAAGAGCAGCAGTCGCAGACGGCAGAGCTGGACTATGCCATGGACTATACGGCCTACCTGATGCAGGATGAGGAGAGTGCAGATGCAGCCGAAGCGGAACAGCCGGAGGCGGAGGTACCCCGAATGCGCGGACACGAACTGATTGACGGATTTATCCGTCGGAATGAATCGCCCGAGGGGGGTGGGGTAGCGTTACCGGTCGTTCAGCCGGAGGAACCGGTTGCCACTGACGCCGACGAAGAGGAAGAGGAGGACGCTGCCGTCGACGAGGTCTCTGAGGAGAGTTATTTCACCGAGACTTTGGCCAAAATATATATCAAACAGCAGCGATATGAGAAGGCTCTTGAAATTATTAAAAGATTAAGCTTGAATTATCCAAAAAAAAATGCTTACTTTGCAGACCAAATCAGATTTTTGGAAAAATTGATTATTAACGCTAAATCAAAATAACAAAAAATGTACTTATTATTAATTATTTTCATGTTGATAGCATCCGTGCTGATGTGTTTCATTGTGCTGATTCAGAACTCCAAAGGCGGAGGTCTGGCATCCAGCTTTGCTTCGTCCAATCAGATTATGGGTGTGCGCAAGACGACCGACTTTCTGGAAAAGGCAACTTGGACACTGGCCGGTGCCATGGTTGTCATCAGTATCTTCTCTGCCTATGCCATCCCCACCTCTTCCGTGAAGGACGGTAACGTGATTCTGGAGCAGGCTCAGCAAGAGGAGAAGACCAATCCTTATAACATGCCTGTAGGTGCGAATGCTCCTGCTGCATCCGATGCTGCTTCCGCTGCTCCTGCTACCGATGCGGCTGCTCCTGCTGCCGAGGGTACCACGGAGGGTGAATAATGCCGATGTATGCGCATCCCGCTGACGGGATGTGACCAGCATAGAATGAGTGCGCAGAGACGTAAAGTCCCGGTCGTGGCGATGGCTTGCCTACCGCCCTTCAGTCCGAGTCTTTGTGTCTCTGCGTTTTTTTTCTCTCTTTTGACACATTCCACTCTTTTTTTCTCCCGATTAGGACTGTAGTTGCCGATAATTAGTTACTTTTGTAGAGCCAATGTGAATCATTAATTTCTAAAATATCAATAACAAGATGACTACTGACAAAATTCACCAGACACTGCGCGACTCGGCGGGTGTTCGCTGGACAGTGCTCCTTTTCCTGGCATTTGCCATGTTCTGTTCATACATCTTTATGGACATTCTTTCCCCCATCAAGGACTTGATGCAGTCTACTCGCGGATGGGATTCAACCGCTTTCGGAACCATGCAGGGTTCAGAGACCTTCTTGAACGTCTTCGTTTTCTTCCTGATTTTTGCGGGAATTATCCTCGACAAGATGGGCGTTCGTTTCACAGCCATCCTTTCGGGGGCTGTCATGCTGATTGGTGCCATTGTCAATTGGTATGCAGTGACCGAAGCCTTCCAGGGCAGTTCGCTGGAGGCATGGTTCAACAACAACCTCAACTACATCCCCGGCTTTGACGAGTTGGGCATCTCTCCTTTCTATCTGGGTATGCCTGCATCGGCCAAGTTCGCAGCCGTCGGTTTCATGATATTCGGTTGCGGTGTGGAGATGGCCGGTATTACCGTCTCGCGCGGTATTGTCAAGTGGTTCAAAGGACGTGAAATGGCATTGGCTATGGGCTCTGAGATGGCTTTGGCCCGTCTGGGTGTGGCCACCTGTATGATTTTTTCGCCCATGTTTGCCAAGTGGGGCGGTGTCATCGACGTCTCCCGTTCGGTAGCCTTCGGTGTCATCCTGCTGCTCATCGCCCTCATTATGTTCATCGTTTACTTCTTCATGGACAAGAAACTCGATGCACAGACCGGCGAGGCCGAGGAGAAGGACGATCCGTTCAAAATCAGTGATCTGGGTAAGATTCTCTCCAGCGGAGGCTTCTGGCTGGTAGCGTTGCTCTGCGTGCTCTACTACTCGGCCATCTTCCCCTTCCAGAAGTATGCCGTCAACATGTTGCAGTGCAACCTTGTGTTCAGCGAAGTGCCTTCCGACTCCTTCTGGGCTACCAATACCGTCACCATCATCCAGTACTGCATAATGCTGGTGGTAGCAGCTGCAGCATTCGCCAGCAACTTCAGCAAGCGTTCGTCGCTCAAGTCGTCTCTGCTGGTGGTAGCCGGTGTCGCGCTGGTGGTGTTCTGTTATATGGGCTACATGCGTCAGAGTGCCGAGACGGTATTTGCCGTATTCCCCCTGTTGGCTGTGGGCATCACTCCCATTCTGGGCAACTATGTAGACCATAAGGGGAAGGCCGCTTCCATGCTGGTGGTCGGTTCGCTCCTGCTCATCTTCTGCCATCTGACGTTTGCGTTCGTTCTGCCTATGTTCAGCGACAACGCTGTGGGTGGCATCATCGTGGCCTATCTCACCATCCTGGTGCTGGGTGCCAGCTTCTCGTTGGTTCCTGCCGCTTTGTGGCCCAGCGTACCCAAGTTGGTCGATGCCAAGATTATCGGTAGTGCCTATGCACTGATTTTCTGGATTCAGAACATCGGACTCTGGCTTTTCCCGTTGCTGATTGGCAAGGTGCTCGACAAAACCAATCCTCAGCTGGTCAGCGATTTGCAGAACGGCCTTATCTCACCCGAAGAGGCAGCCGTCTCCTATAACTATACCGCTCCGCTGGTAATGCTTGCCTGTCTGGGTATTGCCGCCCTGCTGCTGGGCTTTGTCCTGAAGGCTGTGGACAAGAAGAAAGGATTGGGTCTGGAAGAACCCAACATCAAGGAATAATCCCAAAATGGTAGATTGATACTTACCGGTATATAAAGTAGAAAGGGGTGTCTCTGTTTCCAGCATCGACGCCCCTTTCCCTTTATTAATCAGTTCCTGTTCTATGAAGAATCGTACAGATGTCCATTCCCGCGTGGATTTGTTGGATACCATTCCCGTACATAGTAATCACGTCCGTACCGAGTGGAAAGACGGGTGTGCCGTTCTGGCTTATCCGCGTTTCCGACATCCGTGGATGCGCCGCTGGCTGCTGCCTAAAGGTATGTCGCCCGATATTCGTGTCACGTTGGAAGACCACGGGACAGCCGTCTGGCAGCTCATTGATGGAGAGCGTGATGTGCGTACCATCATCCGCCTGCTTGCCTCCCATTTCGAGGGCGACTCCTCGTATGCCTCCCGTGTCACCGCCTATCTGATGCAACTCCGCAAGGACGGCTTCATCCGTTTACTCGCTCCGGTCCACCTTTAGCAGTGCCCCTGTGGCTACGTCGAACAGTACCTTGATGGTGCTGTTCTTGTTGAACAGTACCGGAGCCAAGTATTCGCGCGTGCCAAACTGTGTGACCGGCAGTTCCTCCTCGTAGATTTTCTTGCCGGCAGTCATCAGCGTTATCCTCGCCCTTCCGGGTACGTTGTAGGCCACCCCTTCCAGCTTCTTCTTGGCCTCCTCTTCACCATCGATGGTCGGCGTCTTCAGGTCGGCGATGCTGATGTAGTAGGGCTCGCCTGCCAGGTCGTTGTCAGCCACCACGCCCAGTTTCTTCGAGAATCGGAAGGCCACCTTCTGCTGTATCTCCTCCGGCTTTATCCTCACGGTCACCCTTTTTGTCTCCTTCTGTACGCTGCCGGTGAACATCTCCGTCATGGCCTGTTCCTGTTGGTTCAGGCTCTCCAGCATCAGTTTCAGCTGGGCACCGTCTTTGGGCATGTTGTCAGCCTCGCCTCTCAGCAGGGCGCTCCTGCTCTCCCGTATACTGTATATCTCCTTAGCCACCAGCTCGGCCATCTTTGCAGTCGAGCCGGCCATCAGAATCTCTTCAGTCAGGAAGCTGCGCGGGTCAATCCGTTTCGTTCCCTCTGTCCCGTGACTGCTTGCCTCCTTCTTCTGTTTGGCTCCGCTGAACGGCATGTTGATGGAGCGCACAATGCCCTCTTCGGTCAGTTCCATCAGGGGAGCCGTACTCTTGTCCTTCAGTTTCACGAAGTACACGTTCTCCTTGTCGGGTATGCCTACGATGTTGGTCTCTATCTTGTCCAGCGTCCAGCTCTCTTCTGCCGTGTCTTGTCGGTTGCCCAGCCGCAGGTAGCGGTCGGCATATTTGCAGAACTCGCCGGGTGTATAGAGGTTGCGGGTAGTGTGCAGCACAATCTCTATCTCCGTCTGTGGCAGTAGGTACGTTACTCCATAATCCTTGCCCCTCATCACGCCGGCAGTCACCTCCGTCTGTGCCGTAGCACATACACACAGCAACAGAGCCGGTATTGTCAGTATCTTCTTGTTCATTTTCATCCTTCTGGTTATCGTTATTGGTTCAATAATTCATACGATAGCTACAAAGTTAGTCAAGTTATCTTTTTCCCCGTGCCAATTAGCGATTATTAACGTATCTAATTCTCTTCCTTTTCTCTGATTGCTCCATTTTCTGCCCTTGAAAGTTGGATAGTTCGGATGGAATCCTTTTCTTTGTCTGTTCAAAACTTTCATACTATTTATGAGTAAACGAATTCGGCAATACCTCGGCCTGCTGTCGGCAGTCTTGCTTTATTTCATTGTCCACGAGGGGGCTCATGCGCTGTATGCACTGTCAGTTGGGGCATTCAAGCAGGTTAATTTTTTAGGTGTGGGCGTGCAGGTTGACATCTATCGCGACCGTATGACAGATACCCAGCTGGGCATCTTCTGTCTGGTGGGTGCCGTCTCTACCTTCATTGTGGGTTGGCTGCTGGTGCTGCTCTGTCAGCGCATCTGTGCCCTTCGTCCTATGTTCCCTCGCACATTGGGCTGGTACCTCACCCTCATCCTGCTTCTGCTCGATCCGCTCTACCTCTCCATCCTCTACAGTTTTGTGGGAGGCGGTGACATGAATGGCATCGTGTTGATTTGTCCCGAATGGCCTGCCCGCCTTGCATTCGGCCTGTTGGGCATCCTTCATCTCGTTGTCATTGCCCGTTACGTCTATCCCGTATACAAGCGCTCGTTTGCAACGGCAGGTGATTGAGCGTTTTAGTTTGAATCATCGAAAAAGTGTGCATCCAAACGGTTCATTCCCGTTCAAAAACCGTTCAGAAGAGCCTGCTTAGGCAGGCTTCTACACCCGCTTCCGTTCACTTCCGTTCATCATCGTTCAGAGGTTCTATGGACGTACGTCCATAGCACCTTTGAACGTACGTCGTTAGAATGCTTCAAAGTACGGTGTGTCTTCATCGTTCTTATCTTTTTGCAAAGTTAGGAAAAGTTATCAGATTCAGCATACGAAGGTTGAATCTTTTTTTGCGCAACTGTTTGGGCGGTTCGGGTAAAAGCATTACCTTTGCCGCGCAGAGGGGTAGGAGGCTTCCGCCCTTTTGTACCAACATACGATGCTTGTCGGTGTTCGGGTCATGGGGTTGACTGGATTTGACAGCGGGCAGAAATGGTAGGTAAGCATGCAGTGCGTCGTCGATTGGCACTTTAATCTCAGTCTTCAAAATTTTATCTGGCGAAACTAACTACGCTCTCGCTGCGTGATCGAAGTACAGTAGATCGACGCTTAATCCCGGCACCAGTTGCTGGGACGTGACATCACTCGGAAGCTGTTGCTCCGAAGCATTCCGGTAAAGTGGTGCAGTCACATCGGGGATAGTTGTCATCGGCCTCGCGGTGGCGATGAAAATTCAGAGGATAAGGTAGCGGTTGATGGCTTTGGTTCTGCTGTTGCACGAAAACTTAGGCAAAGATAAGCATGTAGAAAGCTTATGATTTCCTCGTTTGGACGAGGGTTCGATTCCCTCCAGCTCCACAAAAGTCCTATGTAGAAGATACTCTACATGGGATTTTCTAGCAAAAGAAATGGATATACTCCGTACTTCTTCTGCGAGAGCATGGTGAGAGACCTGTACAACGTGAAGGTTATCGCCATTAACGGGGTCAATGCAAGCAAGGAAACCATACAGAAATCTGTAAATAACAATACCGGAGGATATCCATTCTACTCGCAGATTTATGCGGCAATCCGTTCCGACGAGCCTGCCAACACCATCTCTCACCAGATATATGACTGGTTCGAATCACAATCTGCTCAATCGATAATCGAAGAAAGCGGATATATCCCTCTCAAATAGCTATCGTGGTATAATGATAGTTGAGACGGTTCATTATCTTATTGGGTGCAAGACGCCTAAAAAAGAGAGGATGTACCAAAAACTTAATTTTGATACACCCTCATTTTGCTTTTTAAAGAGATAATACATCGGAGGAGGCTGCAAAATCTCACGGATTTTATCTATATTTGTCCGCAGATAATCGGATTGCCCAGCAATCACAAAGGAAAAGGAGGACGCATCATGTTGCCGCAAGACAGGAAACTTCCCATCGGGATTCAGACATTTGGAGACATCCGCACGAACGGATATTTATATGTGGACAAGACTGCCCTGATCTGGCAATTGGCCAATATGGGCAAGCCTTTCTTTCTGAGCCGTCCCCGCCGCTTCGG
>JBJEHI010000019.1:0-21832 GCA_051875915.1 Bacteroides sp.
CTTTACAGCCAGAAAATTGCCGGAAAATATTTTGCGGTATCAAACTTGGGTTAAGTATGTTTATGTCCAACCTTATCCACCATTATGTCTTGCTACAAGTATGTAACAAAAAAGCCGTAAAAAAAGGGGGAATAAGCACATAGAAAACATGAGCCTATAAAAAGCAAATGGCGTGTAACTCATTGAGCTACACGCCATTTGATAGTGTTTTGTTATGTCTTTACTTATGCGTCTCATTTGACCTCCTCGAAGTCAGCATCCTGCACATTGTCGCCATGCTTGCTGCTGTCCTGAGCACCTGATTGCTGTCCGGCACCACCTTGGAAGCCTGCACCTTGTGCACCGGCACCGCCCTGAGCACCACTCTGTGCATACATCTCAGCACTGGCGGCCTGGAAAGCAGAGTTCAACTCAGCCATTGCTGTGTCAATAGCTGCCAAATCCTGTGCCTTGTGGGCATCTTTCAGCTTCTGCAGAGCAGCCTCAATAGGAGCCTTCTTGTCGGCAGGCAGCTTATCACCCAGTTCCTTCAGCTGATTCTCCGTAGTGAAAATCATGCTGTCGGCCTGATTCAGCTTGTCAATGCGTTCCTTCTCCTTCTTATCTGCCTCTGCATTGGCTTCGGCTTCGGCCTTCATACGATCAATTTCCTCCTTGCTCAAACCGCTGGAAGCCTCGATACGGATGGCCTGCTCCTTACCGGTTGCCTTGTCCTTGGCAGAAACCTTCAAGATACCGTTGGCATCGATGTCGAAGGTAACCTCAATCTGAGGAACGCCACGACGGGCAGGAGCAATACCTGTCAGGTTGAACTGACCGATTGACTTGTTCTGAGCTGCCATCGGACGCTCACCCTGCAATACATGGATGGTAACTTCTGTCTGGTTGTCAGCTGCCGTAGAGAATGTCTCACTCTTCTTGCAAGGAATGGTGGTGTTGGCATCAATCAGCTTGGTCATAACACCACCCAACGTTTCGATACCCATAGAAAGCGGAGTAACGTCGAGGAGCACGACACCCTTGATTTCATCGGTCAGCACAGCACCCTGAACAGCTGCACCTACGGCTACCACCTCATCGGGGTTAACGCCCTTGGAAGGTACCTTGCCGAAGAAATCTTCGACCAGCTTCTGCACGGCAGGTATACGGCTGGAGCCACCTACCAAGATAACTTCGTCTACATCGCTGTTGCTCAATCCGGCATCGCTCATAGCCTTCTTGCAGGGCTCCAGACATGCCTGAATCAAGTTGTGAGCCAACGCCTCGAACTTCGCACGGGTCAAGGTCTTCACCAAGTGCTTAGGCACACCACCTACCGGCATAATGTAAGGCAAGTTGATTTCTGTAGAAGTGGAAGATGACAACTCAATCTTGGCTTTCTCAGCAGCTTCCTTCAGACGTTGCATGGCCATGGGATCTGTTGTCAGGTCTGCACCTTCTTCGTTCTTGAACTCCTGTACCAGCCAGTCGATGATTACCTGGTCGAAGTCGTCACCACCCAGATGCGTATCACCATTGGTAGAGAGCACTTCGAACACACCGCCACCGAACTCCAGGATAGAGATATCAAATGTACCACCACCCAAGTCGAATACGGCAACCTTCATATCCTTGTTGCTCTTGTCTACACCGTAAGCCAATGCTGCGGCAGTAGGCTCGTTGACGATACGCTTCACGTCCAGACCGGCAATCTGTCCGGCCTCTTTGGTAGCCTGACGCTGTGAGTCTGAGAAGTAAGCGGGAACAGTGATGACCGCTTCTGTCACCTCTTGTCCCAGATAGTCCTCGGCCGTCTTCTTCATCTTCTGAAGAATCATGGCCGAAATCTCCTGCGGAGTATAGTGACGGCCATCGATGTCTACACGAGGCATATTGTTTTCATTCACTACCGGATAGGGTACACGTGAAATTTCCTTCTGTACTTGGCTCCAGTTCTCACCCATAAAACGTTTGATGGAGTACACCGTACGTTTGGGATTTGTAATAGCCTGACGCTTGGCCGGATCACCAATCTTACGTTCACCGCCATCAACAAATGCTACCACTGAAGGAGTGGTGCGCTTACCTTCGCTGTTGGCGATTACTACAGGTTCGTTACCTTCAAATACGGCTACACATGAGTTTGTAGTTCCTAAGTCAATACCAATAATCTTTCCCATAATCTTTATCTTTTTTATTTGTTATTATTCTATTGATTCCATCCGCCTTGTCGGCGGACGCAAAGAGAAAAACAAACGGTGTGCCAAAAGCCATAACGGTAACCGACGAACCAGTCTGTGGCAGAAAGGCTGACAGTTTGACAGTAGAGCATTCGCTTTTCTGCCGCATTTGCCTACTGCCAGCCTGTAGCTATCACTTCTCCAATACCATGACTACTGCATTCTGTTCATCGTAGAATGCCATACTGCCATCGGAACGTTTTTCAAACCGACGAGCAGCTTCCAGAGCCTGCAACACGTGCTGCTCTACCGTCATATCCGGACAGGACATCATCGTGCAAGCCATCTGCGAAAAAGTGAGGCGGTCGTTCTCTGTCTGGAACCCGCCGTTAACCCGATTGCAACCTGCCAGACCGGAGACCTGCTTCCGATTCACATCAAAGTTCAGGAAAGGCTTCGATTCCCCTTCTGCCGGTATCTGCAATGACAGAGCCTGACGAATGAGCCACCGCCCTGCCAAATCAGCTACGGTTGCAGCAGGAGCTTTCTTCTGCAGCACGAGAATCGGACGGTTGGACGAGCCGCACAAAGCCACGTTCTCCTCACCTATCCGCACGTAACGCTTCACCTGTCCCAATGCCGCCAAGACATTTTGCTCCAACGTCATGTCGGCACACAGCATACGTGTAGTAGCCACGTTGCCCAAGTCTATCCGACCGGGCTTGCCCTGCACATCGAACGAACCCATCAGACGGTTGCATCCGCTGCATCCATACACACGTCCGTTTTCTGTATCGAAACCTATGTAAGGAAATTCCTGTCCCGGCACAGGTACTACAGCACTCCCGTTAATCTCAATGATATTCCACTCTCCACCGATGGCTGACAACGTAAGAGCACTCTTGGTAGAACCACAGGAAGCGAGCCCAAGCAATGCGCCGGCCATACAAAAAGAAACAAAAACCTTCTTCATATCCTATTCTATTTTTACAGTTAATAAATGATCCTCCCCTCTCCTCAAGGGCACCAAGGGCCTCTCTACAGGCCACATCTGTACACATGCTGAATGGAGAGCGAGCAGGATTCAACATTCTTAATCGCGGGCAAATATATGTAAAATAACCCAATCGCAACGAATTTGTTGCTACGGGCAACGTTTTTTCCAAACTATTTAGGAGCTTTTTAATGAATTTCTGAGAATTAACCCTTATATTTGCTCACTAATAGGAAATAGGCTCCTACTTATATTAATAAAGTATACAATAATTATTAATACATAAACGAAAGTAACAGACAATGGGTAAAGTTCTAATTATCGGTGCGGGCGGTGTAGGTACCGTCGTTGCACACAAAGTGGCTCAGAATCCGGATGTGTTTACAGAAGTGATGATAGCCAGCCGTACGAAATCGAAATGCGATGCCGTGGTCAAAGCCATCGGTAACCCAGCTATACAGACGGCCCAAGTGGATGCCGACAGTGTGGATGAGCTGGTCAGCCTTTTCAACAGCTTCCGCCCGGACATCGTCATCAACGTAGCCCTTCCCTATCAGGACCTCACCATCATGGAGGCTTGCCTGAAGACGGGAGTCAACTACCTGGATACAGCCAACTACGAACCGAAAGACGAGGCACACTTTGAATACAGCTGGCAATGGGCCTACAAGCAACGCTTCGAAGAGGCTGGTCTGACAGCCATTCTGGGCTGTGGCTTTGACCCGGGAGTAAGTGGCGTGTACACGGCATACGCCGCCAAGCATCACTTTGACGAAATGCACCAGCTGGATATCGTCGATTGCAATGCAGGCAACCACCACAAGGCATTCGCCACCAACTTCAACCCTGAAATCAATATCCGCGAGATTACGCAGAAGGGACTGTACTATCAGGACGGCGAATGGATTGAAACCGAACCGCTGTCGGTACACCAACCCATCACCTACCCCAACATCGGTCCGCGCGAAAGCTACCTGATGCACCACGAGGAATTGGAGAGCCTGGTAAAGAACTATCCGACCATCAAACTGGCCCGCTTCTGGATGACCTTCGGACAGCAATACCTCACCTACTTGGACGTGATTCAGAACATTGGCATGTCACGCATCGACGAACTGGAGTACGAAGCACCTCTGGCCGATGGCAGCGGCAAGCAAGTAAAGGTAAAGATTGTCCCCCTGCAGTTCCTGAAGGCCGTGTTGCCCAACCCGCAAGATTTGGGTGAGAACTACGAAGGCGAAACCTCCATAGGCTGTCGCATCAAGGGTGTGAAAGATGGCAAGGAACGCACCTACTACGTCTACAACAACTGCAGCCATCAGGCCGCATACAAAGAGACGGGTATGCAAGGTGTCAGCTATACCACAGGCGTGCCGGCCATGATTGGTGCCATGATGTTCCTGAAAGGCATCTGGAAAAAGCCGGGCGTATGGAATGTGGAAGAGTTTGACCCCGATCCCTTCATGGAGCAGCTCAACAAGCAGGGTCTGCCTTGGCATGAAGTATTCGACGGCGACTTGGAACTGTGATGGTAACGAACGTGTAAACTCTCAAAAAACTATAGGACTCAAATGAATGTTGGAGATAAAGCCCCTGAAATATTGGGTATCAATGAAAAAGGAAAGGAAATTCGCCTGAGCAGCTATGCAGGACGGAAAGTAGTGCTCTACTTCTACCCGAAAGACAGCACATCGGGCTGTACGGCCCAAGCCTGCAACCTGCGCGACAACTACAGCGAACTGCGCAAGGCCGGTTACGAAGTGATTGGCGTGAGCGTAGACAGCGAGAAGTCGCACCAGAAGTTCATCGAAAAGAACAACCTGCCCTTTACCCTGATTGCCGACACCGACAAGAAACTGGTACAGGAGTTTGGCGTATGGGGTGAAAAGAGTATGTATGGCCGTAAGTATATGGGCACCTTCCGCACCACCTTCCTGCTCAACGAAGAGGGTGTGGTGGAACGTATCATCACCCCGAAAGAGGTGAAGACCAAGGAACACGCCAAACAGATTTTGGGATAAGAAAATTTAGTATGTAACTAACTTACAACAATATGGCAAAAAAAGACGAACTCAACTTTGAAGCCGACAACGGCGGCAACGCAGCACCCAGCGAAAAACTGAAAGCGCTGCAGGCAGCCATGGCAAAAATAGAGAAGGACTTCGGAAAAGGTTCCATCATGCGCATGGGCAACGAAAACTTCGAACAGATAGAGGTAATCCCCACCGGCTCCATCGGCCTGAATGTAGCCTTGGGCGTAGGTGGCTATCCACGTGGACGTATCATCGAAATTTACGGTCCTGAATCATCTGGTAAGACCACCCTGGCCATCCATGCCATTGCCGAAGCACAGCGAAATGGCGGTATTGCCGCCTTCATTGATGCCGAACATGCTTTCGACCGCTTCTATGCAGCGAAGCTGGGTGTGGACGTGGACAACCTGCTCATTTCGCAGCCCGACAACGGGGAACAGGCATTGGAGATAGCCGACCAGCTGATTCACTCGTCGGCCATTGATATCATTGTCATCGACTCGGTGGCTGCACTGACCCCCAAAGCTGAGATAGAAGGCGATATGGGCGACAACAAGGTAGGTCTGCAGGCACGTCTGATGTCGCAGGCTTTACGTAAGCTGACCTCTGCCGTCAGCAAAACCTGCACCTGCTGCATCTTCATCAACCAGCTGCGTGAGAAGATTGGTGTGATGTTTGGCAATCCTGAAACAACTACCGGTGGAAATGCCTTGAAGTTCTATGCCTCTGTGCGCATTGACATCCGTCCCGGCCAACCCATCAAGAACGGTGATGAAGTATTGGGCAAGCAGACCAAGGTGAAGGTGGTGAAGAACAAGGTGGCTCCTCCCTTCCGTCGGGCCGAATTCGACATCATGTTTGGCGAAGGCATCTCGCGTGCCGGAGAAATCGTTGATCTGGGAGCCGAACTGGGCATCATCAAGAAGAGCGGTTCATGGTTCAGCTACAACGATACGAAGCTGGCACAGGGACGCGATGCTGCCAAGCAAGTCATCCTTGACAATCCCGAACTGGCCGAGGAACTGGAAGCACTGATTACCGAAGAACTGAAGAAGGAAAAGTAACAAGCCGCACCGGTGCATCATACGAAAAGGGAGTGACTGTCGATACACCTCGACGTTCACTCCCTTTTCATTGCCAATCGGCAATCAATCCTATCTGGGGCTGGTGCCCGTTCAACTCTGGAACATCATAATCTGCTGTATATCCTTCAACGTCATGTCACCCTCCAGATAGACCACCTTGAATTTAGCTTTTCCATCTTCAATCATAATCAGTTCCTTCACTACATCGCCACTTTTCCGCATATAGAATGTGGTGTTCTTCGTGGTGTTTTTCTGCTTCATCAGCAGTTCGTACTTGGACGATTGCAACAGCGACTGATACTCCTTACGCATCTGTTTGATGACCTCTTCATTCATGGATGACATGACCTGTACAGCGTTCAACTGGCCCTTGACCTTCCCGATAAACACGTCACTGGTATGCAGATAGGCGTTGGACTCAATCATCGCTTTTGAAATGTAGACTGAAGTGACATCCTTCATATCACAAAACTTCTCGAACAGCCCCTTCTGTGCCCGACAGAGCAGAGGCAACAGCAGCAACAAAGCTGCCATGACAATTCTTGTACGTTTCATAGTTTCTTATTCTTTAAGTTCATTCAAACACTCTTTATTCATACGATTGATGTCCATGCATACTTCCGATAGGTGAGCCATTCCACTATTCAGACCGACAGAAACTTCCATCAATGTAGCATGAAGTACCCGATAGGCTTCGTCCGGATCAGAGAAGGTATCTTTAGGAAGCGATGAACCTTCGCGCACTTCAGTCAGGAAAAAGCCCATTCCAACCACTATCAAGAGTACAGCGGCTACAGCAACCATCCACCTGCGAAGACGATGACCGGAAGGGAGAAAGAAACGGTCGGATGCCGCCTTGTGGTCGATAGAAGCGACCAGCCGTTCTTCCAATCCGGACGGACAAACGACATCGCATGATTGCATCTGCTGCCATGTATTGAACAGACGTGCTTCGGACTGCAAGCGGGCAGGCAGTTCCCGTTCATGCCGGAAAGCGGCAAACAGGCGTTCTTCTTCCTGCTCATCGGTCTTGCCATCATAAAACTTGGCCAACAGTTCTTCCAAATCTTCGGTTCTCATATCTCGTTCCATTTTATAAATTCCTCGCGTATCTTTTTCCGCGCCCTCGACAAGAGCACACGCACATAGGTGCTGTTCAGCCCCATCAATCGTTCAATCTCGTCGTACGAGCACCCCTTCACATCGCGCAGTGTGACGACGGTCTGCTGCTGTTCGGGCAGCCGGGCCATGATTTGCCTCACCACTTCTGCATCGTCTTTCCAACGGTCGTCGTCAGCGGCAGGCACATCGCCTATCTCACCCAATCGAATCCGCTGCCTGTCACGCAGATAGCTGCCCGAGCGCATCAAGTCGAAGCACATGTGCTTCACCATCGTCACGCAGAAGGCCTCCGGATGGCTAATCAGTGCAAGTTCTTCCCGCTTGTCCCACAACTTCAGATAGGCCTCTTGCAACAGGTCTTCTGCATCCTGCTCGTCCTCCAACAGCCGATAGGCTATCTGATAAAGCCTGCGATGATAGGGCAAAAACATCTGCTTGAACTGTTCAGTATCCATATATTCCTTCTCTGATTATCTCTTTTTACCCTGAAGACGTAATCCGAGAGAGATTTGTTACAGAACCGGGGAAGTTTTTTTCTCCCCCTCCTTATGGACTACAGATAGATGTATGCCAGTGTGCTCAGGCTGATGACTATCCACAGCAGCACACCTTGAACCAAAGGCTTCACGCCTACCGCCTTCAGTACGTCACGCGACAGCGAGGCACCGATAAAGAAGAGGGTGATAGTCAGCGTCTTCCGAGCAAACGTATTGATACCGGCACCGATGCTTCGCCCTACCTCGGAAGCATCCAATACGTAGGTATTAAAAATCATGGCCAATACGAAGAAGAAGATGAACCAAGGAATACTTATCTTCTGTCCCTTGCTTTTGAAGATAAACGAAGTGGCAAACGCCAACGGAATGATCCACAAGGCACGGGTCAGCTTGATGGTGGTAGCCACCTGCAAGGCCTCTTCGCCATAAGCCGCACCGGCACCTACCACCGAACTGGTATCGTGGATGGCAATGGCAGCCCAGGTTCCGAACTCCTGCTGGCTCATGTCCAACGCATGACCGATAGCGGGAAAGATGAAAAGGGCGATGGCATTGAGAATGAAGATGGTACCCAACGCCACGGACATGTCTTCATCCTTGGCCTTCAGCACAGGACCTACCGCAGCAATGGCACTGCCACCGCAAATGGCCGTACCCGAACTGATGAGGTAGGAAGTGTCACGACTGACCTTCAGGAAACGGCGTCCGATGACCCATCCTATCAGCATGGTACCTATGACGGAGATGACCGTAAACGCCATACCCTCCTTGCCCGATTGCAACGAGGCTTGCAGATTCATGCCAAAGCCCAGTCCCACTACCGAATATTGGAGCAGGTACTTGGACACCTTCTTATTAAACTTGGGATAGGCTTGACCACACACCAAGGCAAAGGCCAATCCTAAAAACAGGGCAACCGGAGGAGTGACCCACGAAGAGAGGGCGTGCATACCGGGCAGATAATCCAGCAGAAGGAACAGGGAGAGGATGATAAGCAATGCCACATACACGGGCTTGCTACTACGTTGCAGCGTCGAGACCTTACGAACCTGCGACGACGGTTGTTGATTGGTATTCATAAAAGTTGTATTGATATATTTATAGATATGTTACTATACACCATTGACAGAGGATAGAGTGTTACTTGTTTTGTCGGAAGAATTTGTCGAAGAACAGGATGTGGTAGTCTATAGAGTTCTGCCAGTATTCAGCCGTATGGGCACCCGGACGGGTAGTAAAGTCGTGACCGATGTGACGCGCCAGCAAGCGTTGGTGCAACTCTTTGTTCACCTCTATAAAGAAATCATCCTCGCCGCAGTCAATGGTCAGTGCCAGGTCGCCGTCGGCAATCTTGTCAAGCTGATTGACCACCGTATGTTCGTCCCATACCTTCTGATTGTCCGCGTATGCACCCAGCTGTACGGCCATCTCCCAGTTCTGCGGGAAGGGACGAATGTCTACCCCACCACTCATGCTGCCGGCCGCACCGAACACATCCTTGTGACGAATGGCTAACCACAACGCACCGTGACCTCCCATACTCAGGCCGCTGATGGCGCGTGCCTGCTTGGCAGGGATTGTTGCATAATGCGAATCGGTATAGGCAACCAATTCGGTTGAGACAAATGTTTCGTAACGGTATTCCGGATGCTTCGGACTGTCCCAATACCAACTGTTCTTTGCATCGGGACAGACAAATATCATCCCATACGCATCGGCCAGCTGCACCAGTTCGGGTTTCAGCATCACCCAGCTGCGGGCATGGCCCGTATAGCCATGCAAAAGATAGACCACCGGACAAGCCTTCTTAGCCAATGCCTTGTCCGGCAATACATACACCACTTTCACGTCCTTGTCCATAGAAGGGCTTTTTACCATCACCGTGTCCACACGCGCTGCCTGCACAGCCATTGCCAGACAACAGAGCAGGATGCCTGCCCAGATAGATTTTACGTTCATTTCTCTTTATCGCTTTTAAATATTAATTTCATTCTTTCTCCGGGATCTCTTCAAGAGTGACTATCCGTACCTTTTTTGTCCCTTCATCAATGCGAAAACGATTGTCGAGACGCTCCCCCACCAACCAACAGATTTCTTCGCCACAGCAAAGCACCCATTGATGTTCCTTCTGCAGAAGGGAGAACTTGCGGTCGGTCAGGTAGTCACTGACCCGCTTGCGTCCCTTCATGCCAAAGGGGACAAATGTGTCACCGGCCTTCCACCGGCGCAGCGTCAACGGAGCCTTCAGCTTGTCGGCATCCAGACAGGCTACCTGCTTGTCACGAGGAATGACGAAATCGGGTGTCAACCTCCGTTCCTCCCACTGCAGCTTCGGTTCTTTCACCTCCTCTATCGGAGCAAGCAACAGCATCCGGCGATCCTTCACCGCCCTCCATCCGCGCCCCACAAACTCCTTGCCCGATTGTCCATGGAGTGACTGATACACTTCACTGACCTGCGCAGCACGGAAGCCTAAGGGAGAGAGGCATTCGTACAGCACCGTCTCCGGTTCACACTCCTGTTCAAGGGCCTCAATAGAGATGCCCTCCGCAGTCATCACGCGCCCACGTGCCTCATCAACAGCCTTCTGATAGATGTGTGCGACTTCCTCCAAATGGGCAGCCATCTTCTGAAGGCTCTCTTTGACCGAGGGGTTGATGGTCTGCATCAGCGGCAACAAATCCAGACGAATCTTGTTGCGGGTATAGAGATCCTGCAGATTGGTGCTGTCCGTTACGTAGGGTTGATTCATCTCCTGCAGGTAAGCTAATATCTCCTGCCTGTTCATGCAGAGCAGGGGCCTCACCACCCTACCGTTTTTGGGACGAATACCACGCAGACCGTTCAGTCCCGTTCCCCGAATCAGGTTGAGCAGCAACGTCTCTACGCTGTCGTCACTGTGATGGGCCACAGCAATCACAGCGGCACCGCACTCCTTGCGTATCTCTTCAAACCAGGCATAACGCAAGTCGCGGGCTGCCATCTCGATAGAGACTTTCCGGTGGCGTGCCTCTTCCTGCGTATCAAAATGCGTCACATACAGCGTCACACCCAGCTCCCGGCACAGGCGGCGCACGAAAGCCTCATCGCGGTCAGACTCGGTAGCACGCAGATGAAAATTGCAATGAGCCGCCCGGCAGTCGTAGCCCAACGCACAGAGCAGACGAAGCAGGGCTACCGAATCGGCACCTCCACTCAACGCCACCAGCACCCGGTCATCCGATGCGAACAGGGCATTCCGCTCTATGAATTGTTTCACCACTTCTGCTTTCATGCCTGCAAAGATAGTGCAAAAAACCGAGTAAGTGAGAGGATGCACTTCATTTTATTAACCCAGTACTCTTATAAAGATTACACCCGTACGCCGTACGGAGTACTGCAGTACGTAGTACGGAGTACCAGCGTACTCTCACCGAGGTACTGCCAAGGTGAACAAGAAGCATTGGGACCCTAAAAATAACAGGGAACCAAGCAAGCGGAAGGATTTATGCCCAGCAGCAAAAAGAAGTTGGGACACGGTACGGATAATTAGAAAGAAAATGTGTACATTTGCACCTACCAATTTACAACCACAACATGAGAGAATACATCATAGCAGACAATCAAGACATCACCAAGGCGGGACTGATGTTCCTGCTGGAAAGGCAGAAAGAAGTGGAACTGTTACTGGAGGCAGGAAACAAGAACGAACTGATACAGCAGCTGCGTCTTCATCCCGAAGCCGTTGTCATCCTGGACTATACGATGTTCGACTTTACAGGAGCCGAGGAACTGATTGTGCTGCATGAACGTTTCAAGTTGGCCGACTGGCTGCTCTTCTCAGACGAACTGAGCCTGCCCTTCCTTCGTCAGATACTCTTCAGCAGCATGGCCTTCGGAGTGGTGCTGAAAGATTGCTCGAAAGAGGAGATACTGGCTGCCCTGCTCTGTGCAGCCCGCAAGGAGCGGTTCATCTGCAACCACGTCAGTAACCAGTTGCTCTCTAACAACGCACAAATGGCATCAGCCCACTCCAACATCAAGGAGGATCCGTTGACCCCATCGGAACGAAACATTCTGAAAGAGATTGCCTTGGGCAAGACGACCAAGGAAATTGCGGCAGAGAAGAATCTGAGTTTCCACACCGTCAACAGCCACCGCAAGAACATCTTCCGCAAACTGAACGTGAACAATGCGCATGAAGCGACACGATATGCCATGAAGGCCGGCATTGTCGATTTGGTCGAATATTACATCTGACCCAGAAAGCACTCAACGCCGGCCTACACTACAATCTCTCCGCTGCCGATGCAAAGCGATGCAGCGGCATCATATACCACACCAAACTGACCGGGGGCTATGCCTTGTAGCTTTTCGGCCGACACTAAGTGATAACAGTCCTGGCCTACCCGTTGCAAACGTCCGTGTGCAAACTCGGGCGTATGACGAATCTTAAAGGTGACCTCCACCCCGCCATCGGCTGCAGTACCCCACGGATTGTCCGTAATGAAGTGGAAATCGTGCATCCGGAACTCATGGCCATACTGCAGCTCCGTGTCGTAGCCGTGCGAGACGTACACTACATTCTCCTCCACATCCTTGCGTACCACAAACCAAGGGCCGCCACTCAGTCCCAATCCCTTGCGCTGGCCGATGGTATGAAACCAGAAGCCACGGTGACGACCTAACTTGCGCCCTGTCTCCAGCTCCACGATGTCTCCTTCGCGTTCCCCCAAAAAACGGCGAACAAAATCATTGTAGTCAATCTCGCCCAAGAAACAGATGCCCTGACTGTCGCGTCGGCGTGCCGTAGGCAATGCTGCCCGACGGGCAATATCGCGCACCTCATGCTTCATCAGGTTACCCAAAGGGAACATCAGTTTCGACACTTGCAGGTAGTCAATCTGCGCCAAGAAGTCCGTCTGGTCCTTCACCGGGTCTACCGCCGTCCCCAGCCACGTCCTGCCGCCGATGTGACGGATAGTGGCATAGTGCCCTGTAGCGGTCACGTCGAAGTCCTTGCCCACCCGTTGTTCAAAACAGCCGAACTTGATGAGCTTGTTGCACATCACATCGGGATTGGGAGTAAGGCCCCGGCGAATCTTGTCGATGGCGTATGCTGCCACACCGTCCCAATACTCGCGCTGCAAGTCCACCACCTCCAGCGGCAACCCATACTTACGCGCAATGGCCGTGGCCATTTCCATGTCCTCCTCCATCGAGCAGTCCATATAGTCTACATCGTCCCTCCCTATTTTGATGTAAAACAGAGAAGGACGATGACCTTGTTCACAGAGGAGGTGTACCACCACGGAACTGTCTACACCTCCTGACAACAATACTGCGATATTCATTTCCCGCTTCAGACGATGCTTAGATTTGATTGAACGCCTGATCCAAATCGGCAATGATGTCGTCGATGTGCTCTGTACCAATGGACAGGCGCACCGTAGAGGGAGTGATGTGCTGCTGTGCCAGCTCCTCGGGAGACATCTGCGAGTGGGTAGTGGTATACGGATGGATGACCAGACTCTTGACATCGGCCACATTGGCCAGCAGAGAGAAAATCTGCAGCGAGTCGATGAACTTCCACGCCTCCTGCTCACCTCCCTTGATTTCAAACGTGAAGATGCTGCCACCACCGTTGGGGAAGTATTGCTGATAGAGTGCATGGTCGGGATGATCAGGCAGCGAAGGATGGTTCACCTTGGCTACTTTCGGGTGCTTGGCCAGATAATCCACCACCTTCAGCGCATTGGCCACATGACGCTCTACGCGCAGTGACAACGTCTCCAGACCTTGCAGCAGGATAAAGGCATTGAAGGGAGAGATGGTGGCACCGGTATCGCGAAGGATGACCGCACGGATACGTGTCACAAAGGCGGCCGGACCGGCCACATCGGCAAAGACGGCACCGTGGTAGCTGGGATCCGGCTTGGCCAGCGTGGGGAACTTGTCGGCATTCGCCTTCCAGTCAAATGTGCCTCCATCTACAATGACACCACCCAGGCTGGAGCCGTGGCCACCGATGAACTTTGTTGCCGAATGCACCACCACGTCGGCACCATGCTCGATAGGACGAATCAGGAAAGGTGTACCGAACGTATTATCCACAATCAAGGGGATGTGATGACGGTGTGCCACTTCGGCTACGGCATCCAGATGAGTCACATCGGAATTGGGGTTGCCGAAGGTTTCAACATATACCACCTTCGTGTTGGGCTGGATAGCAGCCTCCAATGCCTCCAGATCGTTGACATTCACGATGGAGTTCGTAATGCCCTGCGAAGCCAACGTATGCGTTATCAGGTTGAACGAACCGCCATACAGATTGTCAGCAGCCACGATGTGGTCGCCTACACCCAATATGTTCTGCAAGGAATAGGTGACGGCAGCAGCACCCGAAGCCACGGCCAGACCGGCCACGCCCCCTTCCAGAGCGGCTACGCGCTGTTCGAAGACTCCTTGCGTAGAGTTTGTCAACCGTCCGTAGATGTTGCCGGCATCGCGTAGTCCGAAACGGTCGGCGGCATGTTGTGAGTTACGGAACACGTATGATGTGGTCTGATAGATGGGAACGGCACGCGCATCGGTAGCGGGATCGGGCTGCTCTTGTCCTACATGCAGTTGCAATGTCTCAAAATGAAGTTTTTTCGTTTCCATATTCGTATGTTTTTTTAGTGAATAATACAGTTTTATGCTTCAGGCCTTCAAGTTCTCTCGCCGTAAGCCCTGATTTGGTTGCAAAGATAGCGGGGAACAGGAAGGTACCCAATGGCACAAAGAGGGGAAATTCATACCACGATTGTGGTAGAAGGAGGAAGAGAGGCTGCATCTCGGAAAACTTTTTCATGCAAGCATGAAAGTTCTTCTCTCAAATTACACTATCTTTGCCGACATGAAAGCTACGAATATATTGTTAATCATAGTGGCCGTATGCCTACTGCCACTCTATTTGACCTCCTGCGGGGAAGACCGATGGGCAGCTTACGCCGAACAGACCGCTACCACCCGCTGGATAGATGACACCATGCGCGTATGGTATTATTGGAAAGACGAGTTGCCGGAGAGCAACCAGCTGAACTACTTTCAGGCTCCGGCCCAGTTTTTTGCCTCGCTGCTCTCGTCCAGCGACAAGTATTCCTACATTGACAGCCTGACAACCGCTGCAGCTACCCGTAGCATACCCGACACGGACTACAGCTACGGCTTTCAGTTTGCTGTAGGGCAAATAGACGGCCAGACATGTGCCCACGTGCTCTATGTGGCCGCCGGTTCGCCAGCCGATGAAGCCGGACTGAAACGGGGCGATTGGATTCTGGCTATGGACGGTGAAGCTGTCACCATGAACAACTACAGCCGCTTGTTTGGCGGGCCTTCCATGCAACTGACCCTTGGCTACTACCAGGCAACCGAGAATGCCATTGTCACCGACCCTCAACCCCATACCCTGCCCGCGGCCCGTGCCATCGACGATTGTCCTGTTCACTACAGCTGTATGCTGGATGTCAACGGCACGCGGACAGGCTATCTGGTGTACAACCACTTCAGTGCCGGTGCTACCGACAACGGCACCGAATACGACAACAAGCTGCGCAGCGTATTCAGCACATTTGCCTCGAACGAGGTAGAAGAGTTTGTCCTCGACCTTCGCTACAACAACGGTGGTCTGGTGAGCTGCGCCCAGCTGCTCTGTACCCTGCTGGCACCAGCCTCAGCCCTTGGCTCTGAGATGGGGTATCTGGAGTTCAATGACCGTATCACCCCTCAGATACAGGTATTCACGTTTAACCCCGACCTGATAGGCCATGGAGCAAACCTGAACCTGAAACGTCTGTTCGTCCTGACCAGCAGCAACACGGCCTCAGCCTCCGAAATGGTCATCAACTGCCTGAAACCTGTCATGGATGTCGTGCTGGTGGGAGGTACCACGGTAGGCAAGAACGTAGGGTCACGGGCTTTCGTCAATGCCGAACGATTGATTACCATGAGTCCCATCGTCTGTCGGCTCTACAATGCGGCAGGTGAATCGGACTACGAATCCGGTTTTGTACCTGATGCCGCATATACGGTAGATGAGAACAGCGACATGAGCCGTTTCCTGCCGTTTGGCGACCCCGACGAAGCCCTACTCCACGTCGCGCTGAATACCATTGCAGGTGGCAGTCCGTCCGATTCAGAGCCAGAGGCATCACCCGAAAGGCTGCGCATGGATGTGCAAAGCCAATCCATCGAACGGAGAGCAAGCGGCGCGGTACGTATCCGATAATCATCAAACACGCATCGCAGCATGAGACAAATTTGCCGTTCCATCGTATGGACCTTACTCATAGCCGCTCTGACAGCAGCCTGTGCCGATGAGGAGAAGGCCGGACCACCGGACGAACCAGCACCCACCTATCCCCTCACCCCCTTCACTGCCATCTGCCTGAGTGAGACGATGGACAACGACGCCTTCCTGCCGGTCACCTCCATCCAGACGTACCACTTTACAGAGGGACGCATCAGCAGACTGCACAACCGGCAGCTGATTGATCTGGGAGACGAGACACTGGAGATGGAGCAGCGCACCGACGTAAGCTACGACGACTCCGAAGCCGTAGTCACAGAAGAGAGTGGCTCCACCTTTACCTATACGCTCAACCGACAAGGGTATGCCACCCAATGCCTCTACCGTACTCCGGGAGGCAGTGTGCGTCGCTACACCTTCCGCTATCACACAGATGCGGAAGGGTGCATCCATCTGACCGAACTGACGGAACGGCTGGACGAAGAGGGGGAGGAAGTCTACGCCAGCCTGCAGATTGACTACAGCAGCTACCCTACCCTGAAAATCACCCAAACGATAGGCGGACAAAGCACGGGATATACAGCCACCACAGACCATGGTGCAACGTCGCTCAATCGTAGCGGACTGCCCGACCTCTTCCTGTCCGAGCTGCATCCGCTGACCATGCACCCCGTCGCTCTGTATGGAAAGTGGCTTGGTGAACCGTTGGACAACCTGATGACGCACATCACGCCCGATGGCAACGGAGAGAGTGACTACACCGAGCAAAGCTATGACACCGACGGACGTGGCTACGTAACCGGTTGTACGCAGATTACCCATAGCCACGGTAAGAGGTACGAACGAACCATACAATATCAACTGAGTGAATAAATCATCGTAAATCATAATCAATTATACCTATATAAATATGTTTTCCGGAATTGTAGAAGAATGTGCCACCCTGGTGGCTGTAGTGAAAGAGCAAGAGAATGTACACTTCACCCTGACATGCTCGTTTACCGACGAGCTGAAAATTGACCAAAGTATCTCACACAACGGTGTCTGCCTGACAGTTGTCAGTCTGAAGGACAACACCTACACCGTGACGGCCATGAAGGAGACCTTGGAACGCTCCAACCTGGGACTACTGAAAGTAGGCGATCAGGTGAACGTAGAGCGCAGTATGCTGATGAACGGACGGTTGGACGGCCACATCGTGCAAGGTCATGTAGACCAGACTGCCACCTGCACAGAGATTGCCGATGCCGAAGGCAGCTACTATTTCACCTTCCGGTATGAAGCCGACCCGGAAATGGCCCGCCGCGGATACATCACTGTAGACAAAGGGTCGGTAACGGTGAACGGCGTGAGTCTCACCGTATGCAACCCCACCGACAACACGTTTCAGGTGGCCATCATCCCCTATACGTTCGAACACACCAACTTCCACAACATACAGGTTGGCAGCGTGGTGAACCTGGAGTTCGACATCATAGGTAAATACATCAGCCGGATGATTCAGTTTGGCAAATAAGCATCTTCGACCCTTCAATTCAACACGTATGGAAATGAACGATTTTCTGCAATTAGTCGCCTCCAGGCAGAGCGACCGCGCTTACGACAAGAGTCGTCCCGTCGAGAAAGAGAAGCTGGAGCGCATCCTGGAGGCAGCCCGACTGGCTCCCTCAGCCTGTAACGCACAACCGTGGAAGTTTGTAGTTATCGACGATCCCGAGCTCTCCGTACAGGTAGGCAAGGCTACAGCCGGGCTGGGCATGAACAAATTTGCCAAGGATGCACCCGTGCACATCCTCATCGTAGAGGAATCGATGAACATCACCTCCTTTCTGGGTGCCAAGATCAAGGACAAATACTTTCCCTTGATTGACATCGGCATTGCCGCTGCACACATCACCTTGGCTGCCGAAAGCCAAGGGCTGGGTTCGTGCATCTTAGGATGGTTTGACGAGAAGGGAATCAAGCGGCTCACCGGCATTCCCTCGGGCAAACGGCTGCTGCTGGACATCACCATCGGCTATCCCGTCAAAGAGAAACGGAAGAAATCGCGCAAACCGAAGGAGAAGGTCATCTCCTTCAACCGGTATTGAGCCTAAATTGAAAGAAAAATGCCAGCACAACACTTTTTATAGCATACATTTGCTATCAAATTAAAAATAATGCCTACTTTTGGGCATTCAAATCACTAACAATAAATAAACCATGAGCAACAAACAGAAACGATTCATCTTACCCGAAGAAGAGATACCTCACTATTGGTACAATATACAGGCCGATATGGTGAACAAACCCATGCCACCCCTCCACCCGGGTACCAAACAGCCGCTGAAGGCGGAAGACCTCTACCCCATCTTTGCCGAAGAACTGTGCCGGCAGGAGCTGAACCAGACGGATGCCTGGATAGAGATTCCCGACGAAGTGCGCGACATGTACAAGTACTATCGCAGTACGCCACTGGTTCGCGCTTTCGGCTTGGAGAAGGCATTAGGCACCCCCGCCCACATCTACTTCAAGAACGAGAGTGTCAGCCCCATGGGTTCCCACAAGTTGAACTCCGCCATTCCGCAAGCCTACTACTGCAAGAAGGAGGGTGTAACCAACGTGACTACCGAAACCGGTGCCGGCCAATGGGGAGCCTCACTGGCCTATGCCGCCCGCCTCTTCGGACTGGAGGCAGCCGTCTATCAGGTAAAAATCAGCTACGAGCAGAAACCCTATCGCCGCAGCATCATGCAGACATTCGGTGCGCAGGTCACTCCGTCGCCCTCCATGTCTACCCGTGCCGGCAAGGACATCCTGACACTCCACCCCAACTACCAAGGCTCATTGGGTACAGCCATTTCCGAAGCCATCGAACTGGCACAGACCACACCCAACTGTAAGTACACCCTCGGTTCCGTACTGAGCCACGTCACACTGCATCAGACCGTCATCGGTTTGGAGGCTGAGAAACAGATGCAGATGGCCGGTGAATATCCCGACATGATTATCGCCTGCTTCGGCGGCGGTTCCAACTTCGGCGGTATCTCTTTCCCCTTCATGCGTCACAACATCCTGGAGGGTACAAAGACACGCTTTATTGCAGCCGAACCGGCCTCCTGCCCCAAGCTGACCCGCGGTAAGTTCCAGTACGACTTTGGCGACGAGGCCGGCTATACGCCTCTGCTGCCCATGTTCACGTTAGGTCACAACTTTGCACCGGCCAACATCCATGCCGGCGGTCTGCGCTACCACGGTGCAGGCGTCATCGTCTCCCAGTTGTTGAAAGACAAGATGATGGAAGCCGTTGACATCCAACAGCTCGAATCGTTTGAAGCCGGCACGCTGTTTGCACGGGCCGAAGGCATCATCCCTGCCCCCGAATCGTGCCACGCCATTGCCGCCACCATCCGCGAAGCCAACAAGTGCAAAGAGACGGGCGAAGAGAAGGTTATCCTCTTCAACCTCTCCGGCCACGGCCTCATCGACATGGCTTCGTATGACAAGTTCCTGGCCGGCGACCTGCAGAACTACGAACTGACAGACCAAGATATCCAGAAGAATCTGGATGAAATAGGTAACCTGCAGTAATCCGTGCCCCATTTCCCCATCCCTTTCTCCGAAGCCTCTCTGCAGACCGAAGTGAAGGGATGGGGAAATCACTTTCCGACAAGACTATCTTACACTATCATGTTTCAGCGACATAAGAAATAGAATACACCATGAAAATGTCCATTTTACATAAAGACGGAGTCAACTACCTGGTTCCGTTCCTGCTCATCACTTCCTGCTTTGCCCTGTGGGGATTTGCCAACGACATCACCAATCCCATGGTGAAAGCCTTTTCCAAGATATTCAGAATGAGCGTGACCGACGGAGCCTTGGTCCAAGTAGCCTTCTATGGAGGCTATTTCGCCATGGCCTTCCCCGCCGCCATCTTCATCCGTAAATACTCCTATAAGGCAGGCGTTCTGATGGGCCTTGCCCTGTATGCCATAGGAGCTCTGGCCTTCTTCCCCGCCAAACTGACCGGGGAGTTCTTCCCGTTCCTGATAGCCTACTTCGTCATGACGTGCGGTCTGTCGTTTTTAGAGACCAGCTGCAATCCCTACATCCTCTCCATGGGCGACGAAGAGAGTGCCACCCGACGGCTCAACATGGCACAGGCCTTCAATCCCATCGGTTCGCTCTTGGGGATGTATGTGGCCATGAACTTTATACAGAACAAGCTCCATCCGATGGACACCCTGGAACGGGCTCGGTTATCGCAACCGGAGTTTGAGGCCGTGAGAGATGCCGACCTCTCCGTGCTCATCGCACCTTACTTAGTGATAGGCATCGTCATCATCTGCATGTTTTTAGTGATACGACTGGCCAAGATGCCCAAGAACGCCGACCAGTCTCACTCCATCGATTTCGTACCTACCCTGAAGCGCATCTTTGCCAAGGGTCGATACAGATACGGCGTGATTGCACAATTCTTCTATGTCGGTGCCCAGATTATGTGCTGGACCTTCATCATCCAATACGGCACACGCCTCTTCATGGCACAGGGGATGGAGGAACAGGCTGCCGAGGTACTCTCCCAGCAGTACAACATCGTTGCCATGATACTGTTCTGCATCAGCCGCTTCATCTGCACGTTCCTTCTGCGCTATTGCAATCCGGGGCTGCTGCTCTCGGTGCTGGCCGTGGCTGCCGCCGTACTCACGGTAGGTGTCATCTCCTTCCAGAGCATCTACGGACTTTACTGTCTGGTAGGCGTGTCGGCCTGCATGTCGCTGATGTTCCCCACCATCTACGGCATTGCCCTTCAGGGATTGGGCGACGATGCCAAGTTCGGTGCAGCCGGTCTCATCATGGCCATCCTCGGCGGTTCCATTCTGCCTCCCCTGCAGGCATCCATTATCGATTGCGATACGCTGTTCGGTATGCCGGCCGTCAATCTGTCGTTCATCATGCCTCTGATTTGTTTTCTGGTCATCATCGGTTACGGATACCAGATGAGGAAGCAGTGACATGAATCCTAACTAAAAAGAGGATGTGTTCTCGCCACTCGGGAAACACATCCTCTTCTTTATCTGCATCGGTACATCTTGCACAGATTACCAGAAACGGTTCTTGTCGGGATTGTATTCAAATCCCACCGATTTCAGTTTGGCCTCGATGTCGTCTCTTTCTACGTCCATATCCTCGCACAAAGCGTCGAGCGAAGGATAAAAGTCACGCAACTTCAGGTTGATGAAGCTATACAGCATCACCGGATCTTCAGGTAATTTCATAGTCACAATCTTTTAATGAATAAACTAATACCGGCGGCAAAGGTACGAAGTTTATACATAGTGCGACTTGATTTATGTCAAATCCATACATTCCGTGCTCAGAAAAGGGGGCAGACCGTAGCCCGGACCTCCCGAATCAGTTCCTCGGGACGGAGTTTCAGCTGCAAGCCCCGCTGTCCGGCACTGATGTAGATGTAGGGAAACTGCCGGCACGTTTCGTGGATATAGATGGGGAAAGGCTTCTTCATGCCGATGGGCGAACAGCCTCCACGGATATAGCCGGTCAGCGGAAGCAGCTCCTTCATAGGGATGAGGTCGCACTTCTTGTTGCCCGATGCCTTGGCGGCCAGCTTGAGGTCTACCTCCCGGTCGCCCGGTATGACGCAGACAAAGTAGCCCGACTTGTCGCCGT
>JBJEHI010000020.1:0-74084 GCA_051875915.1 Bacteroides sp.
AATAGATATGGCATTAGTTAACGAACATTTTCTGAAACTACCCGGTAGTTACCTGTTTTCAGACATAGCTAAAAAGGTAAATACGTTCAGGATAACACACCCCAAACAAGAGGTCATCCGCTTGGGTATCGGCGACGTTACCCGCCCACTGCCACCGGTTTGCATCGAAGCGATGCACAAGGCAGTGGAAGAGATGGCGGATGCCAAGACATTCAGAGGATACGGACCCGAACAGGGCTACGACTTCCTGATTGAGGCCATCATCAAGCACGACTACGCTCCGCGAGGCATCCATCTGAGCCCGACGGAGGTATTTGTGAACGACGGTGCGAAAAGTGACACCGGCAACATCGGCGACATCCTGCGCCACGACAACAGCGTGGGTGTGACTGACCCTATCTATCCGGTATATATTGACAGCAACGTGATGTGCGGACGGGCAGGCGTGCTGGAGGAGGACGGCAAATGGAGCAACGTGACCTACATGCCCTGTACAGCCGAAAACAACTTCGTACCCGAAATACCGAACAAGCGCATCGACATCATCTACCTGTGCTACCCGAACAATCCGACCGGCACCACCCTGACCAAGGCCGAACTGAAGAAATGGGTAGACTATGCACTGGAGAACGACACGCTGATTCTGTTTGACGCAGCATACGAAGCGTTCATCCAGGAGGAGGATGTGCCCCACTCCATCTACGAAATCAAAGGGGCCAAGAAGTGTGCCATCGAGTTCCGCAGCTTCTCGAAGACGGCCGGCTTCACTGGCGTACGATGCGGCTATACCGTCGTACCGAAGGAACTGACCGCCGCCACCCTGACCGACGAACGGATTCCGCTGAACAAGTTGTGGAACCGCAGGCAATGCACCAAGTTCAACGGTACCAGCTACATCACCCAACGGGCGGCAGAAGCCATCTATACCCCGGAGGGTAAACAACAAATCAAGGAAACCATCAACTACTATATGGAGAACGCCCGCACCATGAAGGAGGGGCTGGAAGCAGCCGGACTGAAGGTGTATGGCGGTGTCAACGCTCCCTACATCTGGCTGAAGACACCGAACGGCATCGGCTCGTGGCGTTTCTTCGAACAGATGCTCTACGAAGCCAACGTGGTGGGCACACCCGGCGTAGGATTCGGTCCCAGCGGCGAGGGATACTTGCGACTGACCGCCTTCGGCAAGCACGAAGATTGCATAGAGGCGATGAGACGCATCCGCAACTGGCTGAAGTGAATGTAAAATCAATAATTTAAAATGAGAAGGGCACAAGCGAGAGAGGAAAGAGAGAATTGGAACAAAGAGAGAAAGAAGGCAAGGATAACAGAGATATACAAATACATTATTCACAACTAAAAAGGTAAAAAGTATGAAAAGAGGAACCACAACATGGATGGGACTGGGCATTGCCCTGCTGGCTGCGGCCATGCCTTTCCAAGCAAATGCACAAGACAAAGTCGAGACATCGGTAGGTGCCGATCTGGTGAGCGGTTACGTATGGCGTGGCCAGGAACTGGGCGGCGTGAGCATCCAGCCCGCACTCTCCGTAGCCTACAAAGGCTTCTCCATCGGAGCCTGGGGTTCGGTGGGACTGGAGAGCACAGATACCAAGGAGTTTGACCTGACCGTGGGATATGCCACAGGTGGATTCAGCCTCTCCGTTACGGACTACTGGTTCAATATGGCCGGTGACCAGGCTGCCAAGTACTTCCAGTACGGCAGTCACAATGATGCCAACTCGCACGTCTTCGAGGCTCAGATAGGATACGACTTCGGTTCGGTTGCCTTCAACTGGTACACCAACTTTGCCGGAGCCGACGGAGTAAAGCAGAACGGTGATCGTGCCTACTCGTCGTACGTCACGGTAGCAGCCCCCTTCAAACTGGGAGGAGTAGACTGGACAGTGGAAGCTGGAGCTACCCCGTGGGAAACCAGCTTCTATGGCAGCAACGGACTGGCCGTAGTCAACCTCAGCCTGGGAGCATCCAAAGAGATCAAGATAACAGACTCCTTCTCGCTGCCGCTCTATGCCACAGCCACGTGGAACCCGCGTACCGAAGGTGCCTATTTTGTTGTAGGAATGAGTTTTTAACAGTAATAGTTTAAGGTATGAAAAAGATTGAAGCAATTATCCGCAAGACCAAGTTCGAGGATGTAAAAGACGCTCTGCTGGAAGCGGACATCGAATGGTTCTCTTACTACGAAGTGAGAGGAATCGGGAAATCGCGGCAGGCCCGCATCTACCGCGGCGTGATGTACGACACCAGCTCCATCGAGCGCATCCTCGTCTCCATCGTGGTACGCGACAAGAATGCAGAGAAAACCGTACAGGCCATCATCAAGGCTGCCCAGACCGGTGAGATAGGTGACGGACGAATCTTCGTCATCCCCATCGAGGATGCCATCCGCATCCGTACAGGCGAACGGGGCGACATCGCCCTCTACAACGCCGAACAGGAAAAATAGAGTGGCAGCACATAAACCATATCACATACAAACAATACAACTAATAGAAACATTATGGATAAGATACAGAAACATAACATCGCCAAACTATGGATAGCCGGTGCTCTCCTGATGGCGCTCTGCATAGCTACAGATACCTTTGCACAGGAACCGACGGCAGTGGCCGACAGTGCCGCCACCGCAGTGACGGAAGCAAGTGTTACCTTTACGACAGCCGAAGAGGCCGTAGCACCTGCAGAAGCAAACGACGAACTGGCCAACGGACTGAACACCGTATGGATGTTGCTGGCCGCCATGCTGGTATTCTTCATGCAACCGGGCTTCGCACTGGTAGAAGCCGGCTTTACCCGTACCAAAAATACGGCCAACATCCTGATGAAGAACTTTGTGGACTTCATGTTCGGCAGCTTGCTCTATTGGCTCATCGGTTTCGGACTGATGTTCGGTGCAGGCAGCTTCGTGGGCGCACCCCACTTCATCGACCTCTCCTTCTACGACGGAGGCGGACTGCCCGCCGAGGGTTTCCTGGTATTCCAAACGGTGTTCTGCGCCACTGCAGCCACCATCGTATCGGGTGCCATGGCCGAGCGCACCAAATTCTCCATGTATCTGGTATACACCATATTCATCAGCGTGCTGATTTATCCCATTTCCGGTCACTGGACCTGGGGAGGCGGCTGGCTGATGAACGGTGAAGAGGGTTCGTTCATGATGGATACCTTCGGAACAACCTTCCACGACTTTGCCGGCTCTACCATCGTTCACTCTGTGGGCGGCTGGATTGCCCTGGTGGGTGCCGCCATTCTGGGCCCCCGCATCGGCAAGTATGGCAAGGACGGCAAGTCGAAGGCCATCCCTGGTCACAACCTGACCATCGCCGCACTGGGTGTTTTCATCCTCTGGTTCGGCTGGTTCGGATTCAACCCCGGTTCACAGCTGGCAGCTGCTTCGACAGACGACCAAGTTGCCATCTCGCACGTATTCCTCACCACCAACCTGGCTGCCTGTGCCGGCGGTTTCTTCGCCTTAGTCATCAGCTGGTGGAAGTATGGCAAACCCTCGCTGTCACTGACCTTGAACGGCATTCTGGCCGGTCTGGTAGGTATCACAGCCGGTTGCGACTGCGTCTCTCCGCTGGGAGCCGTCATCATCGGAACCGTATGCGGCATCCTGATGATTTTCTCTGTTGACTTCATCGACAAGGTGCTGAAGATTGACGACCCCGTAGGTGCCAGCTCGGTACACGGTGTATGCGGATTTACAGGAACCGTACTGACAGGTCTCCTCTCTACCAGTGAAGGACTCTTCTACGGTGCCGGTGCCGGATTCTTGGGAGCACAGCTCTTCGGAGCAGTCGTAGTAGGTGCATGGGCAGCAGCCATGGGCTTCATCATCTTCAAGGGCTTGAACATGATTCACGGTCTGCGCGTCACCAGACGTATCGAAGAAGAGGGACTCGATATCTATGAGCACGGAGAATCGGCTTACAACGGATAAACGAAGTAACTAATCATTCATCAATTACATAAACTTAAAAAACCATGTCAAAATTAAGATTCAGAGTAGTGGAGACGGCGTTCAAGAAGAAACCCGTCGCAGTGGAAGTACCGGCGGAACGTCCGTCAGCCTATTTCGGCAAGTATGTATTCAACAAAGAGAAGATGTTCAGATACCTGCCCAGCAAGGTATATGCCAAACTGATAGACGTGATAGACAACGGGGCTCCCCTGGACCGCAGCATCGCCGATGAGGTGGCTGCCGGCATGAAGAGATGGGCCACCGAAATGGGTGCCACGCACTACACGCACTGGTTCCACCCGCTGACCGAAGGTACGGCCGAGAAGCACGATGCCTTTGTGGAACACGACGGCAAGGGCGGCATGATGGAAGAGTTCACTGGCAAGCTGCTGGTACAGCAGGAGCCCGATGCCTCCAGCTTCCCTAACGGCGGTATCCGCAACACGTTCGAGGCACGCGGCTATTCGGCTTGGGATCCCTCCTCACCTGCCTTCATCGTAGACGATACACTCTGCATACCCACCATATTCGTGGCCTATACAGGCGAATCGCTCGACTACAAGGCTCCGCTGCTGAAGGCACTCCGTGCCGTAGACAAGGCTGCCGTAGACGTATGTCACTACTTCAACCCGGACGTAAAGAAGGTATATGCCTACCTGGGCTGGGAGCAGGAGTACTTTCTGGTAGACGAAGGGCTGTATGCCGCCCGTCCCGACCTGCTGATGACCGGACGTACGCTGACAGGACACGACAGTGCCAAGAACCAGCAGTTGGAGGACCACTACTTCGGTGCCATTCCGCCGCGTGTAGCCGCCTTCATGAAGGATCTGGAAATTGAAGCTCTGAAGCTGGGCATCCCCGTAAAGACACGTCACAACGAGGTAGCTCCCAACCAGTTTGAGCTGGCTCCCATCTTCGAGGAGTGCAACCTGGCCGTAGACCACAACATGCTCATCATGTCGCTGATGCGCAAGATAGCACGCAACCACGGATTCCGCGTCCTGCTGCACGAGAAACCCTTCAAGGGAGTCAACGGTAGCGGCAAGCACAACAACTGGTCACTGGGTACCGATACAGGCATCCTGCTGCACGGACCCGGCAAGACGCCGGAAGAGAACCTGCGCTTCATCACCTTCGTGGTGAACACGCTGATGGCCGTCTACCGCCACAACGGTCTGCTGAAGGCCAGCATCTCCAGTGCCACCAATGCCCATCGTCTGGGAGCCAACGAGGCACCTCCTGCCATCATCTCTTCTTTCCTGGGCAAGCAGCTGAGCCAGGTGCTGGAGCACATCGAAGAGAGCACCAAGGACGACTTAATCAGCCTGAGCGGCAAGCAGGGCATGAAGCTGGATATCCCGCAGATTCCCGAACTGCTGATTGACAATACCGACCGAAACCGTACCAGCCCGTTTGCCTTCACCGGCAACCGCTTCGAGTTCCGTGCCGTAGGTTCAGAGGCCAACTGTGCCAGTGCCATGATTGCCTTGAACGCAGCCCTGGCCGAACAGCTGACTGACTTCAAGAAAGACGTGGACGAGCTCATCGAGAAGGGCGAACCGAAGATTTCGGCCATCCTCGACGTAGTGCGCAAATACATCAAGATTTGCAAGCCCATCCACTTCGACGGCAACGGCTATAGCGACGAGTGGAAGGCTGAAGCAGCCCGCCGCGGTCTGGATTGCGAGACAAGCGTACCGGTCATCTTCGACAACTACCTGAAGCCCGAAAGCATTCAGATGTTCGAGAGCATCGGCGTGATGACAAAGAAGGAACTGGAAGCCCGCAACGAGGTGAAGTGGGAGATGTACACCAAGAAGATTCAGATTGAAGCCCGCGTACTGGGCGACCTGGCCATGAACCACATCATCCCTGTGGCTACCCAGTACCAGACGGAACTGATTGACAACGTGTACAAGATGAAAGGACTCTTCCCGGCAGAGAAGGCTACACAGCTCTCCGCCAAGAATCTGGAACTGATTGAAGAGATAGCCAACCGTACCGCCTTCATCAAAGAGCACGTAGACTCGATGATTGAAGCACGTAAGGTGGCCAACAAGATTGAGAGCGAACGCGAGAAAGCCATTGCCTACCACGACACCATCGTACCGGCCATGGAGGAGATACGCTACCACATCGACAAGCTGGAACTGATTGTGGACAACCAGATGTGGACGTTGCCTAAGTATCGCGAACTGTTGTTCATACGATAAGCATTGAAAGTGAACAAATAAATTATCTATTTCTTTTGTTGGTTGTTTTAAGTTTACAGAGGCAGGAACGTTGTGAAACGGGCTTGCCTCTTTTCTATGTTTGAAACTTGGTAATAATTTACAAACAGTTTATAAAACGGTTGGCAAAACCGAAAGAAAAGGCTACCTTTGGGGAAACTAACCGACGGCTTCGGCTGTTATACTGACAACCACTAAACGAATAGAAGCAATGATTATACAACTCATCACATTTGCATCGCATCTGCAAGGACAGAACTCACTCCGTGCCTCTCACGAAGTGATACTGGCCGAGATAGAGAAATATTTTACCATCCACGTCATTGACTACCGACAGATAGACCAACTCTCGCCCGACTGGTTCGCCGTACTGTTTCTGGCTACCGGCGGTGTAGAACGACTGGTCATCCAGCACTTCGAACAGCTGCCCCGCCCCACCATCCTGCTGGCCGACGGAATGCAGAACTCCTTGGCGTCCGCCCTCGAAGTGGCAGCCTGGCTGCGTGCTCGGGGCATGAAGAACGAAATCCTCCACGGCGACCTGCAGGAGATTATCCGCCGACTCTTTGTACTCTACAACAACTTTGTGACGCAGCGCCGGATGCGAGGTATGCGCATCGGGGTAATCGGCACGCCTTCGCACTGGCTTGTGGCCAGCAACGTAGACTACCTGCTGGCCCAGCGACGGTGGGGCATCCGCTACGTCGACCTTCCTTTGGAACGGCTCTACCAATACTACGGGGAGGTGAGTGAGGAGGGTGTGGATGATGCATGTGCCCGTCTGACCCAAAAGGCACTGGCCTGCCGGGAGGCTACGTCCGAAGACCTGGTCAAGTCCATGCGACTCTATCATGCCTTGAAGCGGATGGTGAACGAGGAGCACTTGAGCGCGCTGACCCTCAGTTGCTTTCGACTGCTGGAGCAGACACGAAACACGGGTTGCCTGGCATTGGCATTGCTGAACGATGAGGGCATTGTGGCAGGATGCGAAGGCGACCTCCAGTCGGTATTCACCATGCTGACCGTGCGGGCACTGACCGGCAAGCCCAGCTTCATGGCCAACCCGTCGCAGGTGAACACACGCACCAACGAGCTGGTGTTGGCTCATTGCACCGTGGGACTGACCATGACCGAACGCTTCATCCTCCGCAACCACTTTGAGACGGAGAGCGGCATCGGCATCCAAGGCATCCTGCCTACCGGCGATGTCACGGTGGTGAAGTGCGGCAACGAATGCCTGGACGACTACTACCTGGCTACCGGTACGCTGACCGAGAACACCAATTTCGTCAACCTGTGCCGCACACAGGTACGCATCCGGCTGAACAGCCCCGTAGACTACTTCCTGAAGAGGGCATTGGGCAACCACCACATCGTGGTACCCGGCAATCAAGAGAACGTACTGAACGACTTCCTGCAAGCCAACGGATGCAAACGGGTGGAGTAACCGTCAACGACGTTGCGCAACAGCATTCTCTTCGAGATGACAGGTGCGCGGCAGATGCACCTCGAAGCAGGTGCCTTTCCCCGGTTCCGAAGAGACGTGTATCTCGCCCTGCATCCAGTCTACAATGGTCTTGCAGATGCTCAGCCCCAGACCTGCACCCTGCGTGAAGCTGTCGCCCTTATAGAAGCGGTCGAAGATGTGCTCTTGTTGTTCAGGGGTGATGCCGCACCCGGTATCCTGCACGAACAGCACAACCTTGTCGGCTTCGTCCGTGCGATAACCGATGGTGATTGATCCCTGCTTGGTGAACTTCTTGGCATTATTTATCAGGTTGTTCACCACCTGTTTCAGCCGAACAGGGTCGGTCCACAACAAGGTATCCTCCCCTTCAGGCAGCGCGGTGCAGAGTACTACGCCCGGCGGCATGTTCAGATGCTGACTGTCGCACACCCGCAGCAACAGCTGGCTCAGATTCACATCCCTGCTGACAAATTCCATCGTACCCGCCTCAATGCGCGACATGTCGAGGATGTCGTTGATAAGGGCCAGCAACAGCGCACTGTTCTCGTTGATGCTCCCTACAAATTGGCTGATTTCTTCGGGGGAGAAGGCCTCTATGTCACGCAGCAGGTCTGAGAATCCCACAATGGCATTCAGCGGCGTACGAATCTCGTGGCTCATGTTGGCCAGGAAGGCCGTTTTCAGTCGGTCGGCCTGCAACGCCTGATCGCGTGCCTCTATCAGCTCTGCCTCTGCATTCTTGTACTTCTGTATGCTTTGGCAGATACCCAGCATCTGGTAGGGTTCATCGGGCCGCAATCCTTCGTAGATGACCCGTCGGAACTCCCACCACTCGTATGTGCCGTCCTGATTGCGCAGGCGCAGGTTGCTTTGCAGGCTCTGCCCCTCCTCCTTGTCTATGCAGGCGAAGCCCTTCAGCACCGCTTCCACATCATCGGGATGGATGCGTTTGTCCAGCTCGCTCTTCTCCAACTTGGTGGTACCTTCCGGCAGGCCCAACCGTTGCAGGAAACCGTTCTGATAGGTAAATACACCGGTCTCCATGTCGTAGCTCCAAGGATAGATGTCACTGTCCATCACCACTAAGTTGAAGAGTTTCTTCAGCATCTCTTCCTCCGATATGTTGTGGCAAATCAGTGCAACCCCGTTCAGCTTGTCGCCCGAGAAGATGGGAACCACCTCACCCGAGATGGGGAAATAGCGTCCGCTCTCGCGGGCCTGCATGAAGGCATTTTCCGGAATGGGCATGGGACGCGCTGTCTGCAACACGGTGTGCAGCAGGTCAGTCAGGATGTCCTTTCCCCGATGATAGACCCCATAGACGGTACCTGCCATCCTGCCTTCGTAACGGTAGCCGTCGTAGGTTTCACTCTGCAGTCCCAGTATCTCCACCATCGCCCGGTTCATGAAGTGCAGGTGCATCTCCGTGTCATAGGTCAGCATAGCATCACGGATAGAGCAGAGGATGTTGTCGAACTCGTTGCGTTGCTCCACCAGACGATGCTGCACCAGCAGGCGGGTCTGGGCCTGCACACGCTTGCGGCTCTCTTTTCGATAGGCTCTGACGAGGAAGAAGACAGCCACTCCCAGTCCTGCCAGCAACAGTGTATCGGCCAGGTATATCCAGAAAGCATACCGTTCCATCAGAGAAACGTTGATGAGCTCGCCACCCGCATCCGCCTTCTTGATGTCTACATGAAAGTAACACAACTGCTTGTAGTCGAACACGAACTGACGGGGCAGGCGGAGGGGAGAGAGCGATCCCATACTATGTCCCGAAAGCAACCGGGCGGCCAGTCTGCCTGCCGCCTCGGCATTGGTATAGGGTGGAACGTCGTACACGCCCAAGGCACCCTGGTCCAAGCCGTTGTTGTGACAGATGAAGAGAGGTGCCTTCAGACGGATGCGCAGGAAGGGAGTCCACTTGGAAGCAATCACGGTGTAGCGATAGGCCAGATTGTCGAAACAGATGGCAGAGATGATGGAGTTCAGCGGTGTGGTCTCCACATTCATCTCTATCAGCGTATAGTCGGGATAGTGGGGTTGCAAGGCCTCCCACGTTTCCCGAATCTGCTGCATAGAGCGGCGACTGATGTAGCTGTTGTCCGAGAGGCAGACCAGGCGTTTGCGTTGGGGGAACAGACGGATGGCCTCCTCTATCAACGTGCGGTAATCGGGCTCGGAAAGGAAACCAACGGCGTGTGAAGCCTGCTGCATCAAGGCCAAATCGGGGTATTTGATGTCCGAATAGACCACCGGCAAGCGGTAGGGCAACGAGTCGCCGCACGTCATCAGGGAGTAGAAGGCCTCATCACCTCCCGTCAGAATGAGGTCGGTATTGCGCTGACGGGCACGTTCGCAGATGCGACGCATGATGAAACGCTCGGACTCGTAAGGCCAGAAGTCGGCATCTACATATTCCACCGTGAGGTTCACCTTGATGCCCTCTGCAGAGAAGCCTTTGCGCAATCCCTCCATCCACTGCTGTTCGATGTACGAGTGGCGGGAATAGGAATGTATGTACACCACGTTATAGACACGTGCAGTTCCATACAGTACGGTCGATACGCCTCCTAAAAGCAGACAGAACCAGAGTAATATAAGCCTTTTCATCCGATGTTTGTTCTCTTTACGGTTTGCGGCCACAAAGATAGGAAAAGGAAGCGTAATATGCTCTCTATTTGAACATAAATGTTCATTCCATCTTTTCGTACTGCACGTTCTACTCGTCGTGCAGTGCCTCGGCCGGCTCTATCTGCATGGCCTTGCGGGCAGGGAACCAGATGCTGACAGCTATCACCAGTGCCAGCAGCAACAGCGTGGTGACAAAACAGAAGACAAAGCGGCAGGCGGTATCATCCATCAGCGTATGTACCGTCAGGTCTGCCAGGCGTATGTTGAAGCAGATGAGCAGGGCCGGCACGGCAGCCGTCAGCAACAGCAGCAATCCCTCCATCTGATAGTAGACCATCACACCGCGCCGGCTGCATCCCATGCTCATGCGCAGGGCTATCTCTGACCGACGCTTGCGGATGCGCAGCCAGAAGGTACCCAGTATGCCCAGAAAGATGTTGAAGACGAAGAAGAAGATGACGCTGTAGGCCGTGTTCAGGTAGTTCACCGTCCCCTGCTCGATGTCGTATGCATCCTTCATGTCGCTATACGAACGGATGGATGCGAGGTAGAAGATGCCGCGGTCGAAAGCCTGCTGCATGTCGGCACGAAAGCGTTCGGCAAAGCCTGCCACGCGGTCGGGATGGACGCGCAACACGATGTTGTGCCACCACAGCGGACGAGGGGTAGAGGTGGGCAGATAGATGAAGGGTTCGTAGCGCCGGTAGTCGTCCGTCTTGTGCGGAGGCAGCACGGCCATCAAGCGGTAGTTGGTCACAGGATTCTTGCTGCCCAGCCAGTAGGGATTGAAGCAGGTGCGTCCCAACGCATCGGCCGGAGTAGTATGGAACAGCGAGTCGGCCAGTTGGGCACTCATCAGCACCGGCATGGGGTACTCGCTCGCCTGCCACCGTTCAGACTCTATCCTACCCGCCACAGGCTGCAGGGGGAACACCTGGAAATAGTCGGGCGTAGCATAGCGGATGTAGCAGTTCACCACGTGTGCCGAGTCGGTGTGGGCACAGTAGCCCTCATACATCTTCTGGTCGCTGTAAGGCACCGTGCCGTAGTACGAGCCTACTGCCTCTACGCCCGGATAGGACTTAATCTGGTGATAGAGGTAGTCGAAATCCTCGCCGGCCTGCCGGTTGTCATCATCCGAGAGCGTCTCCAGCGGTTTGGTCTCCACCTTCAGTTCGAAGACGCACGCGGTGTCGTACCCCTTGGGTTGCATGGCTGCGCCCTCGTAGTTGAATATCAGGTCGATGGCATACCACAGCAAGACGATGACTACCATCAGTTCCACCCAGATCCAGGCGGTAGCCCGTCGCTGGTTCCAAAGTTGTCTACATATTGAATTCCACATGATTCTGAATTGTTTGGTTACTCTGTGAACATACTACATTGTGAACTATTCTCCCATCAAGGTGCCCGAAATGCTCCTCCGAATGGCCAGACTGGCAGGCAGCAGCATGGAGAGGAGGTTGAAGAGCAGGCAGGCCAGCAGCACCGCCAGGCAGAGCGACGGACGCATCAGCAGATGGCCATCCAGGGTAATGCCCTCCAGCTCCGTACCACCCGACCCGAAGAGCCAGACGCGCCCCCACCACACCAGCAAGCAGGAGAGCAGATAACCGGCCACGCCGCCCAGCAGGGTAGTGAGCAGTCCCTCACTGAAGAGGCGGCCCAAGATGGAGAGATTGGAGGCTCCGTAGGCCTTGCGGATGGCTATCTCGCTGAGACGGCCCTGCATCTGGGCACTCATCAGGCCGGAGATGCTGATGGCAGGCACCACCAACAGTGCCACCACCAACAGCAGGTAGACCAGACGGGCATCGATGGCACTGCCTCGGAAGAAGGTGTACTCCGTATGGGTATAGAGTTGCTGCAAGGTGAAGCGATACTCCAGGCCGCTCTGGTTGAGCTGCTGCTGCCTGCGCTCCACCTCCTGCCGGATGGCGGTGACGGAGGCATCGGGTGCCATGCGGAGCACAGCCCGACGAATGCCGCCCAGTCCGGCCGTCCAATACTGCACGTTCTCCTCCAGACAGAGCGAGAAGGGCTGGAAGGCATCGGCATAGGCCGTCTGGAAGATGGAACTGACATCGCGCACCACTCCCACCACCGTCGAGGGATGGAAGTCCACCCAGAACACCTGCCCCACAGCGGCCTCGGCCGAACCGAAGAGGCGGCCTGCCACCCGCTCGGTAAGCACCACCATGCGATAGGCCGGATTGTTTACCGCCTCTTTCTCGTGAAACTCGCTGCGGCTCTCCGTATAAGCACTGCGCCCCATGTCGTACTCCTCCTGCGTGAAGGGTCGGCCGGCGATGAACTCATACTGAAAGAATTCGAACCAGTTGGCCGCTACGGGGCGTACCAGCAGATTGTAGCGTTCGGAAGAGGCCGGCAGCGAGCAGACCGACTTGCCCAGCGCAGCATACCAGGTATGTTCCTCTACACCCGGCAGGTCGTTGAACAGGGCTTCGTAGGCCACCCGTCCCATGCCGACGTTCACATTCGTGCCATCCGGCCGGCTGGTCTGTCCTGCATCGGCATAGAGCAAGCGACTGCGACGATTCTCGGGCGCGATGTCCGACGTGCGGAAGTCGTATATCATCACCACTACCGTGACGAAAGCGATGGTCAGTGCCGTACCCACGATGCTGACTGCACTGAATAGCGGATTCTGCCGGATAAGGACGGCGGCCTGTCTGATCAATTGTTTCATTGTCTCTGCATCTAATCAAGTTTTGTCATTCACTCTCCGTTCTCATTCCCTACGCATCCCCTTACAAACCGTAGGGAAACGAACAGCATCCGAACAGAATGGTAAGGGAATGAGAAGGGAAACAGAACAGGTCACTCGTCGTGCAACGCCTCGGCCGGCTCGGTCTGCATGGCCTTGCGGGCCGGTATGCCGATGCCTATGGTTATCATCAGGGCAATGAGTGCCCAGCTGATGGCGGCACAGAGCAACAGACGGTCCCACTCCAACGTGGTGCCGTTGCGCCAAGTGTTCAGTTCGTTGTAGGCCAGCACATAGTCTATCACCAGTGCCACGGGGGTCACTAACGACAGCAGCAGGAAGCCTTCGCTCATCAGACGGTTGAACACCGCACGCGAAGTGGCACCATGAATCTTGTGCAGGGCTATCTCACCCCGACGTTGCTGCGTGCGGAACCAGAAGGTGCCCAGCAACCCCAGGAAGATATTGAGCAGCAGGAAGGCCATGCCCACCAGGTAGCTTTGCAGACCGGTGACCCAGCCCTGCTGGAAGTTGTGCCGTATCTCGTCGAACGAGCGTATCTCGGCAATGAAGAGGTTGCCCACACGGAACTGCGACTCGCTGTCGGCCTTGAGCCGTTCGATGAAGTCACGGTCCTGGTCGGCCTTGACCCGCACGCACCACTCCAAGCCGAAGTTCAGCCTCTCATCGGGCAGCTGCGCCACCATGCGGTAGCAGTTGCTTCCCTCGTAGTAGTCGGCGTAGCGTACGGTTTTCAGTGCCGCACCCAACCGATAGGTACGGGTGGTGTCGCCATAGAGGAAGAAGTCGCGCCCTACGAAAGAGGTCAGGGGTTGCTTATACTTGTTGTAGAGGTTGTCCGAAGCCAGGAAACATCCGTCCTGTTTCAGCATCTCGGCCAGTTGTTCGGGTGTCTCGCCTCGGGTGCCCTCGTAGCGGAACACGCGGACAAAGTCGGGCGTCACCAGTGAACGGATGGTCCACCCCGGCGACATCAGCGTGTCAATCTGCACCTGCGTAACGCTGTTGCTGCCGTTGTAGGGATAGGAATTCTGCGACAGACTGACTGCCTCAATCTCGGGACGGCGGCGCAGGCGTTCCAGCATCTCGCGCACCTGGTTACGTGCCTCCTCCTTGCTCTGGTAAGGGGTGAAGTCAGGACTCTTGGCTGTCAGCTGCCCCATCTCGATGAGGTAGCAGTGCTCTGTGTTGAAGCCGCGCGGCTCGAAGTAGGTGGCTGCGGTGGTATAGACATAGTCCACAATGTACCACATCACGACGCTCACAATCAGCAGTTCCGCAGCCAGCCACGTGTTGCTGCGCCACTCGTTCTTTATCTGTGTAAATAGTTTCTTGGTCATAGCATAATCCGTTTTTTAGAGGTCTGTCATTTTCTGCCTCCCAGCAAGGCGTTCACAATACCCATCCGCGAAGCCCTCCAGGCAGGGAGGCCGCTGCTGAGCAGATTGAGCACGAAGCAGAAGAAGAGTGCCCAGGCGAACGTGGAGGGATGGAGCAGCATGGAGACGCTGACGGTAGGTGCCTGCCGTATGCCCCACCCCGAAGTGAATATCAGGTCGTTGCCGAAGTAGGCGAACAGGACACTGAGTATCAGTCCCAGCACGCCGGCCAGCAGGGTGACCACCAGGTTCTCGGCCAATATCTGCCACAGCACCTCGGTGCGCGTGCAGCCGAAGGAGCGGCGCAGGCCTATCTCGCTGATGCGCTGGCGCAGGCGGCTCTGCGTCATGCTGGAGATGTTGACGGCCGGCACGATGAGCAGGATGAGGAAGACGATGAAGCGGCTCCGGCGGGCTGCCTCCACGTCGGGTTCCACGTTGGGACCCGCCACCAGGGCATCCTTCTCCTGGTCGTAGGGACGGTTGCGGTAGATCATGCGGTAACCCAACTCACCTATCTGCTTGTCGTACTCCTGCCGACGTCGCTCGCACTCCTCGCGGATGGCGGGGAAGTCACTGCGGTCGCGGGCCAGGATGGTGGCCGAGAACATGCCCATGATGTCGTCACTCCAGGTATCGGACACCGCGTCGGTAGAGGTATAGGGAATCCACACCTCGGCGTAGGCAGTCTTGGCCAGCGGGGAGACATCCTTCACCACCCCCTGCACCCGATAGGGGGCATGGTTCAGCAGGAACTCCTGTCCGCTACAGGCGGTGGTGCCGAACAGCTTGCGTGCCATCCGTTCGGTCAGCACGGCCACGGGCAGGCCGGCGTCGAAAGAGGCCTGGTCGTATGGCTTGCCGTCGATAAAGGCAAAGTCGAACACCCGCCAGAAGACATCGTCCGTCTGCCTCATGTCGGCAGCGATGGCTGCCTGGCCGGGCATGGAGAGAGGTGTGGCCACACACATCACCTGAAAGATGGTGACTGCCTCGGGCGTGGTCAGCTCCTTGAAGCAGAAGCGGGCCGTCTTGTCGGACATCGGTCCGTTGCTGCTGCCATCCTGCCCCCAGTCGGTATGGCCGATGCTCATACACTGGACGTGGAGGAAGCGGTCGCGGTTGCTCTCGGGGGCGAAGGGCAGCACCTGTACCTGCTGCTGCATCACCACCACCATGATGAGGAAGATGCTGAGGGCTGTACCCACCACGGTGACTCCACCGATGACGGGGTGCTGGCGCAGTTGCGCCCATGCCTGCTGTATATACTGTTTTATCATGGCCTCACTCTCCTATCTTCAGTCGGTTGGTATTCACACTGCCCAGTCCGTCCTTACGGATGTCGGCACGGCCGGCACGACCGCTCAGCGACACACTGCCGATGCCCTCCAGACGAGCCGACAGCGCGTTGCACTGCACGTTCAGCTCTGCCGAACCTACCCCCTCCAGATGTACCTCCAGCGTCTGGCAGGTCAGGTCGTCCACACGCACCTTGCCTACACCCTCTACATGCACCTGCAGGCGGTCTACCTTCAGCGGTTCCTCGCAGCAGAAGCTCCCTACGCCGGTGAAGTCCAGCCGTTGCAGGTCGGGTGCCGTCAGGTAGATGACGAGTCCCTCAGTGTTCTGGAAATTCTTCTTCTCTTCCCGCTTGAAGCCTATCTTCAGACAGCCGTCCGTCACTTGGGTAGTGGTTTTCTTTACATATTCCTCTTCTCCCTCCATCTTGAGCGAGCATACGTCGTCCTGCGTAAAGTAGATGACAGCCACTGAGGTAACATCAATCGACGTGAAAGGGGCTACCTTGCGTACTTCGCTCACCTTCTTGGTGTTACCTGCACGCATCGTACACGAGCCCAACAGCAGCCATCCGATGGCTATTCCCAATCCTATGATATATCCTTTCATACTTATAAACGTAAAATGATTCATACTAAAAAACTGTTCTCACTCTCCGTTGCCACGCGGAGCACAACCGCATGGGAAGCGGGTCTGCGGCTTAGGCTATCTGCCGTCCGTCGAAGAAGCGCACGGTGCGGGTAGTCAGCTTGGCCTGGTCTTCGTTGTGCGTCACCATCACGATGGTGCGTCCGTCCTCCTTGTTCAGCTGCTGCAGCAGTTCCATCACCTCGGCACCCATCTTCGAGTCGAGGTTACCGGTAGGCTCATCGGCCAAGATAATGTCAGGATTGCCGACGATGGCACGCGCAATGGCCACGCGCTGGCACTGACCGCCCGAAAGCTGCGTGGGCATGTGGTGCATACGGTGTGTCATGCCTACCTTGGCCAGTACCTCTTCGGCCAGGCGGTGACGCTCCTTGGCAGCGATTTTCCGATAGAGCAAGGGCAGCTCTACGTTGTCTATCACGTTGAGCGAGTTGATGAGGTGGAACGACTGAAACACGAAGCCCAGCGTGCGGTTGCGGAAGGCGGCCAGCTCCTTGTCCTTCATACCCTCAACGCGGGTGCCGGCTATCTCGATGGTGCCGCTGGTGGGCGTGTCCAGCAGTCCCATGATATTCAGCAGCGTCGACTTGCCGCAACCAGAGGGTCCCATGATGCTGAGGAATTCCCCCTTCTCTACCTCCAGGTTCACGTTCTCCAGTGCCTGCGTCTCAATCTCGTCTGTACGATAAATCTTGTTGATGCCAATTAACTTAATCATAATGCTGTTACTATTTTAAAGGATTACTATTATATGCTTTTTCTATTTCCATTTTGTAGCTGCATAGCTACGTTCAAACTCTATGCCAAAGATGTGCACATCTGATAATCTGGCGTTTACGCAAATCAGGAGTGTTCGATATCGGACACTTGTCCGTTTTTGCAATACATCTGTTGTCCGCTTTCACTCATCGCGCAACGCTTCGGCAGGCAGCGTGCGTGCCGCCTGACGGGTGGGGATATAGGTGCCTATCCAGACAATGGCCCATAGGATGAAGTAGGCCAGAAGCGACACCGTGACGAAGTGCATCCCAAAGCGGTTCTGCGGATAAGCGGAATCGGGCACCAATGTGCCGAGTTGCTCCACCACATAGAATCCCTCCTGCCAGACATAGTTGAAGACCACAACCAGCGCCAATACAAAGGCCACACTGAGCAGCAGCCACGACTCGATGAGAAACTGCTTGCTGATGGTGCGACGCGAGGCTCCGATGCTGCGCATCAAGCCTATCTCCTGGCGGCGTGCCTCGGTACGAATCCAAAAGGTACCCACCATGCCGAGGAAGATGCAGAGCAGAGCAAATCCGGCCAAGGCGGTCTGCAGGCGCATCTTGTTGACTATGCCCAGGTTGCGCTCCCGCTCTTGGTTCAGATGGTCGATGGATTCAATCCCGCTGAAGTAGAAGTTGCCGACGTTGCAGGCGGGCATCACCTCCTCGCGAAAACGGCGACAGAAGGCTTGTTCGTCTGCCCCCTGCTTCAGCCGTATGAGCAACTGATAGCTATACTGCATCCAACCCGAGGACTTCACCCCCAGCTTGAACTCTGCGAACGAGGGATAGGGCTGCCAGCAGCTGACGTACTTGTAGTCGTTGTAGATGCCTGCCACCTCGTACTCTTTTTTATCACCACGATAGAGCTTCCTGCCTATCGCATCGGCCTTGCCGAACAGCCGGCGGGCGGCATCGCGTGAGAGGAGTATCTTCCCGTCGGGCTGTTCGGGGATGACCACCCGGCCTCCTGTACGCGCATCAGTGATGCCGAAGAGGTCCAGCAGCTGCTCTTCTCCCTCTAACAGGACGGGGAACTGCAGGACGTGGACGTAATGGCCCTCGCTCTGATTGTTTGCAGCGGCCGAGGCGGTATCAGTGAACAGTTGTCCCCCACTCCACGAACGTCCGCTGGGGATACTCTGAGCAGGTGCGATGCAGCACTGCGCCACTTCAGGCTGGTTGCGCAGCAGGTACACCAAGTGCAGGTAGTCCGACTGTCGCATCGAGTCGGTAGCCGCTTCGGCCCTGTAGGCAGCCTCTCCTGCAGACCGCTGCCCCACATTCACCACATAGAGTCCGTGGCTGTTGTACCCCTTGGGGATGCTGCGGTTGGCCGTAATCACATAGATGGGGTCTATCACCATCCAAAGGAAGAAGCTGACCACCAGCAGTTCCAGAAATATCCAGCCGTTCATCTTCCGCTGGTTCCATATCTGATGTAATATTGTTTTGAACATAAGAATCTACAATGTACAATTTAAAATGTAAAATTTAAATGTAAAATTTAAATGTAAAATTTAAATGTAAAATTTAAATGTAAAATGTAAAATTTAAAATTTAAAATTTAAAATTTAAAATTCGTAGCTATCGGACGGAAAATGTTCCGCCCCTACCGGTAACTTGTAACTCGTAGCTTGTAGCTCGTAACTCGTAACTTGTAGCTCGTAGCTCGTAGCTCGTAACTAAAAGCCCTACCTCCCAGTATTCAACGCCTGAATGATGGTGCGCCGCAACGCGCTGAGAGTAGGAATCAAAGCCGACAGCAGGTTGAGCAACAGACAGAGCAGGAAGGTGCAGCCGAATACCCAGAAGTTGAACAGCATCTCGAAGGAGAAGTGTACCGCCTGGGCCTCCGTCCTCACCTCTTTGTCGAACAGGTTGAGAATCCATTCGCTGGCCGTCACCACAATGAGGTACGACAGCAGCAGCCCCAACAGCGCACCTAAGGAGGTGAGCAGCAGGTTCTCGGTCAGTACCTGCCGCACAATCTGCCGGTTGGTGGCTCCGTATGCCTTGCGCACGCCAAACTCTCCCTGCCTGCGGTCCATGCGGCTAGCTATCATGCCACTGAGGTTCAGGGCGGGAATGAAGATGAGGGCCAGCAGCACGTAGCCAATAGACTTCAGCAGTTCCGTCATGTTTGGCTCTTCCATCGAGCGGAAGGTGCTGACCCAGTAGCGGTCGGGTTGTCCCATCAGGTCGAACACGTATTGGTCGTCCTGCCGGTTGCGCTCGTCGAACACCTCCTGTACCGCCTTCCGCACTTCGTCTACATGCTCTGCCTCGTCAACCAGCATGTAGAGGCGTGCCGAACCCAGCAGGTTGTTGGCATCCTCCTCGTCTATCCACTCCCAGAAGTTAAGGGGGAGCCAAAGGTCGCCAGCCGTCTGCGGCGTGGCGTTAGAGACATCCTCCACCACACCGCACACCTTGAAGTCGTGCTCGTCCATACGGAACGTCTTCCCTACGGCATCGTCCGTAGCATAGAGCCGACGGGCCAGCGAGCGCGAGATGACAGCCACCGGTATGGACGAATCCACATCGGCCTCGGTGAAGGGCTTACCCTGCAGGAAGCGGAAGGTGAAGACCCTCCACATATCGGCATCGCCATAGTATGGAATCACCTCCTCCTTCCTGCCGGAAGGCAGCAGCACCTGCTTCTTGTCATACGAGTTGCCGTTGCCACTGGCCACGCACTCCACATGAGGCAGGCCGACCACCATCGAGCGGACTGCTGTGTAGTTGACTCCCGAACATCGGTTGTAGTTGTCCGGCTTTCCATGCGGATAGCGCCCCATGGACGAGATGACCAACGTGCGGTTGCGGTTGTACTCCGGATAGATGGGGGCGAACTTGACGTAGTAGATGATGAAGACCGTCATCACCAACGCGATGGAGAGGCCTGTGCCCACCACATAGATGCTGCTGAACAGCGGGTTCTGCTTCATCAGCATCCAGGCCTGCTTGAAATTCATTTTCCACATAGCGTTTACTTTTTCAGCTTCAGCTTGTTCTTGTTCTTGTATTGGCTCATGTCGCTCACCACCACTTCGTCACCCGGCTGCAGGCCGCTCACCACCTCCACGAACTCGAAGTTGGAGTCGCCCAGCTGCACCTTACGCTTCACGATTTCGCTGTCGGAGTTGCGCACGAAGAGCTCGTATTCACCACGTCCCACATAGTAGCTGGCATTGGCGATGCGCATCACATCCTCCTTCACGGCATTCATCACGTAGACATCCGTCTTCAGACCCGACCGCAGACGGCGGTGGTTGTCCTCGCTGAGCTGCACGGTGAAGGAGATAACTCCGTTCTTCGACAGCGGCGTCACACTGCTCACCGCTCCCTCCAGCTTCTCGCTGCCTATCTTCACAATGGCACGTCCGCCGGCTGCCACACGGTCGCCGTAGGTATCGGCTATCTCTCCCTCCACCTTGAAGTGGCTCAGGTCGGAGATGACAGCTATCTGGCTGCCCTGCGTCACCTGGGCACCTATCTGGTTGTTGATGTAGGTCAGGATGGCCTTGCGCGGCGAGCGCACCTGGGCATCGTCCAGCGTACGCTTGGTCTCGGCCAGCCCCTTGCGGAAGATGCTGAACTCCAGTTCCTGCACCTTGTACTCGGCCTCCAGCACCTCCTTTTCGTTGGCATACTGCTGCTGCAGCTGCTCGTACTCCAGCTGTGCCACGTTGTAGCTCAGTTCGACCTGGCGCACCTTGTCCGTGGTGCCCGACCCCAGACTGTCCAGATACTGCTCGTTGCGCAGTTCCACCTTCATGCGGTTCAGCTTCATGGCCGCCACCTTCACCTGCATCTGCAGGTCGCTCAGTTTCGTTTTGTTGTTGGCCCGCAGCTGCTGCAGCTTGTAGCTGCGCATCTGCTCTTCGTCCAGCTGCTTCTTGTAGTCGGTCTCTGCACTCTGCAGGTCCAGCTTCAGGATGGGTGTGCCCACATCCACACTGTCTCCCCCCTTGCGGTACACCTCCAGAATGCGGGTGTTGATGGGCGAGTTGATAATCTCCTCAAAGGCAGGCACTACCTTACCCGAGGCACTGACGCTCACCTCTATCGTACCCTTGGCCACTTTCGAGAATACCAAGTCCTTCTCCTTCACGCCGGTCCGCATCAGCGAAATGACGATGCTGAACAATACGATACCTGCTACGCCGGTCACACCGTAGCGAATCAGTCTCTTGTTGCGCTCCTTTCGGCGCACCTCTTTCGGAATTTCTCTATCCATACTATGGTCTTGTTTTTATTGATTTCACTGTTCGTTTTCGTACACCTACGGACGATTGTACGTCCGCCTGCAACATACCCTACCCCTATACAGCGAATATCGTGCCAAACTTACAACTAACTCATTATCAGCGGAAAGATAAAAACAAGGGGTGTCCGATATCGAACACCCCTGTACATTTTCGGATAGTCAACGCCCGCTGTCACCTCAGCCGTAGGCGGTCGCCCACCTCGGGCACGTAGTCGCTCTGCTTGCGGTTCATCTTGTAGAGGTTCTTCAGGCGGATGCCGTACTTCTGCGCAATGGTATGCATGGAGTCACCATCCTTCACCACGTAGACGGTGTAGGGCTTGGCCGCCTTCTTGCGCTTGCCTTTCAGGTAGATGATGTCGCCCGCCTCCAGCGTGTACTCGCGATGCAGATCGTTGTAGTCCACCAACTTCTTCCACGAGATACCGAACTCCTTGCCGATAAGCTGGAAGGTATCGCCGTCGCGTGCCACCACGTAGGCCAGGTCGTTGGCTATGTAGACCTGATGCGGATGGAGCAGCCAGGGTTTCTTCTTCAGCTCCTTCTCCCAGTGGCGTGCCTGACTCTTGCTCATCCCCTGACTGTCGTACTTATAGAGTTCGTACTCCTCGATGATGGATATCAGGCGGTTGGCATACGAGGGGTCGGTGGCATAACCCGCCTTCTTCAGTCCGCGTGCCCAGCCGCGGTAGTCGGTTATCTTCAGATCGAAGAGGAAGGCGTAGCGTGCCCCCCGTCGCAGAAAGAGCGAGTGGTCGGTGTACGAATCGGCCGGTGTGCGATAGGCACGGAAACATTCGTTGCGGGCATCGTCGTCGTGACGCACGCTGCGTCCCTGCCATCCGCTGCCGCACTTGATGCCGAAGTGGTTGTTGCTCTTGCGTGCCAGCGTGCTGCGTCCGGCTCCGCTCTCCAGCAATCCCTGTGCCAGGGTGATACTGGCCGGAATCTTGTATTGCCGCATCTGCTCCACCGCCAGAGGGGCGTATTGCCGGATGTATTCGTTGTACAGGGCGTTGCGGCGTTGGGCCTGCACGCCCGTGGTCAGTAGCAGTAGTATGGCCGTGAAGAGGGCCAGTCTGATAGGTCGTTTCATCTGTTTCGTTTCTTGATTTCGCTACAAAAGTGTCCAAAAGAATTGAGAAATCCAATCTCTTTCCTATCTTTGTAACAAAAATTACAACTAACACCTACTTGCCATGAAAGAATTGAATCTGCAGATAGGCATCCGCATCTACGACGAGGCTGAACTGGATGCCGCCGACCGCCAGCTGGTGGCCGCCGCCTGCGAGGCGACCCAACGCAGCTACGCCCCCTACTCGCACTTCTCGGTAGGTGCCGCCGCCCGCCTGGCCGACGGTACCATTGTCAGCGGCAGCAATCAGGAGAATGCCGCCTACCCCTCAGGCCTCTGTGCCGAACGCACCACCCTCTTCTATGCTAACTCACGCTACCCCGACCAGCCTGTACGTACGCTGGCCATCGCCGCCCGCAACGAGCGGGGTGAATACCTGAAGGATCCCATCCCGCCCTGCGGTGCCTGCCGGCAGGTGATGCTGGAGACGGAGAGCCGTCACGCCACCCCGATGCGCGTGCTGCTGTATGGTACCGAGGGCATCTACGAGCTGCAGAAAGTGGGCGACCTGCTGCCCCTCTCGTTCGACGCCACCGCCATGGAGTAACCCCCGCCCGCAGGCGGCCTACTCGGCTTTCAGGCTCAGCACGGGATTCTCGTTGGCAATGTGTCGTGCCTTCAGCACCACCACGGCGATGATGCAGAGTGGCAGCAACAGGGCCAGCAGCAGAAAGGCCGCCGGCGAAGGAGGCTGGCAGTCTACAAACTGCTCCATCCATACGCCCGACACGAACCAGGCCGACACCACCCCAATCAGCACGGCACCCGCAGCCACCTTCAGAATGTCAGCCGAAAGCAGTCGCAGCACGTCTGCAGCCTCGGCTCCGTTCACCTTGCGGATGGCTATCTCCTTGCTGCGGCGCTGCGTCTCGTCGGCCGTATAGCCTATCAGACCCATCAACACGATGAGGAGGATGCAGACGCTGGTCACCAGCACGGTGTTACGGAAGCGGTACACAGACTCATACCCCTGCCGGCGCACATCGTCGTAGCTCAGGAAGGAGAGTGCCTGGGCGGCATAGGTCTGCTGCACGTAATCGTTCAGGCGGGTCAGGTTGTCGTGCATCGGCTCCTTCAGCCGCACATGGAAGGTGGAGGCGAGGATGGGATCGATGACGAAGGCCACGTTGGTCTGCTCGGAGAAGAAGCCCATGTTGCGGATGTCGCGCACCACACCCACCACACGTGCCGTTTCGCCCGACTGACCGAAACGGTCGGCCGGCATACCCTCCAGCTGACGGTTCACGTAGGGCGGCTCCCAGCGCAACGACTCCACCAGCTTCTCGCCCACCACGGCTTCGCCCGGCTGTTCGGGCCAGCGGCCCTCCAGCAGTTCCATGCCCACGGCCTGCGGGAAGCCCTTGACCACATACTGGTAGTGTAGCGAGATGCGATTCTTGTGTGCCGGGTCTTGGTAGAGCGGACGGGTGCTGTAGTGTTCAAAGAGGCACTGCTCGCTGCACCCCACCTCGATGACATAGGGCTGACGTCGCAAATCGTCCGTCAGATGCTGCTGCATCCGCTGAAACTCCTCGCTGCCATACGATCCCATTTCACCGCGGGCCGTGCCTACCACCAGCCCCTCCGTATCGAATCCCATCCGTCGGGTCATCAGGTCGTGGTACTGGCTGACAGTGGTCAGCAGCATACCCAGTATGAAGGCCACGCCCGCAAACTGCACAAAGAGCAGGCTCCGCTTCCACGAATGCTTGTCATCGGTATAGCGGCGGAACACCTGCGTCACAGGGATGCGGGCAAATAGCTGGCCGGGCAGCACACCTGCCAGCAGAAACAGCACTACCACAACGGTGGCCGGCACCCACAGCGTCTGCCAGGTGAAGAGGGCCGCCAGACTGGCAATGCCCAGCAGGTCGCAGACGAAGTCGGCAAACAGATACATCAGCAGCACGGCCAGCAGAATGGAAGCCCCCATCAACAGCCCCGTCTCCCACAGGAAGAGCGACATCACATGGGCAGCATCGGCACCGCAGCACTTGTGTACGCCCACCAGCTTGGCACGCCGGCCTATGGTGGCGATGGCTGCCAGCACATAGTTCATGCCCGACACGAAGAAGATGGAGAAGCCCAAGACGAAGAGGATGACCAGCCGCCGCACGTTGTCGGGATTCTCGCGATAGAAGGAGGTGGCCGGAATGAGCTTGCACTCCATCTTCCAGTCGCGCTCCTTGTCCTCTACCAGTGTGTAGTGGCTCACCACCTCCCTCAGGCGGCGGTTGATGTCGTCCAGCCGGGCCGACGGACGCAAGCGGACATAGACCATATAGATGTCGTTGCTGGTCCAGGTGCCCTCGCCGTAGAAGTTCTTCTCGATGGTAGGCAACGAGATGACCATGTTGTTGGGGAAGGAGACGTTGCCTGGCAGATCCCGGTAGACACCACGTACCGTCAGGGTGATGCGCTTGTTCATGCTGAGGGTACGTCCCACGGGGTCCTGCGTACCGAACAGTTCGCGTGCCTTGGAGGCCGAGAGAAAAGTAGAGCCGATGTGGGCCAGCTCCTTAGGGTCGCCCCTCAGCAGCTCCACGCCCAGGGTCTGGAAGTAAAGGGTATCGGCAAAGACCGCCTCTACCTTCTCCAGCAACCGGTCGTCCTGGTAGATGTCCGGCTCGTAAAAGAAGAAGAGCGGGGTAGCACACTCCACCTCATCGGGCAGCGACTCGGCCAACGCTGCAGCCGCGGGCCGCCAGGAGTCGTAGTCCCACTTGCCGGCGATGCCGTTCTCCACACTGCGTGCCCCGAAGAGGGCCAGACGATCGGCATCGCGGTAAGCCGTGTCGTAGTTCAGCTCGTAGACTATCTGCGAGAAGAGCAGAATGCCCACCAGCAGTCCCAGCGTGAGCGAGACCAGCCTGACGAGGTTGCTCCCCCGTCCGCGCAGCAGGGTCTGGATGGTATAGTAAATGTGTCGCATAGTCGTCTGTATGGTTTACAACTCATTGGGAACATTGGCCACAATGCTGCCGTCGAACAGATGGACGGTGCGGTGGGCAAAGGAGGCATCGTGCTTGGAGTGCGTCACCATGATGATGGTAGTGCCCTCGCGGTTCAGCTCTGTCAGCAGATCCATCACCTCCTTGCCGTTCTTCGAGTCGAGGTTACCGGTGGGCTCGTCGGCCAGTATCAGTTTGGGATTGGTCACCACGGCACGGGCAATGGCCACCCGCTGCTGCTGTCCGCCGGAGAGCTGTTGTGGGAAGTGTTTGGCCCGATGGCTGATGTTCATGCGCTTCAGGATGTCTGTGACGCGCTCTTTGCGCTCGGAGGCCTTCACGCCGAGGTAGGTAAGCGGCAACTCCACGTTCTCAAAAACGTTCAGTTCGTCAATCAGGTTGAAGCTCTGGAACACGAAGCCCAGCTTGCCCTTGCGCACGCGGGTGCGCTCTTTCTCCCTGAGGTCGGCCACCTCCTGCCCCATCAATCGGTAACTACCCTCCGTGGGGTTGTCCAGCAGACCCAGAATGTTGAGCAAGGTAGACTTGCCACAGCCCGACGGCCCCATGATGGCTACAAATTCACCCTCTTTCACTTCGAGGTTCACGTGGTTCAGTGCCACGGTTTCTACTTCCGATGTGCGGAATACTTTGCTGATGTTCTTAATTTCAATCATATTTTTATTAGTTACAAGTTACGAGCTACAAGCTACGAGCTACTGGTAGGGGCGGAACATTTTCCGCCCGATAGCTACGAATTTTAAATTTTAAATTATTAATTATTAATTGATCCGCCCTATTCGCTCTTGATGCTGAGCACAGGGTTCTCGTTGGCTATGCGCCACGACTTCATCAGTACGCAGCCCACGATGACGGCCAGCACGCCCAGCGCCACCAGCAGGTAGATGGCTCCCGTCAGCGAAATCTGCACCTGGTAGGAGTCCATCCAGAGCCTGTTCACATACCACGCCGCCACGCTGCCCACCAGCACGGCCGGCACGGCCACCACCAGCACATCGCAGCCCAACAGGCGGAGGATGCCCGCCGACTCGGCTCCGTTCACCTTGCGGATGGCTATCTCCTTGCTGCGGCGACGGACTTCGTCGGCCGTGTACCCCAGCAGTCCCATCAGCATCACAAAGAGCATGGTGACTGCGGCCACCAGCGATGCCTGACTGAAGATGCGCAGCGACGCATAGCGGTCGGCTATCTCCTGCTCCATGCTGACAAAGTCCATGGTACGGGTGGGGAACGCCTCGGCCACCTCCTTGTTCAGCCGCTTCAGGTTGTCGGCAAACGGTTCCTTCAGGCGCACGTGTACCGTGCCGAAGAAAGCGGAGTGGAAGGCGGCCACAAAGGGCATGGGCTCTTCGGTGAACGACTCTATCTGGAAATCCTTCAGTAGGCCTGTCACGGTGTAGTTGCTTCCATCGCAATTCACCTGCCGGCCTATCACCTCGTTGCCCCAGTGCATCTTCTCGGCAAAACACTCATTGACAACCACTTCCACCTTGGTACGGGCCATACGTCCCTCCAGAAAAGTCCAGCCCATCAGTGCCGGGTAGTCCTCGCGCATGTAGAAGCTGAAACGGGTGGAGAAAGTCGGACGACCGGCCTCGTCCTGCACCATGCTGCCGCTATATCCCCAAATGGGTGTCTGGCAAGCACTGCTGACCGCCTCCACATAGGGCAGACCCTTGAAAAACTGCAGGGCGGCATCGCGCTCGTCCGGACGAAGCTCGGCATAGCCGAAAGCCATTCGTTCGGGACGGTAGCCCATATCCTTGCCCAACACATAGCGATACTGCCCCGTCACTACACACATCAGTCCGCAGATGAAGGCCACTCCGGCAAACTGCACGAAGAGCAGAGGACGTTTCCACCCCTTCTTGCCCTCGGTATAGCGGCGGAACACCTGCGTCACGGGGATGCGGGCAAAGAGTCGGCCGGGCAACACACCGCCCACCACAAAGAGGAAGGCCACCACGCCGAACACCACCCACAAACGCTCTGGCGCAAAGAGCTGCTGCAGCGAGACGCTGGCCGTATCTTCCACAAAGTCGCGGAAGGCGTAGAGCAGCACGCCCATCAGCAGCAGGGCGGCCAGCAGCAGGAGGGCCGTCTCTAACAGAAACATGCCCAAAATGCCCGCTCCGCTGGCACCGCTGCACTTGTGTACGCCGATGGCCTTGGCTCGGCGGCTCAACGAAGCAAGGGAGATGAGCACGTAGTTGAGCGTGGCTATGAAGAGGATGGCGAAACCCAGCGCCAGCATGACGCCCGTCATCATCCGCACCTCCTCACTGCCCTGGTAGGTAGCGCGGATGGGAGCCACGTAGGCGGAATAGCCGTACATCTTCTTCTCCTCATCCGAACGGTACTTGGCAATCATGGCATCCATCCTGCGGTTCACCACCTCGGCATCAGCTCCATCGCGGAAGCGGACGTACTCTATCCAGCTGTCGCCTCCGCTCCATGAGTAGTTGGCCTGCCCTCTCTCCCGTAAAGAGGGGAGCGAGATGACCGCCTGCGGACGACACGTGGCGTTGTCGGGGATGTCCTCGAAGGTGCCGCGCACGGTCAGGTCCAGCTGATGCCCGTACGAAACCACCTTGCCGATGGGGTTCTCGCCGCCAAACATCTTCTCAGCCACACTGCGGCAGAGGAAGACTACATCGGACTGCTGCAAGTCCTGCACAGGCTGTCCGCACAGCACCTCCACGCCCATCGTCTGGAAGAAGAGGCTGTCGGCACAGACGTTGGCCGTATTGAATCGGGTGTTGCCCACATACAGCGGGTCGCTCCACCACGTACACAGGCTGGTGGCTGCCTCTATCTCCTGCGGAAAGCTCTCTAACATGGCACCCGCCACAGGGCCGCAGTTGTGCTTTTGCGGGGGATACTCCTTGCCGTTGACGGTGAAGATGGACCAGACCTGGTAGAGGCGATCATACGCCTGATAGCAGGTGTCGAAGCTGCGCTCATAGGCCACACGGCTGAACAGCAGGATGGTCATGGTAAGGCTCAGCCCCAGAGAGAGCACCTTGATGAGGTTGCTGCCGCGGCCACGCAGCAAAGTTTGGATGGTGTAATAAATCTGTTTCATTCGTTTTCTTGTTTCACATTTGTTTCGTCATCTCCTATGCAGAAACCGTGCCAAAACCCATTTGTCGCTGATTATCAGCAAGAAGGCAATCTGCCTGCAGAAGCAAAGTGTCTAATTTTTAGACACCGGTGTCCATTTTTTTGACAGCACATCACTACTTTCCTACAAAGATAGTGCAAATCGAGTGCAGAATCACCAAGCTCGCTTGAGTGTTATGCCGAGATGCAGCTTATCTTATGCAAAGACAAACAACACCTTCCGTTTGTCAAGAGGCGGTGAAGGCCTCCAACAGCACATTAACATCCGTTAAACCGCTACAAGTAGCAGTGGGCGCGATTGAGGCGTTTTTTAGCTACATGCTACGAGCTACAAGTGACAAGCTATGAGTGACGTGTAGGGGCGGAATATTTTCCGCCCAACCCCGCACGCAACACATCACTTTACCGTGAACGGCATTCATGGGCGCAAGATGTTACACCCTACTTGTAGTTCATCATCCGATTACCGCTCGCGAATGGTAAACAATCCTAACACGCGGAGGGTGCGCCTCCAACGCTGCCTGCCGCGCCCGCCACCCCGCTTCTTCCGCTCTTCTCGGCAGCGTGATTTTTTCATCATGTAGAAAAAAACAGTTCTCGGGAGAAGCGTAAAAAACACGAAACAAATCACAGATCACAGTTTCTATTTTCGCATTTTCAAGCCCTGTTTCTGCATTTTCGGTTCCAGAAAATCCATTTTTCGTTTCCTTCCGATATAAAGCCAAGCCACCAAAATGCCGAGATACGGAGTGCGAAGTAAAAAGTTCCACTAATACATAAGACCTATTCGCGGATAAAACACGTGAGCGGATTGGGCGGACACATAGGTCCTCCCCTTCTACACGAAGGCAAGCCCCCAAAACGAATCATGAAGTTTTTAACGACATATGTAGGGAGAGACTTATATGTTTAATAATGTTAATTTGCTTATCGGACAGGTCACCTATTTTTGGCAGATAACGAGATAATCCGTATCTTTGTAACGCAGTCATTCTGAAAAAAGCGGCAGCAGATGCAGGAACAGCTAATCTGAGATTTGCCCCACTTTTTTCATGAATTTTTCAAACATCAATCACCTATATATGAAACGAACTAGAAGACTGGCATGGGGACTCATCATGCTGCTGGCATGGCAGAGCTGCGACATGATAGACTATCACCCCTACGACGTGCGCATCAGCGGCGAGACCGACGTCAATGCGCACAACATAAAACGCATTGAGGCCAACTGCCTCAACAAGGAGGTCATCCGCTTTGCAGCCGTAGGCGACACACAGCGCTGGTACGACGAGACAGAGGCCTGCGTGAACTGCCTGAACGGACGGACGGACATCGACTTTGTGGTGCAGCTGGGCGACCAGAGCGACTTCGGCGTAACCGACGAGTTTCTGTGGCAACGCGACATACTGAATAAGCTGAACGTGCCCCACGTGCACCTGCTGGGCAACCACGACTGCATCGGCACGGGGGAGGAGGCCTATCAGGCCATCTTCGGCGACCCGAACTTCTCGTTCATCGCCGGACGGGTGAAGTTTGTCTGCCTGAACACCAACGCCATTGAGTACGACTACTCGTGCCCCATTCCCGACTTTGAATTCATCGCTCAGGAGATTACAAGCCGCAGGGAGGAGTTTGATCGCACGGTGGTGTGCATGCACATCCGCCCCTTCTGCTTCGAGTTCAACAACAACGTGGCAAACGTCTTCCAACGCTACATCACGGAGTTCCCTGGCCTGCAGTTCTGCTCGGCAGCCCACGAACACCACCGCTTTGAGGAAGACCTCTTCGAGGACGGCGTGATGTACTACATGAGCGACTGCATGAAGAACCGCAACTTCTATCTATTCACCCTAACACCCGACGGATATGAACGCGAAGTGGTTACTTTCTGAGCTGAACGCGCTGACGATAGGCCTGCTGTTACTGTGCCTGGGCAATCCGCTCGCCGCCCAAGAGCGCGACACCGTCATCGTGGTGCGCAGGGACACCGTGTGGCTACCCCAGCCCAGCACCGACACCATCGTGGAGAGCCAAGTGAAGGATAGCCGCTACGACCGGCGTGTCCATCGCTACCGCCGCCACTGGGAGGGGCTGATACCTACCCACAGCAAGATACAGTATGCGGGCAACATGGGCCTGCTCTCGTTCGGCACAGGGTGGGACTACGGACACCACAACCAGTGGGAGACGGACATCTTTCTGGGCTTTCTGCCCAAATATGACTCGAAACGGACCAAACTCACCTTTACGGTCAAGCAGAACTACATCCCCTGGAGCCTGCAAATCAAGGAGAGCCGCTTCTCAGCCGAACCGCTGACCTGCGGACTTTACTTCAACACCGTCTTCGGCGACGAGTTCTGGGTGAAGGAGCCCGACCGCTATCCCAAAGGGTACTACGGCTTCTCGTCAAAGGTGCGTACACACATCTTCGTGGGACAGCGCCTGACCTACGACATCGACCCACGCCGGCGCTATACCGCCAAGGCCATCACGCTGTTCTACGAAATCAGTACGTGCGACCTCTACGTGGTCAGCGCATTCACCAACAAGTACCTGAAGCCGACGGACTACCTCAGCCTGTCGTTCGGCATCAAGCTGCAGCTGCTGTAGCCCTCTCTATGTGCAAAAAGGGCGGACACGCAGGTCCGCCCCTATGGCTTTCATCCACATTCCACTACTTGCGGAAAGGTGGACGGGCTACCACAGCCTTCAGTTTGCGTCCACGGTTGTCCAGATAGATTTCCGTGCCTGCCTTGCTGTATTCGGGCTTCACATACCCCATGCCGATACCTATCTTGCGGGTAGGCGACATGGTGCCTGAGGTAACGGAACCAATCACCTCGCCTTCGGCATTGAGCAGGTTGTAGCCGTGGCGGGGTATGCCGCGGTCTATCATCTCGAAGCCCACCAACTTGCGCGATACGCCCTCGGCCTTCTGCTTCTCCAGCATAGCACGGTTGGTGAAGTTCTTGCCCTCTACAAACTTGGTAATCCATCCCAATCCGGCCTCGATGGGCGAAGTAGTATCATCCAGATCGTTGCCATACAGACAGAAGCCCATCTCCAGACGGAGGGTATCGCGGGCACCCAGACCGATGGGCTTGATGCCAAACTCGGCACCGGCCTCGAAGACGGCATCCCATATCTTCATGGCATCTTCCGGATAGAAGTAGAGTTCGAATCCACCGGCACCCGTATAGCCTGTATTGGAGATGATGACATCCTTAACACCGGCAAACTCACCGTGGGTGAAAGTGTAGTAAGGCACCTCGGAGAGGTTGATGGAGGTGAGCTTCTGCAGCGCCAGGATGGCCTTAGGGCCTTGTACGGCCAGCTGTGCCGTGCGGTCGGAAGAGTTCTCCAGCTCGGCACCTTCGGTATTGTGCGACACGCACCAGCTCCAGTCCTTCTCGATGTTGGCGGCGTTCACCACCAGCAGATACTTCTCCGGCTCGTAATGATAGACCAGCAGGTCGTCCACAATGCCGCCCGTTTCGTTGGGGAAGCAGGTGTACTGCACCTTGCCGGGCGTCAGTGCTGCCACGTTGTTAGAGGTCACCTTCTGCAGGAAGGGCAATGCCTGGGGACCCTTTACCCAGAATTCACCCATGTGAGAGACATCGAATACACCTACACCCTGACAGACGGTCATGTGTTCGTCAATGATGCCTGTGTACTCAATCGGCATGTTGTATCCCGCAAACTCGTGCATCTTAGCACCCAGCGAGATGTGTTTTTCTGTAAACGGAGTTGTTTTCATCGGATAATATATTTTTAAGTGTCAAAAAAAGCATCTATCATTTTGCGCCCACCAGCTCGACAATCTTTACAATCACGTTCATGGCCTTCTCCATGCTCTGAATGGGTACGAACTCATAGCGACCGTGGAAGTTCAGGCCACCGGCAAAGATGTTGGGACAGGGCAGCCCCTTGAACGAGAGCTGTGCGCCGTCCGTACCGCCGCGGATGGCCTTCACACGAGGCTCCACACCGGCAGCCTTCATGGCGGCAAAGGCGGTATCAATGATGTGCATCACCGGCTCTATCTGCTGGCGCATGTTATAGTACTGGTCCTTCAGTTCCAAGGTGGCGGTGCCCTCGCCATACTCCGCATTGATGAAGGCCGTCAGACGGGCCATCTCGGCCTTGCGTGCCTCAAAGCGTGCGCGGTCGTGGTCGCGGATGATGTAGGAGAGGGTGGTCTGCTCCACCTCACCGCTCATCCCTATCAGGTGGTAGAAGCCTTCGTATGCTTCGGTGTGCTCGGGCACTTCGTGAGCCGGCAGGAGCGAAACGAAACGGTTGGCCACCCGCAGAGAATTGACCATTTTGTTCTTGGCATAGCCGGGATGCACGTTGCGGCCCTTGATGATGACTTTGGCGGCGGCGGCATTGAAGTTCTCGAACTCCAGCTCCCCGACTTCGCCTCCGTCCATGGTGTAGGCCCAGTCACAGCCGAAAGCCTCTACATCAAACTTATGGGCACCCAGTCCTATCTCTTCGTCGGGGTTGAAGGCGATGCGTATCTTGCCATGCTTGATTTCAGGATGCTCCTGCAGATAGACCATGGCGGAGACGATTTCGGCAATACCGGCCTTATCGTCGGCACCCAGCAGCGTCTTGCCGTCGGTCACGATGAGGTCTTCGCCCCGATGGTCCAGCAGTTCGGGGAACTGCTGCGGCGACAGCACGATGCCCTCGTCGGCGCAGAGCACGATGTCACTGCCGTCGTACTGACGCACGATGCGCGGACGGACATCCTTGCCGCTCATGTCGGGGCTGGTATCCATGTGCGCAATAAATCCTACCGTGGGCAGCTGCTTGTCCGTATTGGCGGGTAGCGTGGCATACAGATAGCCGTTTGCGTCCAGCACAACGTCCTGCAAACCCAGACCGGTCAGTTCCTCCTGCAGATAGCGTGCAAACACCATCTGCCCCTCCGAGCTGGGTGTAACGCCCGACTCCTCGTCTGACTGCGTATCGAAACTGACATATTTCAGAAATCTTTCTAACAATGCCATATTCTTTTCCTTTCTATTTATTGAATTAATATAAAAGCAGTCCGAAGACTGCATAAACATTCACTATTTTTTCAGCCGTAAAGATAAGAAAAGGAGCGTGAACTGCCAAGCAATCCACGCTCCTTTTTTATCATTCTGCCATCCGTCCACTTCTTAAAAGTGGCTACTTCCGTCGAAACAATGGGTACAGAGCTTGCATTTGGGCAATCCGATGGACTCGACCAAGGTCTCCAGCGTATTGAATTTCAGCGAGGAGAGCCCGAACCGCTCGCGGATGATCTCGACCAGTCGCTCGTACTCGGGCGAACCGGTGGTAGCATACTTCTCCAGATTCTTGTTTTCGTCGCCTTCCAGTTCTTTGATAATCCGACGGGTAATGAGCTCCAGCGGACTCTTGGAGGCGGTGAAGCCGATGTAGGGACAGGCATAGATCAGCGGCGGACAGGCGATGCGGATATGCACCTCCTTGGCTCCGTAGTCGAAGAGCACCTTCACATTGTCACGCAGCTGTGTGCCACGCACAATGCTGTCGTCGCAAAAGAGCACCCGCTTGCCCTGCAGCATGGAGCGGTTGGGTATCAGCTTCATCTTGGCTACCAGATTGCGCATTTCCTGCTTGCTGGGAGTAAAGCTGCGCGGCCACGTGGGTGTGTACTTGGATATGGCTCTGTGGTAAGGTACCCCCTTGCCCTCGGCATATCCCAACGCCATGCCGACACCCGAATCGGGGATGCCGCAGGCGCAGTCTACCTCCGACTGGTCGGTCTGCCCCATCTTGAAGCCGGATGTGAAACGCACCTCCTCCACATTCTTCCCTTCGTAGCAGGAGGTGGGGAATCCATAATACACCCACAGGAAGGAGCAAATCTGCATCTGCTCGTCGGGCTTGCGCATCTGCTCTACCCCGTCGGCACGCAGACGGACAATTTCGCCCGGCCCCAAGTAGCGGTCTACCTCAAAGTCCAGGTTTGGGAAGCTGCTGGACTCGCTGGTGGCGGCATAGGCACCCTCCTTGCGTCCGATGACGATGGGCGTGCGTCCCCAACGGTCGCGTGCGGCAATGATGCCGTCCTCGGTGAGCAGCAGCATAGAGCAAGAGCCCTTCACATGCTTGTACACATTCTCGATGCCCTCGACAAACGTCTTTCCTTGGATGATGAGCAGCGCCACCAGCTCCGTCTGGTTGGTTTTGCCCGAACTGAGTTCGCCGAAGTGCATGTTCTGCTCCAGCAGGCGTTGCTCCAACTCTTCGATATTGGCTATCTTGGCCACGGTGACAATAGCGAAACGCCCCAGGTGTGAATTCAGGACAATGGGTTGAGGGTCGGTATCGCTGATGACGCCGATGCCGCTGCATCCCTTGAATTTGTCCAATTCGTCCTCAAACTTTGTGCGGAAATAGGTGCTCTCCAGATTGTGGATGGAACGTGCGAAGTTGCCGGATTCCACATCGTAAGTGGCGATACCGCCACGCTTGGTACCTAAGTGGGAATTGTAGTCTGTGCCATAGAACAAGTCGGTCACACAACTTGTCCGGGCCACTGTTCCGAAAAATCCTCCCATATACTTGTATTAATAAGGTGATATTTATTTTTTGCGGTTGCAAAAGTACTATTTATTCATTAATCATCCAAAAAGAGAGGAATGAATCATACAAAAAATCGGTAGCCGCAGGACAAAAAAAGGGGGATGACTATTCGTATCGCATCGACTGGGCCGGATGGATGCGGGTGATGAGGTACGAGGGTCCTATCAGCATCAGCAGCGATGCCAGCAGCGAACCTGTGTTGAGCAGCAGGAAGAGCCAGATGTTGAAGGAGACGGGTACGGTATCCATATAATAGGTAGTGGGATCGAGCTTGAAGAGACCCCAATGCGCCTGGATGAAGTAAAAGGCCAGCCCGATGAGATTGCCCCACAACATGCCCTTGCCTATCAGAAAGACCGATAGCCACAGGAAGAGGCGGCGGATGGTGGTATTGGAGGCTCCCAACGACTTGAGCACCCCAATCATGGAGGTGCGCTCGATGATGATGATGAGCAGGCCGGAAATCATGGTGAACCCCGCCACGCCAACCATCAGGAACAGAATGACCCAGATGTTGACATCCAGTATGCCCAACCAGGCAAACAACTGCGGATGTAGCTGCTCTACGTGGCGCACGCAGTACTCCTGCCCGTAGCGGTCGAAGCGGCCCTGCGAAGCGTCTGCCAGCCGGTAGGTGGCCTCTTCCAGATGCTTGTAGTCGTCCAGCAGCAGCTCTACCCCACTCACCTGGTCGGGCTCCCAACGGTTCAGCCGGTTCACCATGCAGAGGTCGGTGAGCAAGAAGAGGCGGTCGTACTCGGAGAAGTTGGTCTGGTAGATGCCCACGATGGAGAGGCGGCGGGCACGCACGTCATCTTGTATAAAATAGGTGTCTATCTTGTCGCCCAGCTTCAGGTTCAGCTTGTCGGCCAGCGTACGCGACAAGACCACACGGTTGGACGAAGCCGAGTCACTAAACTGCGGAATCTCTCCCTCCAGCAGGTGGGCCTGAAAGAAAGAGGTGTCGTACTCGGAAGCGATGCCCTTCAGCACGACCCCTTGAAAGGAGTCGGCCGTCTTGATCATACCCGGCTTGGTGGAGTAGCGCTGGACGCGCCTTACCTGCGGGTCGTCGTGCAGCGCAGCCAGCATACTGTCTGTCACCACCACAGGGCGGGTCTCGTACGAGCTGGAGCCGCTCAGGTTGTCGATGCGGATGTGCGCACCAAAACCCACCACCTTGTCCCGAATCTCACGCTTGAACCCCACAATCACCGACACGGCCACTATCATGACGGCCAGTCCGATGGCAATGCCTGTCATGGCTATCAGGACAGCCGGCCGCGACACCCGCTTCTGCGAGGCGTGGTCGCGGTAGATGCGTCGGGCGATATACAGCGAGAGACTCATGCCTTCCACCCCCTTCCATTATTCCGTCCGCCCGGGGTAGGCTTCCAGCGCCTTCTGCAACACAAACAAGGCACGCAGCAGGTCTTCCTTCTTCAGCACATAGGCGATGCGCACTTCGTTGCGTCCACTGCCGGGGGTGGTATAGAAGCCCGATGCCGGAGCCATGAAGACGGTTTCGCCCTCGTAGTCGAACTCAGAGAGACACCATGCACAGAACTTGTCGCTGTCGTCCACAGGCAGCTTGGCCACGGTATAGAATGCGCCCATCGGTATGGGCGAGTAGACGCCTGGTATGCGGTTCAGCCCGTCAATCAGGCACTTGCGTCGCTCCACATACTCGTCGTAGGTGTCACGCAGATAGTCGGGGTCGGCATCCAGCGAGGCCTCGGCCGCAATCTGACCTATCAGCGGAGGGCTGAGCCGTGCCTGGCAGAACTTCATCACCGCGTCGCGTATCTCCTTGTTCTTGGTAATCAAGGCTCCGATGCGGATGCCGCACTCCGAGTAGCGCTTGGACACAGAGTCAATCAGCACCACATTCTGCTCGATGCCCTCCAGATGGCAGGCCGAGATGTAGGGCGAACCGGTATAGATGAACTCGCGGTACACCTCGTCCGAAAAGAGAAAGAGGTCATACTTCTTCACTAAGTCGCGTATTTGGTTCATCTCGCGGCGGGTATAGAGGTAGCCGGTGGGATTGTTGGGATTGCATATCAGGATGGCGCGTGTGCGCTCGTTAATCAACTCCTCAAACTTCTCCACCTTGGGCAGCGAGAAGCCCTCGTCAATGGTCGTAGCAATGGTACGTATCTTCGCGCCGGCCGAGATGGCAAAGGCCATGTAGTTGGCATAGGCCGGTTCGGGCACAATGATTTCGTCACCTGGATTCAGACAGGCCATGAAGGAGAAGAGCACGGCCTCCGAACCGCCCGAAGTGATGATGATATCGTCCGCCGTCAGCTGGATGTTGTACTTGGCATAGTAGCCTACCAGTTTCTCGCGATAGCTGCGGTAGCCGGCACTCGGACTATACTCCAGCACACTGCGGTCGATGTTGCGTATGGCATCAATCGCCACCTGTGGTGTGGGCAGGTCGGGCTGTCCGATGTTCAGATGATACACTCGAATACCTCTCTGTTTGGCGGCATCAGCCAGAGGAGCCAGCTTTCTGATGGGAGATGCAGGCATCTCGTTTCCGCGAATGGATATGGTCGGCATGGATTTATAAATCTGTTTATTATCGTTATTGTCTGTATTACTTCCACGAGGCCGTACGGCAGCTATTTTCCACCGGTCGGAACGCTCTGAGGCGCAAAAGTACACAAAAACGTTGGAATAAACGAATAAACAGCAAAGATTTCTGTCCGAAAGGCTTCGCTGCGCATCGGAGGCTACCGACGAAAAAGCCCCGCACGACACCCAGTCGCACGAGGCCCAGCATAAAAAATACCTAATTGAAAAACCTTTTTACCTTAGCATTAAGCGATATTTACTTGCTAACAATTGAAGTTCATTTCCACTTTTTCACGCTCTTCAGGTCATCGGGAGTAGCCTCTATCAGGCTCAGTGCGAAACCGCCGCTGCGGGCCAGCTTCACGGCGATGCGCTTCTTTGCGTTCACCAGTCCCTTCTTGATTTGATAGGAGGTAGGATTGGTCTTATAGTCGGCATCGTCACCGTCGGCATAGAGGGTGGCTACATACTGCTTGCCCGGCTCCAAGAAATCGAGCGAGACGTTGGCCACGCGGGCATTCTCATCGGTAATGCCGCCTACAAACCAATTGCCTGTACCCTTTGCCTTGCGGGCAGCCGTAATGTAGTCACCAGGCTCGGCCTCTAAGTAGCGGCTCTCGTCCCAATCCACAGCCACATCCTTGATGAACTGGAAGGCATCCATGTGCTTCTCGTAGTTCTCCACCAGGTCGGAAGCCATCTGCAAGGGGCTATAGAGGGTGACGTAGAGTGCCAGCTGTTTGCAGAGGGTGGTCTGCACCTGTCCGTGAGGCAGGTCGCCCATGAAATCGAGCTTGATGTCGAAGATGCCGGGCGTATAGTCCATCGGGCCGCCAATCAGACGGTTGAAAGGGAGCAACGTGGTGTGGAAGGGCTTGCTTCCGCCAAACGCCTCGTACTCGGTACCACGTGCCGACTCGTTGCCTATCAGGTTGGGATAGGTGCGGCAAAGTCCGGTAGGACGCACGGCCTCGTGTCCGTTAACACAAATTTTATACTCAGCAGCCTTCTTCACGGCATACAGATAGTGATTGTTCATCCACTGACCATAGTGATGCTCGCCACGCGGAATGATATTGCCCACATAGCCGCTCTTCACAGCGTTGTAGCCGTTGTCTACCATAAACTGGTAGGCCTTGTCCATGTGACGCTCGTAGTTGCGTACCGAGGCCGAGGTCTCGTGGTGCATCATCAGCTTGACGCCCTTGCTCTTGGCATAGGCATTCAGCATCTTCACATCGAAGTCGGGATAGGGCGATACGAAGTCGAACACATAATCCTTCGACTGGCCGAACCAGTCTTCCCATCCTTCGTTCCAGCCCTCTACCAGCACCTGATCCAGTCCGTTGGCAGCGGCAAAGTCGATATAACGTTTCACATTCTCGTTGTTGGCGGCGTGACGTCCATTGGGCTTCAGCGTCTTGTAGTCAACCTCGCCCAGCTTGATGGAGGGGAGTTCGTCGGTATAGGCCCATGTGCCTCTGCCGGCAATCATCTCCCACCATACGCCCACGTACTTGACGGGCTTGATCCACGATACATCCTCGTAAGCACACGGCTCGTTCAGGTTCAGCGTGATTTTCGAGGCCAGGATGTCGCGTGCATCGTCGCTCACGATGACCGTACGCCAAGGCGACGTGCAGGGAGCCTGCAGATAGCCCTTCCAGCCCTGCGCATCCGGCGTAAGCCACGACTCGAACACCAGGTTCTTGTCGTCCAGATTCAGGTGCATGCACGAATAGTCCACCAGTGCAGCTTCATGCAGATTGATATAGAGGCCGTCAGCACTCTTCATCTGCAACGAGGTCTGTACGCCGGTCGGCGAGAAGGGGGTCTGCGAAGAGTTGGGTGTAATGGCACCCTCCATCAGTCCGCGGATTTCACTCAGCTTGGATTCGGTATAGTCATATTCCTGCGTGTCGTAGTCGCCAGGTATCCAGAAGGCCGTATGGTCGCCTGCCATGGCAAACTGGGTATGCTCCTCCTTGATGACCATATAGTTGAGGTTCTTCTGCAGCGGGAACTCGTAGCGGAAGCCCAACCCGTCGTCGAACAGGCGGAAACGGATGACGATGTGACGGTTCTGTGCCTGTTGCTGCAGGGTCACAGCCATTTCGTTGTAGTGATTGCGTATCTGCTTCACTTCGCCCCACACAGGCTCCCACGTCTCGTCAAACGTAGAGGTCTTCACGTCGGCAATGGAGAATCCGTTCATCAGACCCGGATCATCCTTCAGCTCCAGTCCCAGCTTCGAAGGCTTGATGACAGCCTTTCCCTTGTAGGAGAGTTCGTAGACAGGTGTACCCTGCGCGTTCACCGAGAAGTTCAGTTGAAGCTGGCCATTTGGCGAAGTCAGCTCTTCGGCCTTTGCCACACCGCCCAGCAGCAGAACGAGAAGCAGGCAGGCCCATTGAATGCAAATCTTTTTCATGATAGATATTCTGTATATTGGTTATTAAGTTGTCTTCCTGCCGACACACCACACCGACAGGCGATACAAAGATAGGCGTTTGCCGGAACCTGTCCGACAAACGCCTACCGAAAAGTGAAGCAATTCACCAGCAAACGTTTGCATCATAGAGCAAGCCGCTACATAGCCCCATCTGAGAGGGCACCGACGGAAGGCTCTCAGATGCGTCTGATTTTGCCCAGCATCTGACGGCTCCAGGCCATCTCCTTCTCTGTCCATTCTTTCTCTTCTCCCTCTATTCCCTGCGCCTGGTACCGCTCCAGCAACTGCAGATACTCCTCCAGCACATACCCGGCCTGCATCTGCTTGTCCATGCGCAGCAGCAACAGGATACGCTGTTTCTGAATCTCCAGATTGGGACTGTCACCTGCCAGCTCCTGTGCCGTGTCGAGCCACTCCATGCACTGCCGGTTGGCCTCTTCGCTGTTCACCATCGCCATATTCGACTTGACCAGAATCACATAGTCATTGTCCGTCGCCAGACGGTTCTCCACATTCTTCTTGGCCGTCCGCAGAGCCTCTTGGTAGCGTTTGGCAGTGAACTTCATCTGGGCATTGAACGTCACCACATCCGATGTCTTCTTCAGATAGGAGCGCTGGGGCTGGCAACCGTCTGACGCACCCGCCTTCTCTATCCGCTTCTGCAGGTCGGACAGACTGTTGTAACGTACCATATCCTTGGTGCGGCGGCTTTGCTCGTAATAGGCCGCTATCTTAGAGAGGGCCGAAGCCATGGCCGCCGGATTATATCCCTTGAATGCCAGCAGGTCGCATGCCAGGCGGTCGGCCTGCACCTCCTGCTGTGTCTTGTAGCGCATCCCCAGACGGTCAACGGCAGGCGCACTGAGCAACGCAGCGATGCACCCTACGCCAGCCATCGCACTGACAGCATACGAGGAGCGGTCGCCCGTCCAGTCACCATCCTCTTCTGCCACTACGGCCACCGTGCCCAATACGTTTGCCCAAAACTCGGCTCGGTTGGCACGCTGCTCGGCACGACGGATATTATCTACCTGATGGTCGAGGACAAAGTGTCCCAGCTCGCAGGCAATCACCGCAGCCAGCTCGTCCTCTGAATCGACGGTACAGAGCAGGCCGGTACTGACCAGCATCGCGCCGTTGGGCAACATGTAAGCATCCGGATCGGGCGACTGTATGAGTCGGACATTGAGAGACTCGATGCGGTTGGTGTCGATAGTGGTGGCATGGAGCTTGGCAAAAACACCTTGCACATACGAGGTCAGGTAGTCATCCTGATAGGCTATTTCCTCCAGCTCCTTCAGGTAATCCTGACACTCCTCCTCCACCTCCAGCCGCAGGTTGTTCCGATAGCCGTTATTGTAGAAATAGTGGTACATGTGCCCTTTCAGATAGGCCTGCTGCCAGAACTCCTGATCAGTCTCGGGCGGAAGCAGACGAACCGAGGCCAGCTCCTGTTCGGACAGCGGATGCTGGATGCCCATCGCATCAACTACATAGTATATGCCGTTCTCCAACGCCTGCGAGCCGGTAATCTTGACTACCTGACGGATAAGCAGCGGCGTACCGGCAGGCAGGTCAAAGAGCGGTTCTTTCATTTCTGCCCGCACATGCAGTTCCCCACTCAAGTCTACCTGCTTTTGCTTGGCTGCCACATTTTCCGTCCATAGAAAAGTCAGCAAGCCTGCTAATAAAAACCAATGTTTCACCATAATATATTGTAAGTTTTTGTATGTTCGGCTTTCTGATGGCAAATATAGCGGGGGAATAGAATCCGACGAAGGGAATCTTCCTATTTCTCCATAGGGATTTTCCTAAACGGGCAGCGCGATGCCAGGCACCTGCCCACGTTTCGTGATTTACAAGATAGGAGAATTTGTTGTAGTTCCGCACACAACGCATTCACAGAAAGGTAGAAAGTGTTGTCGGGGGCAAAACAACCCCCGACAGCACATTTTTAATTTATAATTTTAGTACCCTATCCTACACATGCAGGAAGCCAAGCGTCGGGAAGCTGCCGCCCTGCATGGTGTAGCAGATGCCGAAGCAAACCAAGCTGACCAGCCACAGCGCCAGCAACGTCCACTTGAGGCCCGATGCCATGGGCTGCCACTTGCACAGCTGGGCAAAGATGGCCCACAGGATGCTGAAGAGGGGAATGCCTACCATCAGGATGCCGGCAATGTACATGACGATGGCCGACAACGGCGAGGCGGGCAGCACCACATCAATCAGGGGGAAACCGCTGAACAGTGCCGCACTGCCACTGACGGCCACCACAACGGCTACAAACAGCAGGACGACAAAGGCCAAGCCGATGGCAAACAGCACCGGGCTGAACAGCACGGCAAAGATGATGAGCAACAGCTTGAGCAGGAAGCCGACTACCTTGACAATGGCATCGCACACCTTCTGCAGGAAGGTACGCGGACGGTCGGAACGGATGAAGTCGTTCACCCCGTTGGTGGCCTTCTCAAAACCGTCGGTCACCGTCTTGCCGATATTCTCCATCGTGACGGCCTCGCCACGCATACTCAGGCGGTCGGCAGCCGTGCGGGCTTCGGGAATGATGAGCCAGCATACGATGTAGACGGGTACCAGCGTGCCGTAGCCGCAGACAAGGATGACCAGCAGCAGCAGGCGCAGCAGGGTGACATCCCATCCTAAGTAAGCAGCCATACCGCTGATGACGCCGCCCAGCAGCTTGTCGTCGGGGTTGCGGAACAGCCGGCGGCGCACCGTCTTGCAGCGACCGGCATCGGCAGCGGCCGAAGCAGCCCCGCGAGCCTCGGACGAAGAGGCCGAAGCCGCCCCCTCCTCCATCTCCTCGGGATTGCCCATGCGCTTGATGATTTCCTCTACATAAGCAATGGTGATCACTTCGCCCTCGCCCCGCAGCTTCTCGGTGAAAAGCTCGGAGATACGGCGTTCGATATCTTCTATAATTTCATCCGCCCCGTCTTCTTCGCGGAAGTGCAGTTTCAGATTGGACAGGTAGTTGTCTAACAGACGATAGGCATCTTCGTCGATATGGAAAACGGTACCACCCAGATTTACAGTCAATGTCTTTTTCATAATTCAATTGTGTTTTTTGATATTGATATTCTTATTCCGTTTATCGGCAGCATGGCCGCTGCTTGTTCTCAGTTTCTGCTGAGGTGCTCCACGGTTTCGTTCAGCTCCCTCCACGACAGTTCCAGTTCGCGAAGTATCTCCTCCCCCTTCTCCGTCAGCCGATAGTACTTGCGGGGAGGCCCTTGGGTGGACTCCACCCATTCATACCCCAGCAGGTCGTCCTTCTTCAGCCGGGTGAGCAGCGGATAGAGCGTCCCCTCTACGACTATCAGCTTCGCCTCTTTCAACTTCTGAATGATATCGGAGGCGTATGCCGGCTCCTTGTGCAGGAGCAGCATGATGCAATATTCCAGCATCCCCTTACGCATCTGCGATTTTACATTGTTCACATCCATACTTCATCTCGTTTTAATTGGTTTCTTTGTATGGCACAAATATATGTATTATATCAGTACCTTGCATCGCAAAGTACTATAATTTAATATTTATTAGTATTTAGTGACGAGCTACGAGTGACAAGCTACAAGCTACAAGTGACGAGTGTAGGGGGAACTATTTTCCGCCAAACAGCACGAAACGCATTCACGGAAAATACAGCACTACGAACAAAACTCAGGGCGGACACACAGGTCCGCCCCTACAGGTGTGCAATGCACATTCAATCAATCTGTTGTAGTGAACTATACGATACGTGTTTGCTACAAACCACCTACGGTCTTCATCAGCTGTTCGCCCAATCCGATGGTGTATCCCTGCGAAACGAACACCACGCGGTTGAAGGTATCGGCTATGATGAACAGAGGCAGCAGGTCGGCCGAATGCAGCTTCATGCCTTCCACTATCTGGGCGGCGATGCCGTCGGTATCTATACCATATATAATGGTGGACGGCAAGCCGGTGAAGGCGGTGGCATCAAAGCGGCCAAGGGCAGCCTCGTCAGGGAAGAGAAGCACTATCTTGCGGCCCCACTGCTCCAGCTGGGCAGCGAGTGCGGCCATGTCGCGGAGCGCATGGTTGGTAGGCTCCTGATTGACCCCCAGCACCCCCACTACAAAATAGCCTCGCCCGCACGCCTGCAGAAGGCTCTGCTTGCAGGCTTCGCTACAAGCGGATGTCGGCGTGGTGCCCAGCGCGGTAAAGAGGGATTCGGAATTGAAGCTGCCGATGACCTGCACCTCGTCGCGACTCTGACGCATCTGCAGGGTGGTACGTGTCGTCTGGCCGGCCTCCACACCGAAGGCGGTGAGGCGTGCCAGTACGGCACCGCTCGCCATGCGGGTACCCGTCACCAGCAGATAGGAACCGACATCGAGGCTGGTACCGCTCTTCAGCAGATAGTCCCACGTGGTACCCTCTTCGAGGCCGGACTCTCCCTCGTCGTAGTTCAGCAGCTGCAGCGTGCCCCGAGGCGTAATCTGCGACAGGGTGAAGTGCGAGTAGTACTTCGGATTGTCCGGCAGGCGGGTCGGCTGATAGTCGGCTACCACCCGGCCCCGCTCGGAAATGGCGCGGGTATTGGTCTCGAAGTTCACATCCAGCACACGGGTCTCTTCTATCAGCTGCACTTTGCCGGTCACCTCGTCGATGCGGGCGGGGATGCCCATGCTGCGGGCCATGGAGACGAAGAAGATGTCACGGCTATGCGCATCGGCACAACGGGCCCTCCATACGCCCAGCGGAGTGATGGGGGCAGCTCCCAGGTTGCACGCTCCGTCCACCCGGATGTGGGAGGCAACCCAGGCAACCAGCTTCAAGGGGTCGGCGGCATACGCCTCGGCCTCTTGCTCGGACACCGCTTGGCGGAAGAAGGCCTTGTAGGGTGTCAGACGCTCGTTGCTGACACGCGGATTGCGCACAAAGCGGCGGAAATTGTCGGCCGTGGTGGTGCGTACGCGCGACTGCATGTGATCCAGCAGGACGTCCAGAGGGACATCGCGCAGGTCCTTGGCCGACAGCCGCTGCAGCAGGTCGATGCCGCCCCGCTTCGACTTTTCGGAGCGCAGACGGGCCATGAAGTTGCACAAGGTGGCATGATTGCCACGCGAAGCTACCAGCAACGGTGCGACGGCATCTTCGTCAAGCTGATAGCGACGGGCAAAGCTGCGGGCCGTCTCATCGGTCATGAAGGTGGCTACATAGGCTCCACGCAGTGAGTCTTCGAAGGCCAGACGGGAGTCGTTCGCTGCCCGCTGTCCGTCCGTCACCTGCGGCAGTGTCACCTGCTCGGCCGGCGGCACCAGGTCCATCTCGACGGTAAAGGCATCGCCCACCTTCTTGTCGAGCACCACCGTCACCTCGTCCTGCTTGCCGAAGGAGAGGCGGGCAAAGCCGTAGCGTCCCTCCTTGGAGGCCCACACCAGCATATCGCCCTTGCCGGCCGTCAGCGAGCAGAGGCCGGAGGCATCGCTCCACTTGGTGGCTACGGTGTGAAACTCGGCATAGTTGTACAGCTTGAATTCGACACAGGCGCCCTCCACCGATGTGCCGGCCTCATCCCTCACTGCCACCTGTGCCCGGGCGGTAGAGGCGTAATTCTCGATGACATTGATTTCGGTATAGTTAGGCGTGACGCTCATCACCTCCTCGGGACCCTCGTAACGGCCAAACACCTTGGTGTGCATCAGCATTCCCCGGCTGGCAGGCGCATTGAACCAAGCCAAGTCCAGCACCGGCTCGGGCTCGCAGGCACCCAAGAAGTGCCAACGCCCGTCGGCCCATGCCTCTACCCAGGCATGATTGTCGTCGGTGTGCGCCCAACGGGGCGTATAGACCTGGCGGGCCGGGATGCCTACCGAGCGCAACGCACTGACCAGCAGCGTAGATTCCTCGCCACAACGTCCGTAGGCCGTCTTGACAGTAGCCATGGGCGAACTGGTGCGCGAGTCGCTGGGACGATAGACGGCCTTCTCGTGACACCAGTGGTTGACCTCCAGGATGGCTTCGCTCAGCGGCAGCGTACGCACCCTATCCCGCAGCTCCTCGTAGAAGACCACCTTCGCACTGTCCAGCACTTCGCTGTTCACACGCGCCGGCAACACGAAGTGGCGGAACAGTTCTTCGGGAATCTCCTTCCCCCAAGGCATCTCCTCGGCAGCCCTACGGGCGGCCCGCACGTTCATCAGATGATAGTCGCCCGGATAGTCGGCAATATCGGCCAAGGGCATGTACGCATAGAGGAACTCCAAAGCCTCGCGCTCGTAGAGCGACAAGTCCGTGCGCCCCAATACGGCAAACAGTTCGTCCTGCGCCAGCCGCGCCCGTTTCTGCACCAAGTCTTGCGCCACCCGTTCGCGGTAAGCGGCATCTGTCATAAAATGGGATTCACAGGCAGCCAGCAGACAAGCCATGCAACCGATTCCCAACATGTGAAAAAATCTCTTCATTGCATCCATCTTTTAATATGATAGTTTTCGCAAAAGTAAAGAATATATTCCAAAAAACAAATCCATATCGTTCTGAAATATGGACGTTTGAGGAGGTGATAAAGGTAAGCTTTTGCTCAAAAACCATAAAAATGTGCATTTTTCGGCTCTTTTCCTTGTCAAAACCAACTCTTTCCGTAAATTTGCACGCTGATAATCATGGTTAACCGGATTTTTTCCTCAGTAGCAGGAACCTTCGTCCCCACTACTCCCGACACTTCCGGCATACTGACACACAGGTTTGAGAAATACTAATACTAAATAACTGAAGCCTGCACCACAGCTCCCCGCACAGCCGGGACAGGACGCTACAGGCAAGCTTCAATAAATTATTAATAAACATGAGTTTGAAAATCGTAGTATTGGCAAAACAAGTACCCGACACACGCAACGTCGGAAAAGATGCCATGAACGCCGACGGTACCATCAACCGTGCGGCACTCCCCGCCATCTTCAACCCCGAAGACCTGAATGCCCTCGAAGTGGCACTCCGGTTGAAAGATGCACACCCCGGTTCGACCGTCACCATCCTGACAATGGGTCCCGGCCGCGCCGCTGAAATCATTCGTGAAGGACTGTATCGCGGTGCCGACAACGGCTACCTGCTCACCGACCGCGCCTTTGCCGGAGCCGACACACTGGCCACCTCGTATGCACTGGCTACAGCCATCCGCAAAATCGGTGACTATGACCTCATCATCGGCGGCCGCCAAGCCATCGATGGCGATACGGCACAGGTAGGTCCGCAAGTGGCCGAGAAGCTGGGATTGACACAAATCACCTACTCGGAAGAGGTACTGAAGGTGGACGAAGCCGCACGCCGTATCACCGTGAAACGTCACATCGACGGTGGTGTGGAGACGGTAGAGGGCCCGCTGCCCATCGTGCTGACCGTCAACGGCAGCGCCGCCGTATGCCGTCCGCGCAATGCCAAACTGGTGATGAAGTACAAGCGCGCACTGGGCGCACAGGAGAAAGCAGCCCTGACCAAAGAGGGTGCCGCCCTGCCCTATGCCGAGCAATATGAGAAATGCCCCTACCTGAACATCACAGAGTGGAGCGTGGCCGATGTCAACGGCGACACGGCACAATGCGGCCTCAGCGGCTCGCCCACGAAGGTGAAGAAAATAGAGAACATCATTTTCCAAGCCAAGGAGAGCAAGACCCTGAGCGGAAGCGATGCCGACGTTGAAGGGCTGATTGTAGAACTGCTGGCCAACCACACGATTGGATAAGTTCGACTGATTTTTTGAGTTTATTAAGTTGATGAGTTTAATTAGTATATGAACAACGTATTTGTATATCTTGAGATTGAAGGCACTACAGTGGCCGATGTAAGTCTCGAACTGTTGACCAAAGGCCGTAAACTGGCCAACCAGCTGGGTTGCCAGCTGGAAGCCATTGCTGCCGGTACGGGTTTGGATGGCGTTGAAAAACAAGTATTGCCGTATGGTGTAGACAAGCTGCACGTATTCGATGCAGAAGGCCTCTTCCCCTATACATCACTCCCCCACACCTCTATCCTGGTGAATCTCTTTAAGGAGGAGAAACCTCAAATCTGCCTGATGGGAGCTACCGTCATCGGCCGCGACCTGGGTCCGCGCGTTTCATCGGCTCTGACCAGCGGCCTGACCGCCGACTGCACACAGCTGGAAATCGGCTCGCACGAGGACAAGAAAGCCGGTAAAGTGTACGAGAACCTGCTCTACCAAATTCGTCCCGCCTTCGGAGGCAACATCGTGGCCACCATCGTCAACCCCGAACACCGCCCGCAGATGGCAACCGTACGCGAAGGCGTGATGAAGAAGGAGATTCTGGACGAGAACTATCAGGGTGAAGTCATCCGTCACGACGTAGCCAAGTATGTGCCCGAAACAGACTTCGTAGTGAAGGTCATCGACCGCCATGTGGAGAAAGCCAAACACAACCTGAAAGGCGCACCCATCGTAGTGGCCGGCGGCTACGGCATGGGCAGCAAAGAGGGCTTCGACAAGCTGTTCGAACTGGCCAAGGAGCTCCATGCCGAAGTAGGTGCCAGCCGTGCCGCCGTGGATGCAGGATTTGCCGACCACGACCGTCAGATAGGCCAGACAGGCATCACCGTACACCCCAAACTCTACATCGCTTGCGGTATCAGCGGACAGATACAGCACATCGCCGGTATGCAGGATGCAGGCATTATCATCTCCATCAACAACGATGAGAACGCACCCATCAACACCATTGCCGACTATGTCATCAACGGTACGGTGGAGGAAGTGATTCCCAAACTCATTAAGTATTACAAGAAAAACAGTAAATAAATCAACATGGCTAATTTTTATACCGATATACCTGAGCTCAAGTTCCACCTGAACAACTCGATGATGGAACGCATCTGCGAACTGAAGGAGCGTGGATACAGAGACAAAGACGAGTACGACTATGCGCCGCAAGACTATGCCGACGCCATGGACTCATACGACAAGGTACTGGAAATCACCGGAGAAATCACGGGCGAAATCATCGCATCCAATGCCGAAGGCGTGGATGCTGAAGGACCTAAATGTGCAAACGGCCGCGTGGAATATGCCAGCGGCACGAAGCAGAACCTCGATGCAATGGTAAAAGCCGGACTCAACGGCATGACCATGCCCCGCCGCTTCGGAGGCTTGAACTTCCCCATCACACCCTATACGATGTGTGCCGAAATCGTAGCGGCTGCCGATGCCGGATTCGGCAACATCTGGTCGCTGCAGGATTGCATCGAGACGCTGTACGAGTTTGGCAACGAAGACCAGCACAGCCGCTTCATCCCCCGCATCTGCGCCGGTGAGACGATGTCGATGGACCTTACGGAACCCGATGCCGGCTCTGACCTGCAGAGCGTCATGCTGAAAGCTACCTACGATGAAGCCAACCAGTGCTGGCGACTGAACGGTGTGAAGCGTTTCATCACCAACGGCGACGCCGACCTGCACCTGGTATTGGCACGCTCGGAAGAGGGTACCCGCGACGGACGCGGACTCTCCATGTTCATCTACGACAAACGCGACGGAGGTGTCAACGTGCGCCGCATCGAGAACAAGCTGGGCATCCACGGTTCTCCCACCTGCGAACTGGTGTACAAGAATGCCAAATGTGAGCTGTGCGGCGACCGCAAGCTGGGCCTCATCAAGTATGTGATGGCACTGATGAACGGTGCCCGTCTGGGTATCGCTGCCCAGTCGGTGGGCTTGTCACAAGCTGCCTTCAACGAAGGCCTGGCATACGCCAAAGAGCGCAAGCAGTTCGGCAAGGCCATCATCGAGTTCCCCGCCGTGTACGACATGCTGGCCATCATGAAGGCCAAGCTGGATGCCGGCCGCTCGCTGCTGTACCAGACTTCGCGCTACGTGGACATCTACAAGGCACTGGACGACATCACCCGCGAGCGCAAGCTGACTCCCGAAGAGCGTCAGGAGCAGAAGAAATTTGCCAAGCTGGCCGATGCCTTCACTCCGCTGGCCAAAGGTATGAACTCTGAATATGCCAACCAGAACGCTTACGACAGCATCCAGATACACGGCGGTTCGGGCTTCATGCTGGAATATGCCTGCCAGCGCATTTACCGCGATGCCCGCATCACCAGCATCTACGAGGGTACTACACAACTCCAGACGGTAGCCGCTATCCGCTACGTCACCAACGGAGCATACGCCGCCACCCTGCGCGAGTACGAACAGATACCTTGCAGCGAAGCCATGCAGCCGCTGATGGATCGTGTGAAGGAGATGACAAACAAGTTCGAAGCCGTGACCAACGCCACCAAAGAGGCTCAGAACCAGGAGCTGCTCGACTTTGTTGCCCGTCGTCTGTACGAGATGGCAGCTGTCTGCGTGATGTCACACCTCATCATCCAGGATGCCACAAAGGCTCCCGAACTCTTCGCCAAGTCGGCCGAAGTGTACGTGAACTATGCCGAAAGCGAGATAGAGAAGCACTTCAACTTCATCCGCAAGTTCAAGGCAGAAGAGCTGGCAAGCTACCGCAAGTAAGCTGAGCGGAAATCAGAACCATTGAAATACGAAAAGGGTGCAGCTGCATGACACGCAGTTACACCCTTTTCTGTTTTTCTTGTCACCTTGCATCGCGGAGCTGACGCAGCAACTCTTTTTGCCGTTCTGTCAGGTTGACCGGCAACTTTACTTGGTAGGTGACTATCAGGTCACCGGCAACTCCCTCCTGCTTGTAGAGCGGGAAACCTTTCCCCTTCAGGCGCACCATCTGCCCATTTTGTGTCTCCGGTTTCACCTTCAGCTTCACCTCTCCCTGGAGGGTTTCTACCGGCAGCTCACCTCCCAGCAGCGCCGTATAGAGGTCAATCTCCACATTCACATGCAGGTCGTTCCCTACCCGCTTGAAGCGAGGGTCATCGGCCACCACAAAAGTAAGGTACAGGTCGCCGGCCTCTCCTCCATTCACGCCTTCCCCTCCATATCCGCGCAGACGAATCTCCTGTCCGTCGGCCACACCGGCCGGAATGGTGATGCGCACCTGCTTGCCGTTGACGTTCAATATCCGTTTGTGCGTCACGGCCGCCTCACGCAAGGTCAGTTCCAGGTTGGCATGATAATCCTCTCCGCGAAACGCGGTACGGGCACCCCGTCTGTCACCGCGGCTCCGATAGCCGAACAACTGCTCGAAGAAGTCGGAGAAGTCACCCGGTTGCCGGGTTGAGAACTCTTGGGAAAAACCGCCGAAACCGTCGAAACCGCCCGACTGCTGCTGCGCCTGCCTTTGCGCCTCAAACTCCTCGGCATGTTTCCACTGCTCGCCATAGGCATCGTATTTCTTCCGTTTTTCCGGGTCGCCCAGCACCTCGTTTGCCTCGTTGACTGCCTGAAACTTGTCTTTGGCTGTGGGGTCGTTGGGATTCAAATCGGGATGATACTTCCGTGCCAACTTTCGGAAGGCCTTCTTGATATCCTCCTGCGATGCCGTCTTCTCTACCCCAAGCACTTTGTAATAGTCGATAAAAGCCATAGTCCGTTTTTGTTTAGATTACTAAAAAAACTGCGACACCTCCGCAAAGAGACGCCGCAGTTCCTACATTGTTTATGTGATTAACTTATCTGGGGAAGATGATTGGCTTTTTTACATCATGCCACCCATGCCGCCCATACCGGGGTTCATCGGCATTTCGGGCTTCTCCTCCTTCTTCTCCACGATGACACATTCCGTTGTCAGGAACATGCCTGCGATAGAAGCGGCGTTCTCCAGAGCTACACGTGTTACCTTGGCAGGATCTACTACACCAGCGGCGTGCAGGTTCTCGTAGACGTCCGTACGGGCATTGTAGCCAAAGTCAGCCTTACCTTCGCGTACCTTCTGTACAACCACGGCACCCTCTACGCCTGCATTGGCGCAAATCTGGCGCAACGGTTCTTCGATGGCACGACGGATGATGCCGATACCGGTCGTCTCGTCGGCATTGTCACCCTCCATACCGGCCAATGCATCGATGGCACGGATGTAAGCTACACCACCACCGGGAACGATACCCTCTTCAATGGCAGCACGGGTTGCACGCAGTGCATCATCTACACGGTCCTTCTTCTCCTTCATCTCAACCTCAGAGGCAGCACCTACATAGAGCACGGCCACACCACCTGAGAGCTTGGCCAGACGCTCCTGCAGTTTCTCTTTATCATAGTCGCTCTTGGTAGAGGCAATCTGTGACTTGATCTGTTCGCAACGCTCCTTGATATTCTCCTTGTCACCGGCACCGTTGACAATTGTTGTGTTGTCCTTCGAGATGGTCACCTTCTCAGCAGTACCCAACATTTCGATGGTTGCCTGCTCCAGCTTCAAGCCCTTCTCTTCGCTGATTACCACACCACCTGTCAGCACGGCGATATCTTCCAGCATCTCCTTACGACGGTCACCAAAGCCCGGAGCCTTCACGGCACAAATCTTCAGCTGCGAACGCAGACGATTGACAACCAGTGTAGTCAGTGCCTCACTGTCTACATCTTCTGCGATGACCAGCAACGGACGGCCTGTCTGCACAGCAGGTTCCAAGATGGGCAGGAAGTCCTTCAAGTTGGAAATCTTCTTGTCATAAATCAGGATGTAAGGCTTCTCCATCTCACACTCCATCTTCTCTGTATTGGTCACAAAGTAGGGAGAGAGATAACCACGGTCGAACTGCATACCTTCTACCACACCGATAGTGGTATCCGTACCCTTGGCCTCTTCGATGGTGATGACACCGTCCTTTGAAACCTTGCGCATGGCGTCGGCAATCAGCTTACCGATTACAGGGTCGTTGTTAGCCGAAACGGTACCTACCTGCTCAATCTTGTCGTAGTTGTCACCTACCAGTTCGGCTTGGCTCTTGATAGATTCTACCACCTTGGCTACAGCCTTGTCAATACCACGCTTGATGTCCATAGGGCTGGCACCTGCCGTCACATTCTTCAAGCCCTCTGAAACGATGGCCTGAGCCAATACGGTAGCGGTGGTCGTACCGTCACCGGCATCGTTACCTGTCTTGCTGGCTACTTCCTTCACCAGCTGGGCACCTGTGTTCTGATAAGCATCAGCCAGTTCTACCTCCTTAGCCACTGTCACACCATCTTTCGTGATGTGCGGAGCACCAAACTTCTTTTCGATGATGACGTTACGTCCCTTGGGACCCAGTGTCACCTTCACTGCATTTGCCAATGTGTCGATACCCTTCTTCAGTTGGTCACGGGCATCCATATTGAATAAAATCTCTTTTGCCATGATGTTCTTACTTTTTAAATTCTTAGTTTATCGTTCCGATTTGCTTATCCCAAAACAGCCAGTACGTCGCTCTGACGCATGATGAGGTATTTTGTACCGTCCAGCTCGATTTCAGTACCGGCATACTTGCCATAGAGTACCTGGTCGCCTACCTTCAGCACCATCTCTTCATCTTTCGTACCGTTTCCGGCTGCTATCACTTCGCCCTTCAAAGGTTTCTCTTTTGCTGTATCAGGAATGATGATACCGCCAATCGTCTTTTCTTCTGCGGGAGCAGGGAGTACGAGAACTCTGTCTGCCAATGGTTTGATGTTCATAATCTTTTCAGTTTTTATATGTTATACATTATTTGATTACACTCTGTTGCTTTATCCAAGCATCGAAGACCTTACGAAAAGCGTGCCAAACGTTCTACCCTCCGCTATTGGCAGTCGGAAGGCTGACAAATTGGCAAGAATCTGACAGAAATGCCCCACAAATGCGTAAGATTTCAGTTTATTTCCAAAAGAGAGGGCGAGGGGTTGCGTAATCGAAAGATAATCACTAAATTTGAAGCCAAACACAATATATACGATATGAAGAAAAACATTTTACCCATTCTGTTTGGCACATTGGCCGCCATCGAGGTCTGTGCCCAAAACCCTTACCTGCCTATGGGCGAGTTTATTCCCGACGGTGAACCTTATGTGTTGGACGACCCCGACCATCCGGGCAAGAAGCGTGTGTACGTCTATGGCTCACACGATGTATTGAAGAGCGAATATTGCGGAAAAGACCAGGTCGTATGGTCGGCACCCGTCGAAGACCTGACCCAATGGAGATACGACGGTGTCATCTTCGAGTCGAAGCGCGACGCCCAAGGGAACCTATTGCACGAGGACGGCTCAGGCGATGTGCTGTACGCACCCGACCTTGCCTGGCGGAAGGAGAACGGGAAGACCGTCTACTACCTCTATCCTAACAATCAAAATGGTGGACGCAATGGCATGATTGCCAAGTCCGACCGGCCGGACGATCCCTTCCAGGTATGCAACTGGAGCACGACGAATCCCAAGGAGACGGAAGGTGTCCTGCGCTTCGACCCTGCCGTATTTGTTGACGACGACGGCAAAGTGTATGGATATTGGGGATTTGAAGAGTCGTATGCGGCCGAACTGGATCCTGCCACCATGGCTACCGTCAAGCCCGGTACCGAAGTGGTGAAGTTCCTCATTCCCGGCAGACACCAAGATGAGATATACCGTTTCTTTGAAGCCTCTTCCATCCGCAAAATCAAAGATAAATATGTATTCATCTATAGCCGCTGGACAAAAGAGGGCGACTTCGGCTTAGGAGGTACCAACTATACGTTGGCCTACTGCTACAGCAACCATCCGCTGGGTCCCTATACGTATGGCGGAACCATCATCGACTGCCGGGGACGCGAGCAGGCTCCCGATGGCAGTGTGCTGATAACGGCCACCTATACAGGAAATACGCACGGCAGCATCTGCGAAATCAACGGTCAGTGGTATGTCTTCTATCACCGGCAGACAGGTACCAACGAGTACTCCCGTCAGGCCATGGTATCGCCCATCCAGGTAGAGGTGGAAGAGGGTCCTCAAGGCAAGGTACACATCTCAGAGGCTGAATACACCTCCGAAGGATTCCATACCAACGGGCTGGATCCCTACAAACGTTATCCTGCCGGCATAGCATGCTACTATACGGGTCCCGGAGGTGCCTATCAGAGCTATCCCAACATGCACTACTCCGGTTCCTATCCACAACCCGTCTACGGGAAGTTCACAAAGGGAGAGACCCGCTTTACAGAAGAGAACAACCAATGCCCGATGGTGAACAATACCGGCGGTTCGGTGGTTGGTTACAAATATTTCAATCTGGATAAGACGAAAGGAAAATCGAAACTCACCCTGCTGCTGGAGTACACACCCGAAGGAACGGAAGGCAGCATCGAGGTATTTGCCGACCGGCCCTCTCAAACTGAAGGTGGTGTAAAATTAGCCACACTGCAGATAGCCGCCCAAGCTGACACGAAACCGACGACGGCCCGACTGGACGTCAGCCAGCTCACGTCATACAGCGGCAAGCATGCCCTCTACTTTGTATTCAAGTCAAAGGCGATAGGCAAGTCCGTCTGCCGGCTCAACGCGCTTCAGTTTCAGTAAATCGTCCAAAACTCGCGAGTGGAGGTAACCAATGAACTGCCCATATAGAGGATGAACAGCAACGCAATGACGGCCATTACCAGAGCCACCCAACCATTCTGTCTTTCGTCTTCATTATACCCTAAAGATACCATAGTTACCTCCTTTTTTAAAATGACATTGCAAATATCGGGAAAGAGCATTTCGCCTGTATGACAACGGGATGAAAAATCTCTTTCCTTTCCTGCAATAAATATACGAAAAAAGGAGCGACCATCGCTCCTTTTTTAATTCTTTTTATTGAAGTTTCGCACGGATGTCACATCCGAAGGCTTCCGCCCCTCTCTCCTACAAGGCAACCCATCAGAGTGCCTCTATCAGTTCGTCTGGGGTAAGCAGGCGTTGCTGGCCGGTCGCCATGTCTTTCAGGGTCACTTTCCCCTCGTTCAGTTCGTTCTCACCCACCAATGCCACGAACGGGATTCCCTTGGCATTGGCATAGTTCATCTGTTTCTTCATCTTGGCACTGTCGGGGAACAATTCGGCACAGATGCCGGCTGCACGTACCCGCTGCAGCACTTCCATGGAGAAGGCAGCCTCCCGCTGACCGAAGTTGATGAACAGCAGCCGGGTGTTGTCCACCGCTTCACGCGGATACAGCTCCAACTGGTTCAGCACGTCGAAAATTCGGTCAGCCCCGAAGGAGATACCTACTCCACTCACCCCAGGCAAGCCGAAGATACCTGTCAGATTGTCGTAACGTCCGCCACCGGTGATGCTTCCTATCTGCACATCCAGTGCCTTGACTTCGAAGATGGCACCTGTATAGTAGTTCAAGCCACGTGCCAACGTAAGGTCGAGTTCCATCTCGTTCTTCAGCGCCAACGTCTTCAATGTCGTCAGAATGAACTCGCACTCTTCCACCCCCTTCATGCCCGTTTCACTGCCAGCCAGCACCTCCTTCAAGGTAGCCAGTTTCTCCTCATTGCTGCCGCTCAACAGGATGATGGGTTGCAGTTTGTTGATAGCCTCCTCGCCGATGCCTTTGTCACGTAGCTCGGCATTCACATTCTCCAAGCCGATTTTGTCGAGCTTGTCTATCGCCACCGTGATGTCCACTATCTTGTCGGCCTCACCGATAATCTCGGCAATGCCCGAGAGAATCTTGCGATTGTTCAGCTTGATGCTGACACGGATGCCGAAACGTGTGAACACCGTATCTACAATCTGCATCAGCTCTACCTCGTTCAACAGAGAGTCACTGCCCACCACATCGGCATCACACTGATAGAACTCGCGATAACGTCCCTTCTGCGGACGGTCGGCACGCCACACCGGCTGTATCTGGTACCGCTTGAAGGGGAAAGATATCTCCTCGCGATGCATCACCACATAGCGGGCAAAGGGTACCGTCAGGTCATAACGGAGCCCCTTCTCACAAAACTTCGATGCCAGCTTGGCTGCATTGCGGCTCAGCAGTTCTTCGTCAGTCAAACCAGAGAAGTAATCACCTGAATTCTGTATCTTAAAGAGCAGTTTGTCACCCTCTTCGCCATATTTGCCCATCAGTGTAGAAAGCATCTCCATAGCCGGAGTTTCTATCTGCTGAAAGCCATAGAGGTGATATACCTCACGAATCGTGTTGAATATATAATTACGCTTCGCCATCTCTACGGGCGAAAAATCACGTGTTCCTTTGGGAATACTCGGTTTCTGTGCCATACACTTCTATTTCATTTTAGGTTTCACATCGCTTCCGGCCTCTCTCCGTCTGACGAACTGACATACACAGAGCAAAGGCAGATGACAGCTGGCTGCCACATTTCATAAACAGGTGGCAAAAGTACAAAATAATCTTCTAAAACAGAAAAGTATCACTCCCTCTTTTCGACTTTCTCGTGCGCTTCGTGTCTGTACCTACACGAAGGGGCGGAATATCTTCCACCCCTACCGTCGTTTCAAAACAGGATAGCATCCGAAGGACGCCACCTCCTTATCTCGGATTTGCATTGGTCAGCACCTGACCCTGATATTCGCCCGTCAAAGCATCCAGATAGCTCTTTACCTTGTCGATATCAGCCTTCGGCATGGCACGTCCCACCTGATAACGGGCCATCATGTCAATAGCCTCTTCCAACGTAGCTACACTACCATCGTGATAGTAGGGCCACGTCAGAGCCACATTGCGCAGGGTAGGTGTCTTGAAGCGGTAGCGGTCACGCTCTACACCCGTCTGTGCCCAACGTCCGTTGTCGGCATCGGTCAGCCCCGATTTCACATTGATTTCGCGGTCTTTGAAGTAATCAGCACGCTGTCCCATCATCTCGTAAGAGAGGCCACCCATATTGACACCGGCATGGCACGTAGCACACTTGTACTCCTTGAAGAGGGCATACCCTTCTATCTGTCCGGCCGACATAGCCTGCTTGTCACCCTTCAGGTAGCGGTCAAAGGGAGAGTTGGGCGTGATGAGTGTCTTCTCATACTCGGCAATGGCATCGGTAATGGTCTGCTCGCTCAGTCCTTCGGGATAAGCCGCACAGAATCGCTTCGTGAAGTCGGCATCGGCCGTGAGTCGCTCTACAATTTCGTCAAACGATGCAGAACCCATCTCTACCGGATTGAGGGGAGGTCCTGCTGCCTGTGCGGCCAGGGTAGCGGCACGTCCGTCCCAGAACTGGACGAAGTTGAACACGGCGTTGTACGATGTCGGTGCATTGATACCTCCCAGCTGTCCGCCTATGCCGTCGGAATACTGGTGGTTGTCCACACCGGCCGTTGCAATGTCATGGCAGGAGGCACACGATATGGTGCCGTCGCCCGACAGGCGCGTGTCGTGATAGAGTTCCTTACCCAGCTGCACCTTGTCTGCGTTCACTGACACGCTGTCAGGAATCGGACGTATCGGCTCGTTCTTAAACTCGGCAGCAGCCAGTTCGTTGGGATAGAACTGTGCACGATGCTGTTTCGTCCACTCTAAGGCAATGTCACTCTTCGCAGCGGTCAGCGAAGAGCCCCAATGTACCAGATAGTACTGCATCAATGGCATCGAGCCGTCCAGCACACACTTCTCCACTTTGGCCAAATCCACCTCGTTGACGGCCTCACCGCGAGCCAGCGCATCCATCATAGGCGTGATGTCGAATGCCTTGTAGCCCTCTGCTACATGGGCAGCAATCAGTTTCTTAGCCACCGGCAGGTTGGCATAGAAGGGCAATGAGGGCGACTCCGTGTGACAGAACACACAACCGCCATCGTTCATGATTTCCGTCATCTGCTCGTTGATGGGCAATGACGAGTCGGGAGTCCGGTTGACAGCTCGGTAGACGATAGCCAAACCGGCTACGAGGATGGCTCCCCCCACAATTAACTTACTTGTTCTCTTCATAAAACATATCGTTTGGTTAATAAAATAGATATTGGTCAATTATAACTGTGCATACTGGCCGAAGCCGAAGGCAGGAAGTTGACACCATACCAGCACATCTGCAACAGGACGAAGCCGATGATGAGCCAGACGTAGACACTCCCCTGCTGTCCGTCGGACGAACGGCGGTAGAGACGACGATGCACATACACCAGGTAAGAGCACCACGTGGCAAGCGCCCACGTCTCCTTGGGATCCCAACTCCAGTAGCTGCCCCAGGCCTGCTTGGCCCAAATGCAACCGGATATCATGCCGAAGGTCAGGAAGGTCATCCCGATAGCCACCAGACGGTCGGTTGAGGGCAGATACTCAGAGGTGCCCCTCCACCACCCGGCAATGGCCAACAGGCAGGCACAGCCAAAAAGACTGTATGAAAACATATATACGGTGACATGCGGCACAAACCACATACTCTGCAACGCCGGCATCAGGGAACGGTCGTGCATCTCAGGACGGAGAAGGTTGATGACGATGAACACCGTGGCCACCAGCAACGAGAAAAGGGGCATCCAGCGATAGTGCCATCGGATGTATACCAACCAGCCGGAAACGACCATAAAGAGTGCATACCAAAGGCGGGTCTCGCCCATCGTGCGCAGCGGCGGACGATCCAGACCTGCCCACAAGCCGGCAATGAAACAAGCATAAACCAATATACCCGCAGCAGTGGCCCAAACAGTAAGCCCGCTACGCTCCCTGCGGTTAAAGAGGGCAGAAATCGCCCCAACCCACCACAGGAGCAACGCAGGAAGGGCAAACGCCCCGAAGAGATTCCAAGAAAACATATCCGTCCTCCTCCATCTATTTAAGTTTGACCATCATCCAGCCTACTCCACACAGCAGCATGAGCAATCCTGCCAGCATGGGATATTTCCAGGGCTGACGTACTATCTGCAACACGCATCGGTCAATGGTGCCATCCTCTTCGCTGCAGTCAAAACTCATCAGGTAGATATCCTCTGCCAAACTGACCGCATGAGGGGCGTTGACCGCCAGTGCACAGGACCGACCGTCCAGCAAAAGGGTAGCCGCATATTGCACAGGCGAACCGTCCGCTTCGCTGACCGTCACCTCAAAGTCCTGCAGAGTAAGTTCATAAGGTAGCAACGTCACCCGGCCTTGCGTATCAAAAGCGGTGTTCGAGGCGACATTCCGACGCACCACGGCATGATACCGGCTCACATCACCGGCTCCCACCATGCCGGCCAGCAGGGTAAGCCACACGCCGACATGAACCAGCAGGAAAGGGGCATCACGCCGCCAGACACACCTCCGAAGCCGATGCAACAGGAGCAGTGTCAGATGGGCCAGCAAGGCCACCAGCTGCGCCACGAAAGGCCACGAAGTAGGAAAGTCGAACAATCCCAACCGATGGAGGCACACAGAGAGGAAACCGTCTGCTTCACCGGCAGCCGACCGGGGCAGACAACCACCCACCACGCACCACACGAGCAACGGCACCAAGATGATACAAGCCATACGGGGCGACCTCCATCGCACCACGCAGGCAGAAGCACTCCATTCGCAATCCACCACATACAGCACTGCTAAGAGTGCCGCCCCCACGCCCGCCCCCACAGGGAAGGCCGTCCACGACACATCCACATTGCCTGCCACCAATTGTATGGCAACTGCTCCCAACAGATATATGAGGTATTCCTTCATCATACGCACCCACTGCTTATTTTACTCTTTCTCATCCGATTCCCATGCCAGCAGCCACTGTTTGGCCTCCCGTCCGCCGGCATATCCAGCCAGACGGCCGTCCGCCCCCAGCACCCTGTGACAAGGCACGACGATGGAGAGCGGATTGGCTCCGATAGCCGAAGCTACCGCCCGCACCGACGACGGACGACCGATGCGACGTGCCATATCGGCATAGCTGCACCGCACGCCATACGGCAAGGTCAACAGAGCTTGCCATACCTCCTGCTGGAAAGAGGTGCCACAAAAGGCAATCGGAAGGCTGAACTGACGGCTGCGATGCTCGAAATAAGCGTCCAGCTGACAGATAGTCTCCCTTACCACCGATGCCTCTGCCGGCTCCCATGGAGCAGAGAGATACCTCCGCAAGCGCCGTTCCGTTGCCTCCCACCGACCGTTTGCCTGCCAGTCGCAGGCATACAGCCTCCCCTCGCAAGCGGCCAGCACCAGTTCGCCGCAGGGTGAATGATAAATGCAACTGCCCGCCATATTACTCCGATTGTTTCGTCACTGACTCGTCACGCATCAACAGCGATTCCACATTGTATCGCGGACGGTCTTTCACTTCGATATATATCTTGCCGATGTATTCGCCCACAATGCCCAATGATATCAGCACCACACCTCCGACCAACCAGAGCGAAATCATGAGCGACGACCAACCCGGCACCACATTGTGCAGGAAATAAGAGTGCAGCGTCCACAACGTCACCACCAAAGCTATCAGTACAAAAATGCACCCTATCCAGAATATCATGCGCACAGGCTTCACAGAGAACGAGGTAATCCCGTCAATGGCAAAGTTGAGCATCTTGCGGAAAGGGTATTTCGATTCGCCAGCAAAGCGTTTCTCACGGTTGTAGTAGACACAGGCGGTGCGATACCCGACCAATGGCACCAGCCCCCTCAGGTAGAGATTGCGCTCGCGGAAGGTACACAGGAACTGCAAGGCCCTGCTGCTCATCAGCCGATAGTCGGCATGGTTGTAGACAGACTTGACCCCCATCCACTTCATCAACCGATAGAAGGCCAACGCCGTGTTGCGTTTAAAGAAGGTGTCGGTCTTCCGTTCGCGACGTACCCCGTACACGATGTCATATCCCTCGTTGTAGCATTCAATCATCCGGGGAATAGCCTCCACATCGTCCTGCAGGTCGGCATCAATGGAAACCGCCATGTCGCACCGCTGCTGCACCGCCTGAAGGCCGGCCAACAATGCCTGCTGATGGCCCACGTTTCCGGCCAGATTGAGTCCGCAGGCATACGGAGCAGAGCGGTGGAGTTCGCAGATGATGGGCCACGTGGCATCCGTGCTGCCGTCGTTGACGTAGAGGATATAGCTGGACGGGGCTATCTGCCCGGCTGCAATCAGGCGGTCGTAGAGCGCACTGAGCCGCCGATGTGTCTCGGGCAACACCGCCTCTTCTCTGTAGCAGGGTACCACTACGGCAAGTATAGGAATTTTTTGCATCACAATATCATTACATTTGTTGCATTGCCTCCAATCTGTGGAGAGAATGCAATATTCGCAAGAATTCAGGAAAAAAACAAGTTCTGCACCGTTTTTTTCTTCGTTATTTTCATCTTCCTACCTGCTCCCTACCTGCTCCCTACCAACTCCCTACCATCTCCCTATCAAATGCCACCAAATTCCACCTCCATGGAAGGGAAAAACAAGGCGTTTTTTCGAGTGTGATAAGGCGTTGAAAAGGAGGTCAGCAATCGGGCAGCCCCTCCATCCGGCCAATGGGTTAAACATCATAAAATCTCAACAGATGAGCGAGTGGGGGTACTCGGAAAACAGGAAAACTACAGGAGTCATCCCTTGTAGAGCAAAACCACATTAGGATAGACCACACCCTCGGCACACGAGAACTGAACCGCCAGCATGAAATGACGGAAGAACGAGGCATAACGGAAAAAGAAATTGGGAACCAGCTGCACGTATTTTTCGGGCTGGCGAAGCACCGTCTCCATATCGGCCATCATCATGAAGTTGTAGAAGGGCGAAAGGCTGCCTATGCACTCCTCGTACAGGGAATGCCCCTCTAACACGCTACCCGCTTCCATCTGGGCCACATAAGCCGGAATGCTGACCACATCAGGGGCCAACAGCAACGCACCTCCGTAGAAACCGGCGTACATAGAAGAGGATGGAGAGGACGAGAGCCCCGACAGGCGGGAGAAGAGGAAGTTGCTTGGCAATTCATACTGACGACACCGGCTGTCCTGCATTCTGAATCCTACAGGCAGATGGGAAGAGCCCGATGCCTGCATGGCAATCTGCCGAAGCTTTCGTTCAGCCTCCACCTCGTCACGCACCGGAATGCGCATCACAGCATGGGGAGTAGCGGCCACGGTGTCCTGCGAAGCAAACAGAGAGACCATGACACTCTCCGAGTCACCTTGATCGAAAAATTCACGCCACTCATCGGCAACAGCCAAAGAATCAGATGACGACGCAGACAATGAATAATGAGGTGAAGCAATGAACCCCAGCATGGAAACACGGTCAGACAAGGCCCAGCGATTGAAATAGAAAGTGGAAGCCGGCAAGTGGCTACCAGGAAATCCCTCGACGGCCTGCTGACGACGTAAGGCATTGATGAAGGTCTGGGCCGAATCCACTTCGTAACTTACGCCCGAACAGTAGACAGCATGGTCATTGAATTTCATGTCAAACTCCGTCCATTCGCCCAAACGAGTGGTGGCACACAGGGAGTCAACGGGATTACCCATCGCCACCGAATGCATCCGCACGTACAGGGTAGCCGCTACATTGACATGCTCGCCGGCACGCACCCCACTGAAAGCCGGTTGCTGAAGCAAGGAGCGGTGCAGACGACGGGCGTCAATCACCTCCTCCACCAGCCGCTTCTGAAAGCTGAGCACCAGAAAGTCACGAGTCAGATAGAGCGAAAGAAAGCGGCCATCGGTCATCGGGTAGATACGTATCTTCTCACCCTGATAGGTAAAGTCTTTGGGCGCATAGGTTTCGTCGGTATACTTGCGGACCAATGACTCCACCAGTTCGTAATCACCACCTCCCAAACTGCAATAGAGCACCTGATTAAGCGGGATATTGGGGTGATGGAAACTGATGAGCATCTTGTCCATCTGGCGGCTAAGACCGTGAGGTGTGTCGGCCAGCAGGACAGAGAGATGTTTCTTCAGGAATACAAAAATATCGGAGATATAGAGGAAATGGCGGTCTTTACTGCACTGAAGCTGGTTGATGTCGTGCACCAAATCAGCCATACGGTCGGTCTCCAGCACGGCCATAGCGTCATCGGGCACCAGCGAGTAGAGGTTAAACTCCGACCTTCTCTCCTCCGCCGTCAGACGGAAGAACGAATAGATGCCCAGCCCTGTACACAACAACAGAACAGAAACAATCACAACTGTACGTATGAGATAACGGAGTTTCATGGTTTGGCGTATCTATTTTTACTATTTTTTGCAAAAATAGCACATTCTACCCATAGAACAAAAGAATTGTTGAAAAAGTTTAGAAATATTTTAAAATTCTATTTCCTCCTTATCGTAAGCCAAATGAATGTGTGGAGGCAGTTTCCGACTAACCACCTCATGCAGTCCCATGTGATGGCTCATGTGAATCAGGTACGTATCACGGGCTCCGATGCGTGCCGCCAAGGTCAACGCCTCATCCAAACACTGATGGGTAGGATGCGGTTCCTCGCGAAGGGCATTGATTACCAGTACATCCAGTCCCTGCAAATAGGCCAACTGCGATTCGGGGAGTGAAGAGAGGTCGGTTATATAGGCCAAACGCAAACCGATGCGATAGCCTAGAATCGGCAATCTGCCATGCATCACCTGCAACGGAGTGACCGAGGTGGTGCCTATCTGGAAAGCAACACCCGGTAGCGCCTCCTCCAACCGGATGCGGGGTACACCGGGGTACTTGCGCTCGGCAAAGCAATAGGGCATCCGTGCCCGCAAATGTTCGGCCGTATAGGCATCGGCATAGACGGGAATCTCTTCGGCCAGACGGCAGAAAGGGCGCAAATCATCCAACCCTCCCACATGGTCGTAGTGCTCGTGGGTAACCAAGACAGCGTCTATCCGCCGAAAAGGAAGCGACATCACCTGCTGACGGAAGTCGGGTCCGCAATCTATCAGAATCCGCTCGCTGTCCGTCTCAACCAAAGCCGATGTGCGCAAGCGATGGTCGCGTGCATCGGACGAAGTACATACAGAACAGGTACATCCCACCTCGGGGACACCCGTTGACGTTCCGCTTCCCAAGATTGTCAGTTTCATGGCTATATCAAATTGACTTCGGGATGAATGGAGATACCGAACTTCCGATACACATCGCGGCACACGGCATCAGAGAGTGCCACAATGTCGGTTCCTGTCGCTCCGCCCAGATTGACAAGTACCAGTGCCTGCTTGTCGTAGACGGCGGCACGTCCAAGGGAACGTCCCTTCCAGCCGCATTGCTCAATAAGCCAACCGGCAGGAATTTTGACTCTTCCGTCCTCCAGCAGATAGTGGGGCATAGAGGGGTATTGTTTGAGAAGAGGGTCAAAAGTCTCACGCGCCACGATTGGGTTCATAAAGAAGCTGCCGGCGTTGCCCAGCTGAGCGGGATCGGGCAGTTTGGCGCGACGGATAGAGATAATGGCTTGACGGACATGCTTCAGCGTGACGGAGGGGAAAGAGGCTAACGTCTGGCGGATGGCTCCGTAATCCAACGTAAAACGTTCGCATCTGGAGAGGCGGTAATGCACACGGGTAATAAACCACCGCTTCATGTCAGGACGTTTAAAAAGGCTGTCGCGATAGGCATAGGCACACTCGCCGACTGAGAACAGGCGTTGTTCGCCCTCACGGCTGACGGCCTCCACAGCCAATATCAAATCCTTGGCCTCTACGCCATAGGCACCGATGTTCTGCACGGCACTGGCACCCACCTCACCCGGTATCAGGGAGAGATTCTCAGCACCATACCAACCCTGCTCAACACAGTAATCCACAAAACCGTCCCAGCAGACACCCGCTCCCACACGCACATCCACACTGTCATCGTCCTGGCGAATCACCTCAATGCCTTGAATACGCGAATGGAGCACTGTTCCCTCGTAATCCTTCGTAAACAACAGGTTGCTGCCTGCACCCACATGCAGATAGGGTTCTGTGACAGCTCCGCTGCGGATAAGCCGCAGCAGTTCCTCCTCCGAAGCATATTCCAGCAGGCGATTCGCCATTGCCTCTATGCCGAATGTATTGGCAATCTTTTGTTTAGTCATCTGTCAAATGCTTGTATCTTCATATTTGTACAACCGCCACTCTCCTCCCCTTCTACGGAAATAAAAGACATTGGAGTAGCCGTTACCAATGCCATTGACCTTCAAAATCTTGGTGCGTGAGTGGTCGTCGTTGCGTTGTCCGTAATTGATGTTGGACAGCTTGTCGGTAGGCATCATGGGACAGAAGGCATACCATTGGTTCAGGTCGAGCGTGGTCTCCAGAATGGAGAACTCGTCATCCGGGTCGATGGTGACAAACTGCAAAGGCTCGGTGATGTGATGGCTCTGATAAAGGCTGTCGGTCACAAAGCGGGCATAGAAAGAGACAAAGTCTTCGTCATCGTCCTTCTCCATACGACGCAGATTGATGGCCTCAAGCATCCACATGCCCTGCTTCCGCTCAAAATAGTACTTCTTCACCATGCGTGTTTTCAGGTAAAACCACTCCACCTGCACGGAGGTCTGCGTGGTATCACCTATCATGTCCATTTCGTCCTCATTGTCAAACAACAGGGTATAATAACTTTGCTGGATGAAGAGGCTGTCGTGCTTCCAATACTTCTTCTCGATTCGGGAAGAGCTGTCCATATTATAAAAAGGTAAAGGGAAAACCGTGCGCTGCAGCTGCAACGCCTCGTCCGAGGCAAAACTGAAGACGAAATCATCGAACAGTTCATCAGCCTCTATCGGTTTCGGAAGTTCTTCCTCCGCAGCAGAAACCAGCGTGTCCATCCGCAGAGCAGCCGAATCTACCTGCTCTGTGATGGACGCAAAGGGGTCTATCTTAGCCTTTCCACCGCCGCACGCCACAAGGCATGCAGCCAAAGAAAGCGCAACAACAATTTTTTTCATCTCGCAACAGCCATTCCATGGCATGGCCTACAAAACCATATATATATTATCTGTTCAATTTGACTTTCAGCTTCTCCAGCATATCCACCGTCATGGACTCCAAATCGAAGTTAGGCTTCCAGTCCCACTCTTCACGTGCGCAGCTGTCATCCAGTGAGTTGGGCCAGCTGTCGGCAATGGCCTGCTTCAAGGGGTCAATCTGATACTCCATTTCAAAGTCGGGTACATGCTTCTTGATAGCTTGATAGATTCCTTCCGGGTCAAAACTCATCGAAGCGATGTTGAATGCGTTGCGGTGCTTCAAGCGGGCGGGAGCCGCTTCCATCAACGAGATGGCGGCATGAAGCGCATCAGGCATATACATCATGTCCATATAGGTGCCGGCCTTTACGGGACAGATAAACTTCTCGCCTCTGACAGCCGAGTAGAAGATATCTACCGCATAGTCCGTCGTACCTCCACCCGGAGGGGTCACATTGGAGATGATGCCCGGGAACCGTACCGAACGGGTATCCACTCCATATTTAGTATAATAGTAGTCGCTCAACAACTCGGTAGTCACCTTGGTCACTCCATACATGGTACGTGGACGCTGGATGGTATCCTGCGGAGTCTTTTCATGCGGAGTCGCCTCACCGAACGAACCGATGGAACTGGGAGTGAAGACAGCACATCCGTATTCGCGTGCAACCTCCAGCACATTCCACAATCCGTCAATACCAATCTTCCAAGCCATGGCCGGACGGCTCTCGGCTACCACAGACAGCAAGGCGGCCAGATTGTAGATGGTATCAATCTTAAACTGACGAGCCACCACTTCGATGGATTGGCGGTCAGTCACATCTGCAATGGCAGAAGGACCCGAAGCCTTCAGCTCTCCTCGAGGCATGGCACTGGGAATGTAACCAGCCACAACGTGGTCATCGCCATAACGCTTGCGCAATTCCAATGTCAGCTCCGATCCAATCTGACCGGTAGCACCAATTACCAGAATATTTTTCATATCAAGTTATTTATAGGTTTTAGAATAAATCACCGCAAAGATAAGCACTTTTTTTTCATAAAACTATCATTCTGCTATTGTTTATTCCAAGAAAAATGATGTTCTTTGTACTTTCATGTTACAAAAGAGAAACGAACCTTTAAAATGAAAGAATTATGTACGGTAAAATGAAAGATCATCTCTGCAACACACTTGCAGAAATCAAGGAAGCCGGCCTCTATAAAGAGGAGCGACTCATCGAAGGCCCCCAACAGGCTGCCATTCAAGTGAAAGGAAAGGAAGTGCTCAACTTCTGCGCCAACAACTACCTGGGTCTCTCCAATCATCCCCGCCTGATTGCAGCTGCCCAACAGATGATGGACCGCCGCGGCTACGGCATGTCGTCGGTACGCTTCATCTGCGGTACGCAGGACATTCACAAAGAGCTGGAAGCTGCCATTTCCGACTACTTCCACACGGAGGATACCATCCTCTATGCTGCCTGCTTCGATGCCAACGGCGGTGTATTCGAGCCGCTGCTCACCGATGAGGATGCCATCATCTCCGACTCGCTGAACCATGCCTCCATCATCGACGGTGTACGCCTCTGCAAGGCCAAACGCTACCGCTATGCCAATGCCGACATGGCCGAACTGGAGAAATGCCTGCAGGAAGCACAGGCACAACGCTTCCGCATTGTAGTGACCGACGGTGTCTTCTCTATGGATGGCAACGTGGCTCCGATGGACAAGATTTGTGACCTGGCCGAGAAATACGATGCACTGGTTATGGTAGACGAAAGCCACTCGGCTGGCGTGGTAGGTCCGACCGGACATGGCGTGAGCGAACTGTACAATACATACGGACGGGTAGACATCTATACCGGTACCTTGGGCAAGGCCTTCGGCGGTGCCATGGGCGGTTTCACTACCGGCCGCAAGGAGATTATCGACCTGTTGCGTCAGCGCAGCCGTCCCTACCTCTTCTCCAACTCGGTGGCTCCGGCCGTTATCGGTGCCAGCTTGGAGGTATTCAAGATGTTGAAGGAGAGCAACGCGCTGCACGACAAGCTGGTGGAGAACGTCACCTACTTCCGCGACCGCATGACCGCCGCCGGGTTCGACATCAAGCCGACCCAAAGTGCCATCTGTGCCGTGATGCTGTACGATGCCAAGCTGTCGCAAGTATATGCTGCCCGTATGCAGGAAGAAGGCATTTACGTCACAGGCTTCTACTATCCTGTGGTACCGAAGGGACAGGCACGCATCCGCGTACAGCTCTCTGCCGGTCACGAGAAAGAGCATCTGGACAAGTGCATTGCCGCCTTCATCAAGGTAGGCAAAGAGCTGGGCGTCATCAAATAAAGACTGACTACTGACACACTATCGCCTCACGCCGTATGCCGCTGCATATCCCGTGAGGCGATTTGCAAATTTCGGTGTCATACTGTCCATCCCCCTTATGAAGCAAATTCACGCAAGCAAGAGGCAATCTTCTCCATGAGCCACTCATCGTAATGCATGGCAACTATTTCCTGATAGCGGGCCTCCAACTCAGGAGTATTGAATTTCTCCGGGTGCGATGTATGCGAGAGACGCAAGATATGCCAGCTCCGCCAACGGTTGAACACATTGGCACCAAAGAGATTAATCCAAAGTGGTGTATCCTCGCTGAACCCGTCATCTACCAAATGGAGGAATTCAGCCAGTACCTTATTGAACCGCTCATAAAACTCGTCGTAACTCATCTTCCCCTGATGCATCCGGGTAAGCACCTCTTTCGCCTCCCTCTCTACATCGGTAAACTTTGTCTTTCTGCCCTTACGAGCCTTACCGAAAATGTCATTCAGATATTCGTATCCCATTGTTTTCACTTTTATTTGATTTCCAATAATATAGCCGTGTAGTTGTCATCTTCCTGCCGCTCGCACAAAGTACCCTTTATCCGAATCAGAGAGCTATCTGATTCTTTCACCTTTACCGTTCAATATCACACCATCCTCATCATTGTCCTTGCAAAGGTACAAATCAGAACCGATTGCCTTGATACTGCTGTAAGAAGGCGGAGTGATGACTTGTCCGTCTGCTGTCATCAAACCGTACCATCCGGTTTCAGCTTCATAACGTCGGCATTTAGCCATCTTTTCCACGGGCAGCGGTTCGATATCTTCCGTCTCACTGGTCAGCGTACCTTCCTCGTTATAGCTCTTTGAGGTAGTGTAACGCAACTCGTCAGTCTCGTAAGTCATATAGCTTACATCATTGATGTAGAAATCATTGATAATCTCACCGCTATGATTATACCGTTGTATGACGTGGCTACTGAGCGTGACGCTGATATAGTCGTCATTGACCCAGACCTGAGCTTCCATGAATGGAATGACCGTATTCAAAGTACTATCCAACACACTCTTGCCCTCTCCATTGTCGACAATCCAGAATTTGCCGGCAGTACGAATCGAGAAATAGTCCGGCTTCAAGACCCACCTGCCCTGCTTGTCTATCAATCCGAAACGGTCACGACGATCATTGTGTACAATGCAACGGTCATTGTGGAACACATATCCCTCGGTACCAGATACATAAGGAATCTTAGGGTCAATCACTACCTTGCCCGAAGCATCGATGAACTTAATCCAGCCTCCGTCATCTACCGATGCCAATCCTTCGGAGAAAATCCAGGCATGATTATATTTCGGTTCAATCACCGGTTTGCCTGTGAACATATTAAAATAGCCACGTTTCTTGCCGTCACTATAGCATATCAGTGAGTCCATGCCCAATGGTTGGGCAATCCACTGGATGCCTGTGATGGTCTTCTTGCCATCAGAGGTCTTCAAGTAACCCGCCTCATCATAGCAGGAGTAATAGGTTACTGAGCGCGAAACATACTGCGTATCGTAATACGAATCATCCGAATGCCTGTTCAATGTCAGCTGATAGTAAATGGAACGGCAGAAATCCCAACTTGCGGTTATGGCCAGCAACAGCATCAAGAATGCAAAGCAGCTGCCCACTGTACGACGAAGAATCTTGCCGTACTTGGAGTCATCCCTCATGCCCAATATCACCGTGAACCAGTTGGCAATACCCACAAGCAGCGTTGTCAGTCCATTCCAAAACAGGATGAAAGCTCTTTTCATAGATGCTGTCTTTCCCTTGACCTGTGTTTTCTTCTCTTTCTTGTCTTTAACTTCTTCCATTGTTTCAATTTTTAGGGTTTGTTTTACTGTTTATGATAATAGAGTATCATTTGTAACCAATCCCTATCACCTTTATCAGTTTTTAACGCAACAAGATGTCACTCACCTGTGTTATCCTACGTGATGTAAACAAGTTGCGTGTCCCTTCAACTCCTTTAAGCTAATTTAATAGGTACAAATATAGTTCTTTCACTAATTAGTTGTATTTTGCAGCAAAAATTTCGATTGAGATTATGTGTACATATATAAATAAAGGCAATGAAGGGTTTAAAAGTGCTGTAAAAGGCACTTATATTGACAAGACAGGGATGATAGCAGTCATCAATCAAACCCTTGACACAGAGAGGCGCTTCACCTGTGTAACCCGTAGCAGACGCTTTGGCAAATCCATGGCGGCAGATATGTTGTGCGCATACTATGACAAGTCATGCAACAGCCGTCCTCTATTTGAAGGTCTCTCTATATCTATGCCCGATAAAGTAATTGACGGAATAATTGAAGATAAACAATACGAAAAGCACCTAAACAAATATCCGGTCATTAGTCTGGACATAACAGATTTTACAACGAAGTACAGTGATGCCACCTTCATTGTCCGTCACATTCAGGAGGCTATCATAGAAGATCTTTTAGCCACTTATCCTGATTTGGAGAGGAAAGAAAGCGACGACTTGATGGATGTGCTCGTCAGGCTCACAACAATTACAGGCGAAAAATTTATCATGATTATTGATGAGTGGGATGCCATTTGCAGAGAGTTTGAACAGTCATCGGCTATTGTGGACGACTACATCAATATGCTTCGGCGTCTGTTTAAGGGAGGTAGCTCCAAGAAAGTCTTTGCCGGGGTATATATGACGGGTATATTGCCCATAAAGAAATACGACACCCAGTCAGCACTCAATAATTTTCGAGAGTACTCCGTGGTAAAACCGGGTAAACTGGCTTCCTATTTTGGCTTTCTACCCAATGAAGTGGAATTTTTGGCCCAGAGGAACTCATTTCCCATTGATGAGCTGAAGGAATGGTACGACGGTTACAGAATAGGGGATGAACTATCAATATATAACCCGTATTCAGTCATTGAAGCGATAGAAGGCGGCAAATGTTCCAGCTGTTGGTCAACGACAGGGGCTTACGAATCGGTTGTTACATATATCAATCGTAATTTTGATGGGCTAAAGGATGATATAATAATGATGTTGGCTGGCGGACGTTGCAGGGTAAACACAACAAAGTTCCAAAATGACCTGTCAATCATAAATTGTAAAGATGACGTATTGACGGTGCTCATTCATCTGGGTTATCTTTCATTTGACCCTGACAAATCAGAATGTTACATTCCCAACAAGGAAGTGCGCATTGAAATGACCAATGCCGTGGAGGCAACCGACTGGAAACGCCTTAATGAAGCATTAGCTGCATCAGAGAAACTTCTTGCCTATACGCTTGAAGGATGCGAGGAAGCTGTTGCGCAAGGTATCGAATTGGCTCATGATGAGAATACCAGTATATTGTCGTATAATGACGAGAATTCCCTTGCCTGCGTTCTGTCAATAGCCTATTATTTTGCCAAGAATGATTATATTTGGCATCGCGAATTGCCAACGGGCAAAGGCTTTGCCGACATTGTCCTGATTCCGCGCAAGAATATTGATTCTCCTGCCCTTGTGCTTGAACTGAAATACGACAAGGATGCAGATACAGCAATTAACCAGATACACTGCAAAAACTATCCTGCCAAGATATTAGAATATACAGGTGAAATACTTCTCGTTGGAATCAACTATGTAAAGAATGGCCCCAACGGCAAGAAGCACACCTGCAAGATAGAAAGACTTACAAAGTAAGGACATAGAGGGCAGAAAAACAGATACATTGATTCATTATTCTGCCCCCTAATGAATCTGACGGCTGTCATCAAGGGAATTTGTGTGAACGGATATGCTCCGTTTTTTGCCGATTTCAAGCCGTTTTTTGGCTCAAAGGTGAATGGATTGAACCGTTCGAGTGGATGGGAATGTTCCGTTTTCGCCACATGGCAAGCTAAGCTTCATCAATTCTCACCTCACTATCTTGAATCCGAGTTTCATAATTAGTTTCAGTGTTTCTTGTGAGGTGTTGCGGTCATACTCCTTCTCAGTCTCAGTCAAGTCTTCGTATGGCACAAGGCAAGGATGGTGTTTCTTTGCATCATCTCGTTCCTCTCCATACGTCCAGCCTTCTTTCATGCGCCCTTCCGACCACACCTCATGCACATTCTTTGCAATTTCCTCTGCTAAAGCATTCAGTTCTTCTGGCAGTTCCATACCCTTCGTATCGATAGGTTGTGGAATGTAGTTGTTCTTGTTCATTATCTTTCTTTTTTGAGTTCTTGTTTTAATGAGAGCAAATCTTAGTCAGATTCTATCATCGCTAAAAGGCATTCTATGGGAATTTAACAAAATAGTCTCAGAAATTACGCCTTAAATGCCTTGCAATTTATGTGCTCACCTGTAATCTCCTCAAGAAAACCGATGCGCATTATCATTAGAAGTTCCTTGGTGTATTCAAGAAGCAAGCCCTTGTAGTACGTCACATCCTCATGATTCATTTTCGTGAATTTCTCCATAGGGTAATAATAGAAGCATCCTTATAGGCAGCATCTATTCCTTCACGGTCATCGTCTGTCATCAACTTGCGTAACATCTGTCCCTCTAATACGAGCGGAGTCCCTTTCAACTCCGATGGAGCATGTTCTTTCCATAACTCTTCAAGGCACACACGATACTCCGCCTCTATCTTCAGCGGTAGGTCTTTCGTGTACCCTCTTATGGTTTCAGGCGTTCTACCGCAGCCTCCTTCACGAGGTTGCCAAAATGCTTGTTGAGCAGTTCCTGTTCTTTTTGCTGAAAACGGTTGATATCCACCCACCCAAAACGGGGATATCCGTTCACTTTT
>JBJEHI010000021.1:0-21279 GCA_051875915.1 Bacteroides sp.
AAGTTTGGGCAGATTTGTGGCAGATAACCGCTGTTTTTTCATCAAAAAAGCACTTATTTTGCTGCAACAATCATAATTATTACAAGCGTACCACCGCAGATGTCAAAGGCGTACAATAGGCATGGAACAACTGTTATATAGGCCATGGAACAACTGTTTCACCTATAGATAACAACTGTTTCATTAGGAGATAACAACTGTTTCATACTATGTTTACAGCTGTTCCATTAAAAGTTGTTGCCAGCCGGCTGTATTGTTGAGTGGAAGATACGGAAATGAATATCATGACGGACAAGTATTAACCTATCCTAATAATGGGATTCATTGTCGTTTATTTAGGATGAAAATCACTATCTTTGCAACCTCGTATGTCCCCGTATTGCAATACGAGGGTAGACAATTTGAATCCGAATACTAACGAATTTTATCTGAATGAAACAGTACAGAACCGTGAACAACCTGATGGGTTGGATTACTTTCCTCATTGCTTCGACAGTATACTGTCTGACCATTGAGCCTACCGCAAGTTTTTGGGACTGTCCGGAGTTTATCACAACGGGCTATAAGCTGGAGGTGGGACACCCACCCGGAGCACCTTTCTTCATGCTGGTAGCCAATCTGTTCACACAATTTGCTTCAGACACCACCACCGTGGCCAAAATGGTGAACTACATGAGTGCACTGATGAGCGGAGCTTGTATCTTGTTTCTGTTCTGGAGCATCACACACCTGGTACGCAAACTGGTGGTGAAGGACGAGACGTGCATCACACGCAGCCAACTGATTACCATCATGGGAAGCGGACTGGTGGGCGCACTGGCCTACACCTTCAGCGATACCTTCTGGTTCTCGGCTGTGGAGGGTGAGGTATATGCCTTCTCGTCGTTGTTCACAGCGGTGGTATTCTGGCTGATATTGAAGTGGGAAGAGGTAGCCGACGAACCCCACAGCGACCGTTGGCTCATCCTGATAGCCTATCTGACAGGTCTCTCTATCGGCGTGCACTTGCTTAACCTGCTCTGTCTGCCTGCTATCGTACTGGTGTATTACTTCAAGAAAGTGCCCAACGCCACAGCCAAAGGCTCGTTGCTGGCCTTGGTAGGATCGGGCATACTGGTAGCTGTGGTGCTCTACGGCATTGTACCGGGCATCGTGAAAGTAGGCGGCTGGTTCGAACTGCTCTTTGTCAACAGCCTCGGAATGCCTTTCAATACGGGCGTCATCGTCTATATCATCGTATTGGCCTCATGCCTCATCTGGGGTATCTATGAAAGCTTTACAGAGAAAAACAAGTTGCGCATGGCACTCTCGTTTATCGGTACCATCGCCCTGTTGGGCATCCCCTTCTATGGTCATGGCACCAGTTCGGTAGTGGTGGGCATCATTGTACTGGCAGCGTTGTGGGCCTATCTGAATCCCAAATCGCAGGCGGCATTGGGTGAAAAACTGCGCGTCAGCGCACGCACGCTGAATACGGCGTTGCTCTGCACACTGCTCATTGTCATCGGCTACTCGTCGTACGCACTCATCGTCATCCGCTCTACAGCCAATACACCGATGGATCAGAACTCGCCTGAGGACATCTTCACTTTGGGCGAATATCTGGGACGTGAGCAGTATGGTACCCGTCCGTTGTTCTACGGACCTGCATTCACCTCACAAGTAGCGTTGGATGTGAAGGATGGCTATTGCGAACCGCGCGTCAAGTACAACGGGACGAAATACATCCGCAAGGAGAAGGCTACACCCGATGAAAAAGACTCGTACATCGAGATACCCGGACGTATCGAATACGAATATGCACAGAATATGCTCTTCCCACGTATGTACAGCAGCTTGCATGCGCAGCAATACAAGTCATGGATGGACATTGAAGGGACCGACGTGCCTTATGACAAATGCGGACAGATGGTGATGGTGAATATGCCTACCCAATGGGAGAACATCAAGTTCTTCTTCTCCTATCAGCTGAACTGGATGTACTGGAGATACTTCCTGTGGAACTTTGCCGGACGGCAGAATGACATACAGGGATTCGGCGAGATAGAGCATGGCAACTGGATAACAGGCATCTCCTTCATCGACCGCTGGCTGGTGGGCGACCAGACACTGCTGCCCAAGGAACTGAAGGAGAACAAGGGACACAACGTCTTCTACTGCCTGCCTTTGCTGCTGGGTATCATCGGACTGCTGTGGCAAGCCTATCACGGCGAGAGGGGTATCCAACAGTTCTGGGTGGTATTCTTCCTCTTTTTCATGACGGGTATCGCCATCGTCCTCTATCTGAACCAGACTCCCAGCCAGCCACGCGAACGTGACTATGCCTATGCAGGTTCGTTCTATGCCTTCGCCATCTGGATTGGCATGGGTGTGGCCGGACTGATTGAGGGTACGCGCGAACGCCTGTTTGCCAAAGGTACATCGGCCGGCATGGAGACAGTACATGCCTGCATCGTAAGTGTCATCTGTCTGTTGGTACCGCTGCAAATGGCCGGACAGACCTGGGACGACCACGACCGGAGCGACCGCTATCTGTGCCGTGACTTCGGACAGAACTACCTGATGTCGTTGCAAGAGACGGGCAACCCCATCATCTACACCAACGGCGACAACGATACCTTCCCCCTCTGGTACAACCAGGAGACTGAAGGATTCCGTACCGATGCACGTACTTGCAACCTCTCGTACCTGCAGACCGACTGGTACATCGACCAGATGAAGCGTCCGGCTTACGACTCGCCTTCGCTGCCCATCACCTGGGACCGAATGGACTATGTGGAAGGTACCAACGAATACATTCCTATCCAGCCGGAATACAAGAAGAGCATCGACCAGCTCTATGCCGAAGCCGAAAAGCAGGCACTGAACGGCAACCCTGAAGCACTGGTGAACGTAAAGAAAGAGTTTGGAGACGACCCCTACGAACTGAAGAACATCCTGAAACACTGGGTTCGTGCCCCGAAGGACGAAGAGCTGAAGGTGATTCCGACGGACAGCATCGTAGTGAAGATTGACAAAGAGGCTGTGCGCCGCAGCGGCATGATGATTCCGGGCGACAGCATCCCCGACCAAATCTCCATCAAACTGCGTACCAAGGACGGCAGCGGCAACTATCATACCAAACGGGCCCTCTACAAGAGCGAACTGATGATGCTGGAAATGCTGGCCGAAGCCAACTGGGAACGACCCATCTACATTGCCGTCAGCGTAGGCGGAGAGAACCAGTTAGGTATGGACAACTACTTCATACAAGAGGGTCTGGCCTACCGCTTCACTCCGTTCGACAATACGAAGACCGGCGTAAAGCTGGATAGCGAGAAGATGTACGACAACCTGATGAACAAGTTCCGCTTCGGTGGCATCGACAAGCCAGGTATCTACATCGACGAGAACTCCATGCGTATGTGCCACTCGCACCGACGCATCTTCTCCCAACTGATACAACAGCTGATGCGCGAAGGTCAAAAGGAGAAAGCGAAAGCAGCACTGGACTATGCCGAGAAGATGATTCCGGCTTACAACGTACCCTACGACTGGCAGAATGGTGCGGTACAGATGGCCGAAGCCTACTACCAGTTGGGCGAAATGCAGAAAGCCGACGAAATGATGCAGGCATTGGCAGACAAGGCTGTGGAGTATCTGACGTGGTATCTCAGTCTGGATGATGAACGGTTCCTGCTCTCTACCCGCGAGTATGAATATCACTGGGCTTTGCTCGATGCCGAAGTGAAATCCATGAAGAAGTACGATTCGAAACTGGTGGACATCTACAGTCCGAAGGTAGACGAATTGTACGAACTTTACCTAACTCGGTTAAAGAGCTGATGTTCATCGAACAACCTCCCCGGTTTGTCCGTCGCCTCTATCCGCGTGCCTTATGGCGGATGGATCCCGAGGAAAAGGCCGTCTATCTGACATTTGATGACGGCCCCATCCCTGTTGTTACCCCATGGGTGTTGCAGCAGTTACAGCAACGGGACATCAAGGCCACCTTCTTCATGGTAGGCGACAACATACGCAAGCATCCTGACGAATTCCAGCAGGTGGTGGATCATGGTCACCGCATCGGCAACCATACCTTCAACCACCTGCGGGGATTTGAATACGAAGCACACAAATACCTGGCCAATGTGGAACAGGCACAAATCTTTATGGAGATGGGAGGCGATATGCAGTGCAATGTGGACAAGGCACTCTTTCCCCTATTGTTCCGTCCTCCGCACGGACACATGACCTTCGGACAATACATCGTCCTCCGAAACCGATACCGCATCGTCATGTGGGATCTGGTGACACGCGACTATAGCAAGAAGCTGCGCGGACCGCAGGTACTGGCCAACGTCATGAAGTATGCCCGCAACGGCTCCATCATCACCTTTCACGATTCACTGAAGTCGTGGGACAACGGCAATCTGGCCTATGCCCTTCCTCGTGCACTCGATTTTCTGCAGGAAGAGGGATATGCCTTCAAGCTGTTGTAGAGTTCTATCGGAGAGAATCTGTCCGGTCTATTCCTTCTGCTTACGTCCGTAGAAGCACATGAAGTATATACCTATAATGACAAAGGGAACGCTCAGCCACTGTCCCATATTCAACGTCATACCCTCCTCAAAGGCTACCTGATTCTCTTTGAGAAACTCAATGAAGAAACGGAAGGTGAATATCTCCGTCAGGCAAAGACCAAAGAAAAAGCCCCTGTGATAGAGCACCGGCAGATGAGAAAGATCGGTCGTCACACGCTTGCTGGCACGACTGAAATCGGTACGTACACCCGTAGCCGACTCTTTGGCTGTTGCCGTACCCATCTGCCCCACCGCTCTGCGATAAAGCCACACCATACCGACAAAGAAAATCAGATAGGCCAATGCCTCATAAAGCTGGGCCGGATGGCGGGGCAAGAGGTCTTCACGCTCGAATACAAAGGCCCATGGCAGGTCAGTGGGCCGACCGATGATTTCAGAATTCATCAGATTGGCCAAACGGATGCAACAGGCGGTGATGGGTGTAGCCACGGCAATCATATCAAGCACATCCACAAAGTGCATCTTCATCTTGCGGCAATAGAGCCACAAGGCAACAATGAGTCCCAGCGTACCGCCATGGCTGGCCAACCCTGTATAGCCTGTAAAGTGCCAACTGCCATCGGGCAGGTATTTGATGGGAAGTATCATCTCCACAAAGTGGTTCTGGTAATAGGCCCAGTCGTAGAAGATGCAGTGTCCCAGCCGCGCCCCTATCAGAATGCCGAAGAAGCAGTAGAACAGCAGCGGGTCGAACGTGGCATCGGGTATCTGCTTGTCACGGTACTGACGTCTTACAATGAAGTAAGCCAATGCAATGCCCACAATCCACAACAAACCGTAGTAACGGATGGAGATGCCTAAAAGGTTGAACAATTCAGGATCAGGATTCCAATGGATGGTTAATAATGATGTCATAATCTGCCAAAATATTGATTGGTGAATGATTCTATTTGTGAATATGATGGCAAAGGTACATAAAGTTATGCATCTGAACAACTCTGCGTTTCGCAAATTACAGGAGTCCGTTCTAAAAACCGGTCGTGCTACAATTTCAGGCGCAACTGCAACTGTACGTCTCCTTTGCGGTTACCGGATATTTTGTCGTTGCCTGTACCGATGGAAGTTCTGTCCAGATAGATGGTCTGTCCGAATTTGGCCAGCAACATCACCCGTTTCTTCCATTCGTATCGTGCTTCAGCCGAATAGCGCCATCCACGACCGGAAAAGGAAGGTACATAAAAGGTATAAAGCAATCCGCGCTCGGCTATGTAGACACGTGCATCATAATCATCTGTCTGGAAATAACTGCCTTGCAGAGAGACTGACAGAGGAAATCGGGAGGGAGCATATTCGCACAGTTGTGTTACCGCCCACCCTATCTGTGGCGTAAAACGGTATCCTCCCCCATCCTGCTGACGGAAATGGTTGAAATCGGCTGTAGTACGCAAGGCAAATTCACCGGCAGAGAGACTGAGCCGATAACGCAGCCGATGATGATAGATTGGCAATGTCACTTCCCCACCCGTCTGCGTCACGTCACGTTCTTTTCGTTTATACACATAATTCAGATACATCTCCATGTCGTCATAAGGTCGGTAAGTAGCCTGAAACCGGACATCCACCCCTTGTGACGGACGACTGATACGATACTTCCACCAAGGAAAGGAAAACAAATCGACCGAGGCGAACAGACGCCAGGCAGCCCAGGGAGATGCTTCGGCAGCCAGATACCAGCCATTTTCGTTTTGCGGAGCCGACCCCTCTGAAAAAGAGTGCGCAAAGAAGGCCCAATAGTCGTGTGTGTAGTAACGGTGTATCAGCAACAGACGGTAATCGGGTGAAAACCTGTAGCCCAACTGGTTCAGCAAAGCATACCCCTGTTTGCCCTTCGCCATCTCACCTGTCCAGGAGAAGTGAGCCGACCGATAGGAATAATCCATCCCAACGTTATAGAAGCGGTCTCCCTGTATACTGTATCGGGCATAGTTCCGGTAATTGGGTGAATAGGGATGATTGAATCCATATCCAAGGGCCGTCACACCCAATCGGATTCCCTGCTTCTGGAAAGCCAACCTGCCACCTGCCGCCTGCATGACACACGTTTCCCGCTTGTCTGCCTCGGCCTGCGAACGGTGTAGTCCGGTTTTATAAATAGAGGTGATGGTATCCTGCTGAACCACTCCGTCTAACGAACGGTGTGAATAGAATAAAGTAAGGTTGACCGACCGAATGGGCTGCAACGTAGCTGCCACGCCGCGAAAGTAGTTGTATTCATCCGTCGACGTATGTGCCCGTATGCCTTCGGTACGCTGTTCGGTTGTAGCGAGAGAGAAACTCTTTCCAAACAGGAAATTGTTGCCAAGTACCAGCCCCTGACCGAAACTCATCCGGTAATGTCCCAGTGCTAACGCCTTCAGCCATCCCATCTCCTTCAACAACAGAAAGGGTGAATACCAGTCATATCCCTTCCTGTTGTGCAGGGCAAACATCGGTTCGCCGGCATCCTTTTCAGCAGTCACACCTACCTGAAAACGGTCTCCGTATCGGAAACGATAACGCAGGGAGTGATAGAGCGACGGACCCAAATAACTCTTTTCATATCCCTTCCGGATGTAAAGGGGAATGTCCAACCGAGTGAGCCATTCGTGCCGGCCATACTTCATCACCTGTTTGAAACCGGGTACTCCCCCACCCTTCTGTACCGGTTTCACGCAGACCAAAGGCAGCAATCTATTGATGCTCTCTCTATCCATTTCCTCCACCATTTGCAGCTCGCTCACGGTCTGCATCGGTCCGTGCAGATAGACGTAAGCCAGCAGGTTTTCTATCTGCTTGTCCGTCAGAAAGAAGAACTGTTCCAGCTGTTTTCGCGTAGCCGTATTCAAATCCAGCGGTTCCTCCATGCGTCGAGCCAACTCCTCCAGTTCATCCTGCCAATCGGCATCCGTCTCCTCCTCTCCATTCATGCCGAGCTGTTCCAGCTCCTCCTGCCATGGGACAAGCAGTGTCACCTGCTGTGCCTGCATACCAATGCTAATACACAGCAGACCGTAAAGTAACAGATACCTGATTTTTCTTGTTTTCATTTACCCGACTGTTTGTTTTGAGAGACTCTTTTTCAAAAATCATACGAAAATATGAAATTTACTATAAAGAAAGAAGGAAAGAAAAGAGTATTTCCATAGAATGGTGTAATTTTGCAGCATGGACATACGACTTAACCTCATAGTATTCACACTCTTTTGTGGATGTAGCTGTCTGACGTGTCTGGCGCAACGCCGCTATGATGCCAATGGCAATCTGCAGCAAACCATCCATCTGACACCGATGTGTGTATACCAGGGAGATACCATTCCGTATGTCAAACTACCTACCGTCTATATTTTCAAACCACTGAAATTCAAGAACAAACGAGAAGTTGCCAAATACCAGAAACTGATACGCGATGTCAAGAAGGTATTACCCATCTCCAAAGAGGTGAACCGGGCAGTTATCGAAACGTATGAATACTTGCAAACCCTGCCCAACGAAAAGGCCCGCCAGCGACACATCAAAGCCGTAGAGAAAAGTCTGAAGGAACAATATACGCCCCGACTGAAAAAACTGACCTTCGCGCAAGGAAAACTGCTGATAAAGCTGGTGGACCGACAAACCAACTCCACCGGATATGAACTGGTAAAGGCTTTTATGGGTCCCTTTAAAGCCGGCATGTATCAGACATTTGCCGCCCTGTTTGGTGCCAGTCTGAAAAAGGAGTACGATGCTACCGGCGATGATGCACTGACCGAACGAATCATACTGATGGTAGAAAGCGGACAACTATAAAACATCATTTACTTCTTCCCTTTGTTTTATATTTGGATTATTTTATCTAATTTTGGCCATCAAACAAACAAATACAGTCTGACTATGAAACAATTCATACGGCTCATACTTTTCATCTATTTTTGTTTATCCGCTGTCCATGTAGTTGCCCAACAGAAAGCAGACAGAGGTGAGATATTGATTATCAGTTCGTACAATCACGAAAGCAAATATACTTACACCTTCATTTCCAAACTTATCAACGAATATATGAAGTTAGAAGGCAAGTGTATGACGGTAGTCGAATCGCTTGCATGCCATTCGCTTGACGAACAGTCATTGTGGTTCAACCGAATGAAAAAGATACTGAAAAAACATCCCAATCCGAAATTCATCATTCTGCTGGGTCCGGAAGCCTGGGCATGCTATTTCTCAATGCCGGAAGAAAAATACAAAAAGATTCCGATTGCCTGCTTCAGAGGACAACGTTACGGAGCTACGTTGAACAACGGAAATATACCTTGTTTGCAAACAGAAGATACTGAAAAGGTGAAGACCGTAGACTTTCTGAAACTGTCGGAAGCCTTCAATGTCAAGTATTTCCTATATTATGAATATGATATAAACTCTGACTGCAACCTGATCAGACACCTTTTTCCTGATACCAAAAATATTGTACTCATCAGTGACAACACCTATACCGGATTCGGTGAAAAACAGATAGTCAGACAAACTCTCCAAGCCAACTACCCGGAAATGAACATCATAGAGATAGACGGCAGATGTATGAACCTGGAGGATGCGTTGAAACGTGCGGCCGCTATCCCCGAACAGAGTGTCTCCATCTTGTGTATATGGCGGTTGGACAGGGACAATGTCATCTATATGAACAATGCCGACTATCTGTTCCGAAAAGCAAACAGCCAGCTTCCTGTCTTCAGTCTGACAGGCACAGGCATGGGTTACTGGTGCATTGGAGGTTCCGTACCACAATACAAGGAGGAGGTAGAGAATGAACTGGCCAACTACCTCTATCGTTTCATAGATTTGGGAGAGAAAAACCTGCCTTCCAATATCTTCTGTATGTCCAATGGATATTGCTTTGACTTGAAACGAATAAAAGAGTTCAACCTGAAGAAAAAAATGCTGCCCGAAAACAGCTTCTTTTACAACGAAAACTCACACTGGAAAGAGTTCCTCCATACATACCGGTGGTACTTGTTACTTATCCTGTTAGTAATCACTTTGCTGACCATCGGTTTTCTGGCCTCTGTACGCTATTCGTGGCACATACGCCAGTTGAAAAACAAACTGGAGGAGGATAAGAAGAATCTGCAACACTCGGAGTACGAACTGCGCATAGCCAAGGAGAAGGCGGAAGAGAGCAACCGGCTGAAGTCAGCATTCATCTCCAATATGAGTCACGAAATACGCACACCACTGAATGCCATCGTAGGATTCTCTACCATATTGGAAGAAGAGACTAAAGAGAACAAAGACCTGAAAGAGTATGTAAACATCATATCGTATAACTCCGACTTGTTGTTGAAACTAATCAATGACATCCTGGATCTCTCCAGATTGGAATCGGGACGACAGAACTTCCAATTCAAGAAACAAGACCTTGTACAGACCTGCGAAAACATTGTGGCAGGTATGCAACCTAACGTACACAAAGAGGTACAACTCACTTTCAGACACCCTACAACCACCATTGTAGCCGAAACCGACAACATACGGTTGCAACAAGTGCTTGTCAACTTGATAGGCAATGCAGCCAAATTTACAAAGAAAGGTTTCATTCTGTTGAACGTAGAACCGGATGAAGAGCAAAGACAATGGCGTTTCTCGGTCACCGACAGCGGTTGCGGCATTCCCTTGGAAAAACAGACTGCCGTCTTCGAACGCTTTCACAAACTGAACGAATTTGCGCAAGGTACCGGCTTGGGACTCTCTATCTGCCAGATTACCGTAGACAAATTAGGCGGTAAAATCTGGATAGACCCTACCTATAAAAAGGGAGCGCGGTTTATCTTTACCATCCCTTACGAACATCGTTGCGAGCAGGAAAGTTGATAACCTGCGAATGCTTATGCCAGCTTCTTGAACAGGTCCCAAATGACAATGCCTGCCGTAACAGATACGTTCAGCGAATGTTTGGTACCATATTGAGGTATCTCTATACATCCGTCCGAATGGTCGATGACCTCTTGCTGTACTCCTTTCACCTCGTTTCCCATCACCACAGCATACTTTCTCTCCTTGTCCAACGTCAATTCATCCAGCATGATGCTGCCTTCTGCCTGTTCCACCGAATATACCACATATCCATCTGACTTCAGTTTGTCAACCGCTTTCACAGTGTTATCAACATACTTCCAGTCAACAGTAAATTCAGCTCCTAAAGCCGTCTTGTGCATCTCAGGGTGGGGTGGGGTGGCTGTGATGCCACACAGATAAATACATTCTATACGAAAAGCATCCGATGTACGAAACACCGAACCGATGTTATGCAGACTTCTGACGTTGTCCAGCACTATCACCAAAGGCAGCTTTTGTGCCTCCTTAAACTCTTCTACACTGATTCTGTTCAGCTCTGTAACCTTTAATTTACGATGTTCCATACCTTACTGCATACTTTCTTCTGCAAATATAGATAAAATGCCTGTCAAGTACAAATTCCATGTTTAAAACCCCGTTGATAAGCGTTGAAAAACGGTCGATAGTACAGGGAAAGATTTTTAGAAAAAAGAGTTGCATCATTCAGGAAAACGTATATGCAGCGATACTGATGAACAAAGCAAAAAAGTTAGCCTGAATTTTCTAAGCTACTTTAAACACATTTTTCAGCCTTTCCACAAAGATTTATACGACGAAAGTTATTAACTTTGCGGTTAATTAACAGCGTGTTGATAGAGTAGGGAAATTAATCAATAAACAGCTTGACATCAATAGATAGAGAGTTATTTTGACAGTTGATAACGAGAGGATGACTTTTTCTCTTGCACTAATAACTTGTCAGGCAAGAAAAAAATGATTTATTTCTCCACACTATTAACAGGCTACTATCACCATAAAGGGGAATTTTATTTTAAGAAAAGAAATCAATAAATATAATTATGGATAATCTGATTGAAGCTATCAAGCAACTGAAGAAAGAGAAAAATGCGTTGATTCTGGGTCACTACTACCAGAAGGGCGAGATACAGGACATAGCCGACTATGTAGGCGATAGCCTGGCATTGGCTCAATGGGCAGCCAAGACGGAGGCAGACATCATCGTGATGTGTGGAGTACACTTCATGGGCGAAACAGCCAAAGTACTCTGTCCTGACAAGAAGGTATTGGTACCCGACATGGCAGCAGGCTGTTCGCTGGCCGACAGTTGTCCGGCCGACAAGTTTGCACAGTTTGTCAATGAGCATCCCGACCATACGGTCATCTCTTATGTGAATACCACAGCGGCTGTAAAGGCCGTTACCGATGTGGTGGTTACCTCTACCAATGCCCGTCAGATTGTGGAAAGTTTCCCCAAAGATGAGAAAATAATCTTTGGTCCGGATAGAAATCTGGGTAATTATATCAACAGCATCACCGGTCGGAATATGTTATTATGGGATGGAGCGTGCCATGTACATGAACAATTCTCGGTTGAAAAGATAGTTGAAATAAAGCGTGAGCATCCGCAGGCATTGGTGTTGGCTCATCCCGAGTGTAAGGGAGCTGTATTGAAGTTGGCCGATGTGGTAGGTTCGACTGCTGCCTTGTTGAAGTATGCGGTAGCCCATCCCGAGAAGGAGTATATTGTGGCAACTGAATCGGGCATCCTGCACGAGATGCAGAAGAAGTGTCCCGACACTACGTTCATCCCTGCTCCTCCCAACGATAGTACCTGTGCCTGTAACGAATGCAGCTATATGCGCCTCAATACGTTGCAGAAGCTGTATGACTGCTTGAAGAACGAGAGTCCCGAAATCACCGTTGACCCTGAAATTGCCAAGAAGGCAGTGAAGCCTATCCAGCGTATGCTGGAGATTTCAGCCAAGCTGGGACTGTAAGCTAATAAGTATGGGCGGAACAGTTTCCGCCCATATTACTATATTACTTTAATATGAAGTTGCAGAGCTTTTTGGTAGCAACGGCCCGATGACTGATTTTGTTTTTCAGTTCATTACCCATTTCGGCAAAGGTCTGCGTATATCCTTCCGGCAAGAAGATAGGATCGTAGCCAAATCCCGATGTTCCATGTTTTCCTTTCGTGATTTCTCCTTTCACTATCCCTTCGAAGATATGTTCCTTGCCATTCACAATCAAGGCGAAAACAGTACGGAAACGGGCTTTCCTGTTGTCAGCTCCCTCCAGTTCGCGCAACAGCTTGTTCATGTTGGCTTCCGAGTTGTGCGCATCGCCTGCATAGCGGGCTGAAAATACGCCCGGTGCACCGTTGAGTGCCTCTACTTCCAATCCCGTATCATCAGCAAAGCAGTCGGTATGATATTTGTCATAGATGTATCTTGCCTTCAGCAGTGCGTTTCCTTCCAGGGTGTCGGCAGTTTCCGGAATGTCGTCATGACATCCTATATCTTTCATGCTGAGCAGCTCTACTTTATTTCCTAAGATGGCCGATACTTCTTCCAGCTTATGATTGTTGTTTGTGGCAAAAACAAATTTCTTCATATAGTGTATGTTAATCATTTCACTTTCAGGCGGTCGAACCCTTCGCCATACACGCCGATGACCGAACTCTGCGAGATGAAGGCATTGGGGTCGATGTCCTTCACCAGTCGGAATATATCGACCGACTGGCGTTTGTAGGCCAGCACAACCAATACCTTGACTCCGCTTTTGCTGTACCAGCCGGTACCGTCGAGTACCGTCACACCTCGGTGCGTCTCTTTGATGATGCGGTCGGCAATCTTGTCATATTCCTTTGAGAAAATGAAGAACTGAACCGACTGGCGGGCACTGTTGACGATATAGTCCAGCACGATGCCGATGATGAAAAGGGTTACGAAACCGAATATCACCCGTCTCCAGTCATGGAAAACGAAGTAACATGAACCGATAATCATGGCATCGCAAGCCATGACCATGCGTCCTAACGTCACGTCGTGATACTTGTTGATGATGGCCGCAATAATATCCGTTCCGCCGGTACTACCGTTGCAATTGAATACGACACCCAGACCGATGCCACACATTGATGCACCTATCAGACAGGCCATGAAGTCCTGTCCGGGTCCCAGCAGTTGCGGGAAGGTACCGTCGGGATTCTTCACTAACCATTGGAAGAATTCCAGCAGAGCTGTCAGCATGAAGATGGCATACGTGGTCTTGATACTGAACTTCGGTCCCAGTATCTTGATGGCGAACGTCATCAGCACGGCGTTGATGATAAAGTACGAATACTGTATGGGGAACCCGGTTGCGTAATAGATGATGGCACCTATACCGGTGGTTCCGCCGGTAGTAATCTGGTAAGGGATCAGGAACGCTGACCACGCCAGTGAATAACTGATTAGTCCGAAAGTGATGAGGGTATAGTCTTTCAACTCCCGCATCAGCTCCATTCGATTTTTCTTCAATTGCATTATGGTTTAGTTTATAAAATTGGATTTATTTATTTGATTACGATGTTTACAATCTTCTTGGGCACCACGATGACCTTCACGATGCTCTTTCCTTCCATCCACTTTTCCGAACGTTCGTCGGCCAATACACCGCTTTGGATGGCGGCTGCATCGGCATCTGTGGGGAACTCTTTGTTGAAGCGTGCCTTTCCGTTGAACGATACCGTGTAGTTCACTGTGTTTTCTACCAGATAGGCTTCGTTCCAAGCCGGCCATTGGGCATCACATACGCTGCCGCTCTGTCCCAATGTCTCCCACAGTTCTTCGCATACGTGCGGTGCAAACGGAGTCAGTGTCACAATCAGTTGGCTCAATACCTCCTTCTTGTTGCATTTCAGGGCAGACAACTCGTTGACGCAAATCATGAAGGCACTGATGCTGGTGTTGTATGAGAAGGTTTCTATGTCGCCGGTCACCTTCTTTATCAGTTTGTGCAGTGCTTTCCACTCGTCGTTGGTAGCGGATTCGTCCGTTACTAAATAGTTGCCGTTGCGATCGTAGAAGAGGCTCCAGAATTTCTTCAGGAAGCGGTGTACACCGTCTATACCGTTTGTGTCCCATGGCTTTGACTGCTCTACAGGACCCAGGAACATTTCGTACATACGCAGCGTGTCGGCACCGTATTTTTCTACAATCATGTCCGGATTCACTACGTTGAACATCGATTTCGACATCTTTTCAACTGCCCATCCGCAGACGTATTTGCCGTCTTCCAAAATGAATTCAGCCGTATTGTATTCCGGTCTCCATGCCTTGAAGGCCTCTACATCCAGTATGTCGTTCGATACGATGTTCACATCCACGTGGAGTGGGGTAGTGTCATACTGCTCTTTCAGACCTAACGATACAAATGTGTTGGTATCCTTGATGCGATATACAAAGTTGCTTCGTCCTTGAATCATACCCTGATTCACCAGTTTCTGGAAGGGTTCTTCCACAGCTGATATACCCAAATCGTGCAGGAACTTGTTCCAGAATCGGGAGTAAATCAAGTGTCCTGTAGCATGTTCGGTACCTCCTACGTAGAGGTCTACGCTACGCCAGTATTCATCCACCTTCTTGTCTACCAAGGCTTGGTGGTTGCGCGGATCCATGTATCGCAAGTAGTAGGCACTGGAACCTGCAAAGCCAGGCATGGTATTCAGTTCCAAGGGGAAGATGGTCTGGTTGTCTATCTTGTCATTGTCTGTCACGCAGTTGTTCACCGTGTCCCAAGCCCAGCGTGTGGCGTGTCCCAAAGGTGGTTCGCCACTCTCGGTAGGCAGGAACTTGGCCACTTCGGGCAGTTCCAACGGCAGGCAGCTTTCCGGAATCATGTAAGGCATACCCTCCTTGTAGTATACAGGGAAGGGTTCGCCCCAGTAACGTTGGCGACTGAAGATAGCATCACGCAGACGGTAGTTCACCTTGACACGTCCCATCTGATGCTCTTTTACATATTTCTTGGTGGCAGCAATAGCCTCCTTGATGGTCAGTCCGTTCAATGACAGGTCGCAGTAGGGAGTGACACCTTCGCGTGGTGAGTTGCATACGATACCCTCTTTGGCATCGAAGCTCTCTTCGCTTACGTCGCATCCCTCTACCAGCGGAACGATGGGCAGGTTGAAGTGACGGGCAAAAGCATAGTCGCGACTGTCGTGGGCAGGTACGGCCATGATAGCACCTGTACCATATCCGGCCAATACATAGTCGCTCACCCAGATGGGTACTGCATCACCTGTAAAGGGGTTGATGGCATAGCTGCCGGTGAATACACCCGTCACGCTACGGTCGCTGATGCGTTCGCGCTCGGTACGTTTCTTTGTACGTTCCAGGTAAGCATCTACATCGGCTTTCTGTGCATCGGTAGTCACTTGGGCTACCAGTTCGCTTTCGGGCGCCAGCACCATGAAAGTGACTCCGAACATGGTATCGGCACGTGTGGTGAAGATGGTGAATTCCAGGTCACTATCTTTTACCTTGAACCGTACTTCCGTACCTTCCGAGCGTCCTATCCAGTTACGTTGTGTCTCTTTCAGCGAATCGGTCCAGTCAATTGTTTCCAGTCCGTCCAGCAGACGTTGGGCGTATGCCGATACACGCAGACACCACTGACGCATCTTCTTCTGTACGACAGGGAATCCGCCGCGTTCCGACACACCGTCAACCACTTCGTCGTTGGCCAGTACCGTGCCCAGTTGCGGACACCAGTTGACCATTGTCTCACCTAAGTAGGCGATACGGTAGTTCATCAGAATCTCTTGTTGTTCTTTTTCGCTCTTGGCATTCCACTCTTCGGCACTGAAGTTCAGTTCTTCACTGCAAGCCACGTCCAGTCCTTCCGTACCTTGTTGTGCGAAGTGTTCCACCAGTTTGCTGATGGGTTTGGCTTGCGCACAAGTGTTGCAGTAGAAGCTGTTGAACATTTGTTGGAAAGCCCATTGCGTCCAGTGATAGTATTCCGGGTCGCAGGTGCGTATCTCGCGGTTCCAGTCAAACGAGAATCCTATCTTGTCTAACTGTTCTCTGTATCGGTTGATGTTATTGACCGTTGTAATAGCCGGATGTTGTCCGGTCTGTATGGCGTATTGTTCAGCCGGCAGTCCATAGGCATCATATCCCATGGGATTCAGTACATTGAAACCTTGCAGTCGTTTGTAGCGGGCATAAATGTCCGAAGCGATATATCCTAACGGATGTCCTACATGAAGTCCCGCACCGCTGGGGTAGGGGAACATGTTCAGCACATAGTATTTCTGCTTCGTTTCGTCTTCCGTCACTTGGTAGGTTTTGTTGTCAGCCCACCGTTTCTGCCATTTCTTTTCAATCTCCCTGAAATTGTATTCCATACCGGTTGTTATTAGTATTTTGTTGAAAACTATGTTTATTATCTTGTTAAAACCGGTTATTAGCCGGTTGATAAGCGGCGCAAAGTTACGTGTTTATTTTCAGATTTGCATTACCTTTGTCGCCAAAAAGTGAATAGAATATATGAATATAGAGAATAACAAACTGTGGTATTTCATTGCCATAGTGACTGTAGGCATTTGGGGACTGACATTCATCTCTACAAAAACGTTGATTATGCACGGGCTCACGCCTCAGGAGATATTCGTATTGCGCTTTCTGATGGCGTATGTCGGCATTTGGCTGATAGCTCCTCACAAGCTGATGGCCGATAGTTGGAAGGATGAATTTCTGCTGTTGCTGGGCGGAGTGACGGGTGGTTCGCTCTACTTCCTGACGGAGAACACGGCGTTGGAATATACCTATGCCACCAACGTTTCGTTTATCGTCTGCACCACCCCTTTGCTTACCACGCTGCTGTTTCTGTGGATGGATAAAGAGACTCATGCCAGCCGTGCGTTGTGGATGGGTTCGCTGCTGGCTTTGCTGGGAGTGGCGTTTGTGGTTTACAACGGCAATTTTGTGCTGAAACTTTCGCCTGTAGGTGATTGTCTGTCGTTGTCGGCTGCTCTGCTGTGGGCTTTTTACAGTTTGCTGATGAAGCGTCTGTTCCAGCGTTACGATACCAACTTCATTACCCGCAAAATTTTTTTTTACGGATTGATAACTATATTGCCGGCTTTCCTGCTGCGTCCGTGGAGTTTTCCCCTGCACGGATTGCTCCATCCGGTGGTATGGTCCAACCTGCTGTTTTTGGGAGTGCTGGCATCACTCATCTGCTATGCGGTGTGGAATGTGGTGCTGAAGCGGATGGGAGCTGTCCGTGCCTCCAATTTTCTCTATCTCAATCCGCTTTTCACCCTGCTTGGTTCGGTGGTGTGGCTTGACGAGCGACTCACCTTCATGGCTCTTGTCGGTGTGCTCTGCATAGTCAGCGGGCTCTATGTGGCTGCCAGGAGGTAGCCAAATCAGACCACCAGATCGCTCCTGTGTTTGGCACCTTGTGCATGTGCTCTGACGAGCATCACATTTCCTAACGTGATGACACCTACCCGGCCGATAAACATCAATCCTATCAACACCAGTTTGCTTCCTATGCAGACAGAGGAGAGGATGCCCGATGAGAGTCCGGCTGTTGCCAATGCGGATGTTGCCTCGAATACGATGTCAAGAAAGCGTTGACCGTCACCTTCGAAGATGGTCAGCAGATAGATGCCCGTTGCAAGAATCAGGGTATAGAAGACGGCTGTGGTGAGGGCTGCATCCACGCGGTATGCCGGCACCTTGTTGCCGGCCAGTGAGATGTCTTTCCGCAGCCCAAGCTTGTTTTTCGTATAGGCAAACAAGGCAGAGAGAGTGGTTGACTTCAGCCCACCGCCGGTACCCGATGGCGATGCGCCTATATACATGGAGAATGACAAAACTATCATCGTCACTGCGCAGACCGAACTCATATCGATGGTATTGAACCCAACTGTGGTGATGGCTGACATGGAGTGAAACCAGGCGGCAAGCAGCTTGTCTGAAAAGTCCATGCCTTGAAGCGTTGGCTCAAAGAAGAACAGGTGAAGGGTGTTCCAGACGGTCAATCCTGTGGTGATGACTGCGATTACCTTTGTTGTGAACGAAATTCGGTAGCCGGGTCTGCGCAACTTTCGGAGCAGGTCGGTCATCATGATAAATCCCATTGCCCCCATATAGCTCAGCAGGGCAATGATGATGTTTACATACCAATCGGTCTGAAACTGTACAAGGTTGTCGTTATAGATGCTAAAACCTGCGGTGCAGAAGGCCGAAACGGAATGGAATACTGCCGACCATAATGGGCTGTCCACATGGTGCAGCAGAAAATAGGGATAGAGTAGCAGGATGCCCAGCAATTCAAATGCCAATGCAAAATTCACGATGTTTCCCAGCATATTGTCCGACTGCATCTTGTCGGGGAAAGAGAACTGTGCATGGAACATTTTGGCTTCGTTCGTGCCCAAATGTCGGGTCAGACGGAACATCACGTACGAGGAGAATGTCATATAGCCAAGTCCTCCCAACTGGATAAGCAGCAGGATGACCAATTGTCCCCAGAATGTATAGCCGGAAGATACGTCAACGGTAGAAAGTCCTGTGGTTGACAGGGCCGATATGGCAGAAAAGAGGTTGTCTACTACAGATATGCCGCCTCTGTTGCAGCATGGAAGAGACAAAAGCAGCGTTCCAAGAACAGAATAGACGAGATATCCCATCAGAAGTTGGCGCTGAGGGTATTCGGACTTATATCCTAAAGAGAATAGTGTCTCGATATCAAATTTTCTCATATCATTTATTCTTAATGACATTGTAATTCGGGCCGCAAAAATAATGTATTGAGTCCATTCCTGTTCGGATTCATCAAATAATTTCTTCCTGATTTGCATTTTCATTTGGAATCCCTAACTTTGTATGCAGAATAGTTAAGCAGATGCGTTATGAAATACCCCATTGGAATACAGAGTTTTGACCGGATTCGTGAGGAAGGTTATGTTTATGTGGATAAGACAGCCTTGATTTATGACCTTGTTTGTAACGGAACAATCTATTTCTTGAGCCGCCCTCGACGGTTCGGCAAGAGCCTGCTTATCTCCACCCTGAAGCACTACTTTTTGGGGCACAAAGAGCTGTTCGAAGGGCTGGCTATTGATAAGTTGGAGAAAGAGTGGCAGGTTTATCCCGTATTTCATATGGATTTCAATGGGGGAAACTTCACAAAGCAAGACGTGTTGAGAGAGCGAATCTGCCACTATCTCTCTACTTGGGAGCAGGAGTACGGCCTTACGACCAAGGAGCAGGACTTGGGTCTGCGCTTTAGCCTGCTACTTCAGGAGGCTCACCGACAGACTGGCCGTCGCGCCGTGGTGCTGATTGACGAATACGACAAGCCGATACTCGATGTGTTGGATGCCGAAGCATCGTTCATGGACGAGTCCGGCAACCGCATTCTGCTAGAGGATGACCACCGCAACATCCTGAAAGGTTTCTACAGCACCTTCAAGGCAGCCGATGCCGACCTGCGTTTCGTGATGCTGACGGGTGTGACCAAGTTCTCGCAGGTCAGTGTCTTCAGCGGCTTCAACCAGCCGAAGGATATCAGCATGGACAAACGCTACGAAGCCCTTTGCGGAATCACGCAGGAGGAACTGGACACCGTATTTGCCGAACCCGTCCGGGAGTTTGCCGAAGAGTTGAATGTGAACGTCGATGAAATGAAGCGGATGCTGAAACTGCAGTACGACGGTTACCATTTCAGTCCCGCCATGCTGGGCATCTTTAACCCCTTCAGTCTGCTGAATGCCTTCGACATGAAGATGCTGCGCGACTACTGGTTTGCCACGGGCACTCCCACCTACCTCATCCGTCTGTTAGGGCACAACAACGAGCAAATCAATGAGCTGACAGGCAAATACTACGATGCCTCGGAGTTCATCGACTACAAGGCCGATGTGGAACGCCCGCTGCCTATGATTTACCAGAGCGGCTACCTGACCATCAAGGACTATCGCCCCATGACCGAAACTTTTCTGCTCGATTTCCCCAACAACGAAGTGCGTAAGGGATTCCTTTCCTTAGTGGCTTCCAACTATCTGAAATCGAGAAACGACAATTTCTCCTCTTGGCTGACCGATGCGGTAGAGTTGCTGAACGTCGGCGAGGTAGAGCCTTTCTGCGAGTCGCTCACCGCCTTCCTCTCCAGTATTCCCTACGACAGCCACGAGGCGTTGAAGGACATCAAGGCCACGGAGAAGCATTTCCAATATACCTTTTACCTGATTCTACGTCTGATAGGAGTCTATTGCCAGGCCATCAAGGTGGAAGACCGGCAAAGCTACGGCCGTGTGAACTGCACCTTGGAGATGAAGGAGTATGTCTATATCCTGGAGTTCAAGATGGACGGCAGTGCCGACGAGGCCTTGCAGCAGATAGAGGCCAAAGGCTACGCCAAGCTCTACGCCGCAGACCCTCGCCAGATTATCCGCATCGGCATGAACTTCTCTTCCGAAACCCGTACCATAGCCGAGTGGAAATCCGAAATTTGAGTTGTTCTTCTGACCAAATTCAGTACTCTTACCAAGATTACATCAGTACTCTGTACGGAGTACTGCAGTACTTAGTACGGAGTACCAGCGTACTCTCACCGAGGTACTGCCACAAGGATAGCGTGTTGGGAAGTCATAAGGAGTGATTCGCAAGAATGGCAATATATAATGTATAAACCCGTTAGAGGAATTAAGTACGCACTAACTTAATTCCGCCAACGGGTATGAAAATAGTAAAGGTGATTTGAGAATCGCGATAGGTTGTCAATTTTGATCTATAGACTAGGAGAGAATAACAGTAAGAGAGAAGTGCCCTGTTATTGAAACATGCTTTCTGCAGGAGGCATTGCGGATAAATATACGTGTCAA